>JBBQFL010000057.1:0-24258 GCA_038321965.1 Burkholderiales bacterium | reverse complement strand
CGGCATTTGTCGCCATTTTTGCCGGCGGCGTGCCGTTCCCGGCCATCGTGCTGTGCGCGGCTGTCATCGGCACAATCGGCGGGCGAATCGCGCCGCAGAAATTTGTCCCCGGTGGCGGCCATAGCGGCACGGATGCTGGTGTTGGCACCGCACTCATTGGCGATGACGGTCCAATACCACCACACGCGGTTTTCCGCCTCTCGCGCATGCTGTTTTACCTCGTAGTCGGGCTTGGTCTGTGGTCCGCCGCAATGGGCCTGCTTGTCGCACACAGTGGCATTCACGGTACGCTAGCACAGATGGGCTGGTTCTTTACCAAGGCCGCTCTGCTTACGTTTGGCGGCGCCTATGCGGTATTGCCCTATGTGTACCAGGGTGCGGTCGAGAATTTTCAATGGTTGAGCGCGCAGCAGATGATCGACGGACTGGCGCTGGGTGAAACCACGCCGGGGCCACTCATCATGGTAGTGGCGTTCGTCGGCTTTATTGGCGGCTGGACCAAGGCTGTGCTGGGACCAGGGTCACTTTTTCTGGGTGCGGCATTGGCGGCAAGTGTTGTCACGTTCTTTACGTTCCTGCCCTCGTTTCTGTTCATCCTCATTGGTGGTCCGTTAGTTGAAGCGACGCACGGACAACAAAAATTCACTGCGCCCTTTACCGCGATCACTGCCGCGGTCGTTGGCGTCATCATCAATCTGGCGCTGTTTTTCGCTTGGAAAATTTGGTGGCCCCTGGCGACACCGGACTCGCCATTCAGTGGAAAATTCGAATGGTTTTCGATGGTCGTGACGCTGGCTGCTGCCGTTGCCTTGATGCGCTACAAAGCAAATGTGATTGCGGTGATTGTGGTGTGTGGTGTGATGGGTGTGGTGAAGATGCTGTGGGGTGGTTGAGACGGTCGGTTTTGTGGGTGGGATGGCGATATCTAAGTGTCTAGTCGCGCCAATTCCAAGCGCTAACCCCACCCTAGCCCTCCCCTTCGCAGGGGAGGGGATTGATTGCGCGAGGGTTGACGCTAACTTTGACTTTGGCGTCGGTAGGGAAACTCCTTCCCTCGCGGCGGCGGGGGAGGCTGGGATGGGGGTGTCTCAAGAGCTAGGAGCACGCCCGCGATAACAAGCCCGCAAAAAAATGATTCGCCTCAGCTCACGACTGAAGGCTTATCGTCGCCCACAACAAAATCGCCCGACTTACCGCCACGTTTTTCCAGCAGCCTGATATCCGAGATAACCATGCCGCGGTCTACGGCCTTGACCATGTCGTAGATCGTCAGCAAACCTGCGCTGACAGCCATCAGCGCTTCCATTTCCACGCCGGTGCGGCCGAAGGTCTCGACGGACGCGCGGCATTCGATGCTGCAGGCGGCTGCATCGGTCACAAACTCAACGTTAACTTTGTTGATGATCAAGGGATGCGCCAACGGAATGAGATCCGATGTGCGCTTGGCGCCCTGTATGGCTGCGATACGCGCGATGCCGAGCACATCGCCTTTCTTGGCGGCGCCGGACCCAATCAGCTCGAATGTGGCAGACAGCATCGTAATGCATCCGGAGGCGATCGCAACGCGGTGCGTTTCGGGCTTGGCACCCACATCGACCATATGCGCCTGCCCGTTGTCGTCGAAATGGTTCAATTTGCTCATATTGAGATTATGCCGTCTTCCATTGGTACAATTCTTTGTCGATTTTGTGGAAATTGGCTCTTTCCGGGAACTGATGCTATCCCGCAGGACCTAAAAGCTTCGCGCATCCGGTTTTGGACGCCGTCTGCCTTTTACCGGAGAAGCGGAAACGAAAGTAACGTGACCAGATACGTCCAGTCGCGTGGCAATAATGCCCAAATCATCGAGATTTCACCACATGCCGACGCCGCATCGCCTAAAACAAATAATTTCAGCCCTTACGTTGGGTGCCTTTACGGCCATGCCTGGCGCCTTGATGGCGGAAGGCCTGCCTGAGCTAGGCGACGCATCCGATGCTGTGCTATCAGCCCCTCAGGAGCGTGCTATCGGCAAGCGAATTATGCTTGAGGTACGTGCTGATCGGTCCTTCGTCGATGACGCAGAGGTTCAGGATTACATAAACTCGATAGGTTCACGGCTCGTCGGCGCCACGCGCAGCGCGACCAATGATAACCGCCGTGATTTTGAATTCTTTGTGCTAAACGACGAGTCAATTAACGCCTTTGCCTTACTTGGCGGCTTTATCGGTATCCACTCTGGACTGCTATTGTCTACAAGCAATGAATCGGAACTCGCTGGCGTTTTGGGGCACGAGCTGGCGCATATTCTGCAGCGCCACCAATCGCGTGGCGCGGATGTCGCCCGCAAAGGGCTGCCGTTGCAATTACTTGGTTTGGCGGCGGCAATTCTTGCAGCCCGCTCAAACTCCAGCTCGTCGGGACAGGCGACGGAAGCGGCGATCGCTGCGTCTACGGCGCTGAGCTACCAAAATCAGCTGGACTACAGTCGCGAATTCGAAAGCGAAGCCGACCGGCTTGGTATACAGGCGATGCTCGGCGCGGGCTTCGATCCCAAAGGCATGGTGTCGTTTTTTGAACGTCTGCTGTTGGCGAACCGTCACAATGATGGCAAGGCGCCCGGCTATCTGCGCTCCCACCCGCTCACCACGGAGCGGATCGCCGACATGCAGAATCGGGTGGACCAGATGGGTGCGGAGAGCAAGCGTTCGGTGCCTGATAGCCCGGATTACCGTTTCGCGCAAGCAAAACTTCGTGTCATCAATAGTGGCGGGGGCGATTCCGTTAGTTTTTTCCGCGAGGCCATTTCGCAACGCACGGTACTGCGCAATCGCGCCGATGTCTACGGATTGGCGCTGGCGCTAACGCGCAGCCGTGATTTTTCCTATGCAGAGAAAGAGCTCAACACAATTCGCGGGGGTAGCAATCCACTTCACCCCTGGATCGAAAATCTCGCGGCCGAAATAAAGGCCGGGCAGCAAAAGTGGGCGGAATCACTGCAAATTTATCGGGCTGCGATGGTCGCGTTTCCGCAGCATCGCGCGCTGTTTTATGGAAGTGTCGAGGCGCTATACGAATCGGGCCAGACCGACGCCGCGATCACGCAGATCAATGAGCGGTTGAAAAATATCCAGGATGACGCCCGGCTATTTGAATTGGCCGCCAAGGGATACGAAAAGAAGAACAAGAAGCTGGCCCAGCACCGTGCGATTGGGGAAGCATATTTTCGGCGTGGCAATTTGATCGGCGCTGTTGAGCAACTTCAACTGGCAGTGAAAGCAAAAGACGGCGATTTTTATGAGGCATCCAGTGCAGAGTCCCGTTTGCGCGAAATGCGCGTCGCCTTTCGCAATCGTCCGCTCATGCCGGGAGAAAAGAGTGAGAAGCGTGACCGCGATGACGATCGGGACGATCCGCCGGACAGCACCCGCACCGCGCCGCGAGTGACGCTTAAACCAGCTTCGCTACTTTTGTCGCATGGTGTTCGCGTAAGTATGGCGGAAGTACCGTCTGCGGTATTGCGCGGATGGTAGCTCTGGGAATTACTCGCAGTTGCCACTTGCTATTGATCTTCACGCTCGTCAGCCTACAGCCATCGCAATCGTTAGCGCAGGGAAACGCGATTGCTGGCCGGGCACTATTTGCTGAAGAGCGCAAAGGCAATTGCGGCGCATGCCATAAAACGCCGACCGATGCATCCCGGACTGGTGCGTCGAACATCGGTCCGGCGCTTGAAGGGTTCGGCCAGAAATATGCAGCGCCGACTGATCGGGTGCGGCTGCGGGATTCGATCCGCGATCGAAGTGCGGCGAATCCCTCGACAATCATGCCGCCATACGGCAAACACCACATCCTCACTGAGTCCGAAATTGATGACATCGTCGCTTATCTTGAAACGCTGTAGGCCACCGTATCTGAGCGTCACGTTAGGCTGGGTGCTTGGGGTATGTCTGCTGCCACTGGTTTCAATGGCACAGACGCCGTCCACGCCCGACCAGCAGCGGCAGAGTCTGGTGCAGGCGCTTCAGAAGCGAATACCAGGTACGAATCCGGCCGATTGGGTGCTGGGGGCGAACCCCGCAGTGGTGGTGGAAGCTATCCCGCTAAATGCGGACAACGCGACCAACAGTGCGGACATACTCGCCATCGGCAAGAAAGCGTGGGATCGAAAATTCAAGAATGGCAAGTCACTGGCCATCTGCTTTCCGAATGCCGGTAAGCGGGTGGCTGCAACGTATCCCCAGTTCGACGCAAAGGCGCGGCAGGTAGTCACGGTAGAAATGGCGATCAACAAATGTCTGGTGCTGCATGGCGAGCCGGAGATCGCTGCACCGAATGCGAATTTGATGGGCCCATTGAGCGCCTATTTTAAAAGTCTCTCTGATGGACAGCGCTTGACAGTACGTGTAGGCAGCGTCCAGGCGCGCGAAAAATATGACGCCGGGCTAATGATGTTTCAGCGGCGCATCGGCCAGCAGGATGTCGCCTGTGCATCGTGTCACGTACAAAACGCTGGCAACATTTATCAGAAACAGGGACTCTCTGCCGTCATTGGTCAGGCCGTCACCTGGCCCAGGCTGCAACCGGGGGGGCGTGTAATTGGATTGCAGGCACAGTTTCAGCGATGCATGCAACGCAGCGGTGCCGAACCATTTGCAGTCGGCTCGGAAGAGCTGAACAATCTCGAATACTTCCATGCATTTATGTCAAACGGGCTGACGATGCGCGCATTGGCTGTACAACGCTGACGGCGCGCCGAGTTACCGCGTTAAGAATAACAACCAAGCCGACAGGGTAAAATCTCACTACCGAAAAATAACAATACTGGCCCACCCTATGGCTTCGATCAAATCCGTTTTAGCTGAAACCTTTACGTTACTTTTTCGCGCCAAAATCATCGTGCCGTTGCTGCTCTTGATAGCGGTGATTGGCGTCAGCGTTTATTTTCAAAAGAAAGCCGAAGACAGCAAGGGCGAACGCTATCGTACAA
The DNA here is from genome assembly GCA_038321965.1 of Burkholderiales bacterium. Taxonomy (GTDB): domain Bacteria; phylum Pseudomonadota; class Gammaproteobacteria; order Burkholderiales; family Usitatibacteraceae; genus UKL13-2. The sequence continues at coordinate 19,289 of JBBQFL010000057.1, read as the reverse complement.
TAACCGTCGACCGCGGCCCGGTGGTACAGCGAATCTCCGCCAACGGAACGCTTAACCCGGTTACCGTGGTCAGCGTCGGCACGCAAGTATCGGGCACCGTCACTAAGCTCTACACAGACTTCAATAATGCCGTCAAAGCCAATCAGGTACTTCTGGAGCTCGACCCCGCCTTGATCAAAGCGAACCTAGCGCAGTTTGATGCGAGCCTGCGCTCTGCGGAAGCGACAGCCCGGCTGGCCGAGAGCACGTTGAAACGCAATCAGGAATTGGTGGCGAAGGGTTTTATCAGCTCACAAACACTGGAACAAAATACCAAGGAACTCGATGTCGCCAATGCCACGGTCGCGCAAGTGAAATCGCAACTGGACCGCGAGAAGACGAATCTTAGCTATACCATCATCCGCTCACCCATCGATGGCATTGTCATCGACAGGAAGATCGATGTTGGCCAGACGGTGGCTGCGAGTTTCAGTACCCCCACGCTGTTTCAGATCGCCAAAAATCTGGAAGAAATGCAAATCGATACGAGCGTGGCCGAAGCCGACGTGGGCAGCGTACGCCAGGGGATGCCGGTACGATTTACGGTTGACGCTTATCCCGAACGTGATTTCCAGGGAAAAATTCGATTGGTACGTTTAAACCCGACCATTCAGCAAAACGTCGTGACCTATAACGTCGTCGTCGATGTCAACAACGAAGGTAGCCTGCTGAAGCCCGGCATGACAGCGCAGGTAAGCTTTGTCGCAAATCAGCGCGACAACGTGGTGCGAATTCCTAATGGGGCGTTGCGTTTCAAGCCACCTAAAGACGAAAAGGACGACAAGAAAAATCCGAAGAAGGATGTAGACAAGAAAAAGGCGAGCGAGCCTATGCCTGATCCCAAGGTTGCTGTCGCGCCCTCTGACGCGACGAAAGAAAGCGCCAAAACCGATAACCCCGTTGGCGCGGATGCCAACGGACGTGTGAGACGACCGCCAGCACGCGTCTACAAGATCAACGACAAGAACGAATTGGTGCTACTGGAAGTTCGCACCGGCGTCGCGAGTTCGCAATTCACCGAAATGCTTTCAGGTGATGTCAAACCCGGCGATGAATTGGTTATTCGCGATCTTCAAGACAAGACGGCAAAGAAATAGCACTGGCCATGAACGCGGTTGTGAATTCTCAGGCTCAGCCCGATGCACTAATTCAGTTGCGCGATGTACGCAAAAGCTACTTCAGCGCCGATGTCGAGACACCGGTATTACACGGCATCAATGTGACGATTCATCAGGGCGAATTTGTCGCCATCATGGGCCAATCCGGCTCGGGCAAATCCACGCTCATGAATATTCTCGGCTGTCTGGATACACCGACGAGCGGCAGCTATGTTTTGAACGGCAAGGAAACTGCAAAACTCAATGACAATGAGCTGGCGAAAGTGCGCAATCAAACCATTGGTTTTGTGTTTCAGGGATTCAATTTATTGAAACGCATGCCGTTGATCGAAAACGTTTCGCTGCCTCTTTTATACGCTGGTGTGCCAATGATAGAAGCGCGCAAACGCGGTGCAGAAAAACTTGCCCAGACAGGCCTAGGGGCGTTCAACAAGCGCTTGCCGAATCAGATTTCTGGCGGCCAACAGCAGCGCGTGGCGATTGCCAGAGCACTGGTGTGTGAACCCGCGCTGATTTTGGCGGACGAGCCGACCGGCAATCTCGATACGACGACATCGGCCGAAATCATGGACTTGTTCACACGCCTCAATGTTGAGGGCATGAGCATTCTGATTGTGACGCATGAACCCGACGTGGCGAAGTATGCGAAACGGCTGGTGCGACTGAAGGATGGCTTAGTGACGTATGATGGGCAGATGGTGGATGCTCAATTGTGAATTACAAAAACACTAGCACTGGCGAGGCTGTTGAGGCATTTATGGCTGGAAGTGCGCACCATTGCTTGATATACAAGTTTTCATCATTGGAAGCGTGAAGCTGCCATGAATCCGGTCCAGGTTTTTCTCGAAGCATTTCGTGCCATGTCGATGAACCGGCTGCGCGCTGGATTAACCATGCTCGGGATCATCATCGGCGTTGGTGCGGTGGTGCTGATGCTGGCGATCGGCGAATCGGTGCGGGAAGATATCAATCGGCGTATCTCTGCGATGGGCTCGAATGTGATGGTCATCCTGCCAGGTTCATCGACCGCCAACGGCGTACGCGCTGGCACTGGGGCATCGCAAACGCTGACGTTGTCGGACGCACAAACACTTGTGGCATTGCCGACCTTCGCCAACGTGGCGCCAGTGGTACGCAGCCCGTTTCAGGTCGCCAGTGGCGCGAATAACTGGAATACCACGGTCATGGGCGTCAGCCCCGAGTTTTTCGATATCAAGGACCTGACCGCCGAGCAAGGCAGCGTGTTTGGCGATGTCGAGATGCGCTCCCTTTCGCGAGTGGCTGTGATCGGCTCAACGGTGGCGCAGAATTTGTTCAATGAATCCGACCCCATCGGCCAGACGATCCGCATCCGCAATCGCCCGTTTGAAATTATCGGCATACTGGGCGATAAAGGCAGCGATCTTGGCGGCGGCGATCAGGATGACACCGTTCTCATCCCGATCACCACCGCCCGACAACAAGTCATACGCACCTGGTCCCCAGGCGCGATCCACTACATCATGGCGCAAGCCGCGAGCGCCGAACAGACCCAGGACGCCATTTACGATGCCACGCAGGCGTTGCGTATTCGCCATCGGATTCGAGACGATGCGGAAGATGATTTTACGGTGCGAGATCTGGCATCCATTGCTGAGGCGGCGCAGGGTATCGCCACCGCTTTGACACTGCTGCTTGGTGCGATCGGCTCCATATCATTGCTTGTGGGCGGAATCGGCATCATGAACATCATGCTGGTTTCGGTGACCGAGCGCACGCGCGAAATTGGTATTCGCATGGCACTTGGCGCGAAACGCCGCGACGTGCTCCTGCAGTTTCTGACTGAGGCGATTGTCATTTGTGTGTGTGGTGGTGCCATCGGCGTGGCGTTGGCTTATGCCGGCAGTGCGCTCATCACCAAATTTTCGCCGATGCAGGTTGGTATATCCTTAACTGGCATTGTTATTGCATTTAGTTTTTCGGCGGTGATTGGTGTTTTCTTTGGGTTTTATCCTGCAAGGAGAGCGGCGGGGTTGAGGCCGGTGGAGGCACTGCGGTATGAATAGGCAGCCCAACGAAAAGACGTTGGCTCGCTCCCGGTGGGCGTTTCGTCGCGAAGCGAGCGCTGCGCCAAGCCGGAAAAAACCGTGGCTTATACGATTAGTCTATGCAACTTCCTGGCACTGAATTTTTTTGGGATCCGTCGCTCGGCGTACTTGAACGTTGGTATTGCCGACTGTGGGGTATGCCAATTATCGGACTACGAATCCGTTTACGCCGCCTTGCAAAATTGTTGCCAAGCAATGCAACGAGCGTACTTGACGCAGGTTGCGGCCGCGGCGTGATGACGCGCATGCTTGCGCTGCGATATGCGGTTGCATTGATCGACGCGGTTGACGAAAACGAGTCGGCACAAAAAACGAACACGCAACTGGCTGCGCGGATGGGGTTGCAAAACTGCCGATTCCTCGTCGCAGATGTCACCCAATATGAAGCGCTGGATCGATATGACCTCATTGTCTCGGTCGACAATCTGGAACACGTTAAGGATGATCAAGCAGTATTGGGCCATTTCTTCCGGTCGATGCGCAACGATGGCGTACTCGTCGTTCACGTGCCACATTTTTATCGGCGCTGGCCACTGTTTCACTGGTCTGAGAATTTTGACGTGCCAGGTCATGTCAGGCCCGGCTATCACTTGCCGGAGTTACTCGAGCGAGTGCGGCGCGCGGGCTTCGTTGTTTCCCGCTTCGGCTTCAGTTATGGATTTCTGGAAAACCTGATCAACAATATTTCATATCTAGTTACGGGCGCGAAGGAACAAAGAAAGATTGTTTACGCACTATTTTTCCCCTTTCTCAACGCGCTTGCGTGGGTGGGACAGTGGTCAGTGCCTCGTATGGGTGCCGGCGTCTGGGTGATTGCAAAAAAGAAACTCGTGAGTGGACGAACAAAGGAAGTCGTTGCGAGCGAGGAGGATGACCTGGCAACCTAGTAGCCACACACACGAGTTTGAACACGTTCGTCGAACACTATTACCCAGCAACACACTACCTACGTATTGCTTTTTTCTGGATTGCAGGCTTGAGTGATGGACCGCCGATGGTAGCGCATCGACTTAGATTTCCGGTCAGATGGTGGCACCAATTCGTTAAAGCCGATGCGATTAAGTCGGCCAATGCTAATTGCACTTTTTGTGGTTCAGCGCGACGCGCTTTGAAGCACGACGCAATTGCCAGCCTGCGTATGGCAAAGCAAACACGCTTATTAACACGTGAAACCCGCGCATGATTACCCCTGCCACCAGTCCTTCGGCGAATCCTACGCCACTAAGTTGCGCGACTGCGCCCATGACCAACTCGGAAACGCCGATATTGTTGGGGGTGACAGGCACGATATTGGCTACCGAAAGAAAGGCCGCGATAAGGACGGCTATGGAGTATCCCGGGGCAGCGCCAATAGCCCGGTAGCTTAACCAGATTGCGAAGGCGGAAACGGCGTATTGGAACGCGACAAGCGCGAACGCAACCAGCATGGCGCCGCCTCTACCCCAGAGCAGTGCTACTCCGGTGATCGTGTCGCCGAGGGCTTTTGCCCACGCATTGCGCACGCCTTGAAAACGTGAGATTCGCGCCCCCAAAAGCAGCAAAGCCGACACGGTGACAACCATTGCAAAACTTAGTAAACAGAGCTCAATCAAAAGTATTCGCTGCGTAGTCCATACCCAGCCTGTCACGAGGACTCCGGCGAAGCCGGATACCAGGACCATGACGAGGGCGTTGGTCCCTGTTGCGATGGCGAAATCGCCAAAGCTGACGTTTCGCATCGCCCGTAAATAAAGTGCCTTGGCGCCCATTCCTGGCTGCGCAGGACCAAAGTAGTTGAGGAAATTTGCCAAAAATGTAAGTGCCAGGTTCGTGGACCATGGCACAGCGGCCCCCACTGATCGCAGTAGATGCCAGGAAACCACTGCCGTAACCAAGAACGACGCTAAATTGACTGCCAACAATGCTGCGAAGTCCCCGATTTCCAGCCGGGACAAGACGCGGTACTGTTCAGGGTTTTGTGCCAACAGGTAGGCAGCTGCCGCCAAGAATGCGGCCAGCAGCACTCTGCCGAACCATCTATTGGTAGTCAATTCCCGAAAATTCATTCGTGATGCGGCTTGGCGCAGCCAGCCCATACCGAAAAACCGAAAGCGTATATGGCGAACATCGCCTTTGCCTGCCGGTCCCCAGTCAACAGTCCTATAGGCAAATATGGGAGGCCGAACACGACGGCGGGCAGCGAGTGTTTGACGCCGGACTCTACGTTTTCCGCGCCGGCCGCTTCTAGCAAGCGCTCGAGCCCGGTCCTGGAATAAGGGCGCACGTGCGTCGGGTCATCCCAAAACGTATTGAAAAAGGGTACGTAAGCAGATCGCGGCGACGGCGTTTCAATATATACAACCCCGCCGGGCCGGCATACGCGGAGAAGCTCATTGACGCAGGGTCTTCCGTCGACTAAATGTTCAATTACATGTGCGCAAGTGACCAAATCGAAACTGTTGTCTGCAAATGGCAAGACTGTCGCTGAACCGCGCAGGAAAGTTCCACGAGAAAGAAAATCTGGTGGACTCCCAAGGTCGAGGCCGAAAGTTTCTATACCAGTGTTTTCCTGTTCCAATAATTCCAGGAAACCACCGGTGCCACAACCCACATCCAGTAAGCGTGCGCCGCCGGGCAATAGCTTGACCTGCCGGAAAAGCCAGCCAACGCGTGGACTAAGCTGCAACCGTTCGCGGACGAATCGCCGTATGGCCAGTGCGGCGCTTGCGTAAGGTCGAAAATAGCGCTCCGAAAAGCCACTCATCCGCCAGGCCTCCTTAGTTCACCGACTAACTCTGCATAGACAATGCGCAGCATTTGTGCACCGATATCCCAAGAAAAATCTCGCGCACGCGCCAGTCCACGCCTTTGTTCGATTTCTCGCTGCGCCGGATCCGACAAGGCGCCACGGATCCGCGTCGCCCAGCAATCCAAATCTTGAGGATGACAAAGGCAGTCGGGATCATCCAAAAGTTCTAGAAGCGCATTGGTGTTTGAAGTCAATACCGGGGCTCCGCAAGCCATGGCCTCCACAACGGGAAGTCCGAAGCCTTCGTATAGCGACGGAAATACAAACAGTCCAGCACCACGATACAGGAGTGTTAACTCGTCCGCCGAAACGAAACCAGTCTCAATGAGACGCGAAGTCAGGCCAAGTTTCTCAGCCAGCGCGAAAAATGTCTCAGAGCCGTAGCCACGCTTCCCTACAAGAACCAGGTGCGTCTCAAATCCCTCGGTATTAAGGCGGTGCATTGCACGAAGCACAATCTCCACGTTCTTCTTGGGCGAGAGGTAGCCCACAAAAAGCAAATAGTTGGGCGGAAGTCGAAAACGCGACAGTGATTGTTTATCGAGCGGCGTGGTGACATTGAATACGTTGTGGTCGATGCCGCAGGGGATCACCCTCACACGTTCGCCCAAACCGTAGCAATCGGCTACGTCCTGCCGGGTATTCTCCGAGATCGCAACAAGGCAACTGCTAAGACTCAACAGGCGAGGAAATACGTATCTGTAGATCCAAGTCTGCAGACTGTTGCCCCGCGAATGGGGGAACTTGAGCGTCACTAGGTCCATCACATTGGTGACGACCGGACATGACACACCGAAGGCGGCGTAATTGGTGAGGTTGTGAAAAATATCGAGCTGGTATCGCCGGACAATACGACCGATGGCAAAAGCGTACGCGAGGCGCGCCGCAATGCCGTCCACATCGCGATATACCACCTGCTTTACGTTGGGAAAATCAAACATTGGATTGTGGCTTGGTATGACGACAAAAAATTGGTCGTCTGGAAACGCCCTGAGGAGGCTAAGAATGACCTCGCGCGTGTACGTGCCCTCGCCAGTCGGTTGGCCGATGCGTGTCGCGTCCAGACCTATCTTCATCGCGCGGCGCGGCTTCCTGTCGTTGCGCGAATGACGTCGAAGAAGACTGCGATCCCGAAGAATTCGACCATTTCCGGATCGAGGCCGGACCAAAAATGGTAAATTTTCAATCGTGGACAAAAATTGCGCGGCTGATTTAGCCATTGTTGAGCCGACTGCGCAAAAGTGTTGCCATTTGCGGGCGCTTTCACGCACCCACTCAGAAGCGCTATCGCCAGAAAATGTTCCTCAACCGCGTAGAAAACTTTGCGTGCTCCGCTTTTGGCGTACGGTAACCCGCAACCGGATGCATTAGACAATTGATAATTGTGCAGGTTCTCTGCCATATTCAATAATAGCGCATTGCAACGTCGAATTTCATGCCGTCGATCAGACTGCGGGCCCACGCATTACATCATTTGTCACCGGATCTTCATCGAGTTATGGTATTTTTCGGTCGGGATTGTCAAGCACAATGCAAAGTGCACTTGCCAAATGTATGGCAAATTAGCTCTGACGCGAGGTGGGCCCCAGCAACTTCATGCCGCGTTGAATTGAATTCCCCAAAGTTGGCAAGAATGCACCGGAAGACAATCGCAGGTTTTCCTCGCCATAACAAGAGAGAAAACACTTTGGGCAATTTCCTTTGAATGCGTTGTCTCGCGCTTGACGATGTTTGTCAGATTCCCAGATTTCCTCCATGTCCTGCAACACCAGGTTTCCCAGTGGCTCGCTCACAAACGAGCAGAGCGTGACGTTGCCGTAAGCGTCAATTTCAATACGGTTTGAACCTTGCAAACATGGCGTGGGGAAATAGTTTTTCTGATCTTTGTAGAAACTTGTGACGCGCCGCAAGTAAGCTTCGCTGTTCTTCACGATCCCGGTTCTGCGTTTCAAATCGATCAGCTTATCGATTTCCCGTTCAACCAAGGCATGAAAGGTGGGATCGACGTACTCCGAACCCACTGGGTCGGACTGAGGATTGAAATAGGCGTCATGGTAGGCGGTGTAGCGAACACCGGAGAGACCCTTTTCCACTGCAAACTCGGCGAGGCTGACCCACTCGTATACATTTTCCTTCATCAGAACTGTCCCCAACCCAACGTTCTCTATTCCCTCCCGCTTGAGGTTATCAATATGGCGGGACACTTTCGTGAAACCGTTCTTCAGGCCGCGTGTCACCATGTACATGGCGTCGCCAACTCCCTCAAGCCCGATGGTAACCGCGCGCGGCCCAAGGGCTGCAAGTTTCTTTGCCCGGGTCGGAGAAAAAAGCGTGCCATTGGAATTTACGCCGAAAGCCATGTTCAGATCGCGCAAGTGTCCGAGGATATCAAAGGCATCGCGGCGTGTGAACATTTCCCCTGAGGCGTTGACACCGACGAAATCCACCCCAAAGGCTTTCAATCTGGAAAACACCACGCCCCATTGTTCGCTCGAGAGCTCCTTGGGATCGGGATCGTTCTTCCAGAAATCGCACATGGTGCAGCGGGAGTTGCACACGCGCGTAATGTAGATGGCGGCGATGGTAGGACGGATGTGGGTGGACGCGCGGCCCCCGGTCGCAGGCGACAGCACGGCCCGCAAGCTTTCATTACGCAATAAGTGGAACGATGCCATATCTTGCCCTTTGGCTATTTGGTAGCCGTAATCATGATGTGCCAACCGCAGAAACGTGACAACAGATTGTGCAACCAGCGCGGCGTCAGGTCAAACAATTTTCCGTATCCTTCGCCGAACACATACTCAAGCTTCTGTTCGACCTGCGTAAACTCGTTGAATAACTGCCGCACTTCAGCCGCAGTGTACCTGCGCACCACAGGACACAATTCGTCGCGGTCTTCAAACGGCACCTTGGCCAGCCGGTGCACCAACTCGTTCAGTGAATGACGATTGTAGAGCATGATTCGCGCCTGTCCACCGGGCTTGAGTACACGAAAGACCTCGTTGATGCTTTTGTCGGTTTCGGCGACGTGATGCAGGACGCCGAAAGAGTAGATATAGTCAAAGGAATTGTCGGCGATGGGCAGATTGCACGCATCGCTGACCGAAAAATTGCCCGGCAGCTTGTGCCTGGCGAATCGTTGCCTTGCCGCTGAAACGCCGACCAGCGTCAGGTCGACGGCAGTGACCTGCATGCCGTGTTGCGCGAGGGTGAAGGTATCGAGGCCCACACCACTGCCAATTTCCAGGACCGACTTTCCCGGCTGCAGCGCCTTAATCCACGGCAACAGGTGGCGGTGGGAACGATAACGCTGCGCCACCAGGTCGGCGAAGTACCTGTCGTCACCGCGCGCATGCGTGGATACGTCCTTGCCCATGATGCGTTCGGCGTTGACGCGCCGTGACCAAAAGTCCTGAATCTGGCTGGTCAGCTTGTCGTGAACGGCCGGTGCGACGGGCTCAATTTTCTTCATGTTTGTCGATTCAGAATATGCGATGCCATTGCCCGACACATCCAAGCGTTGCACCATCGGATAAAAGTGAATTTTTTGGTGTAAAACCGGGTCTCCTGATAGTAGAAGCGCCCTTCGACATGATACATCCGCGCCAGCGCCCAAGCCATGATCCTGGCGGCCAATTCGGGATAGTCATTCAGGTTTTGCGGCTGGCTGAAGGTCAGTACGCCTTGTGCAGCACCGTGGATATCGTGCGGATAATTCCGGTCGCTCATCCAGCGCGGTGAACCATCGGCGTTAAACAGTTGGCTGGCGTAGAACGCGACGCCTCGCTGATAGTTTTCCTGCCATTCGCGCGTCTCCGAAGCCTGCATGATGCGCAGTAACGCATCGAGAATGAAACCGGTGTGGTAGTTGTCGATCTTGACCGGGGAAGCCTGCGGCGGATCGGTGTAATACCAGGCGCCGTCGACTGTCTGGCAGCGGACCACGAAGCGCGTCAGGCGCATCGCGGTGGCGGCAAGGCGCGGGGCGGGTTGGATACGATGCAGTTGCGCAAATACCGCAGCAACCAGGATGCTGACATCCATCACGCGCATCGACATGCCCAGCGGCATGTAGCCCAGGCAGAGTTCTTCGTCGGTCGATTTGAGTACGGCAAGGTCGTTGAGTAGGAACTGCGCGCAGGACGACACTACATCGAGGTAGTGGCGTTTTCCGGTGACGGCATGCGCTTTCAGGAACGCTTCACAGACAAACGCCGAAACCACCGCATTGGGCGTGCCCGCCGGAGCGAAGAATCCCAGGTCCTGCCACGGGTACTGGTAGCCCCAGCAATCACCCTTCCAGGCGCCGGGTGAACGCAACGTGAGCAGGATGTCGAGCAACCTTTCGGCCTCAACCAGTTCTCCCGGCTGGCCCTCCACTGCGAAGTTGTCGAGTAGCGCGAGCACGAATAGCGCCAGGCCTTTGGGGTTGTGACTTTTCCGTACGCCGAGCACGCCGCGCAGATTAATCGGGAATCGCATCACAGCCTGGGTCGCGAAAATGCGCCCGTAACGGGTGCCGCCGAGCACCCGAGACAGGAACGGACTGTTCAACGCGTCGTGCTTGGTATGCTCGAGGTAGGATTGGGCTTTGCTCCAGGCCAGCGTTTGGTCGAGAGCCTGTCGCACTGAGGGGGTGTCATGCGACATCGAAAGCCTCCACCAGTATATGTGTCTGTGCCATCAAGTAAAGCATGAAGTAGTGCCAACGCCTGCTGGACCGATACGGCTGTCGCAAAACCTGGCGCACAAACTGTGGATTAAACAAGCGATGACGATCTATGCGCTCTGGAGTCAGGTACTCGTCAATCACCGGCTTCAATAAACCGCCTACGGCCTCAGCGATATTGAGCTGGAATCCGCTCTTGCGGCGCGCAAGCACTGCCGGCGGCAGGATTGCGCGCGCGTATTCCTTGAGCACGGCTTTTTTCGAACCGTGTGGCATCAATTGCTCGCTCGATTTCGCGTTGGCAAAACTCACTAGATCCCAGTCCAGAAACGGTACCCGCACTTCGAGACCGACGCGCATGCTGACGCGGTCCTCGTGCCAAAGTAGGTCGTTCACCATCTTGTTGCGAAACTCGAAGCGTTGCATCGCCTGGAGCGGATTCTCATCGTTCGGAAATTCGCGCGCAAGCCAACTAAAACTGTCCGTTGGCGCAGCGTCAAGCATTCTTTGGCCATAAATGAGAATGCGCAACCGCGGGCTATCCCAAACATTTCTCAGGATCCCATAGACCCGTGACCAGTCCGGCATGGCGCCATACATTTCGAGTGCCCGCTGTGGCTCACTCCAGGCCGGACTGGAAAAAAGTGCGCGGTTGAGCACAGCGGCAAGCATACTATTCGCCTTGCCTGGCGTGAACCGGTTTGCCTGTTGCGCGAGCCTCATGATTGTGTGTGCGTTGTAGCCGTAGAACAATTCATCACCGCCGAGTCCCGATAACGCCACTTTCACGTGCTCGGCGGCGAAGCCGGCCAGCATCGCGCTTTGCAGCGCGTTGACCTTCGGTACCTCTAGGTGCGAAACCAGACTCTTATGCAGTTCGATCACCCCATCGACCTGAAAGCTCTGCTGGAGATTGGGAACTTTTAGCCAGCGCGCAGTCTCGGCAGCATTGTGCGCCTCGGCCGGATCATCGCCCACATCGAGTGTAAAACTACTGAGGGGCCCACGCGCCGAAGCTAGTCGCGCGATGATGGCCGAGTCGATCCCACCAGAAAGATAACAGCCGACCGGAACGTCGGACACCATGTGCCGATCTACCGCCTGCTGCATGAGTTCCGGCAATTCTCGGGTCGACGGCGGCTGTCGCTGTTCGACAGCCACATGCAGAATTTCGCCCTTTCGCCAAGAAATAGCCGCGCCCGGTGCAAGCTGATGGATTCCCTGAAACAGGCTGGCGCTTCCAACCGCGTAGCGAAAATTCATCAGGTGATGTAACGCCTCGGTGTCAAGGATCGCCCTTTCGCCCTGCGCCAGTATCGCCTTGGCTTCTGAACCGAACACCAAGCGCCCTTCGCGCTGGCTGTAGAACAACGGCTTGATGCCGACCGGGTCACGCACCAGCAAACCCGTCTGGCGACGCTCATCCCACAGTGCAAAGGCATACATGCCGCGCAATTTGCCAAAGCCCGCGACGCCGTCGATCACATACGCTGCCAAAATGACTTCAGTGTCCGAACGCGTCCGGAAAGGGTATTGCGAGTAGTGTTGCCGCAATTCGCGGTAGTTATAGATTTCGCCGTTGAAGACGATGCACAGGTCACCAGCATGGTTCAGCAGCGGTTGTTCACCTGTGTCCAGATCGATGATCGCGAGACGGTTATGTACCATAGCGGCGTGGTCAAAAGTCTTCGTGCCACTGCCATCGGGCCCACGATGCTTTAGCGATCGCTGCATCCGTTCAAGCCCCGCGCGCTCCTGCGTAGCATTAAGTGGTGCGACTGAAAAAAAACCGCTGATGCCGCACATGGACTGATCAGCTTTTCGCGGTCGCGAAATGTTCGATCGTTTCGACCACAAATGCCGCGACGTCTATGGTTTCGTCCAGCAACTTGCGGCGGCGCGCTCGCCATTCATGTTTGGGGACCGCCAGCCACCACTCGATCTGTTCGCGCAGGCGCGCCCAACTTAACTGGCGAATATTTGCCACCAGTGCGTAGCGCTGCTCCTGTTCGTCGGTATAGCCTCGTCCGGTGTTAGCCGCATAAATGGCCGGCACGCCCAATACCGCGCATTCCGACGCCATGGTTGCACTCTCGCCGATGAACATTCGGCAATGCGCCATCAAATGGTGCACGTCGCTGACTTTGCCGCGATACGCGTACTTGCGCAGCGAGTCGGGCAAGACCGCCTCCGATGAGATGTGCACTTTGCCCAAACGTGAAAGATGCTCAGTCACCATAACGAGCAACTTTTCATTCCAACCAGATTCGCCGACATCGTGATTGGCCTGCCAGGAAACGGTCCGGATAAAAAAATTGTCGCAATTCGGATCGAGGCCATTGCGCTCTGCGATATCACTGTCGGGGCTAAATCGATCCGGATGCAAATACGAAAGCTCGTGATAACCAGCGTAGCGCACGCTATGCTTGGGTGTCCACGACTGGTAGCATCGCGGGACGATGACCTTGCTCGCGACGGGATAGGTAATGGCGTTTTGAAGTTTTGCGTTTTCAGTGTCGTAGAAGACCAAAGACGGAATACCCGTTAGCCACCCCACATGCGCGACGAAAGTTCCGCCGATTGCTGCCATCGCGTTGGGTTTGAAAGCACGGGCGACTTTATACAGCGCGGCATCGCGCTGTACCAGTTCACGCCCTAGAGCGAACAATCCCCCGCCGCTGTTTTGGCTACTCAGCACGGCATGCACAATATTGAGCTCGTCGAGCAATGGAACCGCCACCTCCTTGTTCCGGCTCGTAATCATCAAGTCGTGTCCGCGCTCCTTCAGCAAACCAATCGGATTGCGAAAGAAATGCACGTGTGCAGGATGATTGATGTCAATCAGGATTTTCATATAATTTACTTTTTGTTGCTCGACACGGCGCGTAAGGATTGCCGTTTGCCAAATCTCAACAATTTTGGCGCTTTTGACAAATCGAGAATGCTTTTCGAACCTCTGCTGGTGCCTCGACACCACTCGCGATGCACGTTTCAATTTCAACCAGAGCAGGTAGCTGCTATGCATTTTGCACCAACCGCGCGGCTGCGCCAATGCTACAGTCGGTACGTCGCGGATCAAAAAAATACGCCTATCTGCAGCGAAAAATCGTTTGAGCTTACGATGCAATAGACCGCTCCGTACTGTCTCGGCTGCTGCGCCTTTCCCTTTCCGTAAAGCGTAGTCCGATATGCGAAAAGCTGGCTTCGTAAACACAAACAGTCATTGCGGAGACCTTTGCGGTGAGTTCGAATTCGAAATCAAAGTGAACATCGTCAATTCTGCAGCCTTAGTCGATTCCGGCACAGGGAACCATGAAATAGCATTCCATGTCCGTTAAGTTAATATTCGCTGATACGTTGCGCAAGTGCGTGACGCCACCATTGCCAACACGATGTTAGATAGAGACGACGGTGCGCACACGAACCCTGAAGCCTGCCCGAAAACCACGTTAGCGTTGTCCGGCGGGATTGGCGCCACGAGCGAGGAATACTCCTGCGAACAAAAATTCAAAAACTGGCATCTTGACTGATAATCGGGTTGTCGGTGCAGCCGCCATTGAGTTGCGAAAAGCGGCGCCCTTGCCGCGACTTGTTTCACGAAATAGGACTGAGTTTACGATACCGACCAGCTTGGACTGCAGGTACTGACCGGTGCTGACCATCGAACTATCGTCCTCCACAAGGATTTCGTTTGGCCGTTAAGTTGTTTCGAGCACAACTTCTATTGGCCGCGCGATGGCGGATCTTTCGGCAAAGCTTAGCATGACGGTGGATAGCTTCATTTGCCAGACTGTGAATCAAACGCTGAGTTAACTTTCACGGCACTTTTGCGATCAGACCTGCGACGCCACGTGTCTCGTCAGCAGGAACAAGCCAGGTAACGTGGAGCAGTTCCATATTTGGCGCCCAAGTTTCCCGTGGGTAATAGGCTACCGGAAATGTCGGACTTATCAGTGGTGACATGTGCACGTATCTGCATTCGATCGTGCTGACATCGAGCTGCAAACCTGGTTTGCTGCCTGGCAATGGCGGGCGGAGGCTGTTTCGGTGTGCGAACAGTGCCACAAGCGAAGGTTTGATCGAGTAGACGCATTCCTGGGTCGGCACGAACTCGGCAATCTCTTTGAATCCGGTCTGCAGACGATTCAAAAGGGCAACGGTTGACAGCCGCTCATCACGGCCGGCGTCACTGTACCACTGAGGTATGCGCCGGTAGTTTTCGAGTTCAACCGGCATCGGTTCGGCATATCGCTGGGCGAACAGCAGCAAAGTTGGCAACAACGCGATAGCCAGTACCAGCATCGCCAGCCGACCGGCAAGAGCCGCGTGTGGCACAGCACGGAATACACCCGGCACGCGAATTGCTAGCAACAATTGCGTTACCAAAATTGGAATTAGCGGCATTGTAAACCGAACCCGTTCTGCCGGAAACGGCCACGCGATTAGGATTGCAAAATACGCTCCCAGAAAAAGTGCGTCCAATTTGCCTTGGCAGAGTCTGCGCAACCATGCAGCCACGCACAGTGCCGAAAAAACCAGCACCGCTGCGTAATTATTCGATCCTTGCCCAGTGAAATTCTCGAAGTGCCCGTCAGCCAGCGACAACAGTTGCAGGTAAGCGATACTGCTAATCCCCTGTAATCCGACCAACGCCAATCGTTCACGCCACGCGGCCAGATAACCTCCGCCGGGTGGCTGGCCGAAATACATCCAGAGCAATACTGGCAAAACGCCACACGTGGCAACGATTGCCCACTCTCGTTTCGGCCGGTGCAACAGGACATAGACGAAGAGCGCCACAACCAGCGCCAGTCCGGCACTACGGGTCAGGTATGCTCCAGCGGCCGCAAGCGCTGCAACCATCGTGAAGACGGCTTTGTTTTCACTTTCGAGGCGCGACACCGCGTAAAGGGTAAGGCTGACGAATAGGAGGAAGAGTAATTCACTATGAATATACAATGCCTGCGAATAGAATCCCGGAACGAGAGCGACCAATGCAACCGACAACAAACTGTCTTCAAGTGGTATGTCTTCGATCCTTAACTGGCGCCACATAACAAACAAGGTAGCGACACCGCATAGCGCTACAAGCTGGTGTGCCAGCAGCCAATTCTGGCCTGCCGCGAACAACCCAAGCAAAATCGGAAAAAGTGGCGGAAAACTGCTGGCCGATGCAAATTGCGCCGCTGTAGGGTTGTCAATGCCGACCCAAGACCAGTGCTGGGCTAGCAGTAAATATTCCGCGCTATCGCCTCCGAAGTCATTCAGCAGGTCGGTCCATGTCCAGTGGGAATAAAGTACGAGGACGCACAGCCAGAAGAGCGCGCAAGGCCATTTCCTGAGGTCATGCATCGCGGTCAATTTTTGGCGCCCACCCTGGAGTGGCACGCCGCCTGCACAGAGCAGTCTCGCACCATCAGGCTTTTCCACCCGTCTCGCCATCGGAAATCGGCAAAGTTGGGCTCAGCGACAGACGGAACCGTCGTCGTCGGCGTTGGCGCTAACGTCGCCTAAAGCGCACTCGGCCTGGGCTTCTACCCGCGTGCCATCGACGGTGAGGAGGGAAAGCGCGTCCGGCTGTAAATTGCTGTCCTTGTAATTGAGCGCACTGATCTGTTCAGAGACCAGCCCCATCAAAAATACCTGCACTGCTGAGATAAACATGAGTGCACTCATATTGGTAAAACGGTGAAAGGCGAAAAACGTGTAAACGTAGTATCCGAGTCCTGTGAGAAAGAACGCGGCACTGACAGGTGCAAATAGTTTTAGTGGCGAATATAGCGTGCCAACCTTGAAAATGATAAGGAAGAACCGTATGCCATCGCGAACGAGTCCGATGTGGCTCTTGCCAATTCTGCGCGGGGCAAAAATCGGTACGTAGGAAATTGGGTATCCGGCGCGAAAGAAGCTCATAGTAATAGTCGTCGGGTACGAAAAGCCGTTCGGCAGCAAATACTGGAATTGCCGGAATTTTTTGGCGTTCACCGCCCTGAAACCCGACGTCAGATCGAGCACCGGCTTGCCAACCATCCACGTAGCCAGCCTGTTGTAGACCCCGTTCGCCAGCGCCCTGTGGACTCCGGCTTGCGACTCGGCTGACCTGGCGCCCACAACCATGTCGAACCCATTCGCCAACTTGTCAAGCAGCAGCGGAATGTCCGAGGCCTTGTGCTGGCCATCGGCATCCATGAATACCAGTGTTTCACCATGCGCCATTCGTGCGCCCGTCTTTATTGCAGCCCCATTCCCCATGCTTACCGGGTGTGAATGCACTGTCGCGCCGCATGACCGTGCAACTTGGCACGTGTCATCGGTTGACCCGTCATCGATAACCAATAGTTCCGCGTTCGGAGCGACTTCGCGTATCAACGGCAAAACTTGGCGCAGTCCGGCTGCTTCATTCTTGGCCGGAATGATGATTGTTAGCTGACTCATGCCTGATTTTGCCCCCTTAGTCCATCGCCACGAAAATGGACGCGCCTGATTTCAGCCGCGCTGTTTCGCAGCATCGCGTTCCCACTTTTTTTTCTCGTCACTAATTGAAATGCGATAGGTGCCCAACGAATCGAAACTTGTTGCCTGATCAATGTGCAACGTTGACCTATCCAAATCGCCCACCACCCTAAATACTCTCGCAGCTGACAAGTGCAACACCGCTGACTGAGGATCTCGCAGCAGCGCATTCTGGAGCGTAAGAATAGCGAGGTTGCCATCGCCCATCTTGTCGATTTGATATTGCGCCAAGTAAATAGCAATTTGCGTTGTGATGCTCCGGACGGCACGTGGATTTTTCAACGCTGCATTTGCTAGCCGCATGACGTCAGTGTCAGACAATTTACAATAGGCAAACATTTGGCAGTCGATCAGAGCACGAAATGCCGACGCTGCAGACGGTGGTACAGGACCATTTGAAAGTACACGTTCCGCTGCGTCGATTATCGCCGGGGAAACAGGTTGTTTTATTAAGAATGCTAATTGGATCATTGAGAAATGGGCGGTGACAGTTGTCTTCGAGAGTTCAATGCTCTTCCCCAATGCTTCCTTGGCTCCCTCATAGTACTCGACGCGTGGCGTGTCAATCATCATCATCATAAAAATGCGTCCAAGCTGTAATTGCACACGTTCCGAGCGAGGATGATTTTCGACTTCGCTCACGGCATGTAAAACGCTGTCGCCCCACTGCTCAGCGCGCAAAAGGGTGACGACTGAGATAAGCAACATGTACGCGATCACCGCGAAAACTATTGGCCGTCGAAATGTGGCCTTAGGGACGCGTTCGAGAAGCAAGTAACATCCCGCAAAAATCAAACCAAAAATCGGCAAGTAGTTCCTGTGTTCATGAATCATTTCCAGAGGCAACACTGTTGATTCCATCAAGTGACCGCACAGGAACCAGAGTATCCCGAACGTGAGTACTGGAATTTTGCGTTTCAATATAAGCACCAAAACCACCAATCCAATGAGGCCGCTCCACGCAAAAAGTGTTGTGGCGGGGCTTAGGATTCCAGTCGATGTCGCAAAATCGTCGTGGTACAGACCCATGCTGCTGACGCTCGGAAACAGCGTCATGCTGGCATAAAACCAAATTACTCGTCCCTGAGTGAGCAAGCGCTCAACTATGTTGAAATCCCTTACTTCGTAGCCTCCCATTAGTCTGGGGTCCTGCACAAGAACCGCCGCAAGTACCAATACCGTTGGGATTGCAACCGTACCCAAGGCCAACACACCAAGCAGAGTACGGTTCGTACTGCCAAGTGTTTTGTAGTTAAACGCCGTAATTTCGATAACGAATAAAAGGAATGGAATCAACAGCCCATTTTCCTTGGAAAATGCGGACAACGGTAAAAGTACAGTTAAAGCGAGGCCGACGAATGCCCAGCCATGGGGTTGTGCTTTTTCCAATCTGCGCCGCCCAATGCAATAGACAGCTGCAGCGGCAAAAGCGAATAACGCCGAAAGGCTCGTCATGCGCTGGACAATGTATATGACAGTACTCAGATTTAGCGGATGCAGCAGCCAAATGCCGGTAATTGCCAGGCGCGTCCAATCAGGTCCGGCGGACTGCGTTGAGATATTCGCTTGAGACCTGAACCGTTCAAGAAGCAAGCCCGTCAGCCAGAAAACGGCAAGGCCGGCCGTCAAGTGCACGATGAGACTGGTCAACTTGAAAAACAATGGTGCACCGAAACCCGTTGTCGACGCGTTAAACGCGAACGTCAACATACTCAAGGGTCTTTTTAGCGGCCCTGAAAAGCTTGATGTCGCGGCTTCCCGGATGGCTTGCCAAGAGAGCTCTGTGATCTGCAATGAGGAATTCGATGTAATGTTTGAGAGGTCGTCAAATACATAGTCGCCGTATAGGCCCGGTTGATAAATAACAAAGGTGGTCGCCAACAGCAGTGTTAGTAGCAACGTGTTGCTGGAAAAGAGTTTTTTTATAGATGCCATCAGTAGTGTCCCAACGTTTTCACGAGAGACGGTTATAAGCTGATGAATTTATGGCCGAAACGAGCGAATTTGTCTGGTCTCGATTTGAACGTCGAAGCGCAGACTTTGAGTCTTTTGCGGATATCCGCCGAAGGCGCTTA
>JBBQFL010000056.1:0-24926 GCA_038321965.1 Burkholderiales bacterium | reverse complement strand
GTCGACCAACTCGGACGCAGCGAGCCTGGGCAAGCATGCGTTGACAGTAGAAAAGGAGTCCTCGGCGAAATGCTTACTCTCGAATGCCCGATCCATGCAAAAACCGCTATGCGGGAACCGGCATTAGTCCGGGTGGTGGTTACGTCGCTAGCCGCCGCGTCATTCATAGGTGAGAGTTTGCGGGGGTAGTGTCGTTGGCGGGCGTCGCGCGGGGGATGTGGATTTAGCGCTTTTTTGCGCTCGGTACCGACCTCCCCCACCGTTTTTCCACTTGTCTATTTGTGATAAGTATTGTTATCAGTGTTGTTGCGTGGGCCGGGTCATCCATGGCGCGCGCTATGTCCGACGCAGCGAATTCGCGGTCAAGTGCGCGAGCGAGTTGATTGATGCTGGAACTCACCTGCTCGTTCGCTGGAATTGCTTGACTGCCTTCGCGCCGAAGGCAGTTATTCGCCCATAGAAGATTGTGCCTTTTGTGGCTTTACTGGTGCGGCAGTCCCAACCTTGGCTGTCGATGCGGGGCGAGAGTCTCAGAGTCGTGGTCTCCCGCGCAGCAGGATGTGTTGACGCAAAGTTAGCCTACTTAACTAGCCATTGAAGTTGGTAGCGCCTATTATTTTAATCACTCATGCCTTTTTTATCTTGCGGGAAAAGCGCATCTCGCCTACTATAAGGGGCGTTAAACATTGGTAGGCCCAAAATCATGAGCAACTTTTCCATTCCGCCGCCTGTCTCTGAGCGTGTCGCGCAGCTCGGCCAACGAATTCGCGTCGCACGGATTCGCCGCGGCTGGTCGGTGGTGGAGCTCGCCAGCAAGGCAGGCGTCAACCGCAACACTCTAACGGCGCTGGAACTCGGCAGGCCCGGCACGGCCATCGGCGTCTGCTTCACCGTGCTATGGGCGCTAGGCCTGGAAAAGTCTCTGGACGCGGCGGCCGATCCGGACACCGATGTTCATGGCAAGGCGCTCGAAGCTTCGCGTCGTCCCACCCGCGCAGGCAAACCGCGCAAGACCGGCAACGACTATGACTTCTGAACGCGAAGCCTACGTCTATATCCAGCTTCCCGGTGCCCTGAACACGGTGCCGGCGGCGTTGCTGAAAGTGCAGACCCTGCCGGACGGCACGCAGATCGGCCGCTTTCGCTATGGCGACCGCTATATCCAGCGCACTGAAGCGGTAGCACTCGATCCATACCGCCTGCCGTTGGGCAAATCTGTTCACGAGTTCACCCAACTCAAGGGCATCCCCAGCGCGCTGCGCGATGCGAGTCCAGACGCCTGGGGGCGCCGGGTCATCGAGCACAAGCTCCAACGCGCCGCCGGTGATCTGCATGAAATCGACTATCTACTGCACGGTCCGCAGGATGGCGCCGGCTATCTGAGCTTTGGCCTAAAGGCGGAGCCACCCGCCCCCAAGCGTCAGTACAACCGCACTCACCAGCTCGCTGAATTGATTGCCGCAGCGCAGGCCATCGAGGACGGCAAGCCGGTGCCTGCTCATCTGCTGGAGCAACTCGATCCGGGCACCAGCATGGGTGGCGCTCGCCCAAAGGCCACCATCGAGGACGCGCAGTGTCTGTGGCTGGGGAAGTTTCCCGCCAAGGACGATCACTGCAACCTGCAGCGTATCGAGTACGCCACTCTCGAGCTCGCACGCCGCTGCGGCCTGAACGTCACGCAGGCACGCCTGCAGGCGGTCGGTGACGGCGATGTGCTGATGCTGCAGCGCTTCGATCGTGAACACACGGACAAGGGATATTTACGCTTTGGACTGGTTAGCGGGCTGACGGTGCTCGATTGCGACGATGGCTATTTGAACCGTGAACGCTGGTCCTATCCGCTGCTGGCCGACAACCTGCGTCGCTGGTCCGACAAGCCCGAAGCCGATTGCGCCGAACTATTCCGGCGCATGGTCTTCAATGCCATCGTGACCAATAACGACGATCACCCGCGCAATCACGCGTTGCTGCGCCGGCCCAAAGGATGGCGCCTAGCGCCTGCCTACGACCTGGTACCCAGCCCAGTGGTTAGCCTGGAGCGACGCGACCTGGCACTGACGGTCGGCAACTACGGCCGTACGGCCAGCATCTACAATCTGTTGTCGCAAGCAAGTCGCTTCGGACTGTCGGCGGAAGACGCCCGTAAGGAAATTGATCAGATCGTCACAGTGGCGCGTCAATGGCGCGCGAGCTTCTTCGCGTGCGGTGTGTCGGCACAGGATCTGAATTACATTGCGCCCGCCATCCTGCCCGAGTGCTTCTTCTTCGAAAGCCCTCCTGGTGAATGAGTCGCCGTATCAGGTGCTGGATGCACGCCAGTCAAACCTATCGAAGCGGTTCATGGCGGCGTTCTCCATTCGCAGGGGCCATTTTGCGCTCACTTGTCACCGCATGATCATCTGTCGTCGCCGACCCCGCATGCCAACCCTATACTTCATTCCCTGGGTTAGCCGTGGTTGCGCCGCTTCAGTTGGGTAAAGCCGCGCAAATGGGACGGCGCAAATGCTGCGCACCCGTTGCCCGATCATTGAGGCCCACTTTCGTCGTCAGCAATATTCGTCCGTCCGTTTCAGGTAATTAACGGTTCGCGCATGCGCGCGCGCAAGATGATAAGCCGCCTTCATGACCGGGGGAACATACGCTTCATGCGCTACTGGTGCGGCGTTGTTTTCTGCCCAAATCGTCAGCAGTACCTGCCACCAACGCGGTTGGGCGCGTGCCATATCTTGGACCGCCCAGACTGGAAATTGAGGATGCTTATTCAACAGTGCTGACTGCCCTCCCCCGCTAGAGACCCACGTCGATCCTGGCGCCGTGAACAGCAGTGCAATGGCGCCAAGTTGCTGTTGGTTTTCCGTAAGACCTGGGGTATACCAGTAATGTGAAATCGCCTCCAACGCCGTGACCAGTGGTCCCGCGGGATTCTCAGCAAACGCGAGTGACTCAGTGGGGGCGCTGAAATAGCGCATCACGAAGTCGCGATCAGAGAACACGTCGCTGAGAAAGCGGCGCAATGTGGGCTCGACGATGCAGCCGACGAGGATCTCAAACGGTACAACGTGCGCATCGGTGAGAATGCGCGTGCGCGGAACTAGATTGAAGGCGGTGTCGCCTCGAGTCGGCGTACGCGCAAGCCCAAGCATCCGCCAGCCAATTGGGAATGCCGTTTTCTCCCACTTCAGTTGGCACCGATAAGCCTCACCATCGATGATGCGGGCAATTTCTGGCAAGGTTATATCGGATGCGTATGCAAGGGCTGTTGAATGCATGTCGCAGATTTCGACCTGAACAAGGCGATGGCCCGTCTTGTCAAGGATGGCGCCGCTGACGAACAAACGTCGAACTACTTCTACCGCGCACTTTGGGGCGGCAAATGTTGCCGACAAACGACTCATGGCTATCTCCTTAGTCCTTTGTTCAGTGTCGTCCATCGTGCTGTGTTGAGAAGATCCCTATTCCGGGTCGCCAAAGTAATGCCTCGCACTATTACACTCCGCAAGGGCAACGAGCATGTTGATCGCCATGAAGATCCCGAGCAGCAGCATCGCAATTGCACAAATCTTGCTGGCAATGGTGCTCGCAAAAATCCACAGATTTGAGTCTGACGTCCAGAGCAAAATCGAGAATAGTAGAAATGGCAAAAAGAAAACAATGGTTCCCAAAAACACACGCAGCACGGTTTTTGAAAACCAGTCACCGAATACTTCAATAAACACTAAGGCAATGAATTCCATGTTTAACTCCTTTGAACTTTGATGCCATGGCGGACATTGACGACGCGACGCCCACCATGACAGCAATCGTGTTCTGCATGATGATGTTCACGCAGACTTGCCGACTGTGGCTGTGCTTAGCGCGCCTGACGTGATTGGTGCCGTGCGTGAAACTGGTGATCCTGCTCAATCAGTTCCGCTACCGCATAGATTTCGCCATCGTTGTAGCAGGGCTTTCTCGGATTGTTCTCGATATCGCAAAGTGCAATCACATCGAGCTGGCCAACATGCGCGACCAGGTCGATCGGATCAAAGCCGAACTCAATGGCGCCAACACAGGATTGCGGGTGCGCCAGCACGATTGCCTTGCGAATCGGCATCACGTGCCCACGACTAGCAAGGAAACGCTGCAATACGTCGACCGGCTCGCACAGTTGCCTAGCCGGACCATGGCCGCCTCGGTCAGCGATTGGAATCCCTTGCTGGTGAAGATAGCCCGCTCGGTCATACTTGTCGCGAAACCAATTGGTGCCATGGTTGTAGACCATGCCTTGGAAGTTCTTCACTTCCAGTGCTGCCATTCCCCACGGCGTCATCAGCAGCAGATCGATCTCGCCCTTATGGTTCTTGTAACCCGAGATCGCTACCGACGTGTCTCCCGGAAAATCATAATTGCAGCGGTCCTCATCTATATAGACACGCAACACTGCCGCATCCAGTTGCGCCTCGACATGATTGAGCACGACCTGTTCGCCGACGATGCCTGCCTCAAACTTGCGCTCTTCAATGCCGTCGCCGGGTTCGCGCGGCTCGCTCGGAATGGGCGTCGCCCATTTGAAACCCCACGTGCAAAGGTTGCCCACCGCCGAAAAAATCCGCCCTTCATTCGTTGCCTTCAAAAACCGGGTGAATGCTTCGTCGCGATCAGTCCAGACTTGTGAGGCAATCTTCTCGTGCTCACGACAGGCGAGGTTGTACGCAGCCTCGCGTTCGCGACGAGCGTTAATCATGGCGTCAACGCAATAGTCAGACAGTTTGATTTTTCTCATTTGCTTGCTTCCTTGGTTTGCGACGCGTCTGCAGTTGTTTCAGATGTGCACACGTTTCGCGATTGAGTTGCCCCGGTCGACTTGTTCGCCGGAGAATGGTGTCCGGCCGCAGCCGATTTGTGCCAAAGCGCTTTGCACGGGTGATCTTTCAACCAGTCGGTGATCGCAACCACCGCTGCCCGTGTCTCGTTGAGCTCCTCCTCGCTCGTTTCAAGCGGATCTTTGAACACACAGTCGTTGATGAAACCGACTCGTTCATATGGCCACTTGTTCAGCCCCGCCTCGATATGTCGCAACATATCCAGACGGCCATCGATGCATTCGAGAAGGTACCCGCGGGCATAGGACGGTTCTAAGCGTTCGGCATGACTAAACGCATCCATCCGTTCTTCTTCGACTGCCGGCAGGACCAGCTTCACGAATTGTTCAAACGGCATGACGCGCTTGAGCGGTTTCCTGAAGTGGCCTGCCACGACGCCCCAGTGATATTCGCCGCGGCGAGTCATTCCAATGGTGTTGCCGCCGTTCACTACCGCCAACCCATAGCCTGTCCTGGGCGGGTACTTTCCTGTGGTACTTGGTGCTGCTGGTGTCCAATTGAGGCCTGGATCCAGCGGTAGGAATCTGTTCAAAATCCCTCCTGATGCGTTCTCGCACTCGGAATAATTGTCTGAACATAGTTCACGCATGGCGTACTCGAACTACGTAAAGCGGTGACCCCAAAATATTGCAGCAAGCCACGCCGCCCTGCAAAGGTGATCAGCAAACCGGGCAACCCAAAAATCACCTTATTCACGCCGTGTTGCCACAGCAAAAAACCCGTCAGTGCTGACACAACCGTAAATGTCCAGCCAAAGAGTGGAAGCACTAAAAGGTAGAGTGCCATTCGGCCAGATGCAAGGTACATCGTGATCACCCAGGTCCAAGTTGCCTCGTAGCCAACGGCATAGGATGCCAGTGCCAATTTCCAGCGCCCTGCCCCATCGAGCCGTAACGCGATCAGGCTCCAGCACAAAAACCAGACAATGCCCGCAGCCATTGTGTTGAACCAACCATGTGGCCCCCGCACCAGGTCGCCAAAAAAGTAGGCCATCACCAGTTCCGGGGCTTCGCCTACCGGAATGCCTTCCACCGTTTGCGTGTTGAGTAACGCTTGCAACCAGTTTTCTGCTTCTTGCAGCTTTGCCATATGCATCTCCTTGTTGGGTCTTGTTGAGAAGACCCTGCCAGACGACCAGTTGGAGACGGAACTGAATGCCGATCCGTCGCGCACGCCGTATTGATAACTTCGCTATTCATGCGATACAAATACGCATCGCGTGAAGCGTAGTGTAAGCTTCGTTTGCTATTTGTCAAGTGCGGCTGATATATTTATTTATCATCCGCACCGCAAAGACATGGAAATGCTGAGGTTTAAGCTCAAAGAACTGATTGCGGATCGCGAATTTCGGGAAAGCCGCGTGATCACGTTAATTGAGGTGGCGACCGCGACCGGCGTGCACCGCATGACGCTGTCGAAGATCGCGAACCATCGCGGCTATAACCCGACGGCCGACGTCCTTGACCGGTTGTGTGGATACTTTTCTTGCCGAATTGAGCAGCTGGTCGAATATATTCCAGAGCCGTCGCCGAAGAGCGCCGAACCCAAATAGGCATGGCGGCGATTTGTAACGTGTTGCCACGTTGTTAGGTACGCACTTCCTGAGGCAACAGGTGGCGTGGATTTTCATCGCACGCGGCACTGACTGCGGCGCTGTTTCTCGTCAACGCGTTGTTGCGCCTACTGTAATAGCACTTGGCAAAAACCTTATTGGCAATCAGGAGGTATGCAAATTTCGCGGCAGGTGGAATTGGCTTGCTGACGAAGTAGCCCTACGCGCGTAGGAAAGCCAGCTGATCATCGGTTCCGGCGCCTTCGGCGGCCACGGACACGCCCAGGGCATTTGCCAAACCGATCATGGCCTTGACCTCAAGTGGTGCCATTTGGCCGCAACTTGGGTGGTGCCATTGCACCGCCAATCAACATACGCCCAGTTCGTATGACTCAGACGTTCAGGTGTCTGTCATCTACGGGCTGCGGTTATGGAACACCCGAGAGACCAGGTAAGACATTGCCTGACCTGTTGTTCGTTTTTTACGCGGTCGCGTCGACCTATGGGGAGAATATGCTACTGCCAGACGCATTGAACTGGAGCTCGAAGCTGCCACAGGCGACGATTGATCCGTTACTGGTCACAGCGACGGTGTTGGAAGCCGTCGCACCGGGCGCAAGACTACTCGAGTTAAAAAGTAGCTGTCCAGTTGTGATTCCACCGACAACCACATTGAATCGCAGGAACGGTGAAATCGAAACCGAGCTCGTGTTGGTAAAAAAGAGTGTGGCGCTGCAAATGCCGGTGACAGAATTGCTTTGAAACGTTATTGAGTTGAGCAGAACAGTCCTAATGGGATTGTCCGTCGCACTCCCCGTAAACGTAAAAGGAAAACCGCCAGGCTGTTGAACCACCGGCGCGGTCGCAAACACCTGCCGCGTAATCGCCTTCGACCCCGCGACGCCGTCTATCGAGAACGTTATCGCGGCATCGTTGGCAGTAGAAAACGCCAGCGTGCCACTGCCAACCTTGGTCAATGCCAAATTTGGCTTCCAGATTGCCGTCATTGGCGAGCCCCCATTTACCTTGTATATGTCGCCCGTGCATCCGCCGGCGACAACCGGGCAATTGGTGATGACATACCAGATCGGATTGTTGGCGGCGTCATAGGTGTACATCGCAACGAAGATCACGCCATATTGTTGCGTGATCGTCAGGCCCCAGCCCGATTCGCTCGCATTCCACCATAAGCCGGTCAGGACCGATGGCGATGACGTCGTGTCGATAGTGTAGCTCGATGCGTTCGATGAACCCGCTACGGCAGCCAGCGCCGTCAACAATGAAAACAAAACCTGAATGAAATACTTCATATTTTTCCCATGGAAATAAATTGTGGCGAGCCGGGCTAAGAGACGACTTCCCAGCCAAGATTTGTTTTTTGAAGCAGCAACTGTTCTTCAACGCCACCTGAGAGTTGTTTGGGTAAGAACAAAGTCTGGATCGTGCTGATTTTTGTCCACGGCTCCGTCTGGTCCGGGCGGATGGTGAATGTCACGACGGTTGAGAGCGTTCCCGCATTGATCGCGGGTTCCGTCCACTTGACGATTTTGTCTACGGAATATTTGCCCGCACAGAGCATTGGCACCTCAATGGCACCTACTTGCCTGACACGGATCCCTTGACCAACCGATTTCAGGCGCGGCGATTCACCACGGAACAGACCATTGCCATATTTTTCCATTTCGACAACACCAAAATCGATCAGATCAAGGTGGAGGCGCCCGCTCTCACCCTTTGCCTTTGCGGGCAGCTGCTTGTTCGTCAACGTCGCCAGTCGCCACGTCGAATAACTGCTGTTGAGCGCCGCCTGAAGCGAAGACCCGCCACGACAAGTAATGCCATTTGCCGTGTCGAGATGTTTATTCAATGCGTCTTTAGCCAGCGATTCTGTAAAACGATTTGTGTCTCCGCAAGCACTTAAGGCTGTCGCGACAATCACCACGACAATCATTTTGATTGAACTCATCAGAACTCCAATTTGATAGATTGAAACGCCTCCCTTGCCGATGTCGTGCCGACAAATGGTTGTCACTGTTTTATTCGGGCGACATCGCAGGGCGGCCACTTTGACGACTGTGCACTGATTGGCACCGCCATATACTTCAAGTTGACGCGCTGGATTTTCTAGGTCGCGACTTTTTAGTCAGCGGCACGCCACATGCCGCTGTTCTAAATGTCTCCGTGTCGTCGATCAATGTGCGCGGCGCGGATTGAATCTGGCGAAGTCCGCCATTATCACGTCGGCAATCTCGGCGATCTGTTCGGCATCCCACCCGCACTCGAAAAAATCGTCTTCACTGTCCAGTTCGGGTGGCGTCATATCCAATTGCGCCACATTCGTCACCCTGTGGATACGATCCTGTCGCAAATCGATGTCGCCTACGATTGCGTGTGGATGCGCAAGAACCACAGTCCGGGTGACAGACAAGCCCAGACCGTTCTTCAAAAACAATGCATCCAGCTCGTCGGCCGCCTCGCTAAGCTGTCGCCCTGGGGATCGACCTCCCTTGTCCTTGATGGGCACGCCCGCCTTCCTTCGGTTGCCGGCATAATCATAAATGTCGCGGACCCAATCGCTACCGTCGTTGTATACAACGCCATCGAGATATTTCACCTCGATTGCGAAAACATCCCAGGGCGAAATCACGATTAAATCGATTTCACCTCTGCGATTTCGATAGCCGGATATTGCGATGGTTTCGCTGCCTGGGACGCGTCGCAATTGGGCATTGTGTCCGTATCTAGGGTCGTCCTCGACATACTCGAAGCTGCACGGATCGACCTGTGCCTCGATATGACGCGCCACCAGATCCTCGCCATAAATGCCCGCTTCCAAACGCAGCTCGGCAACGCTCACTTCACCACAGACTGGCGCCGATGGAATCGTCTTGGCGTGGGCCACTACCCAATCAAACAGGCTGCCCGCCGCTGAAAACACCTGCACGTTTTTAGCCGCGCCAATGAACTCGCTGGCTGCATGCGCGCGCTGCTGATAGACAGCATCTCGGTCTTGCGCGTACTGCGCTTGTTTTGCGTGGAACACATTCTCGCGCTGCTCACGGGCCGCTTTTAGCTGGTCCGCCGCATAATTTGATAAACAAAATCTCTTCATGATTTGCCACCTTCTTGTTTCGCTCCGCTCGCTGTACCCGCAGGTGTCTGGCTCGCGTGGCGTGTTTCTGGGATTCCGTCCGGACGCGAAGGCGCCTGGATCGGGCTTATGCAGCCGGCCGCAGCCGACTTAATGCAAATAACGTTTGAATTGCGTGTCCCTAACCAGTCCGCAATCGCAATCACGGCTGCCGGTGATACAAATGGGGTTATTTCTTCAACGTCGCGCGAAAAGTGAAGCGGTAAACGCCCGCCAATTTCGCACGCTCTTCTGGTAGCTGACTTATTTCGTTGGCGCGAAACTCATTCATGTTGACTGCCGATTTGACGATGACCAATCGACTGCGCACATACCGCCAACCACTTGCAGGACTCCTTTCTTAAATTAACGGCGGCCTTGAAGACAATTACAAGGGCAGGCACGTAGTTAAGAATATATATATGTATTAAATGATATGCAAGCAGTGTGGCGGCATGAGGTGAAAAGCCGGATTCTTGGCTAATGAAAAAGCCACCAAAGATGTCAACCGGCAGGGGCCGACTTGCCTGGAATCTTTTGCGCCTGCGTCGTGAAGCGGGATTGACCCAGGAGGAGCTAGGCGCCCGCTGTGAGATTCACTCTACGTTTATTGGTGCCGTTGAGCGCGGCGAACGAAACGTAACGATCGACAACGTCGAGAAGATTGCAAAATCGCTCAGGATTGATATCGCTGATTTGTTTGTTGACAACTCGCCGCCTGCATCGCGGCGTAAGGTGTGAACTGACTTGCCGGGCTGGCAAAGATGCGTCGGACTGTTGATGTTGGACAGGGCTGCCGGGCAAGACTGGCTCCGATATTGACAGTATCGGCGGCGACGTCACCGGTAGATGAACATCATCCCGCTGATACCAACGGCAAACCGCATGGTGGACTAAATTAATGCGTCATACCGTTTCGTCCCCGGTGAGAGCGCATTGTGACGGTGCGCAATATGGACGCAAGCCAGTTGTTTAGTCGATTAGTCAGTTGGCAGCCTCGCTTCACTTGGCGCGATCGGTCTCGCAGACAACTGCTCCAGACGATACCCAAAATTGGAGATCGACGTAAGGCGCATTCCATGTGCAGGATCTAGACTCAGTTTTTTACGAATGAGCGAAACGTAGTGGTCGACGGTGCGGGACTGCAATTGGTCTGCACGTGCTCCCCAGACGCTCTCGGCAATATGACCGCGGGACACTAAATTGCCAAGATGGCGAAACAGAAACAAGGCGACATCAAATTCCTTGCCTTTCAATTCAACCTCGCTGTCGCCGACGTAGGCGACGCGGGTGTCGGGGTCGAAATAATGGCTGCCAATATCGAGTACACCGGTTCTGGTCGCATTGATGTCGCCGCGTCGCAGTAGTGCGCCGACGCGCGCCTGTAACTCCAATTGACGAATCGGCTTGACCATATAGTCGTCAGCGCCAGCGCTTAAGGCCAAAACAATATCTTCTTCCGCGTTGTGGCTGGTCACGAACAAAACCGGCGCAGCTGAGTTCTGCGCTTGTTCATGCCGCAACCACTGCAGGATGTCTTTTCCGGAAAGATCGGGAACGCCCCAATCCAGAACAAACAGTTCAAAACGCTCGTCAGATGCTACGCGCTTGAGAAGCCTGCCAGAGGTGAAATGCTGGACTGCGTAACCTGCAGATTCAAGCCAATGCTTGATCGCGGTGCCCACGTCCATGTCATCTTCAAGCAAGGCAACGCTAATGCGCTTTTCCATATTATTTTGTAATTAGGTGTTTTGATGACGGTTTCAGCTACGCCGCAATGGGGTACCGACACGATTCACGCCCAAATGCGTAACTGCCCGAATTTCGCGACATGTTGCAATCGTGAACTGACACATGAAACCGCTCTTGGTTTGGTGCGCGAGTCCAACGAAGTAGTTCGCAAGTGGCGTAGCGCATCCACACAATCGAGCAGGATACGAACGACCGCGATGCCGTAAGACGTGATGCGAAAGTAAATTATATGCCGCTGAAGATGTCGATGTAACGATTGTCCTTCTCCACGCCCCATTGCTGCCGGGTATGCGTCCAGATCGTTTCAAGGTCGCGCTCGGTGGGGGGGATACGGCGCCACTCAGCCAGTCGGGCCTGCAGCCACGTTGGCAAAAAATCGTCATGCGTGATTTCATTCTTCAATAGGCGGTACATCCTTTACTGTCTGCTCCAGATCAAGGTCGGCATCGGTTTCTGTATCGGACTCGGCGACCTTCAAACGGGCCGCTTTGCTGCCAGTGCGATCCAAGGTTGGTGCATCCACCGGAATGCCTGCGGCGCACTTGACGGCGACCGGCACGCCACGCTTCATGCGTTCGTCTTGCGCGTATGCGTGCCGCGATCGTGTCTAGCATTTCTGGCAGACGGTTCTGCGCACCGCGCGGTGCGAGTCGCACCTGCGGAATCTACTTCTTATGGGACAGCTTCAGCGCATCAAATTAATTGACAGGAACATCGGTGACGGATTGTCTGCTTTGTTGTCGGCAACCAGCGCGAAGCCCAACTTTTGATAGAAATCTACGGATGGCGGCTCTGCGTTAAGGCACAGTCCGAGACCACCAATCTGCTTGCATACGGACTGCGTTAGTTTTAACGCGTGCTTCATCAGACTTGAACCCAATCCCTGTTTCATATAGCCCTTGTCTATACCCAACATTTCGAGCCGCGTGCAGGGAATATTTTGGGGGAGTTGACCAATTTGTATGTATGAAAGCCGCGACAAATCAATCGTATATTGGGCAAGAGTATAAAAGCCAACGAAACGATCGCCATCAGTCGGATCCAGTAGTACGTAGGCGACACTCAGGCCCATGTTGAGCTGCGTCTTCAGGTATTTACGTACAAACGAGTTGATCAAAGGATGCCCGCAGTCAAATTGACTTTGGTCCTTGTAGGTCAAGGCAGGGTCATATGCCGAAATATCAATGCTCATGCCTTTACACACTGGTAGATCCGGCAAGTCCAATATGTCCTTCATGGCCTGCGTCGGTTGCCTCTCGACATGAATCGCGTGCACCAGCGCCAGTTGACCTTGCTCGGCAAGCATCATGCATTCGTGTTCTCTGAGTAGTCGGTTAGCTTTTTCAATGGCTGGTCCAAGCAGGAAAGATGTTAGGTCCACCCCATCCAGTGCGGCCGCCCGACCGAGAAACTCCTGCACTTCGGTGGTGGTCTTGAGTTCAATTTTCGCTTGGCGAAGCTTGAGTGTTGCTGTTTCCATTCTTCAACTCCTTTGCAGATTGTTGTCTTACTAATTGTAGGTACCTGCGCAAATTGCAGGCTTTGCTGACTCGTCTCGCAACCCGAACGTCGCTTACGCGCGCCGTTTAACAACGCCTTGTCAAGTCAAGAGCTAACGCAGATATTTCTTGGTGTTCGTCAAAGAAAAATGTCCAAGCTCGTTGTCGAGCACATTGAGTGCTTCGTCCCAGGTGAGCCCGGCGGCCTGCAGCTCTAACATGCGGCGTTGCGCGAAGTGGTGACGAAGCCCATGAAGTCCGGTCGAAAATCCCAGCAGCGACAATGAGTGCTTGGAAAAATAGTGTGAAAGGCGTTGGCCGCCCATCAAGTCGAAATATTGCATACCCTCCACTTCGCGATCCGTAAAATCACGAGGGCCATCGAGGCGCCTTTGATGAATTTGATTGGCCAAGCTTTTTGAAATGGCAACGTTGCGGTTAAGCCCACCCTTGCCGGCCACGCAAAATATTTCAAAGGGTTCGGTACGACCTGTAAACCGCGCCGGGTGCCAAAGACGGTCGTCTTCCTGAAGCAAGTCTGTCGGGGCGAGAGTCAACAATTCTTTAGCGCGCAGGCCGCCGTCCGCCGCGATCGCGATGGATAGCGAAAGGTCGTCATCCGCGAATCTGCACAGCACAGCAACCTGAATCGACAAGTACGCACGAGGCACGATCAGCGTCGGAATCTTGGCGACTACGTACGGGATGTCAAAAGTGAGAACGCGTTGCAGCGCGAGGCGATCGCCGTCAAGCGTCGCCTGTTTCACCTTTTCGGATTTCATCGGCAGATAAGCGTTCACATCAGACTCGGTGACGGCCGACCAGTCTTTGTGCTGTTCTGCGCGAACCCACTGGATGAATCTTTTGACGCAGCCGCGGGTATTACGTTCTGTTCCAACACCGACGATTGTGATGTTTTCTAACTTCCCCACTAGGTCCCGAGAGACCCCGTGTTTGGTGACCTTCGCCACTACGCTTCGCGCCAGTGAGTTTGCTCCTCGACGTTTTGGACGACTATTTTTTGCATTCATCTTTATTCTCCTTGGCGATTGCGACGTTGCGATTGAACTTGAACTGCGATCTAAACCTGAAGACATCCGGGAGATATTTCGCAACAAAACGTCGAAGCTTGAGGCGGTCCACGCGCAGGCCACCGTCACGCGCGAGCGCTTCCGCCAATTCGGAATAGCTGAATCTTTTTTTCATTCCGAGCCGCATAATCAAATCCACCGACCGCAAAAGCTCTGGAAATGGGCAGGGGCGCAATTTGCGGGCTTGCCGAAGTTGGGACAGGTCGTTTGCGAACTGGTCGATGGCTTGATCGCTATTGTCCGCACTGACATCAAAACACTTTTGTTTCATTTTTATGCCTCCAAAAAATATGTATGAAATTGCAATCGCAGCGACACGACAAAAGGCGACTTCGCCAATCGTCTTCGCGGATGACGACGACCGAACCCCTCGCCAGGAAATGGCGATACAAAGGAACTACACCTACGAAAAAAACACATATCAAAAACACCAAAAAAAGTAAGACCACGCCGCAAGGGCCAACCAATACCAAAACTAACTTCAGGAAATGCAGAATTTTGAAAACGACCCGACAGGACGCCGGACGTGGAACGCAAGGACGCGTGGAGAATTGCTATGCGACAGCTAGACGCCGTACGCCATTATTGATTCGCCGAAAGCGAGTTTAGGCAGTGGCTGTCGCTGAAAAAGGGGCGACAGCCAGGAACACTCGTCTGACGCTAGCGCTCGGGAAAATCTTAGCGGTCGCTGTGCGCGTGGAAAATGGCTATGCTGCAGCTGGGCGCTGCACGCGATTTATTGATTCGCCGAAAGGAATCGTGGCCGCCGCAAAAAAGAGGCGAAAGCCAATACTATTTGTCCAAAACAACAGACAATTTTGGAGCCAACCTTCGGGTAGTCTCGAAGGAAGTACACAGATGTTGCCGGCGGCCCATTTTTGAAAATGGGAGCCCACTTAAAATTGCGATTTTGCGCTGCTGAAAAATCGCTGGAAGCTTAAAAAGCCCATGCAGAGAATTTTTAAGTCGGTCTCTGACCACGAATGTAATTCGCGCCCGACTGCATAAGTTGCCAACATACCGCGTTCGCGGTTTGAATTCAAGCATTCGTTCCACGAACTGTTCGCGAATAATACTTTCGAACTGTTCAGCGAACTGTTACAAGATTCCTGAATTTAACAATGGATTCAACCGCGTAAAGCGTGAAGCGTCTTGACACAGCGTATTTTTGCTTGTCGGTCGTACACGTTCCAAACGGTCACCGTGTTTTAGTTTACGATCTTGAAATCGTAAATTGTTGTGGCTCGCAAATATGCCTACTTCCAACCTGACACCATCAAACAAATCCAGCGGTTGGCACCGGTCAGCTAGAACAAGAAAGAATGTGTTCTTGGCGAGGTCGTTAGTGTTGGCGAATGCCATCATTTTGGATTTCGTAAATGTTGACACTAAATTTGCAAAGTTCTCAAACGACGTATTCTCGATTGAGAGTGCTGCCCGTCGATGCGGCAAAATTGGCGTTAAGCCTCTTAAATCAGCAGAAGATAGTATCAAAGAAGCAATTGACGCCTTCGCCGCATTCGTAAAAAACGAAATGGCCGCACAGACATCGCAGCTTCCAAGCTCGACGCAAAATGAAATTAAACTGCAGTGTTCGCGTGTCGCACCAACCAAAATTCGCTCGTTCACGCAAAATGAAAAAAAACTCTTAAACACATTGGAAGATGCCGATCGACTTCTGGTCCTGGTCGAGGGTGCGATCGCGAGAAACCTAACTGAAGTTGTCGAGCGAACGCGAATTGAATTCGCGGTTCGCCGCCAGCTCAAAGATTTGTTGAGGTGCAGTCAGCGGGCTAAAGCGAATTTTAAAAACGCCATTTCTCCCAAAAAGGAGGGGCGGTCCACACATGTACGTTAATCGTGTGTGTGCTGCCGGCTGATGCCAATTTACCGGATGGACGCACTGTTTCGGTAACGGCGACCGTGCGCTCCGCATTTATCATCGGGCCGGACAAGAAGTTCAAGTTTTCGGTGTCAAATCCAATGTCGGTCGGGAGTAAGTTCACGGAGGTTCTTCGAGCGCTGGACGCACTGCAACTCACCTACAACGGCCCGCTTGCGACGCCTGCAAACTGGACGGCTGGTCAGGATGTGATCTTAGCCCTGTCGTTCAATGATGATCAGCCCGGGCCAAATATGGCGCAATTGATGTCAAGTTACCTTACCTGTGCACCACCAAATCGGCCGCCTGACACTGCAGTTTTTGTGCGTTGCAAATCCCTTGCTGTCTAGATACTTAAATCAATATCTAGACAGCGGTTTTTACTGGGTGTCTATGATTCACTCTAATTACGGTTTCCGGTGTTAATGATTGCCATAGAATTTACTATAAATTATAATGAATGCTATGATAGACATTACACAAGTCGAACGATTGGTGATCGCCTTGGGAAGCCGAATCCGCCAAACGCGGATTCGGCGCAAGCTTCGTCAGCAGGATCTGGCCGAGGCCGCGCGTTGTTCGCGCTCAACCATTCGAGCAATTGAGGCGGGAGAATTGACTTGCTCCATCGGCGCGGTCGTGACGGTGCTATGGGTGTTGGGCGTCTCACGCGAGTTGGACCTCGTCGCCGATCCGGCAATCGATGAGAGTGGAACGCTGGAATATTCTGTTGCGGACCGGCGTGTACGGCCGCCCAGGAAGTTGAACAATGACTTCTGAACTGCGCAGCGTTTTCGTCTGGAACTGGCTCCCCGGTGAAGCGTGCGCCGTGGTCTGTGGGCGGCTTGACGTGTCAACAGACGTCAACGGGGCCGGCGGCGCATCGTCTGGTGTCTTCGTTTACGGCAAGTCCTATCTCAACAATCCGCGCGCACTGCCCATCGATCCCGTCGCCGTTCCGCTGGTTGAAAAAGCGTTCACCTTCACGTCGCTCGGCGGCATTCCGTCGGCGATCCTGGACGCGGTACCCGACACCTGGGGCCGCAAAGTCATCGATATACTTCATGGGACGGCGCTGGTGCATCCCTTGGACTACGCACTACTGGCCAACGATGCTACCGGTAGCCTCGGGTTTTCACGTGACGCCAAGACGCCGCCGGTCGCAGGTGCGCAAGCGCCAGTGCCGATCGAGACATTTCTGACGATCGCAGAGGCTATCGAGCAGAATCGCCCGCTAGCTAATCTTGACGGCATGGACGATACGCTGCGGTTAGCACTTCAAGCCGGTACCGGTGGCGCCAGACCCAAAGCTTCAGTCATCCGCGACGGCCAGCGCTGGATTGCCAAATTCACGTCAAGTGCCGACAAATTTGCCATCAGCAATCCACGTCTGGAACACATCACGCTTGAGTTGGCCCGCCGTTGCGGGATCAATGCCGTCGAATCTGAGTTGCTGTCCGTTGGCGGCAAAGCCGTTTTGCTTGTCCGGCGCTTTGATCGCGTTAACGCAGGCGACACCGGTATCGATAGTGCGGCCACTTACAAGCGCGCGGTCCTCAGCGCGCGAACCGTATTCCATTCCGATCCAGGCTTGCAGCAATATAGCTTTAGCGGTTCGTATGGCCGGTTGGCGCGTCAACTGGGCACCTACATCGTACGACCGCGCGCGGACACGGAAGAGCTTTTCCGCCGGCTTTGCTTCAATGTGGCGGTCGCCAACATCGACGACCACGAGCTCAACCATGCGCTCGTCTACAACGAGCGTGTACGAGGATACGAACTCTCGCCTGCCTACGACATCGTGCCCAGTCTCGCCGATACCCAACGAACGTTCCACGCGCTGCAGATTGGCGGAGGCTTCGAAGGGATCCGACAGAACGTGCTCGACGCAGCCGTTGCTTTCGATATCAGCCAGGCCGACGCTGGCCGAACGCTTGACCAGACGATTTCGGAAATTGATGGTAATTGGAAGTCAGTCGCACACGCAACGGGCCTCAAAGACAAAGAATGCGCACCGCTTGAACGGCTGTTTTCAAGAGAGGCGATGGTTGCTCGCGTCAACCGTGACGCAGGACCACAGGCGGATCTGCTGCCGAAAGACACACGAAGGGTCCGACGGCCTTCGACATAGACTGCGCTAACACGCCTGCACAACAACGAGCCCGCCCTCCCCGTCCCAAGATTGCAGACGGTCCAAGCCAGCTTCAAATCAACTATGAAGTTGATGATTGCTTGCGGCCTTACGCTGGGTCAAAAACACATTCGCACCAACAACCCTTGAAGCCTTAGGAGGTACGCTTACTGTCAGGAGTCCAACATGAATTGCAGCAAGTCAGCATCGGTTGGGTCGCCCCATGTTTTGTCGCACAACCACCTAAAAAATGCGCTTGCAGCCAAGCCGCTTTCAAGACCTTTTTTCTTGAACTCCCTGATCACTAGCTGAGACTGCGTAGGTAGTACGCTATCTTCAAACTCTTTGAGCTCCTCTGCTTGCTGATCTAAGGACATTTCAGCAAACATTTTTTTCGCATTTTTGTTTAGAGATTCTTGATAGCGCACCCGCACCTCTTCCATTGTCAACTTCTTTTTGCCCGCCAATTTATTGGGGTTGTTCAATGCGGTCGGTGACGCCTCTTTTACAGCTGCATATCCCCTCTTGAGCGCATCTTTGAAAAATGCCGCTGGGTTATCAACTTTGGGTTTGCGCGGATCCTTTAAGCGTTGCTCGACAAATGCGAGCGTAGAACGAATCAAGGTCTCTTCATGTTCCGAGTAGAGGGTTTCCGTATCGCGCTTGGCTACACCAAGTTGAGCCATGCGTTCAATTAGTGATGCGTCGAAAAGATTAGGATCTTGCAGGCCTAGTCCACCTTGCTGTTTTGGTCTGACACGAAACTGGATTTCATCGATATTGCGGCCAATCTTGTGCTCGATCAATTCAATAGCGAGGTCGGTGACGGTGTTGACTTCTTGAATGGCCGGGCGAAGTACATCCCGTTTGAAATATTTGTACTCGGTATACATGCCAGGTTGGTCGTCGGGCGTCCCGGTCAACCTTGGCCGCCACCAAAACCACGATTCCCTTAGAGTGAGTCCAGCTGGCGACGTTGAATATCGCGAGCAAATCTCAAACAAAGCCAACGACGCTGTGGATCTTAGTTGAGATTGAAATTGCAGCGACAGCCTAGCGTACACCGCAGGGTCTAGCAGTCGTTTCTTGATCTTTGGGCTGAACGACCACTCCACCATCACTCGACCCGTTTTGGGATCTTCAAGCACTTCCGCATCAGCCAGCAACGTCGTCACGCCCCAACGCCGACCGTCTTTCTTGGCAACCCCGCTGCTGTTCCATTCCACTTGCAATACGTTCATCTTCTTCAGATGCTCACGAATTAGCTTGTCATCCTTAGAGTCAAAGGCTGCGTCTCGGGTAATTTGCGAGAGCAAGGCGCGATGTGTTAACACTGATTGCTCGTCTTTTTGTGAAAGCCTTAGTAGCACGTTGAACAGCTTCCTGGTCAATAGCGTAACTTTCCCGCTCCGCGGATTAATTGCGATTGCCTCAGCCGCCTTTCGAAGCGGTGGCTGTTCCACAAGGCCTGTGCTGGAACTTGCGTCTGTCTTCTTTGTTTGCTCTCGCTCGGACATATCGCCTCGAATTTTCAGTGAGATTACAGACAGCGCAGTACCTCGTCAAACTCTTTCTCACCTGTCCTTTATGACCCCCTGCAAACTCTCACCTATTGTTGACTCCCTGCAAACTCTCACCTATGCACAGAAAAATACGCCTTAGGGTTGTTGGCGGCCTCCCCAGGCGGCCGCGTCCTATGGACAGGCGGGATGACTAGAAGGTTAGTCAGGAAACGTACCCCCATGCGGGTTCGTCAAACTCCAGCCGAAGCAGCCGATACGGATTGGATCCCTGTAAACTCTCACCTTTGAATGTTCCCCGTAAACTCTCACCTTTCTTTGCTCCCTGTAAACTCTCACCTATAACTAGAGCAGGAGTCATGGGATAAGGCTGACTGATCACTTAATGACGGTCAGCGCTTACTACGGATTCGTTTTTCGCGATGTCCTTCCCCGCAAACTCTCACCTAACATAGCTCCCCGCAAACTCTCACCTATTGTTGCGCGTCCTCTTGATGCAGCAATGCGGGAGCACCTTGGCCACTGTCCACGTGCTTGTAGTGCGG
This sequence comes from Burkholderiales bacterium, assembly GCA_038321965.1. Taxonomy (GTDB): domain Bacteria; phylum Pseudomonadota; class Gammaproteobacteria; order Burkholderiales; family Usitatibacteraceae; genus UKL13-2. The sequence continues at coordinate 4,962 of JBBQFL010000056.1, read as the reverse complement.
GCTCGTGTGGCTAAGCCAGTAAATAAGCTGAACAGCCGGCTACTCGTTCTTGGTTGCGAAGTTATATGTTGTTGTTTTACTTGGTTTTTTTCTGCCCTGTCGATACTCAAACTGCTAGTCAAATCAAGGATTAGTCCTCTACGGTACCTAGCGCGCAGGTGCTCCATGAGTACTCAAGCGTTGGTTTTTTATATCGAATGCAATGGCGATTTCGCTCCCTGAAAACTCTCACCTACCTGTTTTGCTAGTCAGGAAATACTGCCCTTTTCCCTATGAGAAATATCGACTCCCCGAAAACTCTCACTTATCGTAGTTCTAGGTTCCCTGTACTCACTCACCTATCGCCCCGCAAAGATTCACCATTCTCCCTGCTGCCTATCACCTAGCTACCTGAACAGCCTCACCTAACGCCCTGTATCCTCTCACCTCAATGACCTGGGAGCCGCGCCAATGCTAGTGTTTGGCGTGCGTAAAGTTGTTGAATGGTTTTAAGTGTTGTTGTAAGTAACACCCGGTGCGTGTAGTTAAATTAGGTTCTTAGAACGCATACACATCCACACTAGCATAACGAGAGCTGAGTGCAATCAACATGCGGTCGAGTTTGCGCGCAGCCGCCTCTGTAACGAATTTCTTCGACATATGCTTGCGATTCAGCTTTGTCTCTTGTAACTAACGGCTCAGTTGGCGATTGGCTCTGGAGACGCACTCACTCTGCCTGAAAGAGCTCCCGTGTGCTGTCTTCTACCAGCGTCTTAATGCCGGCGATCAATTGTTCCCGGATTTTGGGATCGGCGCAATTCAACTCCATGCGGATTTTCTTACCTTTATCAAATTCACTGAGTACTCCTATGGCCGTAGTGCCAAGCTTGCCGCCAGCGAAGATTGGGTATTTTCGTGAGTGTTCCTTGGTTGTGGCTTCCTTGTCTTTCAGCGATTCCTTGATGTCGCGAAGCTTGCGAACGCCCAGGCCCTCTTCCGCAACTCGCTGAGCAATTTTTAGTGCGGTAATTTCACCAGATTGACCAGCTATTTGCACAAGTTCAACACATACATAGAACGTGAAAACGTTTGGTTCATTGCTAATAATTAGCTGCCGAATCGCGAGAGGTAGCGTCATGAGAGACAACATGCGACTTACCGTCGGTTTATCTCGTCCTACGAATGCAGCTAGCTCCGTATCAGAACCTACTACATTGCGTTGAAGCAAGTCATGCCAAGCCTCAGCATTGTCCATAACCGTGTGTGGGGTGCTTTCTTCATTGGCGACATACGACAACCTATAAAGCGTCTGCTCAAGGTTCTCCCCGTCAGTCAATGGGCGCAGTGCGCATCTTATCGTGGCGTGTCCTAGTTGCTTGCAAGAAAGGAAACGATACTTGCCATCGATGAGGTAGTAGCGCCCAGGTTGATCGGGCCTAGGCATGACCAATGCGGCATGAAGCTGGCCATCCTTATGAATGGACATCGCTCGCTCATTGAGAACGGTTGGACTGTAATGTCGGCGGGCATTGAATGGATTCTCGTCTATCAATTCGAGCCGAATCTGCACGTCGGCTTCGGACTGTATGCTGCTACCAAATGCAATTGATGGAGCCGTGGGGCTCCCGCGCGCTGCAGAAATTCTTTCAGCCAACGTAGCGGTTTGCCGGGCGTTATCGGCAAGTAGGGTCACTCTCTCGTCATGAAGGGCATCGTCTGCCTTGGATGCACTTACCAATGCTGCGGTCAGTCCCAAGCGATCCATACTTTTGATTCCCTTTACGGTAGCTCTTTTTTCGTTCTTCATTTGTTGGACTTTCTCTTGGTTGTCTTGATACCCGCAAGCTCAGCTACTTCGTCGGCGATAGCTTGAAGTTCGAGGCGAGTTTTCTCGGTGTTGGGTACGTCGTAAATTGAACGGTTGAGCGTCAATACACAGCCCCAACCGTAACCGGAACTGGCACTCGCTCTTATTGTGGGTAACTCGTCGCTTCGAATCATTTGTGCGCATCCCTCATTGAGGGAGTTTTTGATCATGATCGTAATCAGTAGAGCTGCGACAAGATCAGGACGCGATTTTTCTTGGACGCGCTTCACAAGCTTTTTTGTTTCGCGCGTAGTTGCGTAATCTGGACCGGAGGGCTTTAGTGGAATCAAGGCGAAGTCGGCGGTTTGCAATGTATCTGCAATGGCGTCGGACTCAAAATTCGGCGGGCAATCGACAAGAATGAGGTCAAAAGACGTTGCTGCTGCTTCAAGGTGGCTGAAATAAGCCTCTCGACTGCGTGCTTCCCGTACCTCAAAGGGAATTCCAGTTTTTCCCTGCCAGCTATCACTTAGCCTACGTAATGCCAATTGGACATCGCGATCAAGTACCAGGACTTTTAGGCCTCTGCGCGCGTATTCCATGGCGAGGGCCGCAACGGTGGTTGATTTACTGACACCGCCTTTAAGGTTTACGACAGCGACAATTCTTGCGTTAGGCATTATTTCTCCATTTTTTCCGTATGTACAAATAATACGCCAAGATAATTGTTTTGCAAACGGTTGTGACGTCACAACAGCATATTGAAATGAATGCGCTCTAACCTGGCGACCATAAGGAGTTACGGCGTGATTCGGTAGGAGCCGCGTCAGGCGACCGCTTTTCACTTTAACTTGACGCCTCCTCGCGGCAAGCCCGACCACTGATGGTCAACACATTACTTCCACACTTGGCCTCATGTACGAGAGAGCGCTGGCAATAAACAGGTTTGACCGAACAAACGCTGCCAGCTCGCAGTTAGTGCCAGTAGTCCGGCCCACTTGGGGCAGCGGCTTAATGAAGAAGCGATCCCAAATCAAGATAAATTGGCCGTATAGAGTTTTGGGGACAATGGATACTATTCGGGATTCAATGAAGGTGTTGTGACTGGCGTACATGGGCGGCGTCTTGCCAATCGCGGGCGCCACTTTCACTGGGTGCTGCACGAGTTGTGACGTCACAACCACTCCGATCTCCGGTTACAGCAGGCAGAGTTCGGGCTCGTCAAACGGCTACCGTTGAGAAAAGCGGCAAACGCATTGCTATCAGCGCAGGATGTTCCAAGGCTACTAGCGGGAGTTGTGACATCACAACTCCACTCGGTTCCTGGTGCGATCCGCGTTTTTCTAGAGGAAAGTATTTGGGCGTTGATTGACGTCGATTGGCCCTTAGTCGGCTTTTTTGCCTACAGCCCCTCCGGCGTAGGCAGTGCCGCCCGGGAAGTCACCAGTCTCTCCGCGAGATCTGTATTCCGGTACTTTGCAGTGGTATCGATAGACTTGTGTCCCAGATCTTCCTGCACCAGCCGCAGTTCCACACCCCGGCGAGATTTATGCGTGGCGAACGTATGTCGCAGCCAATGTGTCGATCCGCGCCGAAGCAGGGCCGCTGCCGCGCTGTCGCCCGCGTTGTCGATCGCATTGGCCGCACGCGCCAGCGCCGAGCAGATCACGTTGTAAATCGTCATGCTGGTGAGGTGATCCCTCTGTTCGTAGCGCTCATCGATGCTGCCAATGAGCGCGCAGTCTTGCACGTCCGTAAAATCCACCGTTCCCGCGTCACTGTTGGTCGGCACCGCAATGCCCCGATCCGTCAGGTGGTCCATCAAAAGCGGAATGAGCCAGTCCGTAAAATACACTCTCCTCGATTTGTTGCCCTTGCCGGTCACGCGCAGGAAATAACCATCGCCATCCTCGCGTGTATAAACCCGTTCCAGATCGTGGGTGCGGGCGTCGGCCAATTCGGCCGCGCGCAGACCCGTTGAAACCGCAAACAGGGTCGCAAAACATTCACGCCTATATTCAGTCGTGTTCCGCTTGGCGAGCAAGGCGGCCTCAACAGACTTCCAGACATGCTCCGGGAAATGCCGGTCGGCGAACTGTGGCCGGTCCGAGTTGAGGGGGAGTACCAGGTCGCTGAAGGGATTGGTCGCCAGATAGGCGTGGCGGGCGAGATATGCGCAAGCTGACTGAATGACTCGCATGGCATGGATCGCGCTCTCCGGCGACAGCGGCCCTTCGAAGGGACGCCAGTCCATGGCGTGGCGCCGGCCTGTTTTGCGTTTGACACCGACCGCGACCTGGGCTGCACTGGGGGCCGAGATCCAGCGTGCCGCCGGGACGGGATTGGCGAGGAAAGCAAGATACGCCTGGGCGTCACTGGCCGTGAGGGACGAGAAGGCTTTGTGGCGCTCAACAATCGACCAGAGCAGCAGACGTTCGAGCTCTTTACGATAGGCGCGCCAGGTGTGGGGGCGTTCAACATAGCGGTCCAGAACCAATCGGATGGCATCCAGATCATTGTCGGCGTCGATGCGCGATCGGTCATGGCTGCGATTGTCACCGAGTGAGCCGTCAAAGTGAGTGGCCACTGACAGGTTTTCCAAAGGGGCTAGGTGGGAACCGGGGGCGCACACCACCACCAGCGCATCCTTCTTCTGTGCACTGGCCACGCCATCGATTACTTCAGATGGCAGCGGCCCGAGTGTGGCGGTGTGCTTGGCCAGGAACGAGGTGATCAACTGGGCCTTACCAACACCGACGCGAGACAGGCCCTCCCACCAACGCGCCGTCATGCAAAAGGCAATGAGTTGGCCTAAGTTGGTGACCCCGGCGCGGCGCAACGTACCGGTCAGTGCGGGCACCAGCCAGACTTCTAGCGGCGAATCCGGGGTAGGGCGGTCCACTAGTGTGGGCAACAGATCGATCGCCTCAAATACGTTGGCCGGTCCTATCTGCATTGCCGCTGTGGCGACTGGGTTTGACGACACCTGCTGATCCGCTTCAAAGGCGCGGATTTGTTCGTCGTAGCTCCAATGCTGCCAGCCGCTGTTTTCCGGCCGCAACAGCCATTCATCCAGGGTTAGCTTCGGGTTCGACTTGGCGCTGCGCGACGGTGCAGCGCCCAACAGGTACGCCAACACATCGTTGGCACCGGCACGACGCGCGATGAGAATGGCG
>JBBQFL010000055.1:0-26696 GCA_038321965.1 Burkholderiales bacterium | reverse complement strand
CGGCTCTTGCCGACTCGCTAATGCCTTACGTTTCGCTTCACCCATTGGGTGAGTCCTCCCGCAACATAAAACTCCCCGGAAACCCGCGTCCAGTATCACTCTACGTTAGCACCATCGCGGTTCAACTGCCGTTTATAGGATGATGCATTTCTGCCTACGTCCGCGCGATGTTCAGCACAATTCCTAGCGAACGCCACTTCAGGGCGAAGGGGCGCAGCCCAACCGGAGAATGCCATTTTCACTATTCGAGAACCCACAAGGGACCAGCCATTGACGATGGTGGGATTGCGCGCCCCCGATACGATCAGGCCATCGGTGGACTCCGTCTGCTTGCCCGCCACTAACCTTGATGGTGGAGCCGTCGTCATTGTCCGCCCGCGAGCGTAATCGCAACCGACGCTGTAATTTTGGTTAATATTTGAAGAAACTGGTCGGTATTTCATGCCACGGTATTTATCATGCCACGGTATTTAATCAGCCATGGCAGGTTTATCGTGCGGATGATTCACGACGACATCTCCCGCCAGCACTTTCGGCCCAGTGCCAGACCAACGATCCAGATAGAGGTAAATCACGGGGGTAATGTAGAGCGTGATCACCTGCGAAAAGAGCAGGCCACCTACTACGGCAAGCCCCAGAGGTTGTCGCAGCTCGGCGCCCGCGCCCAGGCCAAACGCGATCGGCATCGCGCCCATGATGGCGGCCAGCGTGGTCATAATGATCGGCCGAAATCGGAGCAGGCAGGCGGTGCGAATTGCCTCATGCGGCGACATGCCCTTGGTACGCTGGGCGTCGAGTGCGAAGTCGATCATCATGATCGCATTCTTCTTGACGATGCCGATCAGCATGACGATGCCGATGGTGGCGATGATCGACAGATCGGTGTTGAACAGCCACAACGTCAGCAGCGCACCAACTGCCGCTGACGGCAGACCGGCAAGGATAGTCAATGGGTGAATGAAGCTTTCATACAGTACGCCCAGCAGCACATAGATCACCAGCAGTGCGGCGACGATCAGGATAATCTGGCTGCTCTGTGACGACTGGAATGCGGCGGCGTCGCCACCCCATGCGGTCAACACGCTTGGAGGCATCTTTAACTGATTACGGTACTGCAGGATTTTCTTCGAGGCATCACCGAGCGCAACACCTGGCGCCAGATTGAACGACACCGTTAACGCTTCAAGTTGGCCGGCATGATTGATCGCCGTTGCGCCGGTTTCGCGCCGCACCGTTCCCAATGCCGACAGCGGCACCAGTTTGCCGCCCTTGGCGCGGACATACACCTTGCTGAAAGCGCTTTCGTCGGCGCGATCTTCATTGCCGACCTGCATGATCACCTGAAAGCTGTCTACCGACGTAAAGATGGTCGCAATCTGGCGTTCACCAAATGCTGAGTACATGGCACTGCGGATATCTTGTATGTTGACACCCATCGAGTTGGCGCGTTCGCGATCAATATCGAAGCGGGCCTGCAGCCCCTTCAATTGTGCGTCGCTGTTGACGTCGCGAAACAGAGGATCGTTTCGCATCAAGTTGATCATGCCGTCGGTGGCATTTCGTAGTGCGATGTTATCCACACTCTTAAGCGAATATTGATAGCGTGCCTTGCTAATACGGCCGCCTAGCCGCAGATTCTGTAGCGGTGTCGGGAAGATGTTCACGCCGGCAACCGCTCGTGTATCGCGCCGAAGGCTGTCGACGACCTTGGACATAGTCGGTCGCTGGTCACGCGGTTTAAGCGATACAAAGATACGTCCTGTATTGCCGTCAAACGCATTGACGATCGCAGTATCAACGGCAGGGTTGGCCCGAATAACATCGCCTGTACGCTGTAACAAGGCGCTCATCGCCGGAAAGGAAATATCCTCCACAGCCTCAACAGTAATAAAAATCTGGCCGATATCTTCTTCCGGGAAAAAGCCCTTTGGCAACTGATAAAAAAGGAAGCCAGTCGCGACAAACGTCGCGATCGCGATGCCCAGTACGATGGATTTGCCAGCGAGTGCTGCATCGAGTGTTCTTTCGTAGACGCCCAGCACCCATCTGAAAATATGCTCGAACCACGCGGTCCAGCGCTCGGCGTGGCCGCCAGGCTCGTGTGCAACCAGAAAGCGGCTGGCCAGCATCGGAATCAGCGTCAGCGAGACCATCGCTGAAACAAGCACGGCAACGCCGACGACGACCGCAAACTCGTGAAACAGCAAGCCGATCACACCGGGCATAAAGAATATCGGGATGAACACGGCAACGAGCGAGATCGAAATCGATACGATGGTAAAGCTCATTTCGCGCGAGCCAACCAGCGCCGCCTGCATCGGCTCCATGCCGTCTTCCATGTGTCGCACAATATTCTCCAGCACGACGATGGCGTCATCTACAACCAGGCCAACCGCGAGCGTGATCGCGAGCAGCGAAATGTTGTCCAGACTGTAGCCGAGCCAATAAACTACCGCTAGCGTGCCGAAAAGCGATATCGGTAGCGACATCGCCGGGATGATGGTGGCCATGACGTGGCGCAGAAACAGAAAAATCACCAGGATCACGAGCACTACCGTCAGACCCATGGTTAGTTTCACATCGTGAATCGAATCGCGTATCGACTGCGAGCGGTCATTGCGCAATTTCACTTCAACCGAGGATGGTAACTGTTCAATCAACTTGGGCAACAAGGCTTTGACAGCATCGACCGTCGTGACGGTATTAGCATCCGGCTGGCGGCGTACGGACATGGTGATGGAGCGTTCACCGTTTGCCCAGCTTGCCGTCTTGACCGACTCAACGCTATCTTCCACTTGAGCGACATCCCCAAGGCGCACAGGGCCGGATGCAGTCGTCGCAATGATGAGATTGGAGAATTCAGCAGCGCGGACAAGTTGACGGTTAGCAGTGATGACCAGCGTTTGCCGCGCCCCCTCCAGGGTGCCAACGGGTGTATTCGCATTGGCGGAACGGACCGCCGCAGCAATATCATCGAGCGTCAAACCGCGCGACGCCGCAGACTCTGGGTCTACGCGTATGCGAATCGCGAATTTCTTTTGACCATTGATTTCGACTTGCGCAACACCGGGTAGGGTGGACAACGTCGGCAGAATCAGATTCTCGGCGTAGCTATTTAACTCCGACAGCGCCATTGAAGGCGAAATCAGGGTCATGAACAGGATGGGCGTGTCCGCTGGATTGACCTTGCGATATGAGGGCAGGGTCGTCATTTCGATAGGCAGGCCGCGCTGCGCCCGCAACAACGCTGCCTGCACATCGACTGACGCCGCGTCGATGTTGCGATCCTGATCGAACTCCAGCGTGATTTGCGTACTGCCAAGACTGCTGGTCGAACTCATCGTGTTGACTGAAGCGATAGTCGAAAACTGCCGCTCCAGCGGTGTTGCGACAGAGGACGCCATCGTCTCCGGACTGGCGCCGGGCAAAGATGCGCTCACCTGTATGGTGGGCGTGTCATATTGGGGCAGGGCGGCGATGGGGATGCTGTTATAGGCGAGGACGCCGGCGACGATGACCGCGGCATTCAACAGTACGGTCATGATCGGTCTGCGAATGCAGAGCTCGGAAATATTCATCAGGTCCTCCTATTTGCCGATTGGGGGCGCTTTGTCCGAAGGCGTTTCGGATTTGTCCCCGGCGGGGGTGGCTTTTTCTGCCGACTTGCCGGCTTTGGCGAGCCCAGCTTCGGCAATCGTGCTGTCCTTGCGAACATTCTGTCCGCCTTCGACCACGACACGTGCGCCCGGTGCCACACCCTTGATGGCTGCCATGCCGGCCTGAATCAAGTCGACTTCAACCGGTACCGAAGTCACCTTGTTGCCCTCGCCAACGACGTAGACAAATTTGCGCTCAGGGCCGGATTGCACTGCCTGTACCGGGACCGTCAGTGCGCCTGCAAGACTGCGCGCAGACAATGAAACATTGACAAAGCTGCCTGGCCACAACAATTTTTCGCCGTTGGCAAAAGCCGCTTTCAGGGCAATCGTTCCGCTGGCTACATCGACGGTGCTCTCGATAAAAATCAACTTGCCAGAAAGTGTCTGCTTCTGTGGCGCAGCCAATTCGATGGTCACCGGTAGTGGCCCTTTTGCCAATGCGCGCTGGACATGCGGCAACTCTCGTTCGGGCAATGCAAATGAAACGCCAATCGGATCGATTTGGCTGATAGTCACTAACGGCACGGTGCTTTGGGTAGTTGGCTGCACCAGACTGCCAACACGAACATTGATGGCTCCCGTACGGCCGGCAAACGGTGCGCGAATCTGCGTAAAGCTGCGTGCCACACGGCTCGCTTCCGCTGCTGCTTCGTCGACGGCCAACTGGCCCTTGAGCAAATCCGCCTGATTGATTGCGGTATCCAAGGCTGCCTGTGAAATAAATTTCTGCTGAAACAATTCCCGCTGCCGAATCAAGTTGCGGTCGGCATTGGCGAGATCGGTCTTGGATTTGATGACCTGCGCTTCCGCCTTGCGCAGATTGGCTTCCTCGGTACGAGCGTCCAGCGTAAACAGCAGATCGCCTTTGTTAACCGATTGCCCCTCGGTAATATGGATGATCGACACGACACTGGCGACCTGGGTGCGTATATCGACGGCTTGTAGAGCCACGACAGAACCATTCGAAAGAACAGTGACCGGCAAATCCTGCTTTTTGACAAGCGCTGTTGTTACCGAGACCGGTGCGTTGGCTGGGCGCGGCGCCTGGCTTGCAGCCTCGGCTTTGCTGGCTGACCACCACCACCAGGCGGCGCCGACGATCACTATTACGACGACGACTAGCGCAATGAGCCCGCGAGAAGTGGTGCCCGTGGAGCGAGTACTAATTGGAGACATTCGGCGTCCGGATAAAAAGATGGCTAAAAAGGAGACGCCTGATTTATTCAGGCGTTCGCAATATTGTGGGGGAAAACCAGCTTTCTTGCGATGACGCGCCGCAAGGATGCGTTTTGAGAGGCCGCTACTACAGCGTTCTGCCCACTCAAACTCCAGCATTGACGAGCGTTTCAGGCCATTTTTGCTCTAAAAACCGCGCCGAATGGCGTTCTGCAATTTTTGAACGGCGTTCACTCAATCAATTTTGGCGCCGGATTTTTTTGCGACGTCCGCCCACTTACCGATATCCGCTTTGAGCATACTCAACGCTTCGGCAGGACTATTGGCAACCACTTCTGCGCCTTGCAGCGCAAAACGGGCTTGCAGATCGGGGGAGGCCAGCACCTTTACGGCGGCAGAGTGTAGTTTCACCAAAATGTCTTTAGGCGTCGCAGCCGGCGCAAAAAAACCGAACCAGTTCGACGATTCAAAGCCTGGATATCCGGACTCGGCGACGGTAGGCAAATCCGGCGTGAGCAGGGATCGCTTGCTGCCCGTCACCGCGAGCGCCTTGACCTTGCCGGATTTCACGAGCGAGCCAATAGATATTGTCGAGTCGAACATTACCGAAATCTGTCCCGACAAGAGATCCGGGAATACGAATGCGCTGCCTTTATAGGGGATATGGGTGATTTGAGTGCCGTTGAGTGTGTTGAACATTTCGCCGGTCAAGTGGGAAATGGTGCCGTTGCCAGACGAGCCAAAATTGAGTTTGCCTGGATTGGCCCTGGCATAAGCCACCAATTCGCGAATATTGTTCGCCGGCACGTCGGGATTGATTACGACGACGTTTTGCGACACCGCGAGCATGGTGATTGGCGCAAAATCCTTGACCGGATCGTAGGGCAGTTTCTTGTAAAGGCTCACGGCGATGGCGTGATTGCTGGAGGTACCGATGGTGAGGGTATAACCGTCAGGTACCGACTTGGCAACGAAGTCGGCACCAATGGTGCCGCCGGCACCCGGCTTGTTCTCGATGATGATTTGCTGCTTGAGTTCCTCACCGAGCTTGGCGGCGAAATCGCGCGAAAGAATGTCGGTCGCACCGCCCGGCGGGAAGCCAAGCACGATCTTGATCGGTTTCGTCGGCCACGTTTGCCCGACAACATTGTTCGGGAACGACGCAGTCACACTGGTAATTGCGATTGCGAGCAGCTTGCCAATTTTGCGAATGGTCACTTGTTTCCCTCCTGGTTGGATCGCTTCGGTGCTTAAACTTACTTGGCGCATTAATGGACAACATTGCGACGCTGTAACCGAAAGCAAAAAACCTAAAGCTCAGATATTAGCGTCAGCAACCGACAACAAGCGACAGTTGACGCACGATTCGAATCTGAACCGTTGTTACCGATATTTTGAGAATGCATACTGCGTGATCCCTTCGGCGGTTCACCCGATGTCGATCATACGCAGGCATGGCCTGGCGGACAACGCCGCTTTAAAATGCCGGTTCTCCCTTCCACAGGAAATTCAATCTTGCCATTAAGCGCCCAAACGATACCAAAGCATCCCGCCTGGCTACCCTATGCCGTGCTTGGAACAGCGGTGCTAATCGTTTCGGCGGCGGCAATCATGATCCGCGTTGCACAAGCGGAAGGTCTACCGTCGATTACGATAGCTGCATGGCGACTGGCAATTGCCGCAGCCCTGCTCTGGCCGATCGCATGGGCAAGAAACCGGTCAGAAATTTTGGTATTGCGCAAGCAGGACTGGCTGTTGGGCATCGCTGCCGGGCTGTTTTTGGCTCTGCACTTTGCATCATGGATTTCATCACTGGCATACACGTCTGTCGCAAGCAGCCTTGCACTCGTCAGTACCAACCCAATTTGGATCGCGCTGGTCTCGTGGATTTTCTTGCGCGAAAAAATGGGCAAATGGCTATTTGTCGGCATCGCCGCAGCCCTCAGCGGCAGCGGGCTCATTTTCCTGTCAGATGTAAGACTGGATGCTGGTGGCTTCGGTCGGAACCCGTTGCTGGGTAACCTACTGGCTCTGCTCGGGTCGCTCGCGGTTTGCGGTTATCTCCTCATCGGGCGCCGCTTGCGCAAGACGATATCGTTGATTCCTTATATCTGGCTGGTTTATTCAAGTGCAGCGTTCGCACTTGTGATCAGCGCGCTCGTCGCTGGCTATTCGCTCACCGGGTTTTCTGTTGCCGCGTGGCTATGTTTGGTTGGACTTGCGGTAGGCCCACAACTGCTCGGTCACAGTGCATTCAACTGGGCGCTAAAGCATGTCTCCGCCACCTTCATCGCCATCGTCATTCTTGGCGAGCCGATCGGTTCGGCAATTCTGGCCTGGCTAATATTCGGTGAACTGTTTGAGCCACTGCAACTCGCCGGTTTCGCCATGTTGCTGGCGGGTATTTTTCTGGCATCTCGCGGCGAAAAGAGGGATTGAGCCGCACGCGCGGCACTGTCAACGCGGACAGCGGGGCAGGGGACGTCGCTTATAATTCGTTGTCCTGCAAACTTCTAGTGTCCCCAGCTTAATTTCCCTTGAACAAAATCGACGTAATCATCCCGGTTTATCGCGGTGTGGCCCAAACCCGCGCCTGCATCGAGAGTGTATTGGCCGCGAAAAATGTGTGCCAAATCGAAGTCGTCGTGTTGAACGACGCCAGCCCGGAAGGCGAAATTCGCGATTATGTATCGGAGCTGGCGGAGGCGGGGCGTATTACCTTGGTGACGAATGAGGTAAACCTCGGTTTTGTCGCGACTTGTAACCATGCTATGCAGTTGCACACCGCCCGCGACGTCGTATTACTCAATAGCGATACCGTCGTTGCCGATGGCTGGCTGGATCGATTGGCCGCTTGCGCGGCCGCAGCACCGCTGGCGGCAAGCGTGACGCCCTTTTCAAACAACGCAACGCTCTGCAGCTACCCGCGTATCGCCGTTTCAAATGAACTGCCGCCCGACGTTTCGGTATCTGCACTCGACGAAATTTTCAGCCGTGTCAATGCCGGGCGGTTCATCGAAATTCCAACGGCAGTGGGCTTTTGCATGTACATGAGGCGTGCCGCGATCCATGCCGTCGGCATGTTTGATGCGGACGCCTTCGGGCGCGGCTATGGCGAAGAAAACGACTGGTGCATGCGCGCCGCGGGACGCGGTTTCTCACACTTGCTTTGCGGCAGTCTGTTTGTTTATCACCAGGGCGAAGTGTCGTTTGCGGGAGACGCATCGGCGAGCAAGGCGAAGGCGCAAGCGGTGATCGACAGCCGCTACCCAGAATACAACGGGCTAATTTCAAAACACCTTACTGAGGACCCGGCCCGCGACATGCGGCGGCGAGTGGACGTCGCGCGATTGGCAGCATCGGTGCGGCCACGGGTATTGTTTATCACCCACAACTGGGGCGGCGGAACGGAAAGGCATGTTAACGACCTTGCTTCATTGGTCGCTGACGACCTGGAGATCTTGGTACTAAGACCGTACGAAGAAAAGAAAATGTCGGTCAGTTGGTTACGCCAAGGTGAAGAGTTCGAAGCGTTTTTCACCGATCGCAAACATCCCCAGTTGTTACTGGATTTGCTTCGTGCGGTCGGCGTTTCACGCGTGCACCTGCATCATGTTCACGGTCTACCGGCCTACGTTCTCGATATTCACTCGACCCTCGGCGTGCCGCTGGACATTACGCTGCACGACTATTTTCCGCTGACGCAGCGATACCACCTTGGGCCGGGTGGTGTGATCGAAACCGATGCCGATATTCCCGGAAACGATTGGGAATTGACACCGCAACAATGGCGACATCGAATGGCGAATTTCCTGGGTTCCGCCGCCCGTGTTATCGCCCCGTCACACGATCTCGCGAACCGGTTGCGTGAATCCATTCCAGACGTAGCAATCAGCGTACTTGGACATCCTGAAATAGTGCAAAGCCCAGCTAGGACAATGCTCAAGGTGTTGGTGCTCGGGGGATTAACCGCAGAAAAGGGTTTGAAGGTCGTCGAAGCTTGCGCTCGCGATGCAAAGGAACGAAACCTGCCGTTGTTTTTCAAATTGATCGGGCACACCGCGGAACGAGTCGTGACCTATCCTAATTTGCCGCTGGCTGTAGGCGGCACCTATCACGATAGCGATTTGGAACAACTCATTTCGCTGGAGCGAGCCGATGCGTTCTTGTTTCCCTCACAAATTCCGGAAAGCTATTGCTACACGTTGACCGCAGCCCTTCACGCCAAGCTACCCATTGTCGCTTCAAAACTCGGCGCATTTACCGAGCGGCTGGAAGAAGTTTCTGGCGCGCGCCTCCTGCCCTGGAATTCCGCGCCACAGCGTTGGAACGATACGTTGCTTGAGGCAATTGATGCGGCGCGTGCCGAGTCGACCGCATTCAAGCAAGCAACAATGGTGGACACTGCCGCGCCGGATTACACAAAATGGTATCTGGGGGCGATTTCCCCGGTGCAAACGGGTGTCTTTGCGGCCGCAGAGCTGCCGGCCGGAAACTGGTATCCGCCTGCAATCAAGTTGCCACTAAAAGAATACTCACTGCAGCAGCTGTTCGACGTCGGTGTTGACTGCGGGCACGAGCCATCGCGAGCTGAGTTGCGGCGGCGCACTCTCATTGCAGATTCGCAAATTGCTTCGGCAGCCAGTCGTATCGCTGCCGCAGAAAGCGAGCGCGCTGAGACACGGCACCGGATCGCGTCGGTGGAAGCACAACTCGCGGAAGGCAGAAGGCTTGTCGGCACACTTAACGCCGAGCTGGAGCACGTGCGTGCTGGACATTTAGAAGTTCGAGCCGGACTGGAAGCCGAGCGGGACCACGCTCGCGCCGCCTACGGCGCCATTATTTCGAGTACTTCGTGGCGGCTGACCTTACCGTTGCGATCCATTGTCGGGTGGGCACATCGCTCACGCGCCACGTTTACCGAACTCGGCATCGCAGTTCGGCGCCTGCCGCGCGACGCGATACTGGCAAAACAGATCCTGGCGGACGAAGGCATCAGACCACTGCTCGGTCGCGTGCGGTCACGATTCAGCGCACGCAAGACGGTGGCCGCTCCTTACAAATCATATGCTGTCAGCAATACGATTGGGCCATTGAACGTAGCATCGTCGCAGACACCCAAGTACTCTTTGGTCATACCGGTTTATGGTCAACATGCGTTGACCTTCAATTGTATCAAGAGCATCGCCGATACTTGCCGGGATTTGTCCATCGAAATCATCGTCATCGACGACTGTTCGCCGGAGCCTGCGTCTGACGCACTAAGCGTAGTGACGGGTATAAAAGTCATCCGCAACGAAAGGAACCTGGGGTTTCTGGCTAGTTGCAACTTTGGCGCCACGCTGGCTACCGGTGAATTCCTCGTCATACTCAATAACGACTTGATCCTCACAGGTGACTGGCTGCGGCAGATGAACGCAGTCTGGCAGCAATTTCCGGATACGGGCCTGGTGGGTGCTAAGTTAATCTATCCCGACGGCCGTCTGCAGGAGGCAGGTGGCATCGTTTGGCGGGACGGCTCAGCGTGGAATGTTGGCCGCGACGACGATGCCGACAAGCCTGAATACAACTACGTTCGAGAAGTTGACTACTGCTCCGGCGCGTGTCTACTGCTGCGCCGCGAATTCTGGATCGCAGTAGGCGGATTTGATCCGACCTTTATGCCGGCATATTACGAGGATGTTGATCTCGCTTTCCGCGTGCGTGAAGCGGGCAAGCGCGTGTTCTATCAGCCGCACGCTGTCGTCGTGCATTTTGAAGGACAAAGTTCTGGAACTGATCTGTCCCGCGGTATCAAACGCCATCAAGTGGTCAACCAAAAAGCGTTCGCGGGCCGCTGGAAAAAAGTCCTGGCCTCACACCGCATCAACGGCGCGGCGCCAGAAAAAGAGCGCAATCGCTATACCAGTACGCGAGTTCTGGTCATCGATGCTTGCATGCTCACGCCGGATCAGGATGCAGGATCGCTACGAATGTTCGAAATGCTGGGCCTGATGCGCAGCATGGGCAATCAGGTGGCCTTCATTGCAACCAACCTGGAACACAGTCTGCCGTATGTACACGATATTCAGGCCATCGGTGTTGAGGTGTTGCATCATCCCTATGTGTCTTCGCTGGCGCGATATCTTGAATTGCACGGCAATGAATACGACATAATCATGTTGTCGCGAGAAACGGTTGCGAGCCAATATTTGGACATCGTGAAGCGAAACGCCACACATGCGAAGGTGATTTTTGACACTGTGGACCTGCATTTCCTGCGGGCCGAGCGACATGCCGCGTTGGGGAACGACATAGCGCTTCGGTCGGCGGCGCGCAGCACACGTGAGCGAGAGCTCGGCCTGATCAATAAATCCGACTTGACTCTAGTCGTCAGTACAGCCGAGCGCGACCTACTTAAGCAGTTGGCACCACTTGCCAATGTAAAGATCGTTTCGACCATTCATGAACCAATGCCCGGACCGAAATCATTCGCCGAGCGCGAAGGTATTCTTTTCATCGGTGGATTCCGGCATCCACCCAACCTTGACGCGGTGACCTGGTATGTCGAGAAAGTTTTGCCCATCCTGCGCCTTAAACATCCTGGTCTCGTCACCACTGTCATCGGCAGCAATGCGCCGCCATCCTTGCAGCGCTTCGCCGGCGATGATTTCGTGATTGCTGGATTCGTACCTGATATCACCGTGCTATACCACTCGGCAAAGCTATCAATCTCGCCGTTGCGATATGGCGCTGGTGTGAAAGGTAAGGTAAATCTTGCCATGCAATATGGGGTTCCCGTAGTGGCGACGACGATCTCGGTCGAAGGTATGAACTTACGCGACGAAGAAGATGTCCTTGTTGCCGACGAACCGGAGGCATTTGCGGACGCAGTCATTCGTTTACATACGGACGTCGTACTGTGGAACCGCTTGCGATTGGGCGGCCTGTGCAATATTGACGAATGGTTTTCGAGAAGAGCTGCGCGGACGGCGTTGGCAGATGTACTTTCCAATAAGCCAGACTAGCCGACAGCTTTTACTAACGCGTTCGAAGCGCTGAAATGGTAATGCTCCACGGTTCAAGCCAAAATATGCCGTATTCAAACAGAGCTTCGCTGTGAACGCGAAAATCGACGAACCCTGCAGCTTCGAAATGCCGTTTCAGTGCAGCAAGTGAAAACAAACGCATTTCCAGCGTACTGCCTGGACCGCCATGAAATACCAGATTGCGAAATTGTTCTAGCTCACCCGTCGCCGTTTCGTTATTGAGTACCCATTCGCCCGCCAGGTCTTCAGAGATAGCAAATCTATACAGGTTCGGATAGTGCTCCCTGGTTTCGTCTTCGAGGGAGAATGGGACGGAGAACACTGCCGCACCGCCAGGTTTGAGCAGGCGATACAGATTGTCAAACGCCTGCTGTATCGGCGGTGCAACATGTTCAAAAACATCCGATGAGATAACGAAGTCGTTTTGGCCAAGCAGCGCAACCTCGGGCTGCGAAATATCCAAATGCGGCTCACAGTGGTAAAAGGTGTTGGTGTAATTGACCTTGCCTTGCAAATGGGCTGCGTAGCATGGTGCATCGCTCATCCCTACACCGCTTATGCCCAGATTGGGTGCTAGATGGGCGAGTACTTTAGTGCTCCCAAAAAGCCTTTGCGTGAGCACCGCTGCAATGGACCGAAATCTCACGTTTGCACCGCAACTACCGCATGCGCCTGTCTCGCGCTGAAAGGAGGATGCGATTAGGGAATTGCCTTTTCCGCAAACATTGCAAATGAAGATCAAACTTCCAGCAGGTTCCATTGCCACCTCTGATGTAGAAATTCGTATGCAATCGACCAAAGTTCGTCTACGGGAATGCGGCCAATTTGCACAATTCAAGCGGCAAAAAGCCAGGTTCGTAGCCATAGGTGTTCTAACCGGTTTGCGAGCCGAGAAATCCGCTGCAGCGCCAGCGTCCGCAATTCTGAAGGACAAAAATGCGAGTCACTGCAAACACAAAATCATTTATTAAATTCTAACGGCTTTGGCGCGCTGGGTGTTCAATGCGGCTTGTACGGCTTCGAGGTATTTGAGACCATGCAGCTCGTCCGGTTCCATGTAGGTGCCTTCGGCCCACTCATTCCACGCGTTTAGAAAAATAATGTTCTCAGGTGCCGGCCGTGTCGCGGTCACTTCAACAAGTCGCTTAAACCAAAATGCAAATCGTTCAGGGGACGCGCCGCGGAAGAGCCGCGCACGATGGCCGTAACGTGCGGTGTTGTCCCAATCGACGAAGGCGCCCGGAAATGTTGGTAGGCCATTGTCCCGTTCTACCTTGAGCATTTGCTCCCAGACCATCTCGTAATCATAAAAAATGAGCTTTGACGAGAAGTGGTAGCGCGCGGCGCGCAACATATCCTGAATGCGATTCGGCAATAGTCGAAACGGTGCAAGCCACTTGCTGGCTTCCATGCGCTGCACTGGGAAGTCCGGCGAATAGAGCGCTTCAAACGGCTGAAAATGCATTGAGGCATCAAAAAATTTCAATACCTCGGGGATCGGGTATTCATATTGCTTCATTGCCACAAAAAAAAGACCGGGCAAACCACGCTGATGTGCGAGCTCGCGCCAATAGTCAAACATTTCGTCGCACTTATCAATGCGATGTGCACGATAGACCAGAAATACTGGCTTGCCATCGATTTTTATTGAACGATCATCACTCCAGGCCCGAAACAGATAATTGAAATGCCGCTCCCACATTGCTTTATCGGGGCGATGCGTTTGCTCCTGAAGTATGTGATGGTCTTGCCCATCCCATCGCCGAGACCAAGTCTCATTCGCCCAAGCAAGGCAGAACGGAAAATCAATCTCCTTTGTATCCAACATCAAATTTGTCGGCGTCTCCAGCAACTGTTTGCCTTCAAACCAATAGTGATAGTGACAAAACCCGTGAAGGCCATATTTTTTTGCGAGATCAATTTGCCACTTCAGCGTATCCAGTTGGGACTGGTCATAGTACCGGTCATCTTTCGGCACGCGTGGTTGGTAATGACCCGAAAATTGAGGCTTGGCTTTCTTGACGTTCACCCAATCGGTAAACCCGTTGCCCCACCAGACGTCATTTTCAGGAATCACATGAAGCTGGGGAAAGTAGAGCGCGACGAGCTTTACCAAATTTTCTTGGTTCATGAAAAATCGATCTGGAGAATGATGTTTGGCGTCGGCTGAATCAAACAACCGGGCACGGCAGGCTAGCGAAGGCGGGCGACGATTCTGTCTAATTTGTTTATTGCGCGTCGCCAAATTGGCGGGACCGGCGGAATCACCATTGCCGGTGGTGGTGCGGGGGTATGCGGTTCAACGGAGACCTCATACGCGCCATGTGACGGTGGCGGAAGAGCCAGCGCTTCAAATTGAGCGGAAACAATGGCACCTTTCGCGTCGAAATATGTGTTGAAATCGGGCGACTTCGCCAATGCAACGAAGTCCAATACCTCCGCCGGGACTCTATTTCCAACCATCAATACACCGAGCCCCCAGCAATGAGTGAATTCAATATGCGGATATTGGGATTTGACGATGTCGAAAAATCTCTTCACACCGAACTTGGCGGATGCGGGACCCGTGTTTTCAATATTGACGTTGACATCGTGGAAAAGGACCGCGCCTCGCTCAGATAATTTAGGGAGCCAGGTATAAAAATCATTGCTGACAGCTTCGAAAGTATGGGTGCCGTCGATATGCAGCAAGTCGATCGAGGAATCGGCAAAATCTGCTGCGGCTTGGTTGAAGTCCTTGCGAACAAGCACCGCGGTATTGGGATATTTTGACGTTACGTAGTCGGAAATTTCGTTAAAAAGCGTCTCGTCAAATTTGCCCATGTGGATATCGCCTTCCCACAAGTCTATGCCGTAGCACTTGGTATCCGAGCCGCACGCTTCAACGGCCTGACAAAACGCGGCGAACGATGAACCACTGTAGGTTCCCAGCTCAACAATGACTGATGGCCTTAGACGGCCAACCAATTCGTAGGCAAAGGGGATATGGCCAATCCACCATGGGGATTTGAGCAGCGCTGGCGTTAGTTTTTCAGCCCAGACGAACTGTTTCGTATCGATCACCACAAAATCTCCAGAAAATATCCTTATAGACAACTAATTATAAAGACCTTGCCACATTTTCGACGCTTATTCTGGCGTAAATTGGGCGACGAATTCGAATCTGCGTGCAGGAGATCGGTCGAATTTGACTGTTCAGGTTGCAGCAATTGAAATTCTAGTGCCCCCATCAAGCGCAGTGCAGCCGGTAAATGCCTCCATTGTCTCTTGAATTTCAATGCTTCATAGCTAGACAACCAGGTTGACGAAATCACTTTTTACGGCGTGAGACCATCGACGCGTACCGCTTCCTCCTGGATCAATTGAGTTGCTGCCTTCAACTGGCTACTGACATCTTCGTAGGCTTCCCTCACTTGGGCATACGCCTGGGTGAGGTGTGCATTGGCCTCTGTGATTTGGGTATAGGCATCTTGAAGTTGGACATTAGCTGCGGTGGTTTGCAGATAGGCCTCGTTCAAATGACGGTATGGTTCAGTCAGTCCTGTTTGCAAGCCAATCCCGACTTCGAATCTCGCCATAGGTCGAGGCTGAACGGGAATGAGCTTGCAGTAATCATTTACCATCTGTCGGCAAGTGCGCTCACTCGACGAAGTCTGTAATGTTGCAGCCACGTTAGACAGCAATACAGGTTGCTCGACGAGGCGCTTCACGAGCGAAACCAGCGCAGTCGCATTGGGTTCAAAAAGAAAGCCAGTTTTGCCATCGACAATACGATCATTGAAACTCCCCAACGCAGTTACCAATGAAGGTATGCCGAGTTGGTTCAATTCGCTCAAGGTATAGCTAAATGTCTCCGGTATCACCGAGGCAAGCAGCGCCGCGTGCGGCGAAATTCTGGCGAGAATGGTCGGCAGTTCGTCCATCTGATATTTTTCTATGCATGTCCAGCCACACTCGGCAGCAAGCTTGACACCATTGCCACCGCCACCGACGAGCGTAATGTCGGCATAACATTTCAGTGATTCGGCAGCTTGCTTCAGCAGCAAGGTTCCCTTATGTTGCGATAGTCGTCCCATCACCACAATGCGCAACTTTTCACCAGGTTGCCGCGGAGCGATTGGAATAGGTTGTTTTGGAAAATCGATACCATGCCCGATGAGATGCATCGGGTGGTCTTGAAGGGGCGGCACCAGTCGTTTTAGCGTGACCGCGACCGATGGCGAAGGCACAACCAGATCGATGCGCTTGGAAATAAGGCGTTCCACGTACAGGTTTCGCATTTCTTCCCAGTCTTCGCTGGTTTGGTCAACAAAAATCCGGTTTAGCGGATTCTCTTTTGCACATAATCGCAGGTCGTCGAGTGTGCATCGCACGCAAGTTGATCCGAATTGCGGATTGATTGCCTGACATATCGGATAAAAGTCGTGGCACACCACGAGCGTCTTAATCTGCTGATTGAGCACGTCTAGTGTGTGACCGATCAGCGACGAAATAATGATCGATTCCACACCGAATTCACGAATAATTTGTTGCAGGATGTTCGTATATTCAAGGCTGCTGGGTATCGTTGAGCGTATTGGCTGGGCAATGTCCCAGACGCGGATTGGATTGGGATCAGCTGGATCGGAATACAGGACCAAACGCTGGCCACCTTGTTCGCCAATACGGTAAGAACTAAACACCAGATTAGTTCGCCCGTCATCTGCATGCCCGAAATCGCGCACCCATTTGTCGAGGCCACCGCCCCAAAAATGCATGACGTGGAGCAGCACGGGCTTAGAATCGAGCGCCGGCGTTGAAACGCTTTTGATGCCTGCTCTCAATGCGGCATTGACGGTTCGCCTGAGCCCAGCGAGAGGGTGATTGAGCAAGAAAGCATGTTCTTCGACCGCGTCGAGCGCCGATGACAATGGAGATATCGTTGAAGCTTTGTGTGGATTGCCGACATACAAAAAATCACAAAGAACTGTGTGCCATCCACGTGCCCTAAGACGGCGGGTTAGTCGGTCCAGTGTCGCTTGAATATCGCCCGGCGTAAATTCCGCTAATACTAAATTCAACGCGTCACGACGCAAGTACGTGCAAATGGAGTGCACGCGCGGAACATCGTAATAGCTGCGATTGCCCATTACATAAGCACTGCGGTCAATCAGGTCAGGTGCGGCACCTGTTTCACGCAATTGCTCGTCAACCAATGTGAAAAGTGGATGAATATCGCAAAGACTTGTCGCGATCGCATTCCGCGCGGATGCATAGACGGTTTTTCGTAGCCGAGCGTCCCAGGCAAATGGAATACTTGCGCCAGCGGCAATGAATGCGAAATCGGCATTGTCAAACTCGTTGGCTACATTGCTCAATGTGGCTGCAAAATCAGTCGCAGTAGCCAGTGCAATTGCGGAAACTTTCACCTTTGCAGATAGCCGACGGAGTATTGCTTCGGTCGCCACCAATTCGCTTGGCGAAACAAAAAACCAAATATATAGATCCGACGCCACCGATGCGTCGATCAGCGTTGTTAGCCAGATTTCTACGGTGCCATACTCACTGCCGCTGACGATGACAATCAATGGGTGGGCGACGATATCGTCTTTCGCCGGGTCGCCAACGATAATTTGAGACAACAATTCTTGCGGCATGCGAAAGCGGCTCAGATTGAAAATAGATGGCACATGTTACTGCATCCGTGTGCGTTTCTAGTGCAAGCTGAAACGCTTCCATCCGCCCTGATGGTTCTCTATAAAGTAAGCCCTCGTCGAACAACAGCGAATCATAAGCCGACCTGGTATCTCATTCGACGCGAACAAAAAGACAGTTAAAATCTGCTCGGCACCTCGCCAGACCGCATCGAAACACATCTAGACTATCAATCCACCCCAATGAAATTATCAGTCGTCATTCCTTGCTACAACGAGCGCGCAACCATTCGCCAGGTTGTTGATGCCGTAAGAAGCGCGCCCTATGAGCCCAAGGAAATAATCATCGTGGACGATTGCTCTACCGATGGGACACGGGAATACCTGCGTGCTGAATTCGCGGACCTGGTTGATCAGATCATTTATCAAGACATCAACCGTGGCAAGGGTGCAGCACTGAGGGCAGGTATCGCTGCCGCTACTGGCGATCTGGTCATCATCCAGGATGCCGATCTCGAATACGATCCGCAAGAATATCCCCGGTTGGTCGTGCCAATTCTCGCCGGGAAGGCGGATGTCGTTTTCGGCTCCCGCTTCATGGGCGAAGGGGCGCATCGCGTGGTGTATTTCTGGCATCGGGTCGGCAACGGTGTATTGACGCTGATGTCGAATGTATTTACCAATATCAATCTGACTGATATGGAAACTTGTTACAAAGTATTCCGCCGTGAAATCATTCAGGGCATCACGATAGAAGAGAACCGTTTTGGGTTTGAGCCAGAAATCACCGCCAAGGTGGCCAAGCTGGGCTGCCGCATTTATGAAGTCGGGATTTCGTATTACGGACGTACCTACGAAGAAGGCAAGAAAATAGGCTGGCGCGATGGTGTTCGCGCGATTTACTGCATCGTCAAATACAACGTCTTTCGTTGAAGATCGTCCGCTATTTTTTTGTCGGGGGCGCCTCGGCTGCCATTGACATCGGTATCTTCTTTGTCTTCGCCAAGATGCTCGGTTACAACTATTTTGTGGTGGCATGCATCGGCTTCGCGCTGGCTACCGTGGCGAATTATTTTTTGAGCATTCGCTTTGTCTTCCAAAGCGGCGCCCGCTACACCAAGAAAACTGAGCTCGCGTATGTCTACGCGGTCAGCCTCGTCGGTTTGGCGCTGAATCAGCTCATTCTCTTCGCTTGCATCGAGAAGCTGGGCGTGGAACTGATGCTATCCAAGTTGATCGGTACCGGGGTGGTGTTCTTGTGGAATTACTCTGCGCGGAATTACATCGTGTTTCGCGGCGTGTCGTAGTACAGCAAACAGATCAAAGCTCAAAATCAGGCGCATACCTTTCAAACCACAACTCCAGCACCGTCAGCGCCCACAAGCGCCCTGCGTGATTGCTGCGCCCCGCACGATGTTCCTGGATTACGTTTTGTAGTGCGCCCCGCCGAAACAGGCCACGTTTGTCGAGCCCGTTGGCACTCATTGCTCGCTCCATTTTAGGCTTCAATCCTCCCTCCAGCCATTGGGTGAGCGGCATGACAAACCCTTGCTTTGGGCGGTAGATGATGTCGTGCGGCAGGTATTTTTCAGCAAGTTTTTTGAGTAAATACTTCGTCGTCTTGCCGCGCTGCTTCACGGCTGGATTCAGTTGCGCCACGAATTCAACAAACTTATGGTCCAGATAGGGTACTCGCGCCTCCAATGAAAACGCCATCGTGGCGCGATCCACTTTAGTCAGCAGATCGTCGGGCAGCCACAAGCGCATATCGACGTTCATTATTTTTTCCAGATAGCTGGAAGTATTGCATTCGTCAAAAACTCGGGCCGCGTAATCGGCAATGCGTGTTTTCTGGTGCGAAAGCAGCGCATCAGAAAACAGGGCAGGGTGCGTCGCACGGTCAAATAAATTTGGAATCGTTGCGTAGCGCTGTGATAGCGGAAGCCCCAACGCTTTGACTACCCGGTCCTTTTGCCAGAGCGCCGGCAAATGCGGCACCAACGCACGCATGGGCGAATTTCGATGTCCCAGTACGGCCGAAATGCGCTCCTCCTTGACGCGCTTGGCATAGTTGGCGTAACCGGAAAACAATTCGTCCGCACCTTCCCCGGTCAATGCAACCGTTACGTGCTGCCGGGTGAGTTTTGACAGCAGCATCGTCGGCAGTGCCGCTTGATCGCCGAAGGGCTCGTCGAACACATCGACCCAGCTGTCAAAAGCGTCCAACACATCTTCAGACGTGACCATCAAGGCATGATGGTGGCTGCCAATGTGCTTTGCGACCAATCCCGCTTCCTCATGCTCGCTCTGAGAAGTGTCTGCGGAACGATCACCATGTAGAAAACCAAGATTGAAAGTTTCGATTGGCTTTCCTGTGATGTCGGTCATGAGCGCGGCAACCACACTTGAATCGATGCCGCCGCTGACAAAAGCACCAAGCGGTACATCGGCAACCAGCATGGCCTCAATCGAGCGGCGCAATTCGCTATCCAGCCGCGACAGCGATTCAGTTTCATCCCAGGCGGGCTTGTGGCTGTAATCGAGGTTCCAGTACTGCCAGATTTTCAGCTCGCCATTTTCAAGCCGCAGCGCATGCGCCGCAGGCAGTTTGTAGATATGCCTATAGATGGTGAGGGGTGCCGGAATGTACTGACACTCCAGGAACAGGCCAAGTGCATCCAGATCAATGACTTTCGGTACCCCCGGGTGCTCCAGCAGCGCTTTCAGTTCGGACGCAAACGCGAACAGCTTGCCGTCCCAGTAATAATGAAATGGCTTGACACCCAAATGGTCGCGAGCGGCGAGCAACGATTGCCGGTCGGCGTCCCAAGCGGCAAAAGAAAACATGCCTTGTAGGTGACTGAGTGCAGCATCCTGCCATTGCGCGATGACCTGTAGAGCTACTTCAGTATCGCCAGCGGTGCGAAATACGTGGCCAGCCGCCTGAAGCTGCTTGCGTAGTTCGCGATAGTTGTAAACCTCGCCGTTATAAACGATGGTGTGGCGGCCATCTGCCGTACTCATCGGCTGCAGGCTGGACGCGATATCGATCACACTGAGGCGACGGTGTCCCAAAAACACAGGCCCCTGCTGGAAATAACCTTCGGCGTCCGGCCCACGGTGAATGAGCCGCCGGTTCATTCGTCGAATTACATCATTCGGTTCGGGCGTCGCACCGGCGAGGTCGACGAAGCCGCTCAATCCGCACATGGCTGGCGATTACTAAAAAACTTCGTGGACGGGGCGGGTTTTTGTGGGAAGTGATTCACGGCGCGGAGAGGGAAATCGGCCAAACGGCGCGAAAACGTGAGTTTACTTGACGCGGCGCAGCTCACTAGGCAACTGTGCACCAGAAAAATCCGAAACGCGCAAACTCAAGCAAAAAAAGCGAAACTCGTTGACTGGCGCGACGTTTCGGGCCTTTTGTGCCTGGGAAGCCCGCCACTGGTTGTGTTACACCTTTCTTGAGGCGGAGATTGCCTTCTTGATAAAAGCTTTGCGGTCGGCCTGATCTTCAATTTCATCGGCGATGATGAGGTAGAGCTCCCCTTCGTCCCGCGCCCTCATCGCGGCTTTCTTTACGATGACACGTGCAATCGCGCCGATGTGCTGCGCGAGGCGTTTTTCCGCGCGCTCAAGAACACTGATGTCAAATCTTGATGCGGCGAGTTGAGTGGGAACCTCCGAGCGGTCATCACTTGACGGTATCGAAGGAGACGCGCGCGCGGCATCCTTCATCCGCAGCGTAAATGTATTTCGCTCGCCCTCGTCATCAATTTCACGCGCCACCGCTTCAACCACTGCTTCAATGCTGTTGTTGTTTTTGGCTGCCTTACGTACCAGCATGGCAGCCAGCGGCCCGATAAACTTTGCCAGTTCGGACTCGACCTCTTTCAACTGCGAGGCTTCGAGTGGTATGGAGGTCGGCTGCTCCTGCGCAGCTGGCACAGTCCGCGTGTGTGCCGTGGAAGTCGGCAACCCAAGCGGTTGGGTTCGATCAAGATCAAGATAGCTCGGTGTTTCGCTTGCAGCCACGCTTTGGGACGATGCGGATGCCACGCTGCGCAATCGTGCCAGCAATTCTTCGCTCGATTGGGGACGTTGCAGCTCATCGGGTCGCAGCGCCCAATCGATGGTGTGAAGGAATTCGCTGGAGTACAACGCCGAATCACCAATATCGGCGGCAGGCGGCTGTGGATCGTTCTTCAAGCGCGCGGTAGCGTCAACCGGCTTTTTCCCGGTGACCATCCAATACATGACGCCACCCATGGCATAGAGATCTGTCCATGGCCCCTGAGCGCTAGATTCGCTGTATTGCTCTACCGGCGCATATCCGGGACTAACGATGGCCGTTAGATCGCCACCACCGCTGGTCGATCGAGCGGAGCCGAAATCCAGCAGCACCGGGCTGCCATCTTCACGGATGTAGATATTGCTCGGCTTTACATCACGATGAAGATAGGTCGTACGGTGAATCGTCCCCAAGCCATCGATCAGGGGCAGGGCAATTCTCTCAATTGCCGCCTGTGGCAACGGGCGACGGGTACGTATCCAGTCAGCCAGCGACGCGCCCTGCACATACTCCATCACCATATAGGCCGTGGCATTGGCTTGAAAGAAGCGCATGACGCGAACAATATTTGGGTGGCGAAACGTTGCCAGCGTTCTAGCCTCGTCAAGAAAGCGCGTCAACCCCCACTGAAAGGTATCGCGGTGTGTGTCCGATGTCGGCCGGATGGATGTGTCGTCGTCGCTTTCGCCGCCGCGCCTGGCAATGTCGGTTGGAAAGTACTCCTTAAGGGCGACCGGTAAATTGAGGTTCTGATCGGTGGCGAGGTAGGTAAGCCCGAATCCGCCTACGCCAACCAGCTTGTCGATCACGTATTCATTGATCAAATGCCCATCAGGCAAACTTTGAACTGCGTTCGGCATCATTAAATACGCATTAATTTTTTAAACGTCATTCATCTATTAGTGAAATGGCCTTTTGCAGGCTGCGGCGCATACGATTGAACGATTTGGCCAGCAGCGCCATTTCGTCACGGCCTTTGTCCGGAAATTCGGGAATATCCATATTCCCCGTGCTGATTTCATTGGCCGCTTCCGACATATCCGTAATTGGGCGCACGATCAGGAATGACAGCATCACGTTCAAGATGACAAATAACACCACGAAAACGCCTGTCAACGAGGCCATAAACGTGACAAACGCCCGATTGGCATTTTCAATCGGCAGCGACATCGGCACCGACACCACCTGGGCACCAATGATTTCATTGACCTTCCAGCCAAAACCGTTGTTACTACCGTACTTTACCGTCATCGCGGCAGGCGCTTTATCGGGCGTGCTATGGCAAACCAGGCATCCCTCGTCAACGACCCGTATCGGCCGCGCCAGATATAGCGATGGCCCGGCCGCAGACATGCGCGTGCCACTAAGGTCAGTTTTGGCTGCATCACTGCGAAAGGCGTTAACCAGATCGGCTTCCCACTCGACCGCGCGGTCACGCAGATTTGTGGGATTGAGCACAGCTTCCTTGTAATTGTAATCAGCGTATTTCTTGCGCAACACGTTCATCATTTCTGTTGCCGCAAATGCCGGCACGCTCTGCGGAAGAAAGGTATCCGGCTGATAGTCCAGATGAGGACTCACTTGCTTTTGGGTGTAGTCGCGCATGGAAAGTGTTGCCTCCATGATGAGGCCTGCATTGCGGAAGACTTCATCCCTCGCATTTTGTTGAAGCAGCGTATAAGAAATGTAGCCGGTTACGGCGAGCCCGAGCGTGAAGACGATCAGCAGCACGAGGTTGAATTTTGTTCTTAGTCCCATGGAAGCACCCTTGTTGTTTGTAATTGCTGCTGTACGGAATTTACTCTATTCCGGATAACGCTCAAAGACACTTTTCGCGGTCGCGCCTAAAACGCGACCAGCTATTCAGCTTGACTATAAAGCTGTATGCATATAAGGGGTATCCACTTAGCTCCAGTTGATGCAAAATAGCTGGATGGAAACCCATATTGTGGCGCCAATCCCTTGCAAGGACTAGCCCCAAAACTGGAACGATTTTCTCGATTGGTTTGCCACGGAGGAAGCCTGCCTAGCCTACCTGGAGAAGCTACGATGGGCGAACGGATTTATCTGCCCGAGCTGCGGCAGTGTTGCCGAGGCCTACCGCGCCAGCCGCACCCGGCTGATGTGTCGCGACTGCCAACGACAAAGCACAGTGACCGCGGGAACCATTTTTGACAAGACCCGCACGCCCTTGCGCGTGTGGCTGGCTGCGGCGTGGTATCTGACCAATCAAAAGCAGGGCGTGAGCGCTTTGGGACTGCAGCGTGTGCTGGGCCTGGGCAGCTACCAAACCGCCTGGACCATGCTGCACCGGTTTCGTCGTGCGATGGTCCGCCCGGGCCGCGAGCAACTGAAAGGCAAGGTCGAAGTTGATGAAACCTATCTGGCCATCACTGACCGCCAGACCCCCGTCTCCCCGGTGGGGCGCAAGAGCAAGACGACGAAAATTCAGATAGTTATAGCCGTGGAGACGCTGCAGCCCAAAGGGTTCGGGCGAATCCGTCTGCGCCGCATCAACAATGACTCAGCCGCCTGCGTGATTCCGTTCGTGCAGGAGGTGGTCGAGCCCGGCACCCAGGTTCACACTGATGGCTCGGCTGCCTATCTGTCGTTGGGGGAATTGGGCTACCCCCATCAGCGCACGGTGATGCTTGGCTCGGACGTGCCA
Organism: Burkholderiales bacterium; assembly: GCA_038321965.1. Lineage (GTDB taxonomy): Bacteria > Pseudomonadota > Gammaproteobacteria > Burkholderiales > Usitatibacteraceae > UKL13-2. The sequence continues at coordinate 2,460 of JBBQFL010000055.1, read as the reverse complement.
GCCCATGTGTCCATGGCCGGGGTGCATCGAGTTGCAGCGCTTGTACAGCGCTGGATTCTGGGTACGCACCACGGTTCGGTGCAACCCGAACATTTGGATGCCTACTTGGATGAGTTCGTGTTTCGCTTCAATCGGCGCACATCGAGTTCACGCGGAATGCTGTTCTACAGGCTACTGCAGCAGGCGGTGTCCACACAGCCCGTGACGTATGCGCAGGTAGCAAGTCACACCAAGTGCAGCAAGCCCACCAAGCGCAAAACCCAGCTTAAGGCTTGAACATCTCAGGGTATTCGATAGAATACGGAAAAGCTGGATATCCATCCAGTACATGGCATCCGCTGGAGCTAAGTGGATACCCCTTATGCATATACAGTTTTATAGTCAAGCCGCTATTCCATTATTGGCCATATTCACGCCTGTTGAGGTTCTTCATGGCACTAAAGACTACCAGCGTCTCCGCTGACATACACCGCGATCGAGCATACAAGGGGCGGGGAGCAGCACTAAATCTGGAAGGGCGCTTTGAAAAATGGCAGCGAGAGTGCTTTGACGATGGCTGGGAAGAGCAGGAAGACGAGCAGGAAAATCGTTCGCTAAAAACCGTCGTTACACATGAACAGGCCAAGAGCATCATCAACCCAGTCAATTCGCCCGATATTCCTTTTCGCTATTCACTCAATCCTTACCGGGGCTGTGAACATGGCTGTGTTTACTGCTTTGCACGGCCAACGCATTCATACCTCGGTCTATCGCCAGGGTTGGATTTTGAAACACGTATTTTCGCCAAGGTGAACGCGCCTGAATTGCTGCAAAAAGAACTTTCAAGACCGGGTTACGAGCCGGATGTCATCAGTATGGGGGTCATAACCGATGCGTTTCAACCGTGCGAACGTGACTTCAAATTAACGCGCCAATGCCTGGAAATCATGTCTTCATTTAATCAACCGGTTGGTCTGATTACCAAATCGGCCCTGATCGAGCGGGATATCGACATTCTTCAGACAATGGCCGAACGGAATCTGGTTCATGTAGCCCTGTCCATCACAACCCTGGATCATCAGATATCGCGATACCTTGAACCGCGCACGTCGGCACCGGCGCGAAGGATGCTAACGATTAAACGGCTGGCAGAAGCGGGGATTCCAGTCAGCATCAATGTCGCCCCTGTCATTCCGTTCCTGACCGATCACGAACTTGAAGCTTTGCTTGAAGCTGGACGCACAATGGGCGCAACCAACGCCGGATATATCCTACTGCGTTTACCATGGGAACTCAAGGACATTTTTCGGGATTGGCTGCTGACACATTTCCCACTCAAGGCAGCGCACGTCATGTCGCGTGTACAGGAAATGCGTGGCGGTCGAGATAATGATCCAGAATTTGGTTCTCGTATGCGAGGCGAAGGGATATTTTCGGATCTGCTCGCACAGCGGTTTAAGAAGGCATGTCAACGACTGGATTTGAACAACAGCGGTAGACGCGATCTGCAGAGGCTTGACTGCTCGCAATTCAAGGTACCTGGGCAAGCTGTGCAAGGTACGCTATTCGGCTGAATGGCAACGCCCTCGGTTCTCGTAATTTTATAATGCGGGGCACGGTCCCAAGACTGGCCATCTCGATGACGTTAGTTTTCGACGATGGGGGTGGCACCCGTCGACGCGAAAACTTGTGCTGGTCCTGCATAAGACGTGGAGTTCGGCAGTTCTCCAAATTGTGGTGCGACTGCTTCAACGCGTTCCTGGCAGAAGCATAGAATGAGTCTTCTCATTCAACGCAAGCTCTTGAGGAGAAGAAGCATGAACGACCGCACGGTTTACCAATCCATTTCGCGCAAGCATCTGATTACAACAGTGCCTGATGCGACAGTTTTTCAGGCGGCGTGCGTTATGACACGCTCCCAAAGTGGCAGCGTGCTCATTCTTAACGAGGACGGTGGTCCGATGGGTATTTTTACGGAGCGCGATCTGTTGACAAAGGTCGTTGCCAAATCACTCGATCCGGCAAGTACGCTGGTATCGGCCGTCATGACCAGAAATCCACTCACGGTGCCACGAGAAATGAGCGTTTGTGATGCCGTACTGCTGATGAAAGAACGTCGCTTTCGTCATTTGCCCATCGTCGCGCCGGGTGGCAAAGTGGTCGGCATGTTCTCGTTTCGCGATGCGTCACCGCGCGAAGTAATAGATGCCGATGACATGGCAGAGCATCTGGACGAGGCGAGAGACGTGCTGGCCTAGCAAGGCCATAGGTCCATAAAGTAAAACGCTCCACGGTAAAATTCAGGCCTAAACAACTTGTGTACATCATTGAATCATAATGGGTGTTGGCGCCGGATGAATTTTGAGCACCTGTGCCGGTTGAATTTTGACAAGGGGCTTTTGCTGACATGAATCCAGTCAACTGTGGATAACTATATCGTTTCTGTGATCGTAGTAACTCCTTTTTTCATCGTCAAATTGT
>JBBQFL010000054.1:0-26852 GCA_038321965.1 Burkholderiales bacterium | reverse complement strand
AGGCCGAGCTGATGGCCAAGATGCAACCAGTGCACGTGCCGCGCACACTCCCCGTGGTGCTAAGCCGCGAAGAAGTCGCCCGGCTGATCGCAGCCACCCGCAACCTGAAGCACCAGACGGCGCTTTCGGTGGCCTACGGCGCGGGACTGCGCGTGAGCGAAGTGGTCGGGCTGAAGGTGAGCGACATCGACAGCGAGCGCATGACACTTCGCATCGAACAGGGCAAGGGACACAAGGACCGCTACGCCATGCTTCCCCCAGTACTGCTTGAGCGCCTGCGCACGTGGTGGAAAGTTGCCCGTGCCCAAGGCCGGATTCTCGAAGGCGGGTGGCTGTTCCCGGGACGCAACCCGATCGAGGCGGCTAGCACGCGCCAGCTCAACCGGGCCATCCACGCCGCCGCCCTCGACGCCAACATCGACAAGCGCGTCTCGATGCACACCCTGCGCCACTATCCCGCGCTCCGGAATAGGCCGCGTCTAATTCGGTCACCCTTGCAGATGGCGGCGAATTGACGTGATTTACGCGGCATATTCCATGGGGTTACAAATTTTTGAGAAACGCCAGTAGTTGGTCATCTGCTCGGAATCGACCCACCCGCCCGGGTTGTGGTTCAACTTTATCCAGTGCGGCTTGCTTCATCTCAAGATTTGCATCGAGGTAGATTTGCGTGGTCTCAATCGATTCATGTCCGAGCCACAAGGCGATGACGGTGCGCTCCACTCCTGACTGCAGAAGATCCATTGCCGTCGTGTGACGAAGCACGTGCGCTGTAACACGTTTACTTCCCAGCGAATCACAAGTCTGCCTGGCAATTGCAACGTGCTTGGTTAGTAGATACTGCACTCCATCAGCGCTCAGGCGAAGGCCTCGCGCGCTGGGAAAGACGATCGCATCATCACCAAGCTCTATCTCTGCGAGCCAGGCTCGCAGAACAGCCGTTGTGGCCTTGGTCAACGGCGTTGATCGCTCCTTGCGGCCCTTGCCAAGCACACGCACATGGGCTCCAGTGCCAAGGTAAACGGCTTTGCGACACAATCCCGTGATCTCCGATAAGCGCAATCCTGTCTGAACGGCAAGCAGCATGAGCGCATGGTCACGCCGTCCCGAGCGCGAGTCTAGGTCTGCGGCACGCAGAAGTGCGTCAACTTCGCATCTTGTGAGAAACCCGATCTGTGTGCGCATGAATCGCTTGTTCGGGATGGCCAGAACCCGTTGAATTTGGGCAGCGTGGGAGGGCATCTCAAAGGCGGCATACCGAAAGAACGAACGAATGGCGGTCAGTCTCAGGTTTCGGCTTGCATTGCTAATACCGCGACTGGTCTGCATGTCTTCGAGGAATGCCGTGATCAACGGTGCGTCGACTTGTTCGAAGGTCAACTTCTGGGGCGCAGCGCCGAGACGCTTATCCGCGAACTGCAATAGCAACCGAAAGCTGTCCCGATATGAGCCAATCGTGTGCGGGCTGGCCTGGCGTTGCTGCATCAAGCGCTGCGTAAAGAATGCTTGCAGTAGCGGCGAGAAACTGGGCGTGGTCATTGTCGTCCCTCCCAGCGTTGCTCCATACGAGTCATCGCCAGTTTCATGAGCTCTGGATGTGCGCTGAGATACCAGTAGGTGTCGCTGACGCGCACATGTCCCAGATGGGTCGACAGCACCGGCAGACGGCGCTCGACGTCTTGCCCCGAGTGGTACCAACCCAGCAGGCTTTCGACGGCGAATCGATGGCGAAAGTCGTGCAGACGCGGTCCATGGCTGTCATTGATTGCACGCAGTCCAATTTGACGTGACAAGCGGTAGAAGGTGCGACGTACGTCGCCACCGTCGAGTGAATGGCCGGTTCGGGTTACAAAGAAATGGGTTGCATCGCGCTCACCCAGTAGGTTTGTTCGGTGCGCCCGATAGTTTGCCAAGACCTCCCGGGTCGATGCGTGAATAGGCACCAGGCGTGATTTGCCGAACTTGGTGCCACGTACGGTGAGTACACCGGTGTCGAGATCGACGTCTTCAGTCTTCAACCGCAGCGCCTCACCCACGCGCAGACCGGTCACGCTCAGCAGGCCCAACAGTGCGTGGTACGTCCATCGGCGCAGCTCTGTGTTTGGTGACAATTGCAGTGCATGCTCGAGTAGTTGCTCTATCTCGACCAGCGAATACAGATAGGGATGAGCACGGGCTGCACGAAACGGCAGCAAGCTAGGAGGTGGAATTTCGGTGCAGGGGTCACTGGCGGCGTGATGGCGCGCGAAACATCGCACATAGCTCAGACGCTGTGCCCAGTATGTCGGCTGCGTATTGCTGGGCAGTTGTGCCCACTCCAGCGCCAATTGAGTGGAGATATGTTCAGTGTTGTGCTGTCCCATGAAGGCGGCGAACTTCGCCAGTTCCATTCCGGCACCGTGAAGCTTGAATCCCAGGCTGCGTCTCAACGCCAGATAATCGTGGATCGCTTTGGTCAGTGGCTTCATCGCACACCGCCGGGCCACGGCAACGCCAGTGTTTGCAAGGACGTGAGATCGACCTTGGCATAAATCGAGATGGTTTGCTGGTTACGATGGCGCAGGATCTCCGCGATTTCGCCGAGAGACGCGCCGCCAGCGAGCATCTGCGTAGCCAGCGAGTGGCGCAACAGGTGTGCTCCCTTGGTGGGTGAATCGATTCCGGCGCGTCGCAGGGCTCGCATTACGATGCAGCTGACGGCACTTGGTCCGAGCAGTGCGCGCCGGGGTGCTCGACTACGGATGAATACGCTGCGCCCAGTACATGCGGGGCGCCAATGGCGCAAGTAGTCAACCAAGGCTGCGCCGACATCGGCTGGAAGCGGCAGACGGTCTACTCGTTGTGCCGGGCCTCGTATTTGAATGACGCCCACGGTCAAATCAATGTCATCGAGCGTCAGGCCGACCACTTCGCTGGCACGCAGTCCGAGTCGTGCGATCAGCAACAGCATTGCATAGTCTCGATTGCCGGCACCGCTCTGTTGGTCACACACGCCCAGCAGGCACTGTACTTGAACGCGTGATATCGATTTGGGGATTGCGGCCTTTGACCAATTCGCCACCGTTGGCACACAGGAATGCAAGTCGGCGATGATTTCGCCAAGGTATCGACCATACTGAAGGAACGAGCGCAAAGCTGTTGTCATGACCTGGGATCGCTTCGGGTGGTGCATACGTGCCGCTTCGGCCGTCACAAAGCGAATCACATCCACCGCAGTAAGCTGATCGAGTTGCACCGCTGCATCGGCAAAAGAGCTGTCAAGAAAGCGACCGACAGAGTCGCCATACAAGCGAATTGACGCTGCGGCAAGTCCGCGGTCGTGCCTTAGATAGTGTTCAAATTCCAGCCGCACTCGACGAGCAGGCGTAATCGAAGCCTCGTGCAAGGCGCCTACTTTGTATCCATCGGGAGCGACAAGCCGGTCAAACGCGTGGAGCGTGAACACATCGCCGCGCCTGCGTCGTCTGTGCAGCCAACGTTCATCGAGGTAGCCGGTTGCATGCGCCTCAGTAAGGCTGTCACCGTCAATGCCTCGCTGATCAAGCCAAACCGCGTAATCATTGACCAGACGGCTCGACAGCTTCATCGATTTGTTTGCGTATCCTAGAGACTGCTGTTGTTCGATGAACGCTTGAACAATCGTCGAACACGATCCCGTCTGCGCTTGGCGGCGCAGGTCACTCAATGTATCAATCATAAAAATCTCCAGTCACACCACGAAGCGTGGCTGGTGATGCAACTATGCCGCGTAAATCACGTCAATTCGCCGCCATCTGCAAGGGTGACCGAATTAGACGCGGCATATTCCGGAGCGCGGGATAGTGGCGCCTATTCCGTCATCGGAATAGGCGCCACAGCTTCGCCACGCACCTGCTCGAACAGAAAGTCGACATCCGCGTGATCCAAGTCCTGCTCGGCCACAAGAAGTTGGAAACGACAGCACTCTATACCCAGGTTGCCACCGACCTCCTGCGCGACGTGGTCAGTCCCCTCGAGTCCCCGCACCCGGCGTAGATTCCCGTGGGGCGTTGCGCCCTCGAGGTCGCGGACATCTTCCGCGCCCACGGGCCGGCCTGGCGCCAATCCCAGCAAGGACACCTGAGCTTGGGACAGGTAAAGGTCATGTCGGCCATCGAACAGTGCCGCACCGCGGCACTGGGGGGACATGTGTTGCGCTGTAATGCCTGCGAGCAGGTCGAGATTGCCTACAACTCCTGTCGCAACCGGCATTGCCCGAAGTGCCAGGCAAGCGCTGCACAACGCTGGCTCGAAGCACGGCAGGCCGATCTCCTGCCAGTCGAGTATTACCACGTGGTGTTCACCTTGCCGGCACCGATCAGTGCGATCGCTTATACCAACAAGGCCGTGCTCTATGGCCTCTTGTTCGACGTGGCAGCGGAGACCTTGCGCACCATCGCTGCGGACCCCAAACACCTCGGTGCCCGGATCGGCGCAACGCTGGTCCTGCATACCTGGGGTTCGGCGCTGACCCATCACCCCCACGTGCACGGCATCGTCCCCGGTGGCGGGCTGTCACCGGATGGGGAGCGCTGGATCGCTTGCAAGCCTGGGTTCTTCCTTTCGGTGCGGGTGCTCTCGCGGCTGTTTCGTCGGCGCTTCCTCGAGGAGCTGACCCGGGCGCATGGCGCGGGCGCGTTGAGTTTCTTCGGCGAGCACGCGCCGCTCGCCGACGCCGCGGCCTTCGCCGACTGGCTGGCACCGCTGCAGAAGTGCGAATGGGTGGTCTATGCCAAGCGCCCCTTTGCCGGACCCGAAGCGGTGCTTGCGTATCTGTCGCGCTATACGCATCGGGTGGCTATCTCCAACAGTCGGCTCCTCACCCTGGAGGAAGGCCGGGTCACCTTCGGCTGGAAGGATTACCGGGACAAGGGCAGGACGCGCTACAAGACCATGACCCTCGATGCGGGAGAATTCCTGCGCCGTTTCCTCCTGCATGTATTGCCCGGCGGCTTTCATCGTATCCGCCACTACGGACTAGTCGCCAATGCCGGACGCAAGGGCAAGCTCGCCCAGATACGTACTTTGCTGAAGGTGCCGGTCGTCACCAAGCCGCCGGCGACGCAGCCGATTGCCCAACCCGGTTCGTTGCAACCTCATTTCGTCTGCCGGTGTTGCGGGGCAACCATGATCGTCCTTGAGACCCTCGCGCGCGGACAGACGATCCGTGCACCACCACCGCTGCGATGCGTAACCTGAATTCACGACCCTCTCGATGCCGACCGTCTGCTGTGCCACGTGCGCAGCCGAGTGTGGACGGTTTTGCCAGGCGCATTAATCAGGGTATTTCACGCTGGATTTTTTGCGTACAAATCCAACGTCACACACCGCCCTACGGATATAGAACGATGCCTCCGTTCAGTTTGCCGTTCGCAAAGCTCGTTCGGGCAGCAGCGTTAGTCATCCAATCGCCATAGGCATTCGTCGCCTGCGCTGACCAATGCGGTACATCCCGCGGTTTCCTCCCCCGAGGATTGTAGGACGTCTGCCCGGCGGGCTTCGTCACGTGCTCACCATTTGCCGCGTGACGGGCAGACGTCCTACAATCCTTAACAGCAGAGGAAGTAGAATTTTCTCGGAAGCGGTCATTGTCAGCGCGAGTAAAATTATCCGGTCTGCGCCAGAAACTGTACGCATTTCACTTCAAGCATCCACCGAATCACAGAGCCACTTGTCCGCGAATTCCGTGAGCCGGACGAATCGCACACCTTGTCTTAACCGGTTCGCGCGCTGACAATCAAAGGTTAGAACGTCAGCGACAGCGCACCAAATAATGTGCGCCGCGATGCCCACTGCGGTGCACCTACGCCAACACCCGTGCCGTCGCGAAGCTGATAGGCTTTATCGAAGGCGTTGAGGACCCCAATTCGGCCTTGAACTTCCCCGATAGCAGTCGCTTTCCAAGTGTGCGTGTAAGTTGTGTTCACGACTCCGTAATGCGGTAGCGCTTGTCCGTTCGGAATATTGTCGTCCCCGGTTCGACGCAATCCGCTACCTAAAATTGCGTCCGCGCTCAATTGATCAGCGCCAAACCGATAGCTGACCCCAGTGGACACAGAATAGGTTTGATTGTGATCCAGATAGACAAAATTATTGGAGATATACGCCAGCCGGTCGGGTCCGAACAAGGCCTGTCCAGATATGATGTTCCTGCCTTGCGCCTTCTGAAGGCCAAGATTGACGTAGGCAGTCAGTTGTTTGTCGGTGTAGGTCGCCGCAACCTCAATCCCGCGCGCATAGCCACGTTGGTAGTTGAACGGAGACAGAATCAGCGCTGCACCGAATTGGCCTTCATCGACCAAGTTGCGGATTTTCTTATAGTAGACATCTGTGGTGACAGTCAGACTGGGCGTAATTTTTTGTACCAGCCCCACATCGAAGTAGTGGGTCCGCTCGGACTTGACGTTATCCGATACGGCGACCGACGCCTGGTTGGTCGTATTGCTGTAGAGGTTGATACTTTGTTGCGAGGCAAGTTCCTGTGGTGGTGGCGTGAAATAGCGAGAATAACCCGCGTGGACTGCGGTATCAGGCGTCAGTTGATATGCGATGTTGAGGCGCGGACTGAGTTGCTGTTCGTCGATGAATGCCTTTACATGGTCAAAACGCGCGCCAAAATTCGCCGTCAGACTTGGCGTTATCTGCCATTCATCTTGCAAATATAGGCTCAATAGCTTCCCCAATTTGCTTGAATAATCGGCGATTGCTACTGGATCGCTCGATGTCTGGTTGCCGTTGGCATCAACCGGAAACACGCCGACTGCATTGTTACTGACGGTCTTTTGCTGCGTGTAGCCGCCACCAAAGCGCACCGTGTGGTTCATATTCAGCTTATACGCCGAATCCAGTGAGACGCCGTCTGCGTCGTTGGAGCGCAAGGTATCAGATGCGGTGCCAAGATAGATTAAATCGCCCTGCGGGTCTGGCTTGTAGTGCAGGTTGGAATACTGGTGAAAGGCAGAAACCTGGTAGTCGAATGCGCCGATACTGCGCTGCAGTGTTCCAACGAAGAAGCGATTTACCTCGGTCTGGTTCTGGTTGAGTTGCGATGAGGGCAGCGTCGAGAACCCGGTGTCGGCGTTACTGAATCCGGTCAGTGAAAAGGCTGGCAACTGATTGGGATTGACCGGTATCTGAAACTTGCCGTTGTAGGTGCCAAAAAGGAAACCTAGCCTAGTGTCGTCGCCAACGTAATAAGAAAAATTACCGAAGGACTTCGCCTGACGAGTCTGATCGTGCGGGTTGCTACGGTCCGGCGTGGGGAATTCAATACCGTAATTGTTGGTTACGTAACTGCCGGACAGATAGTAGGTGAAGGCGCCGAGCGTGCCGAAAAGTTGCGCGCTGGGCTCAAAAGAGTGGTTAGTGCCCACCAAGAAACCGATCTGACCACCCTGCTTCGTTCCGCCCTCTCGAGTCTGGATTTCTACAATCCCCGCCGTTCGTAGGCCATACTGCGCCGGCAAAGTGCCAGTGATGAAATCTAGCTTGCTTACATATCGTGAATCGATCGAAGTGCCGAAGCCGGAAATATTCTCGGGAAGCTGCACGCCATTGATTCGATATTGCACATTGCCGTGCTCGTCGCGTACGTGCAGTGACCCGGATGCCTTGGAATCCTTGTCTACGCCGGGCATGCGTAGCAGCACTTCGTCAAATGGCGTTGCCGCGCCACGACCCATCGCGTCAACCAGGGTGTCGTCGATGGAGTAAACGGAGGTGCCGACTTTGGTAGAAAGGCTGATGCGCGCTTCCTTGAGTTTTTGCGCGACGACCGTGACCGACTCGACTTTCACCGGCAAGTCGGCCGACACCGGTGCATTGGTCTGCGCAAGCTGCACAGGGGCATCGCGTTCTGCGGTCCCGGTTTGCGTGGTGTTCCGCGCAGGTGCCGCATCGTTGACAACACCGGCCGCAGGTTCTGCATGCGCACTTAGCGCTGGATAAATAACTGCCATGGCGGCCGCCAAGGCATGGACTTTGGGTCCAAACATGTGAAACTCCTCTGAACAAATGGAACGAAATACGGCGCGCTCGAAATCCCGGCGCGACCGCAGCTGAAGCGTTCAACGATCAGAGGAGGATGGGAGGCCCGCGACTGCGGGCGAGGGGAATATCGGTACTGCGTTGGGCAACCTCGGCTTGCTGCCAGAAATCATAAGCGAGGTGAGGTGCAATAAAGGCCGGGAAATGCGGCGTGGCGGCACCGGCGAGCTCTGCGTAGAGCAAACATGTCTCGCAGCGCGCTCCGGGAGGCTGATCCTGATCTTGGCTATTTGCTTGACCCTGACGCGCAGCAAGGATTGCCGCACTTCGGTAATGGCCGAGTTCATGCAGAATCGCCCCTTGCTGGGCCAGCACCAGCAAGATTGGCAACAGGAACGAGAAATGAAACTTACGGATCATTGTCATGCGAGACGGTTGATGAAGGCTGCAATAATACCCACATTTTGGGTAGTTGTTGACTACAACTCGCTACGTGCACCTAGGAAAGACAGCACATCCGTGCCAAGCTGTGGCAGTCAACGGGAGGTTTGATTTCCCCCTCAGTGCCCAGAACCGGCAAGATGCCGACGAACTTCGTAGTTGCGAAAATTGGTGCTCGTATGAATGGCAAAGTGTCCCAATGCCACGGGAATTCGGATTTGGCTGTCTGCGATCTGGCCATCTAGACCAATTGCCTGAACGGCTGCGGTCGCCAGTAGCCGAATTGAAGACCAACGAAAATTGACTAGCATGAGTCTCCTCAGCATATTCAAGCGCCGCAAAGATAAGGAACCAGAAGTGGCGCCGGTGCATCTTGCCGTGTTGTTCGCGACGGCACGCGGGGGTTTATCTGCGGATAGTGCTTACACGTTGCGCGACATCATTTCCAAATCTTCTCCGCTCGATTCTTACTACCTGAACCCCGGTTCATTCACCGTATACTTTCGCGGCTCGGACATAGGAAAAAATATTGCTGAAGATTTGGCGAACGCGCTCCGGGAATATGCCGGGAAGAACGGGATACCATCGTTTGGCGTCGCAACTCAAGCAGGCGATTGCATGGTTGCGATTGACTCTATTGGTCGCTTCGCATCAATGCCAGTGGGATTGACAATCGATCATGCAATAATTGCCGCAGGTAAAGAGGCTGATGCCTGTGCCCGATAACTCGTCATCTGGAAACTGTCAAAGTTATGAAGACCGCATTCCTTCTCTATTCGCCAGTTGAAAAGCTTTACCGTGACTTTACGGTTGGGGGCGCAATTTGTATCGGGACCAATCCCGATAGCAGCTTTGTTGGATTTGCTACCGAGCAACTTGCTACATCATGATACGAAGCAACGCAAATATCCATAACGCTTTACTGGCAACTGCTGCCTCCTTGCTTCTTGGCTCAGCCAGTATTGCTGCGATAGCCACAAGCGCCGCCTCGTTGCCCTGCACAATTCACCCAAAGGCGGGCATGGCAGATGCGGCGCTTCCGGCGTTGGCCAAGGTGACCAAGGCAGCCGCGGAGACAACCGCGCTTAAGGCTGTCAATGTGGCCGCCGCCAAGGTCGAGAGTTCCGAACTGGAGTCAGAAGGCGGCTGCCTGATCTATACTTTTGATATCAAGATACCGGGTAAGACTTCGGTCGTCGAGATTGCCATCGATGCCGGCACGGGCAAGTTACTATCGAAGAAGTCCGAGGGCCCTAAAGCGCAGGCCGCTGAAGCCGCTGCCGACTTAGCTGCGGCAAAGAAGAAGTGAATTACCGCGCATTGAATAGCGACCCCCGTGACTTATTCTGTAAATTGCCACAGGCCAAGCGACTGACGTTGGTTCCATTTCACGATGCTTATTTATCAAGGATAGAGATAAGGTCGTGAATATGCTGACCCCAGTCGCCACGTCAAACTGGCTCAACAAAGTTCCCGACGTCACGCTGCCGTTTTGGGTCGTCAAGATTATGTCCACAACAGTTGGTGAAACGGGTGCCGACTTTCTCGCGGTCAATGCAGGGTGGGGCAAAGGCACGACCCAGGCCATCATGGGCGTACTGTTGGCGGCTGCCCTTTTCACGCAATTAAGAACGCGATGCTACCCCCCCCTGGATTTATTGGCTCACCGTCGTGCTGGTGAGCGTGGTTGGTACGCAGATCACTGACCTGCTCACTGATCGTCTCGGCGTAAGCCTGTACGTCAGCACTTCGGTCTTTGCCGTCCTACTGGCCGCGATTTTTGCGGTCTGGTATTGGGTGGAGCGCACCTTGTCCATACACGATATTCTGACGCGCAGGAGGGAGTTGTTTTACTGGTCTGCCATACTTTGCACGTTTGCACTCGGCACGGCCGCTGGCGATCTGGCGACCGAAGCCTTGGGTCTTGGCTTCAAATGGGGTTCAGTGTTATTCGGCGCGCTGATAGCGATCTCTTATGCGGCGTGGCGCCTGGGTGGCAACGCCGTGCTGACCTTCTGGATTGCCTACATCCTTACACGGCCATTTGGCGCTGCGCTCGGCGATATGCTCACCCAGGACAAAACCTATGGTGGCCTCGGTATGGGGGCAATGTGGACTAGCGCATTGTTCCTCACTGTGATCGTGGCGCTGGTGGCGGTCGAACAGTTTGGCATGGGCATCGACAGAGCCGCGCGATCCACCGAATAACCTCAGCCCTTCAATCTTTCAACCTCAAAATGCTAGGAAAAATTATGCGCCCTTTTTTCTCTCTCATCCGGCCCACTACAGCTGCCTCGACCTTTGCCTTCTTGGCACTGGTGGCAGGGTGTTCAAAGCCAACCGACACTGCGACGGCTGCTCCAACAACACCGGCTAATGTCAGCTCGGCGCCGCAAACAAAGGTTGTATCCAAACTGGGTGACCTGTCCGCATTTAGCAGCATTGCGACAGATGTTGCCAGCATCGTCGATAAGGGCGATCTGCCCGCAGCAAAAGTGCGAATCAAAGATTTGGAAGTGGCGTGGGATTCGGCCGAAGCGGGCTTGAAGCCACGCGCAGCGGATGATTGGCACGTCGTGGACAAGGCTATTGACCGCGCATTAACCACATTACGCGCCGATACCCTGAGCCAGGCTGACTGCAAAACGGCGATGGCAGAGCTGCAGAAGACCTTCAATTCATTTCAAGGCAAAATTTAACGTTGGCAAGCTCAATTGATTTGACGGCAGATCAAAATAAATGCGCGTTTTGATGGCAGAAGTCGATCCCGTAATTGTGGGAAAGGTAGTTTTCCAGCGTTTTGTTCAATACGCGTTTTCATAGTCTTGTAGATGAAACAAAGATTTAACCTTCAACACGAACGCAATTTCCTCATGGGCGACAGTCGCAAAGATAGAAGCAGAAATGACGGTCGAACTAGTCAAGCGATGTATGGTTTTTAAGATGATGCGCCTTGCGTTAGACGAACAACCGGAATTGCTGTTGGAAGGCCAAAAGGTCGTTCCTGTGGCGTTGCTGGCAATGGGTTTCGTATTTAGCTACCCGGATTTAAAGAGCACACTGCAAAGCCTGCGCTAATGAAATTTGCCTCAACGTGGTGGCAATCATATGATTTGGACGTCCGCTTTCGCGCGAATTGGAACCTGCTCCTGTATGTCAGAAGTGGGTCGTGGGCTGCCTGTTGACGACCCAATTAAAATCGGCCAGAAGCCGCCATACGACTTGAGGCGGATTGCTCATATGTTTTGCGATTTTTCCGGTACGCCAGAGGGTAGCGCGGAGTGTTTTGCGGTCGCCGTGCTGCTTAATTTAAGAAGACATCGCGCACCCGAGCGCGTTCGCAAAGTGCGGCCAATTCGTTTGCCAATGTTCTAGTGGACACATGATGCTTCACCGCCTTGGCGCCACCGGCGTTCACGGTATACAGTGGCACTCTTCATGCCAACATATTTGCACGTCCGTTCACTTGCAGAAATCGCCGAGGAAAACATGAGTCAAGAAGTCATTCAGTATCAGGCCCACGGGGCGATTGCGGTTATCGCATTCAACAACCCGCCGGTGAACGGCTTGAACCATGCGGTGCGCAGCGGCATCGTCAGCGGCATTGAACGCGCCGAAGCAGACGCGGCCATTTTAGCGGTTGTGCTGATTGGCAATGACGCCGGGTTCTCGGCAGGTGCCGATATCAGCGAATTCGGCGAGCCTGCCATGTCCGCCGAGCCATCGCTGACTTCCGTGATTGATGTCGTCGAAAACGCCACTAAGCCAGTCATCGCTGCGATCAGCGGCAACTGCATGGGCGGCGGATTGGAACTGGCACTGGGCTGTCACTTCCGGGTTGTCGTTGGCGGCGCACAGGTTGCGCTCCCCGAAGTAAAACTCGGCTTGATTCCCGGTGCAGGTGGCACGCAACGCTTACCGCGCTTGATCGGTCTTGAGGCCGCCCTGAATTTGATCGTCTCCGGTTCAATCGTTCCTGCAGAACAATTCAAGGGTTCGTCCTTGTTCGATCAGTTTGTCGATGGCAGCTTGATTGACGGTGCGCTTGCTTTCGCCAAGAAGGTAATCGCTGACGCCAAGCCGTTGAAGCGCGTGCGCGACTTGAAAGTGCGGCATGCCAAGCCTGACGCCTATTTTCTGTTTGCACGCAACATGGTCGGCGCGATGTCCAAGGGCTACCCTGCCCCGCTGAAATGTCTGGAAGCCGTGCAAGCTTCGATGCTGCCTAGCTTCGACGCGGGCCTCAAGGTCGAGCGCGATCTGTTCGCGCAATTGCTGATGGGCGATGAATCCAAAGCGTTGCGACATTTGTTCTTTTCCGAGCGTCTCGCCAGCAAGATCGCTGATTTGCCAAAAGACACCGGCACGCGTCAGATCAAGTCAGTCGGTGTGATCGGCGCAGGCACGATGGGTTCGGGTATTGCCATCAACTTCCTGAACGCGGGTATTCCTGTGGTTCTGCTGGAAACTAAACAGGAAGCATTGGATCGCGGCGTCGCGTCAATTGCAAAGATTTATCAAAGCCAGGTCGCCAAGGGAAAATTAAAGCCGGAAAAGGCTCAGCAACGCACTGCGTTGTTAAAGCCCACGCTCTCGTATGATGATATGAGTAGCGTGGATATGGTGATTGAAGCGGTGTTCGAAGATCTCGGCGTCAAGCAGGCGGTCTTCGAAAAGCTCGACGCCGTGTGCAAACAAGGCGCGATTCTCGCCAGCAACACCTCCACCTTAGATCTGAACAAGATCGCCGCATTTACCAAGCGGCCCCAGGATGTGGTCGGCGCGCATTTCTTCAGCCCGGCCAACGTCATGAAGCTGCTCGAAGTCGTGCGCGGGGCGAAGACCGCGCCGGATGTGCTGGCAACGATGATGAAGCTGGCGAAAGTGATCAAGAAAACGGCGGTCGTTTCGGGCGTGTGCGATGGCTTTATCGGCAACCGCATGATCAACAAATACGGCAACGAAGCACAATTGTTGCTTGAAGAAGGTGCGTCGGTGCAGCAGATCGATAGCGCCATGGAAAAATTCGGCATGGCGATGGGCCCGTTCAAAATGGGTGATCTCGCTGGCAACGATATCGGCTGGGCAATTCGAAAGCGCCAGGCAGCCGAGAATCCCGGTATGCGTCCCAATTTGATTGCTGATCGATTGTGTGAGTTAGGGCGCTTCGGTCAAAAGACCGGCTCGGGTTGGTATCGCTACGAAAAGGGCAAACGCGATGCCTTGCAGGACACAGTGGTCGACCAACTCGTCGATGCGGCGCGCAAAGAAATGGGTATCGCGCCCCGCAAGATTGGCGCCGATGAAATCGTCCAGCGACTGGTGTTCTCATTGGTGAATGAAGGCGCGCAGATAGTCGAGGAGGGGATCGCACAGCGCTCCTCCGATATCGACATCGTCTACATCTATGGTTACGGCTTCCCGGTGCAGCGCGGTGGCCCAATGCTCTACGCGGATAGCCTCGGACTGCTGTCGGTCTCGCGGCGCATGCAGCGTTTCGGCTGGACGCCCGCACCACTGGTCAGCAAATTGGCCGCTGCCGGTAAAACCTTTAACTAGTACAGAAACGTTTTCAACGTTTCTGTCGGGAGAAATTCATGATCGACGCAGTTATTGTTTCCACCGCACGCACTCCCCTCGGCAAGTCGTTCCGGGGAGGTTTCAATATGACGCACGGCGCAACGCTTGGTGCGCATGCCGTCAAAGCTGCGATCGAACGCGCGGGCGTTGACCCCGCCGAGATCGAGGATGTCATCATGGGCGTCGCGCTACCCGAAGGTGCGACCGGCGGCAACATTGCGCGACAGATCGCGCTGCGTGCCGGCATGCCAGTGACCACCTGCGGCCTCACCGTCAGTCGCTTCTGCTCTTCGGGTCTGCAGGCCATCGCGAATGCGGCGGGCAGCATCGTCGTCGACAAGACGCCGATCGTTGTTGCGGGTGGCCTCGAGTCGATTTCGTGTGTGCAAGGCAGCCTCAATATGAACTACGCGATGGACGAATGGCTTACGGCGAACAAGCCTGAAGTCTATTGGGACATGCTAAAGACTGCTGAGAACGTCGCCAAGCGCTACGGCATCAAGAAGGAAGACATGGACGAGTACGGCGTGCAGAGCCAGTTGCGCGCGGCGGCGGGAACCGTCAGCGGTAAGTTCGCCGACGAGATCGTGCCGATGACTGTCACCATGGGCGCAATCGACAAAGTCACAGGTGCGGCGATGACCAAGGAGGTGACCGTTAGTGCCGATGAAGGTATTCGTCCGGATACAACATTGGAAGGCGTATCCAAGATTCGCTCAGCAGTACCAGGCGGTGTGGTCACGGCGGGCAATGCCAGCCAGTTCTCCGACGGTGCATCTGCCTGCGTGATGATGAGTTCCAAGATTGCTGAACAACGTAATCTCAATCCGCTCGGCATCTTCCGTGGCTTCACAGTGGCAGGTTGCGAACCGGATGAAATGGGTATTGGGCCGGTGTTTGCGGTGCCGCGATTGCTTGTGCGCGCTGGACTCAAAATCGATGACATCGGCCTGTGGGAATTGAACGAGGCGTTCGCCGTGCAAGTGCTCTATTGCCGCGATCGACTCGGCATCCCGCGCGACCGCTTAAACGTCAATGGCGGCGCGATTGCGATCGGGCATCCGTACGGCATGTCGGGTGCGCGCATGGTCGGTCACGCGCTGATCGAGGGCAAACGGCGTGGCGCGAAGTTTGTCGTCGCCACCATGTGCATCGGCGGCGGCATGGGCGCGGCCGGGTTATTCGAGGTTTGCTGACCGTTCCAATTTCGTTCGCAGGGAGAACAAAGACAAGCATCTGCGTCGCCCGCAAGTCCGTTCGCAGCGAACTGTACGATCAGAGCGCCAAAAAATGACTCGGACGGGCAAATTAGAAACTGTTCTCGACCGACCCCTAAGAGTCGCACTGCGACAGTCGCTGCGTCTTTTCAAAACGCCTCTGTCGACAGCCGCCATTGATAAATAAACGCAGTGAAAGTCGCTGGTTGTGACGCTGGTAAAAAATAGCGTTTGAAATTCCTATGCCCTGTGCCAACACTGCCGTTAGAATCATGCGCTGCGACTTTCACTGTCGTCTCCTTTTATTCGAAAATAAAGCTTGATGTCACCAATGACCAGATCCCCAAACGCCACGTTGCTGCATTTCATTTCTGTCCTATTGTTAACTCTCAACATCGCGACCGCATTTGCCGCGCCCGTCAGCGACGTAACCATTCCTGAGCCCACCGACGCGCGCTATCCAGGCACCTTGAAGCTCGACGTCGACGTTACCGATACCGAACGCAAGATTTACCGGGTGCAGCTTTCAATTCCGGTTACCCCAGGTCCACTAACATTGCTCTTTCCCCAATGGCTGCCCGGCAATCATTCGCCAAACGGCATTGTCGGCGCGCTCACCGGCCTCTCGATCAAGGCGGGTGGACAGCCGCTCGTCTGGACCCGTGACACCATCAACGTTTTCGCCTTTCACGTCACAATTCCCATTGGTGTGAGCGAGTTAAAAGCCGAGTATCAATACCTCACCGCCGTCGCGCGCGAGCAAGGCCGCGTGCTCGTGACGCCGGACATCGTCGACCTACAGTGGAATTCTGTCGTACTGTATCCGGCAGGCTATAACGCCGAGGGCATCATGGTCGAAGCCACGATGACCCATCCAGCGGGCTGGCAGTATGCAACCGCACTCGATCTCAAAAAATCACCAAGCAGTAACCAAGGCAACAAAGTCGAATTTGCCGCCGTTAGTTTGAATGACCTGGTGGATTCGCCGGTTTATGTTGGCCGTTTCGTCAAACGATTTGATTTGGATCCTGCAAGCAAAACACCGGTGTGGTTTAACGTTTTTGCCGACGACGCCGAAAGCCTCCTCGCAACCACAGAACAAATCGATGCACACCGCAACATGGTGAAGCAAACTTACAAGGTTTTCGGCCCCGGCCCTTACAGCCGCTATGAATTCCTGATCGCGGCGAGCGAAATTTTTGGCGGCACCGGCGGGCTCGAGCATCGACAGTCAACCGAGATCGGCGTCGGCGCAGGATACTTTGCAAAGTACAAAGACTCCGCGCCGATGCGCGGCGTGGTGCCGCATGAGTTTGTACACGCATGGGATGGCAAATTTCGTCGCCCGGCTGACTTGAACACGCGTAATTTCAACGAGCCGATGCAAAATTCATTGCTCTGGGTATACGAAGGACAGACGACCTATTGGACCAACATCATCGCCGCGCGCTCTGGTCTGCATTCACCGCTTGAAGCGCGCGAGGCGCTGGCACGCACATTCGCATCCATGGATCGTCGTGCGGGCCGCACCTGGCGCAATTTGCAAGACACGACAAACGACCCGATCATGTCTTCACGCAGCCAGGCACGCTCATGGTCCAGCTGGCAGCGTGGCAGCGATTACTATGCCGAAGCGTTGCTTATCTGGCTTGACGCGGATTTCACCATTCGCGAACTCACTAAGGAAGCACGCTCGCTAGATGACTTCGCACGCGCCTTCTTTGCAGTGCCCCCAGGCAATTTTGCGACCAGCACGTACACGTTTGACGACGTCACTGTAGCGCTGAACAAGGTCGCCCCATTCGACTGGAAAACATTCCTGCGCGCCCGACTCGACAGCACGCGCGACCAAAATCCACTCAATACATTGGGACGCAGCGGCTGGAAAATTGTTTACACCGACAAGCCCAACATCATCGCTGAGGCCGCCAACAAAACGCGCGCCAACGCCGACTTCCAGCATTCACTGGGCATCGTCGTTGACAAGAAAGACACGATCACCGACGTTGAATGGGGCAGCCCCGCGTTTGACGCGAAAATCACCGCTGGGGCCACTCTGCTCGCCGTAAATGGTCGCGCCTACAAAGCTGAGTTGCTTAACAACGCACTCACGGCGGCTAAAGCGGCGAACAAGCCCATCGAGCTCTTGATCAAGAGCGATGATACCTATCGCACCGTATCCATCAACTATATCGGCGGTATTCGTCATCCGCATTTAGAAAGAGTGGAGGGGACGATGGATCGGCTGGGGGCTGTATTTACGCCGTTGTCGTAACACGAGGCTGCGCTATGCCCGAAGAAGTGCTCAGCTCCCAATACAGCGCTATGACTGCTTTATGGCGAATTGGACAACCGTCCGCTATAACCCCTATGGGTCGGTAGGTGACTGATGCGAGGGCTGTTCAATGGGCCAGATGCGGTCGTAGAAATTTCTCGATTGCTGACATTCGTGTAGCGACAAACGCGTTTGCAAACTGAGTAGAGTCGATGCATTTTGCGATGCGGCCGTATCTAGTGCGGGGAAAGCAAAGTCCGAAGGATCAGAACCATGAATATTCAATCACAGAGGCTTCAAATTCCCACGAATGACAGTACGAGAGTGCGTGCGACAATCGGTTTTGTAGTGCCCATTTGCTTTTGTAAGCGCAATGTAGACTTGTCTTGATTTCGTCATTTGTCTTCTTGTTCTTGTAAGAGGTAGAGTGCGACCCCAGCCACATTAAATTGTAGGCGTTTCGGCTCAGACAACGGGCAATATTCGTAAGGCCTAGCCCATTCGCCATGACTGCACACAAACTGATTCTCCGCTCCAAAGAGAGTCAAAGAACACGGCGCTCATAGCCGCGCTTCCAAATGTTCCAATGGGTAAATCAACGGATCGCAACAAGCTGGACATCTGATATCGGGGACTGAGAATGTCCGCTGCCGATTTAATTGGAAAGAGCACACGATTGTCGTCTTCACGGGTCGAATCGTGACCGTCACGAGTTACGAAAATCGAAGCCGTAAGGGTTTTGCCAAAGGGAAGTCCTTATGCCTTTCGCGCATTGCTGTTTTCCGCCAAAAGAATGAGGGGACCGATTTTCTTTTGCTTGTTTCGGGTAATATGCGAAGCTAATAAATCTTGACGTTCGTCAAGACTCAATAAGAAATAGCTGATAAAGGGATTGTCGTGGAGAACTTAGGGTGTCAAGGCGCGAGCCGGATCACCCATTGCGCGCGTTGTGTCCGGCTCATGGAATTTGTGGCCAAAAGCGCTTGTGACTTGGTTGATGCTGGGGCTGACATGTGTACTGCATTGGCACAGACCCGGTAAACCGCCTCGCGCGCTGACATCGGCGCGATGAATTGCATTTCGCGGCTGGCAACAAATCATGCCACGAGATCAAAGATGCCGTTGGTTTGGGTAGGAAATACCTGCGCCATGTGTGATTTTTCAGATGGCCTTGACGTAAACGTAAGGCGGCGAAGAACCGCTTCATGGGAGAAAGAATGGAACTCAGGCGTCTCGCGGGCCTTCTTGCGGCCCTCGTGTTATTCGTTTCGTTGGATGCAGCCGCAGTAACCAAGATTCGCGAAGGTTTCGCGACCATGGTCGCAACCGATGGCACTTCCCTCTTGCCGCGCAATCCCGTGACGCGCGCGCGCGCCGGCGATGATGTTTACTACTGGATTCAATGGAAAGAGCCGATTCCGCGTTCTACCCTGCGCTGCGTCATCAAGGGTCCCGATACGAACGTTGACGAGACCGAGAACTTCGCGGAAGCCGAAAGGGAAGGCTATTCCGTTTGTGGTGTCGAGACGGAAAGCTCCGGCAGCGGCACTTACACCTTCACGCAATATCTGGATGGAAATATGGTCGGCGAGCAGTCGATCAATGTCGAGAAGGAGCCGTTCTTCAAGGGTAGCCTGCGCAAGAGATGGAAGTCGATGATTACCGGTCTGGGCCTGATCATCTTGGTAGGGTATTGGATCAGACGCAAGATGACAGGCGACAAGCGATCGATCAAGGAAGTCTTTGGCGGTGAAGCTGCGGCGATCCCGGCGGCGCGCGAGGCGCTGACAATCGGCTCGCGTATCGATGGAAGCGCACCAGCGATGGTCATGACTCCGCCCGCGCCGCCGAAGGTCGATGAGGCCTCGGAACTGTGCAAGCTGGGCCAGCAATACCAGACATTGATGGCGCAGGTGGACAAGACGAAAGGTCTCGAACTCGGGCGTAACTATCTCGGGCTGCTGTTGAAGGCACGCAACGAACCCGAAGCGATCAAGGTGTTCAAGGAATGCATCACGGCCGACGCGGCGTTTCGTCCGGGGCAAGCTGAAGAAGTACTGCTAATCGCGAAGGCGGCGCGCGGCGCAGGGGATTCCAAAGCCGCCGTCGCCGCGCTACGCGGATTCGACAAGGTCTATCCCGGCCATGCGCTGATTCCAGATATGTACATGTTCTCGGCAAAATTGATGGCCGAAGACCTGGGAAACGCAGAGATGGCGAGGAAGATTCTGCAGCACGTACTGGTTAAATATCCCGGACACTATCTCGCGCAGGAAGCGAAGCGATATCTGGATTCGATGCCGAAAACAGGATGAGAGCGGGCCTCGAGCGCCAAAATCCTGCGATGACAGCCGGGCGTACGGTGACATGGTGATGATTTTTGATTCTCCAATTTCGCTTTTTGTACACCATTGCTTTGGAGCGAATTGGACAAGGGTCATCTATGACGGGTTTGGGTCGCATGCTGCCGGTCAAGTTGATCCTCTAGAACCTTCGATCAACTCCGACACGCGCGTCAGTACAAACCGACAAAGCTTGAGCGAACTACCCCCTAGGATCAGTCAAAATCAGCGCACCACGTCAAAAACTCATCAGTGTCGACACTGATAGACTTCAAGCTAGCGGGACGTCCGCCACAAATTGGTCAATCCAACAGGAGAAGTTGTCTTGATTGCTGCTAAAGCCCGTGTTTCTTGTCTGACAGCCACCGCTTTTCTGAGTGTGGTTTGCGTCGCGCCGATCATTGTCCTTTTCGCGCTTAGCACTGCGCACGCGCAGACGCCATCGCCAAATTCAGTGGCGCCCAATGCGGCACTCGCGGCGCTCGGCGAGCGCTACGTCGAACAAGGGTTTGCCCTCAACCCACTGCGCGCAACCTTTTTGGGCGATGCGCGCTTTAACGACAAGTTTGTCAACGAACTCACACCCACTGCGCGTGCGAATGATCGCCAATTGCAAAACGAGACCGTTGCGGGCCTGAATAAACTCGATGCCGCGACCCTATCAGCGCCCGATCAACTGACGCATGCTGTGATGCTGCACCGCGCGCAAACGCGGTTGGAAGAACTGGGTTTTGATTTTCATTTAACGCCGATCACCCAATTCGGCTCGATGCCGCTGACCATGGTTCAACTTGCAAGCACTGAGGGCGTCCAACCATTTCGTACCACTGCGGATTACGAAGCATTTCTTCAACGCGTGAACGGCTTTCCGGGTTGGGTGGACTCGGCAATTGCCAATATGCTCGAAGGTATCGCCAAAAACATTGTGACGCCGAAGCTATTGATTGCGCATGTATTGAAGCAACTCAAAACGCAGATGGTTACCGATCCCACGCAAAGCGGCATCTATCGACCAATCACCAAGTTGCCTGCCAATTTTTCTGAAGCAGATCGGCTGCGACTTGCGCTTGCATACCGCTCGATGATCGAGACCAAAATCACGCCTGCGTTTTCAAAGCTGTATCAGTTTTTAGAGACAGAGTACCTGCCGAAAGCGCGCGACACAGCGGGCCTGGCGGGAACGCCGAACGCAGCCGCGAAGTACGCATTTAGGGCGCGCGAATCGACCACGACGGCACTGACGCCAGATGAAATTCACCAAATTGGTTTGGGTGAGGTTGCACGTATCGGAACGGAGATGGAGAAAGTACGCATTCGCGTTGACTTCAAAGGTGACCTGCAGGCGTTTTTGGCTTCGATTCCCGTAAACCCCGCGTTGACGCCATTCAAGACCGAGACGGAGGTGATCAATGCATACAAGGTGATTCAACGCCGCGTAGAGCCCTTATTGGATAAGCTCTTTTTGCGCCAACCGCGCGCTGCGCTTGATATTCGGCCAGAACCAGAGATAACCAAGGCGACGGCCGCCGCGCACTACAACGTGGGCGCACCGGATGGTTCGCGACCAGGCATTTTTTATGCACCGGTGCGCAACCCACTGACCTACACGTCTCCAAAGATGACCGCGCTCTTCTTGCATGAAGGCTTGCCGGGGCATCACTTTGAAGTTTCACTCGCGCAAGAGTCGGGGCTCTCTCGTGTGCGCCGCTACAGCCGCTTTACCGCCTACGGCGAGGGCTGGGGCTTATATGCCGAAAGCCTCGGCAACGAGATGGGTGTCTACAATGACCCTTACCAATACATGGGGAGATTGCTCAGCGAAATGCATCGCGCGATTCGCTTGGTCGTCGATACTGGTATGCACGCGAAGGGCTGGTCACGCGAACAGGCGATCGAGTATTCGCTCGAGAATGAAGGCGGCCGCCTCGCCGATCAAGTGCAAGAAATCGAGCGCTATATGGCGATTCCCGGTCAAGCACTCGCCTACAAAATCGGTGAACTCAAGATTTGGGAACTGCGACGACTCGGCGAAAAGAAGCTCGGGCCGAAATTTGATTTGCGCGCGTTTCACAATGAACTATTAAAAGATGGCAATCTACCGCTCGGCGTGCTGGAACAAAAAATCACGCAGTGGATTGTTGCGCAAACAGGCACGATATTGTGATGCTATTGGATGGAGGATCAAATATTCACAAGGAGCCGCGCGACAAGGGCCGCAAATTTCGTTCGTATGCTTTTGAAGGGATGCGAAAATAGGCCGCAGTATTCCGATTAGGCATTGCGACCTGCTGCCTCGGAGAAAATTGGAAGCCGCGCCGTTATGACCGGAAAGGGTGCTCTGCGCCGGTCACGATGAGTTCTCACATGGTTCGTTGCATTAACACACGGCTTTTCCGAATTTCCCGGGGCGGTTCGAGTGCGTTTCAAACTGATATTCGGCGTTCTCAAGGGCGGGAACACGTGCATCGACTAAAATTATCGGGTGCACCGACTGGAGGACATACGCATGGCCCATTTGACCTGCTCGCTCTTAATATTTTTTTGCCTCATCGCCAGCACTCAGGCGGAAACGACGCCCAAATCAGCGGCGAATTACGCGTCCATCCTGAAAGGAATGCAATGGCGCGAACTGGGACCGTATCGGGGCGGGCGCGCGGACGCGGTGGCCGGCATCGTCGAGCAACCCAATGTCTACTATTTTGGAGCCACCGGCGGCGGTGTCTGGAAGACCATCGACGGCGGCCAATCGTGGAAGGCCGTGTCTGATGGCTTCTTCGGCGGGTCGATCGGTGCCATCGCCGTCGCGACTTCTGACCCAAACACTATTTACGTTGGCACCGGCGAAAAGACTGTGCGCGGAAATGTCTCGCCCGGCGCCGGTATGTGGAAATCCTCCGACGCGGGCAAGACATGGATGCATATCGGCCTCGACGATTCGCAACAGATCGCGCGCGTGCGCGTGGATCCAGTCAATGCCGAACTTGTTTACGTCGCTGCCATGGGCCACGCCTTTGGGCCCAATGACATGCGCGGCGTCTACCGCTCACGCGATGGTGGCAAGACTTGGGAACGCAGCCTTTTTGTCAACCGCGATGCCGGCGCCGTTGATCTCGTCATGGATCCTTCCAATCCGCGGATCCTCTATGCCGCCACCTGGCGCTACCGGCGCGGCGCCTACTTCTTTGAAAGTGGCGGCGAGGGCTCGGCGCTGTGGAAATCGACTGACGGCGGCGACACCTGGAAGGAGTTGTCCGGCAACAAGGGCATGCCCAAGGGCACGCTGGGCATCATCGGCGTCAGCGTATCTCCGTCGAACTCGCAAAATGTTTATGCCATCGTCGAGGCCAAAGAGGGTGGTGTCTTCCGTTCCAGAGACGGCGGTGACACCTGGGCCAAGACCAGCCAACTAGCCGACCTGCGTCAGCGCGCGTGGTACTACACGCGTATTTACGCGGACCCAAAGGATGAGGATGTCGCCTACGTCGTCAATGTCCGTTTCCACAAGACCAAGGACGGCGGCAAAACCTGGCGCACCATCGGCACGCCGCACGGAGACAATCACGATCTCTGGATCGCGCCTAATGATCCCAACCGCATGATCGAAGCCAACGACGGCGGCGTCAACGTCACGACGGACGGCGGCGCTACGTGGACCAAGCAAGACAACCAGCCGACCGCGCAGATCTACCGGGTCTCGGTCGATACTGATTTCCCTTATCGCTTGTTAGGCGCGCAGCAGGATAATTCCGCCGTGCGCATTCGCCATCGCGGTGCCGGCAGCGGCATAGACCCGCGTGACTGGGATGTAACTGCTGGTGGCGAAAGCGGCCACATCGTCGCCGACCCGACGAATCCCGACGTCGTCTTTGGCGGCTCTTACGGGGGCTACCTTACCTATATCAATCACCGCACCAATGAAGCGCGAGATGTCTCGCCCTGGCCAGACAACCCCATGGGCTCAGGCGCGGCCGAAAACAAACACCGCTTCCAGTGGAACTATCCGCTGTTCTTCTCGCCGCACAATCCGGCCAAGCTCTATGCCGCCTCGCAATACTTGATGGAATCGGTCAATGCCGGCGCCAGCTGGCGCATCATCAGTCCAGACCTTACGCGGAACGACAAAACCAAGGGCGGCGCCAGTGGTGGGCCGATTACCAAAGACAACACCAGCATCGAGTATTACAGCACTATCTTCGCCGCTGCCGAGTCGCCGGCAGAGGTCGGCGTGCTGTGGACCGGCTCGGACGATGGGCTAGTACAGCTGTCGAAGGATGCCGGCGCACATTGGGAAAACGTGACTCCGCCCAAGTCCATCATGCCTGAATGGATCATGATCAACAGCATCGAATTACCCGCTGGCGAGAAGGGTGTGGCCTACATCGCCGCTACCAATTTCAAGTGGGATGATTTCCGCCCGTATCTTTACAAGACTGCCGATTACGGCAAGACGTGGCGCAAGATTGTCGACGGCATTCCCGCCAATGAATTTACCCGCGTTATCCGCGCCGACCCGGAACGGCGCGGAATGCTTTACGCCGGTACCGAGCGCGGAGCGTATTTCTCGCAGGACGACGGTAAACACTGGCAACCGTTGCAGTTCAAGCTGCCGATCGTGCCGATCCACGACATGCGGGTGCATGAAAACTCGCTCATTGTGGCGACGTACGGGCGCGGTTTCTGGATGCTCGACAACCTAGCGCCCTTAAGGCAGCTAACGCCCGAAACTGCGAGCAAGGCTGTGCACCTGTTCACGCCCGCGCCGGCATGGCGCCTACTCGACGGCCAAGGACGCGCCGGCCCAGGGCAAGGTTCCAACCCGCCAAATGGTGCAGTCATCGACTATTACGTGCACGAACAAAAGGTGGGCACCAAGGTCGCCATTGCCATCCTCACCAACGACGGCAAGGTTATTCGCGAATACAACGGTACCATTCAGGCTGAGGCCGACAAACCTCGAGAAGTGCGCGGCGCGTCGCACGCGGCGCCTACCTTGGCACCGGTTAAGCCCGTCGGCGAGGAAGATAGTGAGAAACCCAAAGACGAGGCAAACCCGGAGAAGGATGCGGCAATGGCCGAAGACGATGGTGGCGACGATGAGGGCAGCGGTGGCGGGCGCGACACTAACAAGCTCAAGGATGTCCTCAACGGGCACAATCGTTTCGTCTGGAACTTGCGTATCGAAGAGATAAAGCGCTTCCCCGGCATGGTGCTATGGAATCGCGCTTTGCGTGGTCCGTACGTCGTGCCCGGGACCTACCAAGCGCGCCTGACCGTGGGCGATCAGCCCGCGCAGACGGTAGGCTTCGAGTTGCGCGCCGATCCGCGCAGCAAAGCCACGCCGACCGATCTTAAGGCGCAGTTCGATTTCGTGCGCGCCGCTAGCGACAAACTTTCCGAGATACACGCGCAAATCATCCGCATCCGCGAAGTGCGCAAGCAACTCGCGGATGTGAAAAAGCGCGCGATCGCGGACAAGTTGATTGTCGTCGCTGCAACCGAGCTCGACAGGAAGATAACAGCGGTGGAAGAGACGCTGTACCAGACCAAGAGCAAGAGCTCACAGGATCCTCTCAACTATCCTATCCGTTTGAACGACAAGCTGGCCGGCGTCAGCAACTCGGCGGCCACCGGCGCCGGCGCCCCTGCGGCGCAACAGATTGCCGTGCGCGACGATTTAGTTTCCAGGATCGACGCCGAGCTGGTCAAATTGAAGGCAATCTGGGACAACGATCTGCCGGCCTTCAACAAGCTGGCTTCGGCAGTAGCGGCCGTGTATTGATCCAGCGGTGGATGCTCAGGCCGAGCAGCTAATTGGAACTCAGCGATCACTCGCTGGGCAGAAAAAGGGGTTCTTATCGAAATTTCGAGCAAATTGGAAGTTGACTACGACCGTCTCCTTTGGGTGTGCGCCGTGATAAGGCGGCGCTTTCCATTGGGTGCAAGTCCCACCCGGCGAAATGCTCCAGCCGGAAGCAACCGGAGCAGTCATGGAGGTAACGAAGTGGCTGAAGCCTTCGGGAAGACGTGCCACGAATTGGTGGCAGCGCAAGTGTGCGGGCCGTAACGTGAGTGAACGCTGAGCAAGCCTCGAAAAAGACAATGCACAGGCTGACCCGACGACCCTTTCGGGGAAAGCTGACACGGCTGGACGGATGAGCAAGGTAGTACCGCCAGTCGCTGTGCCGGGGTAGTGGCGACAGCACGTACACAAGGAAAGCGCGCGTAACACGGGAAGCCCCTTGGCGTGGTCGGTAAAGCGACCAACCGGATGCCGGTGACGGACAGGCCGGGCGCCCTGGGGTGGCGGAGAGGCTCGTAGTACTGCTGAAGCCGGGTAATGCCGGGGGAGGGAAGGAGCCTTGGTTCAAGACAGACGCAGCAAGTAGAAAGGGACGGGGGATTGGGAAACCTAGCCACTCCAGGCAGTGTTCAGAAACTACAGATGGCGTTACACGCGAAAGCGAAGGCAGAGCTTGGCTTTCGTTTCTACGCGCTGTACGACAAGATCTATCGCGAAGACATTCTGGCCCACGCCTATGCGCAGTGCCGCTCGAACAAGGGCGCACCGGGGTTAGATGGACAGGACTTCGTGGAGGTTGAAGCGTACGGGGTAGAGCGATGGCTGGGCGAACTGGCGCTTGCGCTCAGAGAAGAGACGTACCGACCGGACCCGATCCGGCGAGTGTTTATTCCGAAAGCGAACGGCAAGCTGAGGCCGTTGGGCATCTCGACCCTGCGGGACCGGGTGGGCATGACGGCAGCAATGCTCGTGCTCGCCCCGATCTTTGAGGCCGACCTCCCTCCTGAGCAGTACGCCTACCGGCCGGGCCGCAATGCCCAGCAGGCGGCAAAGTGAGTGTGGTCACGTGATTTGATGCTCGGATTTTCACGATTACTGATGGTTAAATGCACAGAATGAGAAACGCCGTCAGTTTTGTTTGACGGCGTTTCTCATTGAATCATGCCGTGATCAGAAAGGCGGATCGTCGGTTG
>JBBQFL010000053.1:0-26971 GCA_038321965.1 Burkholderiales bacterium | reverse complement strand
TCCGCCATGCCGTTTCCCGCTGCGCGCCAACTGACTCTGATGCTCGTTTGCTCATTTGCCTCTCCGTGTTGTTGATCAGGAGGGCAGTGTGACGGGACTATGATCCGGCGACTATGACGCCGTGGGGTTAACGGTTACATTTCGTGAAGCAACAACTGCACTTTGCGGAATCCGCGAACTCTTGGTCGGTGGATGTAACGGGAATCGATACCGGAACGTTTGATTTGTCGGTAAAGAATCCGAATGGTGGCGATGAGGTCGCACTACGTAGTCCGCAGGAAATCATGGATGAGATCGCGGCACTGGACTCGGAGAGTGCAGATGTCTTGAAATCAATTCGGGAAATCTTGTGATACAGGTGTGGCCGAGACAACGCTTAGCGGACGTATGTCTTATCAAGCCACCAAAAAGCGAGGTACGCGGACGCCTTGCTGATTCTGATTTTGTGTCGTTCGCGCCGATGGAGAACTTGGGCATCGATCGCAAGTTCATGAATCAGGTTAGCACCAAGCAACTATCCGAAGTCGTCGGCAGCTACACATATTTTGCTGAAGGCGATGTGTTGCTCGCGAAAATCACGCCGTGCTTTGAGAATGGAAAGTTGGGCATTGCGCAAGACCTAAGCAATGGCGTTGGGTTCGGATCGAGTGAATATGTTGTGTTAAGGCCTGTTGAAAATCTAAACAACGAATTCTTATATTACTTTCTTTCGCAAGAAGGCTTCAGGGAAAGAGGCGCAATGAGCATGAGTGGCGCTGTGGGCCACAAACGAGTCGCAAAAGAGTTCATTGAGAGTTGCGAGATTCCAGTTCCCCCGATCAAGGAACAACAACGCGTCGTAGCCATCCTCGACGAAGCGTTTGATGGTATCGCCACCGCCAAAGCCAACGCCGAAAAGAACCTGCAAAATGCCCGTGAGGTGTTTGAAAATTATCTGGATGTGGTCTTTGAGTCAGAAGGAAATGACTGGATCGAAGCAACCATTGGCGAGCACATCCGGTTCATTGACTATCGCGGCAAGACGCCGGAGAAAACGTCAGGTGGATTGCGGCTCATCACGGCCAAGAACGTGAAGATGGGTTTCGTGCAGCAAGCGCCGATGGAGTTTGTGGCACCGGAGTCATACGATGCGTGGATGACGAGAGGCATTCCAAAGCGAGGCGACGTACTCTTTACAACGGAAGCGCCCCTCGCGAACGTTGCGCAATTGGACACCGATGAGAAGGTGGTCTTTGCGCAGCGAATCATCATCATGCAGCCCGATGCAAAGAAACTCGACAGCACGTTTCTGAAATACTTGTTGCTCTCGCCGCCTGTGCAGCAGAGCATTCGACTTCAGGGCACTGGTGCAACCGTTCAGGGCATCAAGGCAAGTTTGCTGAAGGGCATCAGAATTTCTTTTCCTGCCACTCTCGGAAAGCAGCGAAAGATTGCTGAGAGGCTGGATGCATTGCGTGTCGAAACCCAACGCCTCGAATCCCTCTACCAACAAAAACTCGCCGCCCTGGACGAACTCAAGAAATCTCTGCTGCACGAGGCCTTCAGCGGTAAGCTGTAACAAAGGAGTTCGCCATGCCGTTGACGGACGAGCAGGAAAAAATCAGGTTGGCCGCAATCGAGTTTGCCAAGGGCAACAAGAAGGCGATCGCTAAGCGATTAACCGATACTGCCCGTTTCGTTGCGGAAGAAAATCCGGTCTCGGTTTTCATGGCGGGTTCGCCGGGAGCGGGCAAAACGGAAGCATCCATTGAACTGATCGCAACACTGGGAACCAACGGCGCGGAAGTATTGCGTATCGATCCCGACGAGTTGCGTAACGAATTACCCGGATACACAGGCGACAATTCATGGCTGTTTCAAGGTGCTGTGTCGATATTGGTCGAGAAAATTCACGACCTCGCGCTGGATCAGAAGCAGAGTTTCTTGCTGGACGGCACGCTTTCCAAATTTGACATCGCAAAACGAAACATCGAACGCTCCTTGAATAAAGGCCGCACCGTACAAATCTTGTACGTGTATCAGGAGCCGATGCTGGCGTGGAAATTTGTGCGAGCGAGGGAACAAGCCGAGGGTAGACAGATCAAACCGGAAGACTTCATTGAGCAATACTTTGCGGCACGGGATGTTGTCAATCAGCTCAAGAAGGAGTTCGGCACGGCGATCAGGGTTGATTTGTTGCTGAAAAACAACGACAACTCCCACCGTGCCTATGAGGCCGGTATCGAGCGCATTGACAACCACGTACCCGAGAAATACACTCGTGACGGTCTCAAACGCTTGCTAAACGTTGAGTAATCCAAATGTTCAAAATCTTTTCAAAGACCAAACCCGTTGCCTCCACGCCGTTTTCCGAGTTCATCCGCAATGCCAAAGCGGGTGAGAAAAAGCGCGTCTATGTCGAGGTGATGAAGAAGGCGACTGACCGGCAGAATGCCGTGATCCGCGAGATCGCTGACGCTACCAAGTAGGCTTTCTGTTGGTGGCGTTCAGCTGCCAATGCAGTTCAGCAGGTTACGAACAGGCAGTCAAACTCTACTACTGGTGCGCGTGTTCAGCTGTTTTCGGCCGGATAGCCGCTCCAGTGCTTGACTTTTAATTTCCCATAACGTGTCGCCGAAATTGAAAAATATCGACACGTTCTACCGATGTGTCGACGCCATCGACATATGCACCGAGACATGTAAAGAAATTTCAATTTTCTATACACGTCTGACGCAATGTGATAAGGTAAACCCGGTTTCTGATCATGTTGACGACTTTCCGGTGAATCACTCCAAACCATGGCTGCGCCCAAGGTCGGCAATCCGGCCCGCTCCAAATCTCCTGCACCCCAATTGATGCTGCCCGCTGCCGCGTCGCTGGAGACGCGTGCGGTCTGGCAGGCGCTGACCGAAGCGCATCGGCATTTGGCGGAACTGAAGGGACTGACCGAATCGCTGCCAAGTAGCGCATTGCTGGTCGATACGCTGGCGATCCAGGAAGCCAAGGACAGTTCCGAGATCGAGAACATCATCACCACCCACGATGAGCTTTACGCCGCGCAGGAAAGCGAGACTGGTTCTGCGGCAGCCAAAAAAGTGCAGCATTACGTGGTTGCGCTGCGAGTGGGGTTTGAAGCAGTCAAGAAAGAAGGCCTGATCCGGCTTGCCACCATTCTGGCGGTGCAGGCCGAGATCGAGCAAAATCGCGCGGGGCTGCGCAAGGTGCCGGGCACGGTGCTGCGAAACCAGGCCACCGGCGCCACCATTTACGAGCCGCCGCAGGACGCGAACGACGTGGCGCGCCTGATGGGTGGGCTGGTGGATTTCATTCATGCCGACGATGGCCTCGATCCGCTGTTGCGGATGGCGGTGGCACATCACCAGTTCGAGAGCGTCCATCCGTTCTACGACGGCAATGGCCGCACCGGGCGCATCCTCAATTTGCTGATGCTGCAGCGTGATGGTCTGCTGGATTTTCCGGTACTGTACCTGTCGCGTTACATCACGTCCTCCAAAGCCGACTACTATCGTCTGCTGCAATCCACACGCGACACCGGCGAATGGGATGCCTGGTGCCTGTACATGCTCAAGGGTATTGCCTTGACGGCGAAGAGCGAGATCGGCTTGATCAAGGCGCTGCGTGACCTGATGCAGGACACCAAGCAACGGCTGCGCACGGCGCTGCCGAAAATCTACAGTCAGGAATTGCTGAACAATCTGTTTCGCTATCCGTACACCAAGATCGAATTTGTCGAGCGCAATCTGGATGTCTCACGCATCACGGCGGCGCGCTATCTGGATTTACTGGCCGGTGAAGGATTCGTCAAAAAGCAACAGATCGGCCGATCCAACTTCTATATCAACCAGCCGCTGTTCAAGCTGCTGAGCCGCATTACCTTGGCGACAAAATGAACGAAGCCGAAACCCGCGCCGAACTTATTGATCCCGCGCTAAAAGCCGCAGGCTGGGGCGTGGCGGACGGCAGCCGCGTGCGGCGCGAGGTAATCACGCCGGGCCGCATTCAGGGCGGAGGACAGCGCAGCAAAGCCGAGATTGCCGATTACGTGCTGGTCTATCGCAATCACAAACTCGCTGTGGTCGAAGCCAAGCGGCGCGATTTGCCGGTGAGCGAGGGTGTCGCGCAAGCGAAGGCGTACGCGAAGAAACTGTCGGTGCGGTTTACCTTTGCCACCAATGGCGTCGCGATTTACGGCATCGATATGCAGACGGCGGAAGAGGGCGATGTCGCACGCTTCCCGACGCCGGAAGAATTGTGGGAGCGCACGTTTGCTGTCGAGAATAAATGGCGGGACCGGTTTGCGGCGGTGCCCTTTGAGGACCGGGGCGGCACCTGGAGTTCCCGCTACTATCAGGAAATCGCGATCAACAACGTGCTGGAGGCGGTGGCGGCGGGTAAGGAGCGGATTTTGCTGACGCTGGCGACCGGTACGGGTAAAACCGCCATTGCGTTCCAGATTGCATGGAAGCTGTTTCACAGCCGCTGGAATCTGAAGCGCGACGCCAGCGATGTCATCGCGCGGCGGCCGCGCATCCTGTTTCTGGCTGATCGCAATATTCTGGCCGATCAGGCGTACAACGCGTTTTCGGCGTTTGAAGATCAAATTACCGGCTCGCTGGTGCGGATTTCGCCCGCCGATATTCGTCAGCATGGCCGCGTGCCAACCAACGGCAGCGTGTTCTTCACCATCTTCCAGACGTTCATGAGCGGGCCGCCGAAAGACGGTAAGCCGAGTCCGTATTTCGGCGACTATCCGGCGGACTTTTTCGATTTCATCGTCATCGACGAGTGCCATCGCGGCGGCGCGCAGGATGAAAGCAACTGGCGCGGCATTCTTGACTACTTCGCGCCCGCCGTGCAGCTCGGCCTGACCGCGACACCGAAGCGTACAGACAACGTCGATACCTACGCTTATTTCGGTGAGCCAGTGTACGTGTACTCGCTGAAGGAAGGCATCAACGATGGCTTCCTCACGCCGTTCAAGGTGAAGCAGATCGCGACCACGCTGGACGAATACGTATTCACACCCGAGGATATCGTGATTGATGGCGATATCGAGACTGGCAGGCGCTATACCGAGGAAGACTTCAACCGCATAATCGAGATCAAGGCGCGCGAGGAATATCGGGTAAGGATTTTCATGAACATGATCGACCAGCGCGAGAAAACGCTGGTGTTCTGCGCCACGCAGGAGCACGCGGCGGCGGTACGCGATTTGATTAACCAGATGAAGACCAGCAAAGACCCGGACTACTGCGTGCGTGTGACCGCCAATGACGCTGCGCGTGGCGACCAATTCCTGCGCGAATTTCAGGACAATGAAAAAACGATACCTACGATTCTGACGACGTCACAGAAACTTTCTACCGGCGTCGATGCGCGCAACGTGCGCAACATCGTGCTGATGCGCCCGATAGGTTCAATGATCGAATTCAAACAGATCATTGGGCGCGGGTCGCGGCTGTACGAGGGCAAGGACTACTTCACGATCTATGATTTTGTGAAGGCGCATCACCACTTCAGTGATCCGGAGTGGGACGGCGAGCCGATTGTGGACATAAGCAATACGGCGGCAGATAGCGGCAGTACGCCGCGCGAGCCACGAGCCTATGTCGCCCCTACTGAGGAATACGTCATTCCAAAGCGCATCAAGGTCAGATTGCGCGATGGCAAAGAGCGCGCCATTCAGCACATGATGGCGACGAGCTATATGAACGGCGACGGCAGCATGATGTCGGCGGCGCAATTTCTGGAAAGTCTGTTCGGTGCGTTGCCGGAATTTTTCAGGGACGAAGATGAGCTGCGTGCAATTTGGAGTGTGCCCGATACGCGCAAGGTATTCCTGGCCGGGTTATCCGACAAGGGGTTCGGATTTGATCAGATGGCCGAAATGCAGAAAATCATCGATGCGGAGAACAGCGATCTGTTCGACGTACTGGCATTCGTGGCTTTTGCGCGTCCACCCATCGCGCGAAGCGAGCGTGCCGAAAGTGCACGTTGGCAGGTACATCAAAACTTCAACGACAAGCAGCAGGCATTTCTCGACTTCGTGCTTTCGCAATACGAAAAAGAAGGTGTGCAGGAGCTCGATCAAGACAAGCTCTCGCCGTTGCTACAGCTCAGGTACAGCGCAATAGGCGACGCAGTGACCGATCTCGGCGCGCCCGACGAAATCCGCGAATTGTTTGTCGGGTTTCAGAAGTATTTGTATGAGTTGCGGCCATGAACGCAGGCGCTGGACTACAAATGCACGCGTTTCAACAATTGACAATTCAGCGCAGCAAATCAGCAGTAGCAGCGTTGACGAATTTCCATTCAGGCACGTAAAATTTCAGCAGTTGCTGCACTGCGCGACGTGGCCCGCTTTGGCGGTGCAAGTCGCGCCCGCGCTGCGACAAAACACTCCCCTCTCATTTCTATTTAGGATCTACCATGAAAAAATTTGCCTCATTGATCGTCTGCCTGGGGTTCCTGTTTCAGGGCAGCGCCTTCGCCGTTGGTGCCATCGCTGTCGACGACTCCGTCGGTGATAGCGATCCGGGCTATGGTTTTGTGACCGGTGAAGACTCTGAGTCAGACGCAAAAAAGGCCGCGCTAAAGCAATGCAGATCAAGTGGCAACGATAACTGCAAGATCGTCGTCTGGTTCAAAACCTGTGGCGCCTATGCATCGTCGAAAAAATACTATGGTTATGGCTTTGGCGCCAGCAAATCCGTCGCCACGTCTAAAGCGCTTGAGATGTGCGGCCAAAATAGCTGCAAAGTTGTTGTCGCTGAGTGCGAATAGTCTGTTGAAACAACTGCAGGCCGCACCTGTTCCCGAGCTTTTCATGACTTGAACGAGGCAGTGCGGAAAAACAGCGGCTCTGGGATGAGGATCCCAGAGCCGCTTGTTAAGAACTCAAATTCAACACTAGCCTGGTCGTCTTGACCGGCAGGGCAACTTCTGGACGGCGCGCAATACCCATGCAGCGCCGACGCCGATTCAACTGTCGACATCCATAGAATAGGCTCGAACGCGAACCCCGCTGCTTGCCAAAGCGCGCACGCAAATTCTCGCAGCGCGTCAGTCCCGCGTCAGCGACTGGGCGTACCTTCGAAACTCAAGTTCGATTTCACCGGGCTGAACTGGAGCGGACGTCGGCACCGCCTTGACTTCCGATTTGTCGATCAGGTGACTTCCGCTGCCACCGCGGGCTCTTGTTTGTACCTTAACCAACGCGACAAGTCACCATGGCTGGAAACTGTCCGGCCTGAAAGCAGCAGTTTCGTGTTGGCGAACACGCCCACCTACGTAAAGAGGCAATCAGAATGGAAGAAAACAACAAGGCACCGAAACCGCTTGCGCCGACCTTTGACCGCGGCACGCCGTTCGCAGACATGCGCCCGAATCAAAAAACGCTATTCGTGCTGAAAGTGATAATTTGTGTTGTCTCATTCGGCTTTATCTTTCCGAATGTGATGAGCAGCTAGGCGCTTGCCAACGCGGCAGTTCATCGGCAAATCTAGTCGATAGAAATTCCCACCACATCAACGACCGGCCGTTCGAAGCGCAACGGCAGTTTAAGTACCGACGTGTCCGATGGCTGATTGGCGATGGCGAATGATCCCGACGCGGGGTCCTTGATGACCAGTGAGGTGCTGCCACCACCATCGAGGTTGATGGCGTTGTGCGCGCCGAATTGAATAAATATATTCGCCAGCTCGGCCAGGGTCACGCCGCGACTATGCGGCTCCTGGCGGCCATCAACGGCGATGATGTAGAGAGTACGCGCGTCAGGGCTCAGGCCCAGTGCGCTGCGCGGATGGCGGACTTCATCTTTGGCGGGCGGCGTCACCATTCCATTTTTGAGCATCATGGCGCTGCCACTGATTGCGAATTGCGTGTCGGCCGGCAATGCCGCTAGAGCATCCACCATCGTCACCGACTTGTCGCGATGGACGATCATCGTCGAGCGGAAACGAGCAGTTTTGGGTTCGCCGAATAGTTTGCCTTTTGAATAGTGCCAACCTTCCGGCCAGGCGCAATTGCCGACGAAATAGTGAACCTTCTGTCCGGCAATTTCCCGCGCTGTGGGCGCGGCAAAAAAACTGGCGTTGATGGTGATGTCGAAATTATGTTTGCGCGCGACCTGGCTAGTGGTTTCAAGCTGTCCCACGCATGGACCGGGGCCATCGGGATCTCGGTCGTCCGCCAGCGCCACTGCCACGCGCACACGCGGGTCGGCAATATTCACTTTCACAAGCACACCAGCGACCGGGCCAGGCAAATTGAAGCGCTCGACGGTATACGGCAAAGGCAATACCGGACTCGACAGCGGTACGGCGATAACCGGCGCGAGATCCCGGGTCGTCGCGCAACCGGTGACCGCAATGAACGTCGCAAGAAAAAGTAGCTGTCGATATTTCATGTGACCGCCTTCAATTAAATATTTCGATCAAACGCCAGCATTGGCGGGCATCTTCGGACAAAAAACCTCGAAGAAGGCCGTCAAATGGCGATCCGTGTTCTCTGCAACATCGCACTATCTGCCATTCCCAATCGCATACTGATAAAGCGCAGTGAGGATTTTCTCCTCATACCGATAATGCGCAGAATACTTCCCACTATCCGTTTCGGGATTAAATCCGGGACCGCCGACGAGAAAAATCATGCCTTCCTTCTTGTCGCGATCAAACACCATCGCTGATGTCAGCCCCCATGCGTCACCCAAATGACCCTGCGCCTTGAAGCCGCTTTCAACCAGACGATCACCCGAACCCGCGCCACTGACGTCAAGAAAATGCTGGTTGCCAAGGCCCCAGGCGTTCATGGCATTTTGATGCCCACCGTATCCATTGCTGCCATTCTTCAAGCTGGCGTCATACCGCCATTGTTGCGCGAACATCAGGTCTACCGACGCTTTCTGCAGAATCTGCTTGCCATCGAGCTTGCCGTCATTCATCAGCATCAGCATGATCTTGCCCAATCCCGCCGCCGACAGTCGGCAATTACCCTGCGGCCCGAACAACGTGCCATTGGTGCCAATCTTGTAGTCGGCGAACGCGCGGGGGACCGGCGCTTCGGTCACGTATTCATCCACTTGAACGATCCATGGGCCGGCAGGATTCCAAACTTCCTTGCCGTTCACCTCAGTGCGTTTACGGTACAGCGCTGCCGTGCTGTCGAGCTCAGCCCGTGAGAAATCAGCGGGATGAAAACCACCACGCAAATCCATTGGATCGAGAATCAGGCGGCGCATGAGGCGGTCAAATCGCTCTCCCGTGACGCGTTCCATGATTGTGCCGACGATGCCCCACGGAAAGTTGGCGTATTGAAAATAGGCGCCCGGCTTGGCGTTT
Source organism: Burkholderiales bacterium (assembly GCA_038321965.1). GTDB lineage: Bacteria > Pseudomonadota > Gammaproteobacteria > Burkholderiales > Usitatibacteraceae > UKL13-2. The sequence goes on along the minus strand of JBBQFL010000053.1, from coordinate 17,630 downwards.
GTCGCCCAGGCATGGCCCTTGTCAAACAGCCGCCCGCCCGGCAGCAGGACTTCTTTCAGATCGACATTGAGCTTGGCTTCCCAGTAGTAGCCCGCATCGTCACGCAGCGATGACGTATGGGAGAGAAGCATTCGCAACGTAATTGGATCATCAGGGAAAGTGGGATTGCGCAGCTTGTAACCGAGGTACTCGCTGACATCGGTATCGAGCTTTAGCTTGCCGTCCTCCATCAACTTCATCACACCGAGTGTCGTGACGAGCTTGGAAATGGACGCCATGCGATACATCGTCAAGTTATTCGCGAGTCTGTTGTTTGCGGCGTTCTTGTCGTCCCTGTAACGATAGCCAAACTGTTTTTGATAGACCACATCGCCGCTGCGCACCGCGAGTACCGACAAGCTTGCCAGCGGATGTACTTGATCGTTGGTGATGGCCGCGAGCTCCGCATCGAGGGTGGTCCACGACGGCGATTCGGTTTGAACCTGTTTTGACGATGTTGGTTGTGCGTTCACGCTGCCTCCCATCAAGTATGCGGACAGCATGATCAGGTTGAGCACTACGTTGGTAAGGTTCATGGTTGATCTACTTGTCATTGGTACTCGGCGCAACCGGTGAATTCAATACATCGAGCAGTGTGGCTGTTTCCGTGTCGGGCATGCCGTCGAAATTCCCCGGGCGATATTTCATCTGAAATGCGGCGAGGACATTGCGCGTTTCCTTATCCAATTCGCCATTGAGGGGAACCAGGAAACCGTGCTTTGAAAGATTGCGCTGGAACCATTCCACGTCGGGAAGCTGGGCCTCAAATGTGGGTCGCCTGAGCGCAACTTGGTCTGCGTCCGGCCATTGCACCAATCTTTCGTCGGCAAGTCGCTTCCACGGGAAACGTGGGCCGGGGTCAGGCTTACGCTGCGGAGCGATGTCGCTGTGTGCCAGCACGCGATCAGGCGTGATGCCATGTTCCTTGACGATCTTTTTGACCAGCGCAATGAGCGCATCGATTTGTGCCGACGGGAAATCGAACCACTGCGTGCCATCGGGCGACTTCTTTGAACCGAGGTTGACGATCTCGATGCCGATGGAACTGGCGTTGAGCTGTGTATTGCCCTTCCAGTAGCTGATGCCCGCGTGATACGCCCGACGACTGTCATCGACCAGTCCGTAGATAGCCACTGGATTGTCATTGACGAGATAGTGACTGCTGACAGGTCCCTCAGTCAGCCATTTGAGTGAGCCCTGAAATCCGCCGGCGGTGTAGTGGATGATCAGAAACCGTGCGCGGCTGTCCTGGCCTTTTGCGGTATAGCTGGTGTCGATAGGCGGCCCGCTGGCGCAGCCGGCCAATCCCACAAACAGAACGCAAAGACAGCGCCTGATCATTTTGCCTTCATCTCAGCCGGTGCGGTCAGTACCTCGAGCAACGCCGCCGTTTCTGCGTCAGGCAAGCCGTCGAAACGCGCATTGCGATATTTCATCTGGAACGCGCTGATGGTGTCCTGTGTGCGCTTGTCGAGTTCGCCATTGCGAGGGACCGCGTACCCGTGCTGATCCAACTTCTTTTGGAACCACGCCACATCCGGTAATTGTTGTTCGAAGCCAGCTTGCTTCAGCGCAACCTTGTCCGCGTCAGGCCACGGCATCAGTCCAGCATCCGCCAGCTGTTTCCATGGGAAGCGCGGTCCCGGATCGGTCTTGCGGCCCGGTGCAATATCGCTATGACCCAGTATGCGTTCGGGTTTGATATCGTGTTCCTTGACGATTTTCTTTACCAGTGCGATCACCTGATCTATCTGTGCCTGCGGATAGTCGAACCAAACACGCCCGTCTGGTGTGTCGCGGAAACCGAGATTAACGATCTCGATGCCGATGGATGCCGCGTTCAATTGCGCTGCGCCTTTCCAATAGCTGATACCGGCATGGTAGGCGCGGCGCGACTCATCGACCAGCCGGTAGATCGTCGGGGGATTGTCGTTGACCAAGTAATGGCTGCTTACCTGGCCCTCGGTCAGCAACTTCAGCGAGGTTGGAAAATCCTCAGCCGTGTAATGGAGTATCAGAAACTGCGCGCGGCTATCCTGGCTGACAGAGTTGTAGGTCCTGTCGATATAGGGGGTGGCGCAACCGGACAGCAAGCCCAGCAACATGACGCACAAAAATTTCTTCATCAGCTGTTCCTCAAGGACCCGCATGGGAAATGGATTTGGCGGCAATTCGCGCGGCAGCGAAGTGGGCGTCACTGGTCTTGATCCGCAGTTTCGTCGAGTCGGGCAGCGCGGCACGCATCGATTCTGCGATCAGTGGGTGCAGCTCGACAACCCTACCCGATAACGTGACCGGGCGCGATCCAAAACGCAATAACATCGCCTGCGCCAAACGCGCGAGCTCCACGCCCGCCGACTTCAGAATTCCACTCGCGACAGGATCGACATCGGCGACCGCCGCAACCGCGAGCGCCAGCTTGCCGATTTCACCGCGCGAACTCTCACTACCCGAGCCATAGACAAATTGCCGCATATGCGCCCACTCGCTGCCGCCGACGCGGCGAAAAATCTCTTGCGCCAACGGCGAATCGCGCCAGGCGCCGGGCCTGACATCTTCTCCGCGCCAGATTTGCCGCATCGCCTCGCGTGCGATCCAGAATCCGCCACCAGCGTCGTCGATCAGAACGCCACGCCCGCCTGCTCGGTGCAGCGTGCCAGTGCCGTCGATAAAGGCCGCCACCGAACCCGTACCAGCATAGACAACATAGCCTTCGCCCGGCGCGTAGAGGTCGCGACAGGCGATTTCGATATCGCTGGCCAATGTGACCGCACCGCATTGCAGCGCCAGCGCGTCGGCGATCATCGTGCGCAAACTCTCGCCGTGGGTGCCCAGACCGGTAAAGCCCGCGAACACACGCATCGGCCTGCCATGGGTAAGAGCCTGGTCAGCCAACTCAGTGATCGTCTCGCGAACATATTGTCTGCCGGTTTCGGTCGCCATCTGTAATCCGGAGAGCCCGGCAACGTTACCTTCGGCAACCATATCGCCAGCAGTATTGACGAGCGCCCAGCGCGTTTGCGTGCCGCCCGCGTCGATGCCCAAACCGCATTCCGAAACAGTGGCCGTGTCTGTCGCCATTGTCATTTGCCGGACTCACCAGGCCAGACAACGTGCGCACTCTCGCTACCAAACCGATCCACCGCGAAGGCAATCACTTTTTCCGGCTTCTGGTCAGTCTCATTGAACGCAAATTGGAATCGGACCGAGACCAGATCGGCGCGTCCAGTGAGGCCCATACCGGCCGTGTCAGTCAGAAACCGCCAGGCGCCGCCCGAGCGCACCCAGGCGGCAAGTTGCCAGGCGTGACCTCCCGGATTTCTATCAAGGCTGACGATGTTGATCGTGGTAATTCGTGCGACAGTATCGGTATCGACTTTCAGCAACGGCATCGCTGGTGGCGTGGCATTGAGCCAGGGGGCGGAAGGAACCAGCGCCTGCGTCTTGTACAGCGTGGATTTCAACTGCTCGCTGATGCCCTTACGATTTTCCATGAGCGCAACCATGCTGAAATGAACGTGACCCTGCTCCATTGGTTTGGTGCGCGTCAGTGAAATCTTTCTGAGAATCTCCTCAACTGGCCACGACTTGACAGTGCTATCGATGCGGCTGGTGAAGAGTCCCGGCCAGACGTGTCGTTTCATTTTGTTCTCGGCGAGCCAGTAGTCCAGCAACGGCTCAAATGCCTGCGCGCGCTGCTCAATGGGCCAGTAGAGTTGTGGAACCAAATAGTCCAACCAGCCGTTCCGCAGCCACAACTCCACGTCTGCATAAAGCTTGTCATATTGGCTAAAGCCGACAATGCCGGGCGGTCGCCGATCGGGACGTCCCAGACCAAATGGACTGATGCCAAATCGCACCCACGGCTTTTCGCGGTGAACGCTGGCGTAGATTTTTTCCATTAGCTGATTGACGTTGTCACGCCGCCAATCCGCGCGGGCCAGGGTGCCTCCGAAAACCTGATAGCGCTGCCAGGAGGGATCGTCGGGGAAATCCTGTTCAACGGGCGGCGTGCTCGCGGCTACGTTCACGGGGTAAGGGTAAAAATAGTCGTCGACGTGTACGCCGTCGATGTCATAGCGCCTCACCACATCCATGATCACGTCGAGTGTACGTTGCGCGGCGGCGGCTTCACCCGGATCCATCCACAGATACCCGCCATAGCTTTTGACCAGCTCCGGATTGGTATTGGCGATGTGAGTCAGTGCGTTAGGCGATTTTGCCGACGTGTGGCGCGCCCGATAGGGATTAAACCAGGCGTGCAACTCGATGCCACGTTTATGCGACTCTTCGACCCAGACTTTCAACGGATCGTAGAACGGCTCCGGTGCCTTGCCTTGCTCGCCGGTCAGATATTCGGACCAAGGCTCGAGGATCGAGGGATAGAGCGCATCAGCGGCGGGGCGCACCTGAAAAATAAGGGCGTTGAGATTCAGCTCCTTCGCGCGCTCGACGATGCGAATGATTTCCTGCTTCTGTTGCTCAACGGGCAAGCCTTTCTTGCTGGGCCAATCAATGTTGGCGACGGTGGCGATCCAGGCCGCGCGGAATTCGCGTGGCGTCGGGGGAGGTTGATTGGCGTCACCGGTCGGCTCTGCCACTTTCGTAATATTTGCGCAGCCAGTTAGTAATGATGCGCAAAGAAAAATAATGTAGAACGCCATTTGACGGGCGTCACAGAGCTTTTTCAGCCTGGAAGCCCCGCCAATGCTAGACTTTGCCAGGCTGGCGGTTAGTCGGGAGCGCGGCGTGTTCAAACTTTGACAAACCATTTTTTCTTCCACATCTGCCACGCGATCAAAAACATCACCAGATTGAACAAGACTGCAAACATCAACGATGCATTTACCGGCGAAATCGGCAGTGATTGCAGCGGCAGATAGAGCGCGGATTTAAGCGAGGTCGTTCCGTCCGTCTCATGCGTGAATTTGATAAACCCGAGCATCTTGGCGATCAATCCGGACAGCGCAAAAATGAACAGCGCGTTCATGCCGTAAATGGTGAACGGCAGAAATATCGCCTGTACTTTTTTGCGTAACATGACAGATTCGCAGGCATCCATCAGCCAGTAGAAACAGGAAAAAATCAGCAGCGCCCAGCCAGTCATGAAAATGCAGAACGATACGGTCCAGAGGCTTTTGTTGATGGGCATTAAGGTGGCGTCGATGATGGCACCTACCCACAGAAAGGCGAGACCCGCGATCATCATCCAGACCGTCTTTTCTGCGGCGTTGTTTTTCGATAGCAGCCAGCGCCCGGCCAGCACACCGAACAACTGACTGCAAAGTGCGGGCAAGGTGCTGACAAGACCTTCCGGGTCCCAGGTTTTCGATTTCACCCAAAGGTGCCCGTCCAGCAGCATGCGGTCAACGTAGGCGCCGAAGTCCCGTCCCGGCTCCAGCGCACCAGCTGCGATGCGACCCTGCGCGTCGGGCACCGGCACGAACAGCATCAGCACTGCGTACAGCGTCAGCAGCGCAATGATCCAGACACACTGCTGTTTCCAGTCGAAGTACACGACGATGGGTGCGGCCAGCATCGTGCACAGGGCGATACGCTGCAGCACGCCCGGGATGCGCAACGTTTCCAGACTGAAATTCGGAATGAAGTTGAGCGTGAGGCCGATAAGAAAAATAATCGCTGCACGTTTGAAGAGTTGCCGCAACAATGCGCCCTTGTCGTCGCCTGCTGCGGCCCGCCGGCCCAAAGAAAACGTCATCGAGATGCCGCAGATGAACAGGAAGAATGGGAAAATCCAATCGGTGAATGTCCAGCCATTCCAGTCGGCATGTCCGAGCTGCGAGTAAATGTGGGCCCAGTCGCCGGGATTGTTCACCAATACCATGCCGGCGATAGTGAAGCCGCGAAACGCGTCCAGCGAAATCAGCCGTTCGGAGATCGCAGCTTCGGGCATGTCAGATTTCCACCTTGTGGCCAAACGCAGGATCGATTTTCACGAATGCCGTCACCAACAATGAAGGTATGGTGGCGACGCACACCCAGATGAAAAAATGCTGATAGCCAAGTTGCTCCTGAATCCAGCCGCTGGCCATGCCGGGCAACATCATGCCCAGCGCCATAAAGCCGGTGCAAATGGCGTAATGTGCGGTCTTGTGCACACCGTCGGCAACCATGATCATGAACAGCAAATAGGCGGCGAATCCAAAGCCGTAGCCGAATTGCTCGACTGCAATCGCCGTTGCGATGACGACAATGTTTGTCGGCAACACATAGGCCAAAAATACGAAGGCGAGATTGGGTAAATGCACCGCGAGCAGCATCGGCCAGATCCAGCGTTTCAATCCATGCCGCGAAATCGCGAAGCCACCGAGCAAACCGCCTAGCGTCAATGCGATCACGCCGATGGTGCCATACACCAGCCCCACCTGCTGCGTGCTCAAGCCCAGCCCGCCTTTGACCGCTGGATCAAGCAAGAAGGGCGCGGCCAGTTTTAACGCCTGTGCCTCACCGAATCGAAACAGCAGCAGAAAGGACAGGACGACCAGAATGTCGGGGCGCTTGAAAAATGCGGTAAACGTGGAAATGAAACCTGCGATCATATCGCTATCGCCGTCGCGCAACAGGGGCTGGTCACTCGCCGGAACCGGCAACAGAAAACGGTGGTAAACAAACAGCGCGAAAAACATCGCCGAGAGAATGAAAAAAATCACCGACCACGCCAGCGCCACGTTGCCGGTCTGTTCGCTGATTTGTCCCGCGAGGTAGACCAGTCCGCCCTGACCGGCGATCATGGCGATGCGATAAAACGTGCTGCGTACACCGACAAACGCCGCCTGTTCGTGTTGCGTCAATGCCAACATGTAGTAGCCATCGGCGGCGATATCGTGCGTCGCCGAACTGAAGGCCATGAGCCATAAGACCGCCAACGTGATCTGGAAAAAATGCGCCGCCGGAATCGTTAGTGCCACCAGTGCGAGTGAGGCGCCGATCACGAATTGCAGGGCGACGATCCAATAGCGTTTGGTCTTGAACATATCGACCACCGGCGACCAGAGCGGCTTGATCACCCACGGTAGATACAGCCAACTGGTGTAGAGTGCGATATCGCTATTGGAGAGCCCCAGATTCTTGTACATGATGACCGACAGCGTCATCACGACGACATACGGAATTCCCTGACCAAAATAGAGCGTCGGAATCCATCGCCACGGGCTATTGCGCGCTTTCGCCTGCATTGCTTGCGGCGTCACCGCCATGGAAGTTGCCGCCGACATGTTCGCATCATGCGTTCGCTGCGGAAGGCTCGATCATTGCGGCGCGCACGCTGCCTTTCGCCGCTGCCAGACGTTTCACAGCAGCATCGATGGTTATCTTCTGTGCAATGGCGACGATGGCGACCTTGATATGAAACTCGCATTGCTCAAGCGTAGCCTTTGCCGTCGGTTCGTCGGTATCGGCCGCCAGCATGGTCAGTCGAATGGCGCGGCGCACCAGCTTGGCATTGGTCGGTTTGAGATCGACCATGAGATTGCCATAGACCTTGTTCATGCGCACCATCACTGAACTTGAAAAGGTATTGAGCGTGATTTTCTGTGCCGTACCCGCTTTCAAACGCGTGCTTCCCGAGATCAGTTCAGCGCCGGTGTCCAGCGTGATGCCGATTTCGGCTTCCGTGGTTAAAGGTGCATCAACGTTGTTGGCGATGCCGATGGTAAGTGCGCCTGCTTTGCGTGCGGCCCGCATGGCGCCTAGCGTGTACGCCGTTGTGCCGGCTGCCGCCAATGCGATGACTACATCGTCCGGCCCAGCGTTTGTCGCCGCGAGATCGAGTCCACCTTGCCCGGCATTGTCTTCCGCGCCCTCTGCTGCTCGGTAGACCGCTTCTGCGCCGCCAGCGAGCAATGCAATCGCGCGCTCGCGCGGCCAGGAAAACGTCGGATAAAGTTCGACGCTATCGAGCAGGCCAAGACGGCCGGACGTTCCCGCGCCGATATAGATCAGCCTTCCACCGCGTTCAAGGCGCGGCACCGCCGCTGCAACGGCTGCGGCAATTTGTCCGCGCGCCGCGCGCACGGCATTGACCGCCACCAACTGGTCATCGGCAAACGCGGCGACCAGGTCGTCGATTGAATATTCGTCTAGGCGCGTGTGTTCGAGGCTGGGCGATTCGGTCTTGAGCATGGCGTCAACGTGGCAACATTAGCCGCGCTTCATCTCCGCAACAAAGTCGTAATAATCGCTGCGTGAATAGGAGTGAGTGAGCTCAATGATTTGTCCGGAGGCCAGAAAGCTGGTCCGGGTTATGTCGAGGACGGCGTGGCCTTCTGGCACCCCCAGCAATGCCGCCACCCAGTCCGGGCAATTGGCAGCGCGGATATGCTGCAGCGCGCGCACCGGCGCCTGACCGATGCTATCGAGGTACTCATACAGCGAGCCCTCAACACTTTCCGGGTAGGGTAGTACCTGTTGTGGAATGACGGTCGCTTCGTATGCCATGCCCACATCATCCGCGAGTCGCAGGCGCTCAAGACGGGCGACCTTGACGGTACGGCTCTTCGGCGAAAGACCCAGACCAGCCCGCTCTTCCGGTGTTGCCGTCGAGATTTCCCGCACCAGCCACTTTGAGCTCGGTGCGTAGCCGCGACGGTGTAACTCTTCCGAAAAGCTGGTGAGGCGCGAGAGTGGTTGTTCAAGGTGCGGCGCGATGTAGTTCCCCGAGCCACGCCGGCGCACGATCAGGCCCTGCGCCACCAGTTGATCGATGGCATTGCGCGCAGTAACGCGCGAGACCGCGAGATATTCGGAGAGCAGCCGCTCGGAGGGCAATGCCTCGTGTGCCTGGAAACGGCCGTTGCGTACTGCGACGGCAAGCTTGCGGGCCAACTGAAGGTAGAGTGGCGATGAATCGCGTGTGGACGGTTTCAACTCGGCGATCATGCGCTTGTTCATGTCGTGATCCCTGCTTGCCCAAAACGCTCGTGCCAATGCGGTGTTCGCAAGAGGAATATGTCGTTGTGGCGTTCTGTCATGTTGTTGTATGCTGCGCAATGCGCGCGCCCAAAAATCTGCCACACTCGGATTAGAACCAATTTAATACCAAATCGCCGGGTAGTCAATGGGGGAGGGTCTCGGCACATGAGCCTGCATTTTAGCGCGCATAATTCGTCGGGGTTACGCGCGCGAGGATGGTTTTGCAGCTTTACCCCTATTGCGGACGCCGCCAGATTGCCAATAGGAGTTCACCATGGACGATATCAATTCATTGCGCCGCATCCTCAGGCAAAGCCACGTGATTGCCATCGTTGGTCTCTCGTCCAACTGGTGGCGGCCCAGCTACTTTGTGGCGAAATATCTGAAAGAACACGGCTATCGCGTCATTCCTGTCAACCCAGCCTATCAGGAAGTGCTGGGCGAGAAATGCTATCCGTCGTTGATTGATGTGCCCGAGAAAATCGATATGGTTGATTGCTTTCGCAAATCCGAAGAAATTCCAGCGTTGGCCGATGACGCGATTCGTATTGGCGCGAAATGTCTGTGGCTGCAGCTTGGGGTGATCAACCACGAGGCTGCCGCACGCGCCCGCAGCGCTGGTCTGGATGTGGTGATGGATCGCTGCGTGAAAATCGAGCACGGGCGCCTTTTCGGCGGGTTGAACTTTGCGGGCGTGAATACCAAAGTGATCTCGGCGAAACGACGCAACGTCTGATCGCTTTCCTCCGTGTGCGGCGTTCGCCGGCGCCATACGGGATTTCAGGGTGCGCCGAAGCGCTGGGTTCAAGCCTTACTCGCCACTGGTCCAGTCCGGTCGCCATTCGTCGCAAGAAGCGCAGTAAACACGGCTTTCGGCTTGACTGGGCCTGGTGCGGCGCCAATACTGGCATTCGGATAAATTCAAAGACGAATCGTTCCGGACCATTTGGAGGAAATCATGCAGGACTACCTGATCTGGACAATTATTGGTTTCACTCTGGTTATCGTCGAATTGATGACCGGGACATTTTATTTGCTGGTGCTAGGTGTCGGTGGCCTCGCCGGTGCACTGGCCGCATGGCTGGGAGCACCGTTTATCGTGCAGGTCTCCGTGGCAGGCGTTGTCGCGGGTATTGGCACCTGGTGGGTGCAACACTGGCACGCCGCCCAACGCACCGATGGCGATCAGGCCAACGCCATCGACGTGGGCCAGGCAGTAGTCATTGCGAACTGGGTCAATCAGCCCGAGGGCATGTTGCGCATCAAGTATCGCGGTGCCGAGTGGGATGCCCGCGTGAAGCCTGGCGATGTGGCGGCAAATGCCGTTGGCGTCGGCGGTACCTTGCATATCCTCGCGCAGGATGGACAGTGCTGGGTCGTAGGTAGCAGTCGGCCGGTAGCCTGATGCTCTCCAGACTCATCAATGGGGTGATCGCTGCGCTGATTGCGTGGTCGGTCACCCATAACAAATGGGTTGCGTTGGTGGTGTTTGGTGTGGCCGCTGGCTTGAGCAGCAATAAATTCAAATGGGTGGACGAGATCGTAAAGGCGATCAGAGACGAGGCCGCCAAAAGCAAGAATCCAGCAACGAAAAAATGGATCGAGCTGGCTGAACTCAGTATTACCGGCGGTCTGTCCAGCATGAAATCCAAGTTGACCGGGGAGAATTTGAATGCGATCAAGGACGCAGACGCCATAGCCAAAAATCTAATGGCAACGACGGCGAGCCAGCAGCCATGTGTACGTTCGACCGCGGCAAAACTGGTATCGAAATTAGCCGAAAAGGTGGCCGCGAATTTGAAGCCGCATCTGGACCCCAAGCGCACCGCGCCCGGCATGTTAAAGCTCAAGAATCAATCGGCCTATGCTGTTGCCGACAAGACTTCAGTGACATCGACTTTCCCCGCTGTAATCGCAACAGTAATAGAACAACCTCGCAAGGAGATTTCCATGTTCGTCAAATTAATCATCGCGGTCATCATCGGTGGTGCCGCCGGCTTCATGACACAAAACCCGAGTGTCGCCATCGGTGTGTTTATCGGTGCATTCATCGTTGCACTGCTCATCGAGGGCATGAAAATCGTGCCGCAGCAAAGCGCCTGGGTGGTGGAGCGGTTGGGTAAATTCCACACCGTGCTACAGCCGGGCTTCAACTGGATTACGCCCTTCATCGATCGCGTGGCGTACCGCCATTCGCTCAAAGAAGTGCCGCTCGATATCGCCGAGCAGGTCTGTATCACCAAGGACAATACCCAACTCGCGGTAGACGGCATCATCTACTTCCAGGTGATGGACGCAAAGCTCGCCAGCTACGGCTCTTCAAACTACGAGCTCGCCATCTCGCAGCTCGCACAGACGGCGTTGCGGTCTGAAATCGGCAAGATGGAGCTAGACAAAACGTTTGAGAGCCGCGACGACATCAACCGACAAATCGTTGCCGTTCTGGATGAAGCCGGTCGCACCTGGGGCATCAAAGTGTTGCGCTACGAATTAAAGAGCCTGACGCCACCGGAGTCGATCCTAAAGGCGATGCAAGCGCAGATCACCGCCGAGCGCGAAAAGCGTGCCGTGATCGCCAAGTCCGAGGGCTTGCGTCAGGAGCAAATCAACCTGTCGGACGGCCAGCGGCAAGGTGCCATCCTAGCGTCCGAAGGCGAAAAACAGGCGGCGATCAACAAGGCGCAGGGTGAAGCGGCTGCGCTGATTGCGGTGGCGGAAGCCACGGCAAGTGCGGTGCGTCAGGTCGCGGCAGCCCTGGATGCACCTGGCGGCATGCAGGCGGCCAATCTGAAAATTGCCGAGAAATACGTCGAGCAGTTCGGACATATTGCGAAAGTCGGTAACACGCTGATCATTCCGACAAATCTGGCCGATGCCGGCAGCTTTGTAGCATCCGCCATGACGGTGCTGGACAAAGCCAAGCTGGGACAAGGGCAGAAATAACGTGGCACAGCACTACGCCATCATGCTGCTCTGTGCGGTGCTTGCGTTTGCGTACTACGCGATCGGTTTGGGCACAGTAAGCGAGGTGGCGGTTCTCGCCGGATTACTCTGTGAAGGCATGTTCTGGGCGCGCGTGAGTCGGGCGCGGCGCATGCGCGCCAGTTTGAAGGTTGACGCCAAAGTTTGAAAGTCGAGCATTGGCGGGGTGTTTCAGGCATTTATTGCCTGCAAGCCTCGCCAGTGCTTGATGATTGCCAACTAATGCAGGCTGCTTATTCTCGCTACACTCTCGTCGATACCACTTTAATGAGAGTCAATCATGGCAGACCGTCAATTCGGATTTGAAACGCTGGCGCTGCATGCGGGCCAAATTCCCGACGCCGCCACCGGCGCGCGGGCACTACCGATTTATCAAACCACCTCGTTCGTATTCGATAGCGCTGATCACGCCGCGTCGCTGTTCAATCTACAAACATTTGGCAACGTCTACACGCGCCTGTCGAACCCTACCACCGCCGCATTTGAGGAACGCTGTGCCGCACTTGAAGGCGGTCGCGCCGCTGTCGCAACTGCCAGTGGGCAGGCGGCATCGATGGTGGCGCTGCTGAACATCGTCGAGACGGGTGACCATATCGTATCGTCGTCGAAGCTCTACGGCGGCACGCACACGATGTTCAATGTGAACTTCAAAAAGCTCGGCATCGACGCGACGCTCGTTGACCCCGATGAGCCGGAAAACTTTCGCGCCGCGATTCGCCCCAACACCAAAGCGATTTTTTCCGAAACGCTGGGCAACCCGGCCATCAATATGGTCGATTTGGCCGCCATCGGAAAAATCGCCCGCGATGCCGGGGTACCGTTCATCGTCGATAACACTGCTGCCTCACCTTACCTTTGCCAGCCCTTGCAGCACGGCGCGGATATCGTCGTGCACTCAGCAACTAAATTCATGGGTGGACACGGCACCACGATGGGTGGCGTGGTGATCGAGAGCGGAAAATTCCCTTGGGGAAACGGCAAGTTCCCGTCGATGAACGAGCCCTCCGCCGGGTATCACGGGGTGCGTTTTTTCGAGACCTTCGGTGACTTTGCTTACACGATGAAAGCACGCATGGAAGTGATGCGCGTATTCGGTCCGACGCTGGCACCATTCAATGCCTGGCAATTGATGCAAGGGCTGGAAACGCTGCCGGTGCGGATGGAGCGCCATTGCAGCAACGCGATGGCAGTGGCGACGTTTCTGGAATCGCACCCAGCAGTCGCGTGGGTGAATTACCCAGGACTCAAATCAAACCGCTATCACGCGCTGGTGAGCCGCTACATGCCCAAGGGCGCAGGCGCGCTGCTTTCATTCGGCATCAAAGGCGGCTTCGATGCGAGCGTGCGATTCATCGAGTCACTGCAATTCATCTCGCATCTCGCCAACATCGGCGATGCGAAATCGCTGGTGATTCATCCGGCATCGACGACGCACCGGCAGTTGAGCGAGGAAGATCAGATCAAAGCTGGCGTGCCGCCGGATATGGTGCGCTTGTCGATTGGGCTGGAGACGCTGGACGATATTCTTTGGGATATTGGACAGGGGTTGGAGGCGGCGGATGGTGGGTAGTTTGAAAATTCCCTTACGCCCGACGAAGTCTCTGGCTCGGAACGACAAGCTATTAATGATGGCCTTACCTGGGGTAGATCGCCCCCAGCACAGCGGCGTGCTTCGCGCCCGTCGTCGCGCGTAAATCTAGCGCGCGCCCCTCAATGGCCTGCTTGGCGAACCAGGCAAACGCCAATGCCTCAACCTGTTGCACAGGCACACCGAGCGAATCTGTCCTTGCAATCTTTGCGAGCGGAAGTTGTTGGGTAATCTGCGAAATAAGTGTCGTGTTGTAAGCGCCACCGCCACATATCAGCACACTCGTGCAGCTGGGGACATAGCGCTTGACGTGATCGGAGATTGACTTGGCGGTTATCGCCAACAAAGTGGCTTGCACATCGGCCGCGTTTTCACTGCCGGTCAACTTCTGCTCCAGCCACTGCAGATTGAATTGGTCGCGGCCGGTACTTTTGGGTGGTGCTGCCTGAAAATAGCCGTCACTCAGGCAATGCTCGAGAACGCGAGGCAGGGCTTGACCTTGCGCAGCCCACGCACCATCCTCATCAAATCGTTTGCCCAGATGCATCTCGGTCCATGCATCCATGAGACAACCACCAGGCCCGCAGTCGAAGCCCCAGGCTGGTTTGCCGGGTTCCAGCACCGTCACGTTGGCAATGCCGCCGATATTTACGACAACGCGAGCCTCAGTTTCTGAACGAAAAACGCCGTCGTGAAAAGCTGGCACCAATGGCGCACCCTGGCCCCCTGCGGCAATGTCGCGCGAACGAAAATCGGCAACTACGGTGACGGCGGTAAGTTCAGCGATGAGGGCGGCGTTATTAAGTTGCAATGTAAACCCAAGTTCGGGGCGATGCCGTATGGTCTGGCCGTGGCAACCGATCGCTGCGACCTCTTCTGGCGTGGTTTTGCTGTTGGCGAGCAGTGTGTTGACAGCGTGCGCGTAAAGCTGTGCTAGCGCATTGGCAGCGAGCTGACTGCGCTCAATTTCGTTTTCGCCAGGGATATTCAGCGCTAGCAATTCGCGCCGCAGTGACGGCGGAAAAGCCTCGCTATGAAACGAGATGACCCTGGGAGTTTTGGCCGCGAGGTCGGCAAGGATTACGTCTATGCCGTCGGTGCTGGTGCCCGACATCACACCTACATAAAGCGATGACTCGCTATTCAAACTTGCCTGGGCGGACGTCGCGTAGCAGCGCTAACTGCGCAGCCTGCACTTGCGCAGATTGCTTGAAGGCGGCGATATATTTTTGCGCGAGTGGCTCCGCCTTCGGCAAGGCAACACGCATTGGATTCTGGTGCTGACCAGAAATCTTGAATTCGTAATGCAGATGGGGACCAGTCGCCCAGCCTGTCGCGCCGACGTAACCGACGGTTTGGCCCTGGCTTACACGCGTGCCTTTGCGCACATTTGCGGCAAATCCCGAAAGGTGTGCATATAAGGTCGTGACGCCGCCAGAGTGGCGAATTTCCACGACATTGCCGTATCCGCCTTTGACGCCTGCAAACTCCACGACGCCGTCGGCGGTCGCCCAGGCGGGGGTACCGCGTGGCGCAGCGAAATCCACGCCGGTATGTTGCCGCCAGTTCTTTAGCAATGGATGAACGCGGCCACCAAAGCCGGACGACACGCGCGAAAACGCCAGCGGCGAGCGAAGAAATGACTTGGCGCGGTTCTGGCCTTCGGCCGAGTAGTAGCCGTCCTGCCCATCAGAATCGGTGAAGAGAAATGCCTCGAACTTCTTGCCATTGTTGGCGAACTCGGCCGACAACACGCGTCCAGCTCCCAGCGACTCGCCATCCTGATGGAGTACTTCATAGACAACCGAAAACTGGTCGCCTTTTCGCAGGTCGACGTGAAAGTCAATATCGGTTGAAAAGATGCGCGCTATTTGCGTTGCAACCGCATCGGGAATGCCGACTTCATCGGTCGCGCCATAGAGGGAAGATTTGATCACACCGGATTTGCGTACGACCTGTGCATCCGGCACGACCTTTTTCTTCTCAGCGCTGAAAGTCACGCCGTCATCCTGCAGTCGCACTTGCAAAAACTCGTCGCCGCTGTAGAGATAGTTCAATGACAATAGCTTGCCGTCGGCGGTGGTCGTCGCCTGCAATGTGCGATTGGGGCGCAGTTGAAATATCGATTTCGCGGCAGGGGAAGTGCGGAGGAAAGTAAATGCTGCGGGATCATCGACGTTCAAGCGTTGTAAAAGCGTGGCAACGGTATCTCCCCGCTGCACTCTCTCGCTTGCCCGATATTGCTCGGCCTTAACGGTGCCTGGCTCAAATTTGGATAGGGCCAGCGGCTGGATGATTTCATGCCGCTCAATTTTGTCGAGTTGGGTGTCCGAGGCCACACCAAAAGCCGTCAGCACGCCGAACACCGGCAGCGTAAACAGGATGGTCACTGCAATCAGAGCCTGCTTGGGAAGCAAGGCCCATAGCCGGATGAGACTTTTTTGCGCTACTATTTTGGATTCGGCGAACGTCATGTTGTCCTGGAAAACTTCATTCTTTCGGCTCATATCAGAAGCGCAAGGCTTTGAAGAATATCAGAATACTGCGCTGGCCGTCACGCCGCTGTTTCCACCCCGGACCTCGACCCCTACTTTTATATGACTGACATAGCCGAAATAGATGCCGCAATGGCGACCATCAAGCGCGGCGCCGATGAATTGATCGTCGACGCCGAGATGCGAAAAAAACTCGAAAGTGGGCGCAAGCTTCGAATCAAGTTTGGGCTTGATCCTACGGCGCCAGATTTGCATTTGGGACACACCGTAGTATTAAACAAGATGCGGCAATTCCAGGACCTTGGACATACGGTTATCTATTTGATCGGCGACTTTACGTCGATGATCGGCGACCCAAGCGGTCGCAATGCGACGCGCCCACCGCTGACACGGGAACAAATTGACGCAAACGCGAAGACATATTTTGCGCAGGCGAGCTTGGTGCTGGACGCGGAGAAAACCGAAATTCGTTATAACTCTGAATGGTGTGATCCATTGGGTGCGCGCGGCATGATTCAGCTTGCTTCGCGCTGGACTGTCGCGCGAATGCTTGAGCGCGACGATTTCACCAAGCGCTTTCAGGGCAACGTGCCGATTTCCGTTCACGAGTTTCTATATCCATTAATGCAGGGTTACGACTCGGTTGCCTTGAAGTCAGACGTGGAACTGGGCGGCACTGATCAGAAATTCAATCTGCTGGTGGGCAGAGAATTGCAGAAACAATATGGGCAGGAGCCGCAGTGCATTTTGACGATGCCCTTGCTTGAGGGGTTGGACGGTGTCGAGAAGATGTCAAAGTCGAAGAATAATTATGTAGGTATTACGGATGTTCCGGCCGATATGTTCGGCAAACTCATGTCCATTACAGATGACATGATGTGGCGATATATCGAATTGCTTTCGTTTCAATCGCTGGATGTTGTCGCGGTCTGGAAGAAAGAGGTTGGCGGAGGGCGCAATCCGCGCGACATCAAGGTTGCTTTCGCGCAGGAGATTGTCGAGCGCTTCCATTCGCGTGCCGCAGCGATCTCTGCACTGAGCGATTTTGAATCGCGGCATCATGGCGGCATGCCGGATGACATGCCCGAAGTGACGTTGATTGCCGGTGCTGGAGGTATCGGTATCGCGCAACTGCTTAAACAAGCGGGCTTGACGCCCAGTACCTCAGAGGCGCTTCGGATGATCGAGCAAGGCGGTGTCAAATTAGATGGCGAAAAGATTTCTGATCGGATCCTCCTTGTTGCCAAGGGCCGCACGGTAGTTGCCCAAGTAGGCAAGCGCAAGTTCGCGCGCGTTACGGTCCAATAATTACTTTGGTGCCCGTTAACTTTTTTCACAAAAGGACTTG
The DNA here is from genome assembly GCA_038321965.1 of Burkholderiales bacterium. Classification (GTDB taxonomy): domain Bacteria; phylum Pseudomonadota; class Gammaproteobacteria; order Burkholderiales; family Usitatibacteraceae; genus UKL13-2. The sequence continues at coordinate 247 of JBBQFL010000053.1, read as the reverse complement.
ACCGTGTTTGCCCAAAGCCGCATAATGCGAATCCTCCCCAAAACGCAGCAGCAAACGCGTAGCGGGGCAGCAATAAGTTGCTGATGGCGCCGAGTGTGTCGCAGGAATCGTTCTTTAAAAACAAGACAATCGATAGATGTGGGCATTGGGTAGATTGGGTGCCCTGTGTTGACGGATTGGCGGTGCTGTCAAAGGTGCTGGCTGATAGAAGGCTTGATTGATAATTGGGCTGGAAGTTGATGCGGGG
>JBBQFL010000052.1:0-27744 GCA_038321965.1 Burkholderiales bacterium | reverse complement strand
CGCAGTTTGAGCGCGCATGCAACGCCGAATTGATCGAGTCAGCCAACGACGACTTATCCACAGTTACCATTCAAAACAGCCAATCTGCTCGGCTGACAAAAAGAGCGGCTTAAACCCTCAATGAAAAGTGGACAGGATCAGGTAGAGGCGTTCTCTAGCGTGGTTCGTCCTGAGATACTCACGGCGCTGCAATCTCCGGATTTCAATCGGGTGGCGAATTCTTTTCGTGAGGCCAAGCTAAATTTCGTCATTTTGTGTGTTGACGGAACCGTTCCCGAGGAGATCGGCAGAACCATTGGTCTAGTCGCTGATACGACGAGGCGCTTTGGGTGGGATGTCGAAGGCATGTTTTCAAATCTTATGGTCTTGGTTGACGGGGCGCCAATGCCAGCAAGCCCAGAACGAGGCGCCAGGTCGGAATTGGTCGCGGCGCTACAATTGGAGCAAGGACCAAAAATAAAGATGCTTCACGGCACCCGTAATGCCGCGTGGGGTCGATATGGCAGTGAAACGGGCCGCAACACACACGGAATGATATTGCCAGACTTTGTTACGCTTATCGCCAAACTAAACGCCCTGCCAAATGGGACCGCCGAAGAATTGCCTGAATGAATGCGACTGAGGAGACCTAATGAACCTTGTTGACCTCGTTGCCATCCTCGCACTGCTTCAATTCTTCGCGTTTGCGCTACTTGTTGGTCGTGCGAGAGAAAAATACGGTGTAAAAGCGCCAGCAATCACAGGCAATGAGATGTTTGAGCGAGCCTTCAGGGTCCAGATGAACACGCTGGAACTCCTTGTCCTCTTCTTGCCAGCGTTGTACCTCGGTGCAAAATACTGGTCGCCGTTGTACGTCGCTGTCGCCGGCGGCGTCTACATCGTCGGCCGCATTGTCTACTGGCGGGCTTACATGACCGCTCCGCAAACACGGACGCTTGGTTTTGTCCTCAGCATGGGGCCTTGTCTTGTGCTCTTGATAGCCGCGTTAGTCGGAGTCATCAGGAGCATCACCTAAGAATATGTCGGCTTGAGAGCGAATTGGACCTGCGGCTGGAGCGTCCCCTTTGGGTCGGTAGCCGACGCTCGAATAGTTTTAGTGCATCACCAGCGAGACAATCGTTGTCACACTTGACACCGGCCATCTAACGGGTGACCCGTTAAAGTTGCATTGGTCAACGGCGTTGTGCAACGATGACGCCGTTTGCCCAACCTACTTGCTTCATTTGCACGGCCCCAGCCATTTGTTATCAGTGACCATATGATTGCGCGCGAGACCTTCCATGGGCGGGTCGAACGTCGAGTCGGTGACTTTGCGGTATGCGTTTTCGCCGTTGAATTCGAATGTTCCCTGCGAGCTCACGATTGTGCCGTCGACTTTGCAAACCGAGTTGGATATCCACTTACCGCCTTCCTTGTGCACCTCGGATTTGCTACAGTCTTTCTTGCTGGATTCCTCAGCCGTTTTCAGGCGTTTTTCCCACGCTGCATCCCAACAAAGTTGCGAGGTTGTAACTTTCGCAGCTGCCCCATCGTAGGAATTTTGCATGCGAATTTCCCACAGACCCCGCTTGGGCTGTGGAATTTCGAGCGCATGAGCGGCTACTGAGAACAGCAGAAAGGGAAAAGAAAACAGTTTAAGCAGGGCCGAGGGTTTCATGATTGATGAGCCTTCGCGACTATGGGAATGATTGCCGGTTTGCGGCATTGGCTGAATTTGGATAGGGCCACCTGTAGCGCACGGATACTAAGGTGAAAGTGACGTGATTACTGTTGCCCTTAAAATTATCATACGCCGAAAAATTCAATTTGCGGCCGCCGTTTTATGGCCTGGACGGAACCGACGCCATCCACCCCAAACTCAAAACGAGTGGCGGGGCAGCATCTCTACAAGCAATGGATTGGCTTACCTGGTCGAGTCGGGCTTTGGTGCCACGCTGGCGGTTTGGATGAGCAACTGAGAAGGGAGTGGCGCCGCCAGGCGGCACTGCCGGCCCAGTTTTCTAGGCGATTTAGAGCGAATTGGAATCTTCCCTCAAATGGCTGGTTTGGGTTACGGAGTTGCTATAGAAGAAGAGAAGAAGAACGAAAATCGGCAAGGTACGGCCGTCTGAATTTCTCGGGTGGGGCCAACAGCAGGCTATGCAGAAAGTTTCCCCTTATTTACACGCACCTACCAGTTTGGCTTCGGACTTTGTGCCATCGCTGGAGATCGATTCAAAGCTGTCGCCGTGATATTTTGTCGTCACGACATTGGCAGCAGCGTTGCCACAGGCCGCGGTGTAGATAACCTCGCTACCGTTCGCCTTGATATTCGACAACTTACAAATCTCCGGAGGGATCGTTTTCTCCAGATAGATTCGGATCGATTTGGCGTCGCCATTCAGCGCCTCAGCGTCACTTTGCGTCAAGCACTGGGAAGACGGGTAGGTCTTTTCTTTGACTGCGGTCTTTCCAACCCACTGTCCAGCGCGCACGCGGTCGGCGGCTTCGGCGGATGAGGCAAGACTGATGAATGCCCACGTCGCGAACAGTGCTTTGTGATGGATGGATTTCATAAGAATCACACTCTTTCAGTTGTAGCGGGTAGTGACGGTATCATGTTTCGGATCATGTGGTCGGCGCATCTACGGCACGTAGCGCATCGTGAGCCCGCCCCGTGGAATCCACGGGATGGCGACGAATCCGACGAATGGCTGCAATCTGGAGGCGCGAGTGTCTGATGGGGGTTGCAGGTTGGGCCAGTCAAGTTGCAGGCGCAAGAATGAGGCCTTCGCAAGAGTTGTAGCTGTACGACCACAAACCCGCCTGTGGATGCTAGGCCATACTGGGCGCCTCCGTCTTGTTTGCATTGTTTCTTTGACTTGGGTAAGACAAAATGACCTCCTCCCAAAAAAACGTCGATTTCATAATTGAGCAAATGGCCGGCGCGGGCAAGGTCACTGCCAAGAAAATGTTTGGCGAATACGGCATCTACTGCGGCGACAAGATTGTCGCGCTGTTCTGCGACGACCAGCTATATGTCAAGCCGACCGATCAGGGTAAAGCCTTCGCCAGCAAGTTGACTGAGGCTGCGCCCTATCCGGGTGCAAAGCCCTGCCTGTTGATCGACGGTGAACGTTGGGACGACCACGAATGGTTGGCACAGCTGGTACGAATTACGGCGGCGAATTTGCCTGCGCCTAAGAAAAAAGCCCCGAAGCGAAAGTGATCGTCGGGATCTTGAATCCATGCTGAAACCCATACATGACGCTGCAACGACAAAGTGGCGAAGCAGTGGCTTTCGGCGTTTGCTAAACGCCGCTCGGCACCAGTCTGATGGCATACGCCAAGCTCTTCTTCATGATTCAGCCATTCGGCAAGTTTCCGTGGCTTGCTTGCTGCTGTCATGCGTCGCGGTGCTGTTGCCTATCACGCGGATTGAGCGGCTGATCCTAGTCCTTTCTTTGCTGCTTATCCTCCTGGTCGAGTACATCAATTCGGCAATAGAAGCTACGGTCGATCGGATTTCACTTGATAGCCACCCACTCTCCAAGCAAGCTAAGGACTTCGCGAGCGTGGCCGTTGCAATCGCCGCCATCATGTCATCGCTATGCTGGATAGTGATTGCTGGCCCACTGGTTTTGGCGTGGTTGGGGAAGTAGATACGCATTCAGCGTCCAGAAATTCAAAATTGGTGATTTGCCGCGAGCGTCCGCTTTCAGCCGAATTGGATATCGTGCCGCTACGTCTCCAGTGGGTCGAAATCGATTGTTTATTATTGGCGCACACAAATCGGATTACATAGGGCACGCGATGTGTACAACTGGGTGAACGGCAACAAAGTGGACCTCTACTTTCTTATACCAGTGAAAATCGCCCCAAGAACGAAAAAATCTGGCTGACTTTCCGGCAGATTGTCGAAAACTATTTTCGACAAACACTCATGTGGCCAAAAACTTCCGTCCCAACGGACTTTATTGTGTGTGATCGTCGCCCCTATCGCCCGTCCCCATCCCCATGGCTGTAACTCTGCGCATCCACCGGTACCGGTGCACCGCTGCTGTTGTGAAAGAAGAATGGCTTGCGTGCTTTCGGCGTGGCGCCGACTTCATTCATGGTCGCGGTTTCATATAGGCGACCATTCAACATAACGTGGGTGATGCGGTCCGACTGGCGAATGTCTTTAAGCACATCGCCATCGATGATCGAGAGATCGGCAAGCTTGCCCGTTTCCAGTGAACCGATGTCTTTATCCATGCCGAGATACTTGGCGCCATTCAGGGTCGCCACGCGAATGGCTTCAAGCGGCTTCATACCACCCAGCGCAAGTGTCCACATTTCCCAGTGCGAACCCAGTCCCTCACGCTGGCCATGTGCGCCGACATTCACGCGTACACCGGCACGCTCCAGCTCGGTTGCTGTACGTGCGACCTGAATGACGTTGAAGTCTTCATCAGGCGCTGTCATGCGGCGGATGCTGCGCGGCTCCAGCACGGTACGCGGCACATACAGTGACAGCAGCGGATGCTTCCACACGTCAGTGCGCGCATACCAGTAGTGTTCACCATCGAGCCCCCCGTAGCCTACGATCAGCGTTGGCGTGTAGCCGACCTTGGTCTGCGACCAGAGCTGCTTCACGTCGTCATAGACCTTCTCAACCGGCAACGCGTGCTCGATGCCGGTATGGCCGTCAACCACCATGTTCATATTGTGTTGAAACAACGCGCCGCCTTCGGGCACCACCATCATTTGCGTCTGACGTGCGGCTTCGAGAATCTGCTGACGCTGATCGCGGCGCGGCTGGTTGTAGCTCTTCACACTAATCGCCCCGGCGGCTTTCATGCGCTTCAGATGGGTGAGCGCATCGTCGAGGCTATTGACCACGGCGGTGACGTTGGCCTTGGCGCCGTAGAGAATGGTGCCGGTCGAGAAGATGCGCGGGCCGACAATGGCACCGGCGCGCTGCAGTTCGCTCTGCGTGAAAATTTCAGCGGTATTATTGGAGGGGTCGTGAATCGTCGTCACGCCAAAGGCAAGCGACGCGTAATTGATCCAGCTTTGCTGCGGGATGATCTGGCTCTCACCCATGCCACCGTGCCAGTGCACATCGACGATGCCGGGCATGATGGTTTTGCCGCGTGCGTCGATCAGGGTTGCACCGGCAGGCACCGCGACATCCGCAGATTTGCCGATAGCCTTGATCCGGTTGCCGATGACCACGATGCGACCGTCGTCGATGACTTCATCGCCCTTCATGGTCACAATGCGCGCGCCGGAAATCACCGTGGTTGCGGTCGGCCGATTGGCAGCTTGTTTGAAGCCGATTTTCAATCCCGCCTCGACCGGTTTCGGCAACTCCTTCGGCGCGTCTGCCACAAACGCGAATGCGTTCTTCAATTCACTCGTGAACAGCTCATCGCCCATGGCGAAGTGCACCTTGCTGCTGTCGCCAGACCAGTGCAGGTAATCGCCGGTATTCACGTCGAGCTGTTTCACCGGCAGGTTTTCCATTTTCGGGCCGATGGTAAAGGTCTTACCGGCCAGTGGCAGTGGCATCACATAGGTATGAAAACGCTCGCCAAACGCAAGCCAGGCGCCATCAGGTGAAATCGCAAACTCGTTGGCAAATTCGCTCTTGACGATCACCTGCTCTTCCGATTTGTCGAGTTTCAGGCGCACCAGTTGCATGTCCCATTCGACCTCACCGGTCTTGACCATACGGGTGAGATAAACGTGTTCGTCGTCTTTGCCGAATTGCGGTTCGCGTCCCTCGTCAGCCAGCAATCTTGGCGTACCTTTACCATCAGCCGACACCACGAATACACCCGTTTCGATGCCGTGCCATGGCGTGGTCAGATAGCCACCGCGTGATTTCAGATACACGACTTGCTTGCCGTCGGGTGACAAGGTCGGCTCGAGGTATTTGCCCGGGCTGTTGGTCAACACGGTTTCTTTGCCTGTCGCCAAATCAAGCGTGCGCACCGAGCCCAGCTTGGCATCGTTCCAGGTGGTGAACACGACGCTCTTGCCGTCGCGCGAAAATTGCGGATGAAATTCGAAATGGTCGTCCTGTTTGGTCAGCCGTTGCGGCGTGCCATTGGGCAGCGCGCGTACGTAAAGCACGCCTAGCGCCGAGTAGATCACTTTGTCGCCCTGCGGCGATACATTCACCCAGCGCAACTGATGCACATCGAATTGATCCGGCGCGACCGGTGTTTCCACACGTAACGCCTGGCGCACATCGCGGGTGTCTTTGACGTGAAACGGAATTTCCCTCGCGGTCTTCGTGAACGGATCGACACGCCAGATCTTGCCTTTGGCCCAGACCACGATTTCCTTGCTGCGCTGCATCCAGGCAAAGCTCGGGTAGACGCCGTGCATGGCCCAGATTTCCTGCATGTCGCGTTCCAGTCCGCCCCACGCCGGCTTTTCTTCGCCGGTATTCAGATCCTTCAGGAATAGCGTGCTCTGATTGCGGATGCGCCGCACAAAGGCCAGGTACTTTCCATCCGGCGAAGGTGTAGGACGCACTGCGCCGCCTGCACCGCTGACAAAGGGCTTGGTCTTGCCGGTCTGCAAATCCATACGGAAGATCTGGTAAATCTGGCCGTTGGAATCCTTGTTGTATTCGAATTCCTTACCCGACGTGCTGTCGTTGGAGTAGTACACATAGCGGCCGTCCGGCGAGAACGCGGGTTCGCCAAGATCCTTTTGCCAGTTGGCTTTTTCGTTAAGTTGCACCCCCTTGCCGCCCGCTGCATGAAACAGCCAGATCTCACCCGAACCCGCCGAACGCGTGCCGGTGTAGTGTTTGCGTGCCGCGATGTATTGGCCGTTCGGATGCCACACAGGATTGTTCAATAAGCGGAAATCTTCCTTCGACACCGCGCGCGCATTTTTGCCGTCTACATCCATCACCCAGACGTTGTCGCCACCGCCAGCGTCGGACATGTAGGTGAGGCGTTTACCGTCCGGCGAGAATCGCGCCTGCATTTCCCACGCAACACTGTGAGTTAGCGCTATTGCCTCACCGCCTTCGATGGGCAGCAGGTATAGGTCGCCGAGCAAATCGAACACGATCTGCTTTCCGTCCGGGCTCACGTCGACACTCATCCAGGTGCCGGTGCGGGTGTCGAGCGGGACACTGATGGCTTCGGTGGGGGGATTGCTGACGTCCCATTTGGGCTTCGTCGGGGAGCTTTCTTTTTCGTCTTCGGCGGCGAAAGCGATTGATGCAAAGGTCGCGAAAATCGCGATAGAGATGCAGAACGTAAGAAATTTCTTCAAAGGGAAAACTCCAGAGACGCTTGAAAAGATCAACGAATCGCAAGTTTTTCTCCCTCTCCTTTGGGAGAGGGTTGGGGTGAGGGAGTGTTTGCGTAATGCGGATATCCCTCATCCCAACCCTTCTCCCAAGAGAGAAGGGCTCAAACCGAAGATTCTTTTGGGTACATCATAAAAATGAAAAGCCTAATACTGGCGGGCTTCTTCAGACCTTTGTCCTCTGAAATCCGCACCAATTTTTGATTCTCATCAATTTTTGCGGGCATAAAATCAATAATCCCCACCCTGAAACGACTGATACCCACCGCCATTACCATTGCCCGAACGGTAGCGCCGCGAAGGCGGCGGTGGCGGCAGCATGTTGGTCGTTTCGTATTCCAGATCGACATTTGAAGGCGTGAGCCATCGGTACAAATCTTCCAGCAGCGGGTCCGAAATACGCACACGCCATTTGTCCGGGAGCGTAATTGGCACTTCACCGACGCCGTTGTTATAGCGAATATTGATCACGCAGCTATTGGGTTGGTCGAGCACGTGCTGCGTCAGAATGTCGCGCAGCTTGCCGCTGTCTGCCTGACCATTCATGGAGAGCGTCATCGAGCGCACGTGCCGACGCGCGTCTTCGATGCCAAGCATTTCATCGACGATCACCCGCATGCCGCCAGAGAAATCATCGATGCTGACGTTGCCGCGAATGATGAGCGGCTGATCATCCACCATCACCGAACGTTTCTTGTCGTAGATTTCGTTATAAACCACAGCCTCGATCCGCGCAGTGCCGTCGTCGATGGTGATCACACACATGCGACCGCGCCTGCCGTTGCGGACACGCTGGTCGATGAGGATGCCGGCCATCAGTACCGGGTCGTCCTTGGGCTGCACGTCGATGAGGCGCGTCTTCACAAACTGGCGAATCTCCCGCTCGTAACTGGTGAACGGATGCCCTGAGAGATAAAAGCCCAGCGCCAGCTTTTCCTGCTTGAGCTTCTCCCGTTCACCCCAGGCTTGCACCCTGACTGGCGTCAACACTTCCAGCCCACCGGAGGTTGCATCGCCAAACAGATTCTCCTGTTGGGCATCGCGATCAGCCTTGTCAGCTAACTCGATTGCCTGCGGCAGCGACGCCAGCAAACTGGCGCGGTTGGGCTCCAGGGCATCGAAGGCGCCGGCTTTGATGAGCGCTTCCATCGCGCGGCGATTTACGGTGTGGCGGTCGACGCGCTTCACAAAATCAAGCAGGTCTTTGAACACGCCTTTCGCTGCGCGCGCGCTGACGATGTTTTCTATCGCGCCATAACCCGTGCCTTTGACCGCGCCGAGACCGTACTGGATAGTCTTGCGATCTGTGGCGACAAACCGGTGGCTGCCGGTGTTGATGTCTGGCGCCAGAACATTAAGCTTGTTGGCCCTGGTATCGTCAAATAGCTGCTTCACCTTGTCGGTGAAATCCATCACACACGACAGGTTGGCTGCCATGAATGCGGCACTGTGATTCGCCTTCAGATAGGCCGTGAGATAGCCGAGATAGGCGTAGGGCGCAGAGTGTGATTTGTTGAATCCGTAGCCCGCGAATTTTTCCATGGCGTCGTAGAGCGCTTTGGCATTAGCTGATGACACACCGTTCTTGGCAGCACCCTGGCCAAAGATGGCGCGATGCTTGGCCATCTCTTCGGCTTTCTTTTTGCCCATCGCGCGCCGCAACAGATCGGCGCCACCCATGGAGTAGCCGCCGATCTCGCGGGCGATCTGCATCACCTGCTCCTGGTACACCATCACGCCATAGGTCGGGCCGAGGATCGGTTTAAGAATAGCTTCCAGCTTGGCGTCTGGATATTCCACTTTTGCTTTGCCGGTTTTGCGGTCGCAGTAATCCGGGATCGATTCCATCGGGCCCGGACGATACAAGGCGTTCAGCGCGATCAAGTCTTCGAGGCGATCCGGGCGTGCACGAATCAACATGTCGCGCATGCCCTTCGATTCAAACTGAAAGATGGCGACGGTGTTGCCGCGCGTGAATATTTCAAATGAGCCGGGATCGTTCAGCGGCACCTTGTCCATATCAAAGTGGTCATCTCCCGGATTGGCATTGAGCGCGTGAATATTGCGCTCGGCCTCTTCCAGGATTGTCAGCGTGGTGAGGCCGAGGAAATCGAACTTCACCAGCCCAACCGCCTCCACATCATCCTTGTCATACTGCGAGACAACTGAATCCGAGCCATCGGCAACGTAGAGCGGTGTGAAATTGGTGAGCGGACCGGGCGCGATCAGCACGCCTCCCGCATGCATGCCGACGTTACGCGCGATGCCTTCCAGTTTGATCGCGAGTGTGAGGAGTTCGTCGACCTCCTCTTCGGCCTTGCGCTTTTCGTTGAACTGCGGCTCCTGCTCCATCGCCATTTTCAAGGTGATGCCCAGTTGATTGGGTATCAGCTTGGCGATCGAATCGACGTAGTTATAGCCCATGCCAAGTACGCGGCCCACATCGCGAATCACGGCCTTGGCCGCCATCGTGCCGAAGGTAACGATTTGCGACACCGACCCTTCGCCGTATTTTTTCTTGACGTAGTCGATGACGCGGTCGCGCCCTTCTTGACAGAAATCGATATCGAAGTCGGGCATCGAGACGCGGTCTGGATTCAGGAAGCGCTCGAAAATCAGATCGTACTGAAGGGGATCGAGATCGGTAATGCCCAGCGAATAGGCAACCAGCGAGCCGGCACCCGAACCGCGCCCCGGCCCCACCGGTACGCCGTTCTTTCGTGCCCAGCCGATGAAGTCAGCGACGATCAGGAAGTAACCCGGAAAACCCATATGTACGATGGTCTTGATTTCGTATTCGAGACGCGCCATGTAGCGTGGCCGCACCTCATCGCGTTGGATGTCATCCAGATAGAGTGTGGAAAGTCGATGCTCCAGCCCGACCTTGGCGGCATCGAAAAAATACGCCTCAATGCTTTCGCCATTGGGCGTCGGAAAATTGGGTAACTTCGGCTGGCCGAGCGTGAATTCGAACGAGCAACGCTTGGCGATTTCGATGCCGTTCTCGACGGCTTCCGGAATATCGGCGAACAGCGCCCGCATTTCTTCTGCGGTTTTGAAATACTGCTCTGGCGAAAAGTCACGCGTGCGGCGCTTGTCGCCAAGTACTTCCCCGCGCGCGATGCATACTCTTGCCTCGTGCGCCTTGAAATCATCCTGGGCCATGAACTGGATAGGGTGCGTGGCCACCACCGGCAGATCGCATGCAGCGGCGAGTTGCAGCGTTGCGCTCACACTCGCATCATCGCGGTGTACACGCTGAATCTCCAGATAGAAAGTATTCGGGAAATCGCGGTCCCAGGCTTGCGCCAGCGCTGCCGCGCGTGTGCTATCGCCCTGTAGTATCGCCTGGCCGACATCGCCAAACGCCGCGCCAGACAAGGCGATCAGGCCATCGGTCGCGCCAACACCGCTGAGCCATTGGCGATTGATCTCAGCCCGGCCGCGCCACATGTTTTCGCGAAACGAACGCGTGAGCAACTGACAGAGTTTGAGATAGCCCGCCTGATTGCGGCACAACAGCAGCAAACGCGAGGGCTGGTCACGACTAGTTTCGTTCTCGATCCAGACATCGCAACCGATGATGGGCTGTACACCCCCTTCACGCGCCGCTTTGAAGAATTTGACTGCGCCGAACAGATTGCCCAGATCAGTGATTGCCAGTGCGGGAATTCCTGACGCTGCCGCCTTGGCAACGGCCTCATCGATGCGGACAATGCCATCGACGATGGAGAATTCCGAGTGCAGGCGTAAGTGTACGAAGGGGGGCATTTTGCAGCGCGAAAGTTGAAAGCGATTTTACCACTCGGATAGTGTCGCTTCCTGCGCCATTTGCGCTAGCAGACTAATGAATTATCAGCGCTACTCAGTCGCAAAAGCCCTGCAATGCGCAATGATCTCGTCCGCAATCTGCGGGATCAACGGCACCGGAAAATCGTGGGCCATTCCCTTGATGATGGCTACCTTCGCCTTGCCGCCGCCGTAGACAATTTCACGCGCCGTTTCCATGCCGCATACCGGCGATACCAGCTTGTCTTCGTCGCCGTGGATCACCAGCGTCGGCGCTTTGATCTTGCGAACAGTGTAGGTACGGTCGTCGCTGGCGGCAATGGCCAGCAGTTGGCGGGCACCACCTTGAGGATAATTGGCACGCAAGATGTGGCGGGTGCAGAATTCGCGCATTCTGGCCGGGTCTGGTGGATAAGTCTTGCTGGAGATGACGCCGAAAACCTTTAGCATGCGATCAATGGCGCCTTGCGTATCGTCGCGCTTGGCAGGCGGCTGCATGATGGCACGCATGGTCTTCCAGGTCGGCTTTGGCAGGCTGCGACGACCAGTGGTGGACATGATGGAGGTGAGGCTGGCGAGCTTGTCCGGATAGTTCGCGGCCAGATTTTGCGCGATCATGCCGCCCATCGATGCGCCGACGACGTGTGGGCGCTTGAGGCCCAGTGCATCGATGAGTGCCGCAGTATCGGCGGCCATATCGTCGATGAGATAAGGTGCCTTGAGCCGCAGGCGCAGTACAAATTTTGCATATTCGATAGGCACATTCGGTACGCCAAGATGATCGAGATGTGTGGACAACCCCACATCGCGATTGTCAAAGCGGATCACACGATATCCCTTGTCGACCAGCAACTGGCAAAGTTCATCGGGCCACAGAATCATCTGCACCGCCAGACCCATGATCAGCAGGATGGGCGGATCGGTTTCGTTACCCAGTGATTCGTAGTGAAGTGACAATCCGTTGGCGTCGATGTTGGGCACTAGGGTTCCTGAAAAATTTGAGGATGGCTGCTTATGGAAGCTGAAAAATATTCCCGATTGAACTCAAAAAACCTGATTCGACGGCCGCGCATGGTCCTTGTAAAACCACTCCCGCCAGCCCTCGCGATGAAATTTTTGCCACTTGCCTTCTTCCTGCGACAGGCGATCTGCCATTGCATAGAGCGCCAATGGATTGAAGCCCAGCCCGACGTGACTGGCGTTAACTTCGATATTCTCGGTACGCTTCGATTCCTTCTGCATCGACAGCGGCCACGCCACCACACCATCAGTGCGGCTGAAAATTGACGTCGTCGGCACCGGCGGCGCAATCTTCAATTGCTCCAGCATGTCGTGGTCGTCAATCTTGTGGCCACTGGCGAATTCATACACGCGCCAGGCGTTGGTCGCCTTCGGATCGCCCGCGAACGGTGTGCCCAGCGTAATGACGCTGCGCACCTGATCTGGCAAGGCTTTCGCGAATTCTCGCGCGTAAATGCCGCCCAGACTCCAGCCGATCAAGCTCACTTTCCGTCCGGAGTCTTGATGGATTTCCTGCACGCGATCGATACTTTTCTGCAGCACGCCTTCGCGTGGACCGAAGTTAAGTCCTAGGTCCCAGCCATAGGTTTCATAGCCCTGAGCCCTGAGGAAATTGCGCAGTGGAACCGTCGTCAAATCGCCTGCGCCTAGACCGGGAAAAACGATGACCGCGTGTCCGTCGCCCGAAGGCGCGGTTTTCAACAGTGGCCAGGTGGCAAGCGTAACACCCAGTTCCAGCGGGGCTCGGCCTTCCAGCGCAATCAGCAACGCGCCGGGCGCTTTGAGTGGATTGAACGTTTCGGTGTTCGCCATTACTTCCCCAAAAGGTTGTTCTGGTGTTGCGGTTTTGTTAGCGCCGCGTTTCGCGGACCCACGATTTTTACTGCGTGGATTATGCATGCGGCGACTTGGCTTTGACTTTGCTGTTGGTCAACTTTCCGCTAGACACTTTCGCTTTCGGCTTCCCAGCGGGCTTAGCGGCCGGTTTTGCTACTTGCTTTGGCGTCTTTAAAGCTTGCCCCGCGGTGGGTTTTTTCCTGGCGATGGTTTTGGCAACTGGTTTTGCTGGACATTTCTTGGGCACTGCAGCTGCCGCGTCTGCCCCCATGAGGTCCAGCAATTCCTGATGCGCAACCTGCATCGCATCGGCAAACTTGCGCAAGTCCGGCACCGTGCGCTTGCAGGCAATGAGGCCGTAATCGAGCGAGCCGTTGTAGCTCTGGATAGTGACATTGAGACCGAGGCCGTGCGTGACGATGGAGACCGGAAAATTGGCGGTCATTTTCGCGCCTGCGAGGTACAGCGCCACTGGCGGGCCAGGAACGTTCGAGATCACCACGTTGGCCACGACCGGAATGCGATTGGTCGACACCGCCAGTTTGTAGAGCGGCGAAATGATACTGAGTAGCCACGGAATCCCCAGCGAAGGCATATCCATCGGCATCGCACTTTTCATGGTACCGGTGAGCGCCTTGGACCGATTGCTCGCCGCGATGATCGCCATGAGGCGCATTTTCGGATCGGCAATTTGGGTGGCCATATTCACCAGCATCATCGTCACCTGATTGCTTTGCGAGGTATCGCCCGGCGCACGCAGACTAACGGGAATGGCGCCTACCATCGCCTTGGACAACACCTTCGTGTCATTGGCGAAATAGCGGCGCATGGCACTGGCCACCACCGCCATGACGATATCGTTGAGCTTGGCATCGAAGTGTTTGGCGATGGCCTTGGTCTCGGCGAGGGACAGTTGCAAGCCGACGAACGCACGTTTGCCGCTGATGGCGACGTTGAACGGCGTGCGTGGGCCTAGCGTAATTCCGCCGGGAAGTTTTTTCAGCAGCGACTTTACGGTTTTCTCGGGGGAGTCGCCCGGCTTGATGTCGGCCAGACCCGGAATTCCTGTCCCCTGCTCCGAAGGCGCACCGGCCTTTTTCGCCTGAGAGGACGACAACGCCATCGCGCCCACTTGACCAACCACTTTCACCGCGCCTGGAATGGCTTTGAGAATCTTGCCGTACTGGGCGACGGTATTCCGGAACGCCGCAGACAGCATCTTGGCCGTTGACGGTGGCAGGCGTTTGGCTTTTTCTTCCGCAGACTCAACCGAACGCGGGATGGGCTCGGTATCGAAAATCGCTTGCGCCAACGCGACGCCGCCCTGCCCGTCAAGTGCGGCATGGTGAATCCGGCTCGCAAACGCCACCTGACCGCTTTGCAAACCCTCGATCACCGTGAATTGCCAAAGCGGACGATCACGGTCGAGCATCCCCTCGTGCAATTGCGCGACCATGGCTTCAAGCTGCGCCTGCGTGCCGGGATTAGGCAGCATCTTGTGACGAATGTGGTAATCGAGATCGACGTCCGCACCGCCCAGCCAGATGGGATTGACCAGATCCAGCGGCATGAAGGCAAGCCTGCGCGAAAACAGCGGCGCCAGATGCATACGGCTGATGAGATGTTCGCGGATTTTTTTGTAAAAACTACCGCGATGTTTCGCCGGTTTATCCAGAAGGATCAGGCCACCGACATGCATCGGCATATCCGGGGTTTCCATATGCAGGAACAAAGCATCCAATGCGCTCAAGTGATGCATAACACCTCCTCCGGGCCGGTATTTTTGATCATTGTTTGGCGGTCATTCTGGCATGATTCAGCGCTTGTTTAAGCCGTTGGATTTTTTTGCACAGTGGAAACTACACATTGCGCCGCGACTTAAAGAACGACCGCAACATCGCACCGCATTCCTCACTCAACACGCCCCCCTCAAATTGCGCATGATGGTTCAGTTTTTCCTCTGCAGGCAGGTTGATCACGCTCCCGCAAACGCCAGTCTTGGGGTCGTTGGCACCGAACACCACACGCCTTAGCCTCGCGTGCAGCATCGCACCCACGCACATCATGCACGGCTCCAGCGTCACATAGAGCTCGCAATCGACCAGGCGATAATTCTTCACATGCTGCGCCGCTTCGCGCAGAGCAACGATTTCGGCGTGGGTGGTCGGGTCGTTGGAGGCAATCGGCTGGTTAAAGCCGCGGCCGATGATTTCGCCATCTTTCACGATGACCGCACCGACGGGGACTTCGCCTACGTCCCATGCGCGTTGTGCGAGCGTAAGCGCTTCGCGCATGAAGCGCTCGTCGCGCGGTTCAATCATTTGAAGTCATGAAATAAATATCAAAGATCGATAACTGGCGGACCTTGCAGGCCACAATTGCCTGAAGACGCCCGCCAATGCTAGGGTTTTGCTTTCGAATCACGCTTGGTCTTCTTGTTGATATCATCTTCATCGGCGTGCAATTTGTGCAGGAAGCGATGCACCAGCGGCGCAAACACGACGCCCGCACTCATCACCAGCATCAGCCCCGAATAGATCGCGTAACAGCCGGAAAATATTTTTGCGGCGGTAGTCTCGGGTACCGCCAGCGGCCCCATGCCGGACAGGATCATCGCCGCGTTGACGAAGGCGTCCGCCCAGTCGAGCTTCGGGAAAAAACAAAGATAGCCGGCCATGCCGATGGCAAGTGAAATCACAATCAAGCCGAGGCCCAGCAACACGGCACGCGTCAATCGAGACACGAACTGGCGCCGGGGAATAATAGGCTTGGAGACGTGTTCAAACATGGCGTCCGCCGTCAATCGCCGATGTATGCATCGACTTCAATTTCCACCAAATGCGCCGGATCGATCAGCTTCGATACCTCAACCATGGTAGCTGCAGGACGTATCGCGCCAAAAATTTCGCCGTGCACGCGGCCAATGGCTTCCCATTGTGAGATGTCGGTGACGAATGTGCGAGTACGGACGACATGCGTAAACGTGGCGCCCACTTCATCGAGAGCGCGACCGATTTTCTGTAGCGCATAGCGCGTTTGCGCAGTTGGGTCACCCGCGCCAATGACATTGCCACGCTCATCGGTTGCGGTGGTGCCAGCAACCCAAATGTGATTGCCGATACGCACGGCGCGGGAATAGCCGACGATAGCTTCCCATGGTGCGCCGGACGAAATGTTTCTGCGTTCAGACATTTCAGGAAGTGCTCCTGGCTTGCTGCCACGCCGCTTTGCGGGCAGCGCGTTTTTCCGATTCGCGCGCGTTGGCATCGGCAAATTCGCGGTCAAAATCAAGCCTTGTGATATCCGCATCCAGCTTCACCAGATGCGCGGGTATCGGTGCCAGCGTGTAGGCGTGTCCATATGCGTCGCGGGAGAGGATGGATAAATCAACCAGCCAACGTCGCAATTCGACGTGGTCAACATCCAGCATGGCGCCCACTGAGCCCAGCCAGTTACAGATCAGTTCATTTACGTCGCGCTCAGTATATTCGCGCGCAACTGTGAACTCGCGACGCAGGGATAACAGAAGCAGGTACAAGTCTTCGGGGCTGGCATCGAGCAGCGCGCCTGGGGTCAATCCGCGCTTGATGGCAAGTTTGCGAAAGCGTTCGATTGCAACCATTCGAGGTCACTCCCATTCAATCGTTGCGGGCGGCTTTCCGGACACGTCGTACACCACCCGATTAAATCCACGTACCTCATTGATGATGCGGTTCGATACCTTCGCCAGTAACGAGTACGGCAGTTCAGCCCAGTGCGCCGTCATGAAATCGGTGGTCTGCACGGCGCGAAGTGCGACAACATTTTCATAAGTGCGGCCATCGCCCATGACACCAACACTTTTCACGGGCAAGTAGACCGCAAATGCCTGCGCCACTTTGTCGTACCAGCTATTGCCCTGCTCATCTTTGGTTGCTCGCAATTCTTCGATAAAAATCGCGTCGGCACGGCGCAGCAAATCCGCCGCTTCGCGCGAAACCTCGCCAAGAATACGCACGCCCAATCCGGGGCCAGGAAAAGGATGGCGAAACACCATGGACCGAGGCAGACCCAGCGCGACACCAAGATTGCGCACTTCATCTTTGAACAGTTCGCGTAGCGGCTCCAGCAGCTTCAGGTGTAGTGATTCCGGCAGCCCGCCAACGTTGTGGTGCGACTTGATGGTGTTGGCTTTGTTAGTTTTTGCCGAGGCACTTTCGATCACATCCGGATAAATCGTTCCCTGTGCCAGCCATTTTGCTGACGGCAACTTTGTGGCTTCGCGCTGGAAAATTTCCACGAAGACGCGGCCGATAATTTTGCGTTTTTGTTCGGGATCAGATACGCCTTTGAGCTGCCCAAGAAATTCATCCGCCGCATCGACATGGATGATCTTCATGTGCATATGCTCACCAAACATTTCCATCACTTGCCGGCCTTCGTTTAGCCGAAGTAGCCCGGTATCGACAAATACGCAGGTCAGTTGGTCGCCGATGGCTTTTTGAATCAATGCAGCAGCAACGCTCGAATCCACGCCGCCGCTCAAGCCGAGAATCACCTCCTCATCGCCCACTTGCTCGCGAATATTTTCAATCGCCTGCGGCACGTATTCGGGCATGTTCCAGTGTGATTGGCAGCCGCAGATCTCGTGCACAAAACGGTTGTAAATCGCCGAGCCCTGCGGCGTGTGCGTGACTTCGGGATGAAATTGCACGGCATAAAAGCGGCGCGACTCGTCCGCCATCGCGGCTAGCGGTGTCGTGTCATTTGAAGCAATGACGCTAAAACCCGGTGGCAGTGCGGCAACTTTATCGCCATGCGACATCCACACGTCGAGCAGTCCGTGACCTTCTGCATTTGCACGATCCTGAATGCCCTCCAGCAGTTTCGAATGTCCGCGCGCGCGTACTTCTGCATAACCGAATTCACGCACCAGGCCGCTCTCGACCTTGCCGCCAAGCTGCGCGGCCATGGTCTGCATGCCGTAGCAGATACCCAATACCGGTACACCGAGTTCAAACACTATTTGTGGCGCACGCGCGGTACCCGCATCGTTAACCGAGGCATGGCTGCCGGAAAGTATGACGCCCTTCGGACCAAAGGCGCGAATCTCGGCTTCGGGCATATCGAACGGATGCAGTTCGCAGTACACACCAGCTTCGCGAACACGTCGCGCGATGAGCTGCGTAACTTGCGAGCCGAAATCGAGGATGAGTATTTTGTCGGTAAGGCGTTCCATGGTCATGGGGTCAGGGCCGTAACGTGAGGGGTGGCGGAACGATGGGTCGAGAAGTATCGCCAGGCGATGAAAAGTGCAATCGTCTGCAAGACGGCACTGACGAAGAAAGTCGCGCCTACGCGCCAATCGTTTTCAGGCAAATGGCTGACCTTGGCAAGGATGCCGGTACCGATGACCGGTACGATAACGATGGCAAGACTGCTCAGCGATTGCAACGAGCCCATCAGCGCACCCTGCTCGCGCGGGTCGGTTGCCTTGGAAACAATTGCCTGAAGCGCAGGTCCGGCTGCAAACGAAAGCAGATTGCAGAGTATCAACACGTACATCATCCAGCCCTGTGTGGCCAGCCCGTAGAGGAGGAAAATGATTGCTCCTGAAGCCAGACTCAGCAATGAGAGTCTCACCTCGCCAAAGCGCTTGATCAGTCTACCGAGCAAGCCTGCCTGCACAATCACTGCGGTCAGGCCTACGCAAAACAGCGAAATGCCGACGTCGCGCGGATTCCAGTTGAAACGAAAATTCGTGTACAGCACCCAGGTGGTTTGCAGCATTGTTTGTGCGAACGTCACCAACGCAAACACCGCGACCAGCCCGCGAATATCGGGACGCCGCGCGAGACGAGCCAGCGAGGAGAATGGGTTTGCGCGCGAAATCGAAAATGCAGTGCGCTTTTCTTTGGGCAAGGATTCCGGCACGAAGAGGTAGCCGAACACAAAATTGGCCGCGCACAGACCCGCTGCGACATAAAACGGCAAATGCAGATTGATATTGCCCAGGATGCCGCCCAGCATCGGCCCACAAATAAAACCCATGCCGAAGGCCGCGCCGATCATGCCGAAACTTTTGGCGCGATTCTCGGGGGTCGATACGTCGGAGGCATAAGCACTCGCGACCGACATGCTGGCAGCCGACATACCACCGATAAAACGCCCGATGAAGAGCGCGAACAAAGTCGGTGCCCATGCGGTTGCAAGGAAATTGAAGAACATGCCCGCCATCGAGTACAGCATGACTGGGCGGCGGCCCACTTTATCGCTCATCGCACCAAGGATGGGCATGCACAGAAATTGCATCAGGCCAAACACGGTGGCGAGGATGCCGTACCAGTACGCCTGAAGATCTTTGCCCTCGACGAATTCACCGACCAGAATTGGCAAGACTGGAAGGGCCAAGCCGACGCCAAGCATGTCGATAAACACGCAGACGAGGATGAAATTCAAACCAACCTTTTTGGTTGCCGGCGTTACTGCAACACCATCGGCGTCCACGCCGCTGGCCGCTACGCTACTTTCCAAAATTCGTCCCCCAAACTTTCACCACGACCGGATGTTGTTCGATCAAGATCACCGCCGCAGCGAGCTTCGGGCAATGTTCAACAAACCATGCACGACCGGGGCGCCATCTACTCACCATCGCGATGTAGACGTCCAGCGCCGTCATCTGTGCACCCAAGACATAGGGTGCTGGCGTCAAGCCATCTTCAATCAGGCTCCAGAAAAATTTCTGCTTCTCGATTGATTTCTCTTTCAGCGCCTGCTGCGCTGCCTCGCCATCGACCCAGCGCGATGGCTCGTCGCCGATGTCGAACATCGCATAAATATTGGCGGGAATAAACAGCATCCATCGATAGAAACGTGCCCGCGCTGCGGCGTCCGTCGGAATGAATCCAGGCAGCCTGTCGGCGAAGTAAAGCATGATCGCCGCGCTCTCCGTCATTACCGTGCCGTCGTCGAGTACGAGCGTGGGCACCTTGGCCTGTGGGTTGGCTTCTTTGAGGGCAGCGAAGTGTTCGTTTTGATCCCAAAACGATGTCTGGACGTATTCGTACGGCTGGTCGGCCATCTGCAGAACGACTTCGACAACCGCTGAGCCGCATCCGGGTGAACCATAAAGTCTCATGCATAAACCTGTTTAATCGACGCGGTAATTTGGCGCTTCTTTGGTCATCTGTACGTCGTGCACGTGGCTTTCGCGCATGCCAGCGGCGGTAATTTCCACGAATGTTGCTTTGGTGCGAAATTGCTCAACCGTCGGGCAACCTACAAGTCCCATCGACGCTCTGACACCGCCCATCAACTGATGAATAATCGTCGTCACCGGGCCCTTGTACGGTACACGTCCTTCGACGCCTTCGGGAACCAGCTTGTCGGCGTTGTTGATGTTCTCCTGAAAGTACCGATCGCTCGAACCTTTTTGCATTGCGCCCAACGAGCCCATTCCGCGATAGCTTTTATATGAGCGTCCCTGAAACAGTTCGATTTCACCTGGCGCTTCGTCGGTGCCCGCAAACATGCTGCCCATCATCACCGACGATGCACCCGCAGCGATGGCTTTGGCCACGTCACCGGAGTAGCGGATGCCGCCGTCGGCGATGCACGGAATACCCATCGCTTCTAGTGCCGCTGCCGCCTCGGCCACGGCAGTGATCTGTGGCATTCCCACACCGGTGACGATTCGCGTCGTACAAATCGAGCCCGGGCCAACGCCGATTTTCACGCAATCCGCGCCGTGATCGGCCATTGCCTTGGCGCCCTCTGCGGTGGCGACATTGCCCCCGATGATTTGCACGTTGGGGTATTTGCCCTTCACCGCCTTGACCATGTCGAGCACGCCCTGAGCGTGTCCATGAGAGCTATCCACCACCAGGCAGTCGGCGCCAGCTTCGATCAAGGCGCTCGCGCGGTCCATGTTATCGCCGCCGACGCCAATACCTGCGCCGACACGTAAACGGCCCAAGTCATCCTTGCACGCGTCCGGATGATCCTTGGCCTTTTGAATGTCTTTTACCGTGATTAAACCCGCGAGTTCGAAGGTGTCTTTGACGACCAGCAAGCGTTCGAGGCGGTGCTTATGTATTAACGCCTGGGCCTGGTCCAGCGTTGCGCCCTCCTTCACCGTGACGAGCCGTTCGCGCGGCGTCATGATGTTGCTGACTGGCTGATCGAGATTGGTTTCGAACCGAATGTCGCGGTTGGTGACAATGCCGACAATTTTTCCGTTCTCAACAACCGGTAGGCCGGAAATGCCGTGCTGCCGCTGTAGCTGGATGACATCGCGGACAAGCATCGTCGGCGGCACGACCAGAGGATCTTTCACAACGCCGCTTTCGAAGCGCTTGACCTTGGATACTTCCGTGGCCTGCGCCCTGATCGATAAATTCTTGTGGACGATGCCGATGCCACCTTCCTGCGCTAGCGCAATGGCGAGGCGGGACTCCGTAACGGTATCCATCGCTGCCGAAATTAACGGTAGATTCAAACGGATGGATTTGGTCAACTGTGTGGCGAGAGACACATCGCGCGGATGGACCTGGCTGTGCGCCGGGACGAGCAGGACATCATCAAACGTCAGGGCTTTTCGAACGAGTTTCACGTTTTGGACTCCGACAAATGCAGCATTATACGCGACGGTGTTGCACCGGCTGACTGTGCGGAATTGCACAGTTTTTATTGATTTATGCGCCGTTTACCGCTACCTTATCGAAACAAGTTGAAGTTTTTAGGCTAACCCGTTGACAATTAGTCTGTTTTTGACCACTTCCGAAGTTTGCTCCAGCCCCAGCACGCGAGGGAATATCCTGTCGTGCGGTCTGCTCGCGGTGTTTCTCGGTGGCTGTGCGGTGCAAGAGGTTCCCAAACTACCTGTCGTCGTCGTTCCGGATGTGGTGGTGCCTAAGCTGATCGCATTGTCCGGTGAGGCCGACGCTGCATTGCAAGCTGCTGAACAAGGCGTAATTGAAGCCCGGGTCAAGCGGGCTTTGTGGACGGCGGCTGTTGAAGAACTTAAGCGCGCAAGAGCTGCCGCCCAAGAATTCGACAGCGCTGCCACGCTCCGGCATGCGCGGGAATCAATTGCACTCTGTGAGCTGTCAATTGCACAGTTATCCAAGCCACCGGTGAAGTGGTAACAGGCAGCATGGCGCACTGATCACATCGTGACCACAATCCAAATGTAGTGAGGGGAAATAATGAAATCACCTGTCCAACTGTTTATAGCCATGGCGATTTTGCTCGCCACGGCGACTGTCGCAGCCCAGGTTTACAAGTGGGTCGACAAGGATGGCAAGGTCCAATACACCGATACGCCGCCACCGGCCAGTGCCACCAAGACAGAGGCGAAGAAGCTCGATACGTCACCTGCGGCTGCACCCGTCGCCAGCGCTCCCGGAAAATCGTTGGCAGATCGCGCCAAGGATTTCGATAAGCGCAAAGTCGAAGACGCCGAGAAGCAGAAGAAAGCGGAAACTGATCTGAAAAATGCTGACATCAAAGCTGCAAACTGCAAGGATGCAAAAGCAAATATCGCGGCGCTTGAAAGCGGACGCCCGATGGCGCGCACGACTGACACGGGTGACAGAGAAGTGATGAGTGACGAAGCCAGGCAGGCAGACATAGCGAAAGCGCGCAAAGCTGCTGAAGACTTTTGCAAGTAAGCGGATGCAGGCGAAACGCTGCCAGAACCTGAATGCAAACGAACACTATGATCGTTTGACCTGTTTTCCGACGCGCGCGCGCCTGGCCTGCTTCGGGTCCGCTTTCAACGGTCGGTAAAATTCCAGGCGATCACCCTGCCGCAAAATGGTGTGCGGCGGCTTCACTCTCCCCCATATCCCGGTTGCCTCTGGGCGCGAGCCGATCACAAGTTTTTCGATTTCATCTGCCAGCAATAGCTGGGCATCTTGCAGCGTCACGCCGTCTGGCACCTCCACGGTGACTTCTTGTTGCTGATCAGGCGTCGCGAACGCAATTGATACACGCATGACTTTCAACCCTGTCCGAAAATTGCATCTGCCCGAGCGACAAACCGTTCGATCATGGTGCTGGCGATAACGCCAAAAACGGGTCCCACCGCCGCCTCCAGCACCGAATTGGCAAAAGAGTAATCCATGCGCAATGCGACCTTGCACCCGGATTCGCCGAGCGCTGTAAATTGCCACCGACCGTCCAATTCCTTGAACGGCCCTTCGCGTAACGCGATATGCATGCTTTCGACCGGCTGCTTGGTGTTTTCTGTGGTGAAGGATTGGCGGAGTCCGTGGTAATTGATTTCGATGGTGGCGACGGTAATCCTGGCATCGCGCGACAGTAGCTTGGTCCCGCCGCACCAGGGTAGAAACTCTGGGTATTGCTCGACCGCATCCACAAGTGCAAACATTTCACTCGCAGTGTGTGGAACAAGCGCGGATTTTTCGACGAGGGGCATGGGGATGGGCTAGGGTGATTTGGCTGGTTCAAGCCAGCCTCGAATTTTAGCCGACAGTCAACGCAGACTCAGCGGTGAGATAAAATCGCCTGATGAGCATTGCTGAAAACAAGAAAGCGTTTTTCGATTACTTCATCGAAGAGCGATTTGAGGCCGGACTGGTGCTCGAAGGTTGGGAAGTCAAGGCGATCCGTGCCAATCGCGCACAAATCAAGGAAGGTTACGTCATCCTGAAACAGGGGGCGTTTTATCTCATTGGTGCGCACATTTCGGCGTTACCCGAAGCATCGACGCACGTGAATCCGGACCCGGTGCGCACACGCAAATTACTTTTGCATGAAGAAGAAATCAAGAAGTTGATCGGTCGCGTGGAGCAGCGTGGTTACACGCTGGTGCCGCTAAATCTGCATTACAAAGGCGGTCGCATCAAACTTGAAATTGGACTGGCCAAAGGCAAGAAGCAACACGACAAGCGCGACGCGGAAAAAGAGAAAGACTGGAAACGCGAGCACGAGCAACTGATGAAACAGAAACAGAAAGACTGACGTAGAACTAGCATTGGCGGGGGTCTTCAGGATTTTTTGGCCTGGAAGGCTCGTGTATGCTGGATTTTATCCGCTGCGCTCTCCAGCATGATGATGGGGCTTTCGACGACGATGATCAAAATACGGTACGTTGATTCGCACACCGGCGGTGAGCCGACACGCGTGGTGCTGGATGGCTTCCCTGACGTGTCTGCATTGCCAATCGCGCAACGCGTGAATGCATTGCGCGCGCAGCATGACCGCTACCGCGCCGCTGTCGCCAGCGAGCCGCGCGCATCGGATGTCATGGTCGGCGCGCTGCTGATGCCGCCTGTGGAAGCGGGTTCGGTGGCGTCAGTCATCTACTTCAACAACGTCGGTTATCTCGGCATGTGCGGCCATGGCACCATCGGCGTGATCGCGACCTTGCAATATTTGGGGAGGATTTCACCTGGTGTGCATCGCCTCGATACACCGGTGGGTACTGTTAGCTGCACGCTCAGTCTTGATGGCAGCGTCTCGATTGAAAATATTTTGTCGTACCGCTATCGCAAAGCCGTTGAAGTCGAGGTGGAAGGATTTGGGCTAGTGGCTGGCGATATCGCCTGGGGAGGGAATTGGTTTTTCCTCGCCGATGCAGCTGGCCTGCACATAAACCCCGACAACATCGACACGCTACTCAAGTTTGCAAACGCGATTCGGCGCGGATTGACACTGGCAGGCATCACCGGGCGCGATGGTGCGGAGATTGATCACATTGAACTGTTTGGCGCTCCCTCAGGAGCGTTACTGGACAGCCGCAATTTTGTCTTGTGCCCTGGGAACGCTTACGATCGCTCTCCTTGCGGCACCGGCACAAGTGCCAAGCTCGCTTGTCTCGCTGCCGATGGCAAGCTCGCCGAGGGTGCCATGTGGCAGCAGGAGGGCATTGTCGGTAGCATCTTCCAGGGATCGTATCGCACGGTGGGGGTCGGCATTATTCCCACCATCACCGCGCGGGCATTTGTGTGCGGCGAAGGATCGCTGTTGATGGACGAGGCCGATCCATTTTGCTGGGGTATTGCGCAGACAGCCCGCAACGCCGCACACGGCTGAAGCTCAAAGATGGCGAACGACACCAACGATGTCCTGGTGATCGGCGCTGGCGTGATCGGGCTGGCATGCGCGTTTCGCCTCGCGCGCGAAGGGCAGCGTGTACTGCTGATTGATCGAGACGAGCCGGGACATGGCGCTTCGTTCGGCAACGCCGGTCATATCGCCACCGAGCAGATTTTTCCGCTCGCCTCGCCCGAGGTGTTGCGCGGTGCAGTGCGCTACCTGCTCGATAGCGAGAGCCCGCTCCGTATCCAACCTGCCTATTTGATGACAATATTGCCTTGGCTGTTGCGGTTTGCGTGGTCTGCGCGCAGAAGCCCTTTTGAGCACGGTGTGTCGGCGTTAGCGTCGCTACAGAAGTCTGCTGCTGCAGACATCACCAGCCTGTTGTGCGACGCAGGTGCCGCGCGGCTGTTGAAAATGAACGGCCATCTGGTCTTGGTGGAGAAGCCCGAATCCGTACCCGCTGCGCAACAAGAAATCGTCCGTCTGGGAGCCTTCGGTATCGACGCAGAATGGATATCGCGCGAGCAAGTCACGCAGATTGCGCCTGAGATCACCGCACATGTCGAAGGCGCACTAAAATTTAGCGGCACCGGCCACGTTGAGGATCCACACGCCGTCTGCATGGCGTTGCGCGACGCTTTCATCGCTGCCGGTGGAAGATTGGTGCAAACGAAAATCGAAGTCGTGGGTAACACCAGTGCGGGGTTTCGCGCGGTAGACGCGTCAGGCGGGCAGTATGTGGCAAGGCATCTGGTGCTCAGTTGCGGCGCGTGGTCCAAGTCGCTAGCTGCGCAACTGGGATACGTCGTTCCACTGGACACGGAGCGCGGCTATCACATCACATTGCCCGGTGTTGTTCCATGCTTCAGCGTGCCTATCGCATCGTTCGAGCGCAAAGTCATCATGACGCCGATGTTATGTGGCTTGCGCATGACCGGTACCGTCGAATTCGGCGGGTTAGATCTGCCGCCGGACCCGAAACGCTTTGCGTTATTGAAACGGCATATGAAGGCGTTAGTCGGGGATATCCCGGTTGAAAACGCGTCGAACTGGATGGGCTTCAGGCCGTCGCTACCGGACCATCTGCCGGTGCTGGGGCGAGTACGCGACGGGCGCAATCTTTACTTCGCGTTCGGCCATCAGCATCTGGGCCTCACGCTCTCCGGCGTGACCGCGCGCATCATCGCCGCGCAGGTCATGGGACGCGATCCCGGAATCGATCTGGCGGCTTTTGCAGCAAATCGATTCTGAGCCTCCGTCAGACTTGGCCGCGCACCATTTGCAGTAACCGGTCCACGACCGCCTCGCCGTCTGCACGCAATCCATTGTGTTCGTACTGGTTCGTGATCCACAGCTTCATATTCGGCACGATCCGCGCGGTTTCTTCGGAGAACTCCCGGTGCACGTACATGTCATCGAAGTACACGGCAGCTGCAACCGGCACGCGGTTCTGTTTTAGCTTTTCCACGTCGTAAAGCGGTGGCCATGTTGCGTCTTTGGCGATGATGTCCGCCGCTTTCTTTAGCGGCTGCAACTGCGGATAAACATCGAACATCCATGGATAGATCATCTCGCCGGTGAACAAAATAGCATCGCGATTGTCGAGATCGAAATGCGGAGACTCCGCTAGCAGACGCTCCGCCGACCAGTTGCTTGCAGCCTGTTGGGTGTAGCAGGCTTCCTGCATAAGCGAGAAAATCGGATTGGTATCGAAGGACTGAAGCTGTTCGAGATGAAACAAGAAATTCCAGTTCAGCTCCTGCATATTCTTGCCATCGACGCCGTCGACAAATGCCTCCTCAATCAAATAGTGAATCACCTCAAAGCCATCACTCATGCCGAACTGAAGGCCGAGCTGCAGGAATCGATGCGGCGTGAGGTGACTACCGCTGGGCATCTTCACTTCATGTTCTCGCAAGTGGCGCACGATGGCTTGTACCTTTTCCACATCGGCCGGATAGCGTTGGTAATAGAGCCGGTTCTTGTCGATCACGCGTTTGTAGGTCGCGCGATACACATCATCGACTGGTCGCGTGAGGGAAGGAATGCCACCGGTGATCAGCACTTCGCGCAAGCCTGCGGGTGCGGCAGAAAGATAGCGCATCGAACAAAACCCGCCGTAGCTCTGGCCGAGAATGCTCCACGGTGTATCGCCGATCAACTGTTTTCGGATCGCCTCGGCATCGCGGACGATGTTGTCGGTGCGGAAGTGTTTCAGGTAGTCGGCCTGCGCTTGCGGCGTGGCGAAGCCGCGCATGGTTTGGGCGGTGATGGGCGTCGAAAGGCCGGTGCCACGCTGATCGAGCAGGACCAGTTTGTAGTCTTTCAATACTCGCTTGATCCAGCCAGTATTTGTCATCGGCCGCGGCGAACCAGAGCCAGGTCCGCCTTGAAAAAACACCATGTAGGGCAGGTCGGCGTTTTCCTCGGCAGGGTCGCAGACGACGCGGGCAAACACGCCGGTTTTCTTTTCTGGGTTTGCGTAATCGAGTGGTAGCTCGAACATGCAGTTTTTCAACACCAGGCCGGGGATGTGATCGATGGATTGTTTCATTGGCGCTCCGATAAAGTTTGGAAAGTCTAGCATTGGCGCGGGGTTTGGCGTTGTTTGGTAAGTTGGCGTTCGACTTGTCGCGAAAATATGTGTTGGTCTACCAAATGTAGCTGATTTGATTGATATTTTATTTTTCGCAGCAGAGTTGTCCACGGCGGCGTGCGTGCTCATTTTAGAGAGCATGAACGCACGACGCG
>JBBQFL010000051.1:0-27838 GCA_038321965.1 Burkholderiales bacterium | reverse complement strand
CACCAACAATCGCTACTGGATGCGGTGCGCCAAGTAGTTCGTGAGGAGTTTCATCCGTCCTTATCTGCTCAGAACGGTCTAACACGGCGTTCAACCGGACGCGCGAAAAGCGCCGCGCGCCGGTCAACTTGATCGTTAGAGCGCAGAACAAGCCCGGGGAAATGAAGGTACACAAATTTGCTGCGCTGAGTCTTGCCGTGGGCCGGAACGAGGTTTCCGAGATCGAGGCCATTTGTAATGAAGCACTTGCGACCAATCCCGGTGATTTTATGGCTCTCTTGATGCTGGCCGATACATATTGGCGAAATCAAAGGCAGAAAGACTCTTTGCCGTTCGCACTTAGAGCCATCGAAGTCGAGCCAAACGATTTTCATGCGCTACGCATTGCAGCGGGCGTCTACGCAGAGCGGGCCGATCGAGCCCAAGCGTACTCGTACGCGAAACGTCTCATTTGCGCAGAGTCACCGCAATTGCCGCCGACGAAGACAATCTCACGATTGCTGGCTCCATTTACTTGGCTACCGAAGGTGCGTCGTCTAAGTGCGCGAGCGAGCCGTGACGAACAGGAAACAAAGAGTTCTAATTCCGAGTGGCTACAATGGGCGAATGAATATGTTTCTGCGTACGAGTCGGGCGAAACCTCTGCGCTCTAACTCATCAATCAACTGCGACCCGCTTAAGCGGGCGCGTTATCTCGGACGTTCGGCGTCATGAGGGAGGGCGGCGCAGTGCACGGATCAAGGTGTAATATGGGAACCATGCAACTCGCAATCGGAACAGTAGTCGGGGGAAAAGTCATCGTCGAAGGGGATCCACTCCCCGAAGGCGCTGTCGTGACGATCCTTGCCCGCGAGACACACGAGACCTTTGAGGTACCGTCTGAACTGGAAGCAGAACTTGACGAATCCATCGCTCAAGCTGCGCGAGGCGAAACAATTTCTGCAGATGCGTTGCTCAACCGTCTCCGCCGCAAAGCCTGACAGAAGTGCTGCTGGTTGAAGTCACGCCGCGGGCAGCAACCCAGATTGAACGCGCCACTGCCTGGTGGGCAGAAAACCGACTGGCAGCACCCGATGCCATCGCCGACGATTTTGAAGAAGCAAAGAACCTGCTTACGCGCCAACCAGGCATAGGCGCTCGATCGTCAAGCCGAAAGTATCCTGACTTACGTCGCCTCTTCCTGTCCAGAGTCCGGTATCACATTTACTACAACGTCGCGCCAGGGAAGGTCATCATTCTTGCGTTCTGGCATTCGGACCGCGGGGCCGGACCAAGCCTTTGATCCAGGATGACGCCGAACATTGCGGTCAAGGTCGCTCCCTTCGGTCGCTGGACGCCGCAAAAGCGCGGCGCCCCTTACCTTAATCGCTATGCGTCAGGAAACAATCACGGCGCTTGACATACCATTTGTGGTATATCCATAATGTGACATGTGGCAAATCGAAGAGCACCGGCGCGTCGACAAGCAACTTTCGAGTGCTGTCCCCATTGAGATCCTGAAGCGTTACGAAAAATGGAAGGACATTGCCAGAATCTCGGGGCAACAAGGCCTACGAGCCATCAAGGGATTTCACGATGAGGCATTGTCTGGAGAATGGAAAGGCCATCGCTCTTCGCGTCTTGGAATTCAGTGGCGGGTGATCTACCAAGTAGTTGCGAGAGTGTTTCAGATCCAGGTTGTTCAAGTTACCGCGCACGATTATAGGAAGTCATGATATGAAAGATTTTCGTCCGGCGAAAAAACGCGTTGAAGTTTCAGTTGGTGAGTCAGTGCGCATACTTCGCGAACTCCAAGAACTGAGCC
Source organism: Burkholderiales bacterium (assembly GCA_038321965.1). Taxonomy (GTDB): domain Bacteria; phylum Pseudomonadota; class Gammaproteobacteria; order Burkholderiales; family Usitatibacteraceae; genus UKL13-2. The sequence goes on along the minus strand of JBBQFL010000051.1, from coordinate 26,034 downwards.
AAAGCCAACTTTCCGAACTCACAGGTATTCCACAATCGACCATCTCGGCTATCGAGAACGGTCGGGTCAATCTGGGCGTCGAGCGTGCTAAGACTTTTGCGCGAGCACTCAATTGCCATCCTGCCGTACTCGTCTTCCCCGGCTGGGAAGTTCCTCTTGAGCATGCCGCATAACTCGTCGCTTGTGCGGGACGGCTGCGCCGCCCCACAACTCGGACGTTAGGCCGCTGACTCATGCATCCTCTGCTTATCCGCTCGGTTCACTTGGCTGCGGTCATCGCGCTGGCCGGAACGGCAATTCATTTCGCCGCAATCGTTGGTGGGCCGTCATGGTTCACATTCTTTGGCGCGCCGCCAGTTGTGGTGCAGTCAGCGAAGGACGGTACGATGCTGGCGCCTGTAGGAAGCGCGATCATCGGTGCCCTTATGGCAGTCTGCGCTCTCTATGCATTTTCATCGGTTGGTGTCATTCCCCGCCTACCTCTACTCAAATCTGGGCTAGTTGTTATCGCGACCATCTGTTTGCTGCGCGCAATAGCGTTAGTACCGCTTGCAGTCATTCATCCAGCCGTCTGCAATACCTTTGAGATTGTCTCTGCCATCGTTTGGGGCATTGCTGGTTCTGGTTTTGCGGTCGGTCTCAAAAATCAATTTCAAGCAAGTCGCCAGCGGGCAAAGACAGAGTACGCCAGCTTGATAAAAAGGCAGCTGAAACACCTTAACGTGGTGGGCGGTTGCTGCGGTACGGACCACCGTCACATTGAACAGATCACGGCGGTCTGCCTGCCACTCTTTAAGAAGCCGACCTAACAACGGCATGCAGCGGACGGCGCTTCGCGTCGCCGCTGATGCCGAGCGTTAGGCCTCACAGCGAAAAATTCTGCACATAACCAATTTGGGAGAGAGCCATGTTCAAGTCATTCTTAGTTGCCGCATCGCTGACGTGCATGTCGTTTGCTTCGGGCATTGCATCGGTTGCCATCGCGGCAGAGACTTCGGCCGCATCCAATATCGGTTTCGTGTTGTACACGAAGAGTCATTCACCGGGAACTCTGAACGCGAGATGGATGTACGGAACCGAGTACAGAGGACCAGGGATAGCGACAGGGGGGCCAAAGCAAGGCTTTGTCGGCAAGTACCATGTTCGCTACTTCTACGAAAGCGGAAAGTTTTCGGATGAGTATGACTTGCTCATTGAAAAGACCGACGATGTCTACAAGGTATCGTGGCTGACAAAAGGCAAGCTCAGTGCTGTTGGTGTCGGAATGGAGGTCGAGAATGGGCTAGCTGTCGGCTGGCGTAGAGTCGATGACTAACCCCCGCAGTGAGGCCTAACATTGCGGTCAAGTTCGTTCGCTTCGCTCACTGGGACGCGCCAACAGCGGGGCGGCCTTTACCTTAATCGTTAGGCCTTCAAAAAAGCGACCGCGCTATACTTGGCATTATTAAAGGAAACGCTATGGAACTTTCTGCTGTCCTGACACCTGCCACCGAAGGCGGTTTTGTTGCGCTGAATCCGGAAACTGGAACAACTTCTCAAGGCGAAACCATTGAGGAGGCACTCGCGAACCTGCGCGAGGCCACCGAGCTATATCTTGAGGAATTTCCGCTCACCTTGATGGGCCGCTCGCTGCTCACAACGTTCCATGTAACCGCGCATGCCTAGTTTGCCCGTCGTTTCGGGTGCCGAAGCAGTGCGCGCCTTGCAGCGTATCGGTTTTGTGGTCGCGCGCCAGCGCGGCAGCCACATTGTTCTCCGTCGTGCATCTCAAGGTTGTGTTGTTCCCAATCATCGCGAGCTAAAGACTGGCACGCTCTCCGGTTTGCTCAAACAAGCCGGCGTATCTGTTGACGATTTCGTCAATGCGCTCAAGGCCTAACATTGCGGTCAAGGTCGCTCCCTTCGGTCGCTGTACGCCGCAAGAGCGCGGCGCCCCTTACCTTAATCGTTAGTTGGCGAATAGAGGCGCATCACGGTTGCACACGTTTCGACACTTGGGAGGTGCATCATGATTCGAGGCGGCTGTCTCTGTGGAGGCGTTCAATTCGAAATCGCTCGGGCGGTCGGGCCGTTTGAGCTGTGTCATTGCAGCCGATGCCGAAAGTCTAGCGGTTCAGCGTTCGTGCCTTGGCTTGTTGCCCTGCGCGAGGACTTCCGCCTTCTCCAGGGCGAAGAGCTGATTCGGAGGTTCGAGGCCCCCCTCCGCGACAAGCCTCCTCCTTATCGCACATCCTTTTGCGGCCGGTGCGGCTCGCCAGTACCCGATCCAAAGTCGGAATCCCCTTGGATTGAGGTGCAGGTCGGAGTACTCGATGACGATCCGGGCCTTCGACCCGAAAGACACATCCTGGTGGAGGCGAAGTCGTCATGGTTCACGATCACTGACGAGCTGCCTCAATTTGATAGAGCGGCCCTCACCGCCCTTCGAAAAAGCATGGCGTCGAAACAGTGAGGAATTCGCCATCTAACATTGCGGTCAAGTTCCTTCGCTTCGCTCACTGGGACGCGCAAACAGCGGGGCGCCCTTTACCTTAGTCGTTAAGTCTCCAAAAGCTGGCGTCCGACCACTCTTGTTCTTAAGCGTCAATCGAATATACATAACATATTTGTTACTATTCGTTTGTGGATTACACAATTGCCTAATACAGCGAGAGCGTACAGGAGCAGATTCTTGAGCTGCCGGATACCTTAGCTGCACGGTATGTCGTACTAACCCGCAGGATGATTGCCCTTGGTCCCAATCTTGGTGAGACTCACACGACAGCTTTTGGTGATGGTCTCTTTGAACTGCGACTCAAGGGAGCAGAGGCCATTGCCCGTGTTTTCTCTTGCACTCTCATTGGCAAGCGGATCGTGATGTTGCACAGTTTCATCAAGAAATCTGATCGCACGCCGATTCGTGAACGCGAGGTTGCGGATACTCGATTGAAGGAGGTTAAACGTGCAAACACATGAAAAATTGGTAAAGAAGCTATTGCGCCGTCCCGGCGTGCAGGCCGAAGTTGAACGGATTGAGCGCGAAGAGGGTGGGCTACTCGATGCCCTGCTCAAAGCCCGCCAGGAGGCTGGTCTTACCCAAGCGCAGGTCGCTGAACGAATGGGAACTCATGCGCCGGCAGTGGCGCGCTTGGAGCGGTCGTTGGCAACCGGAAAGCACTCCCCATCAATTGCGACAGTGCGAAGTTATGTCAAGGCATGCGGCAAGAAGTTAGTTCTTCGAGTTGCGTGATGAAACCTGACATGTGGCTGCAGCGGACAGGCTGCGCGTGCCGCTGAGTTTTTACATTATGTCCCATGGCGAGCCCAAAACTGCGGCCGATACTTGAACAAGCCTTCTACCGCGACGGTCGAGGTCCTGAGTTACGGCGAGCTGTATAGACCCTGTATTTCACGGAATTGCGCGCGTTTATGGCTGTTGGCATTTCTTGCCGAAATAATTTGGATCACGTCATCGCCCGTTGATCGGACGGAAGTCAAAGATTTTCCGCGTGTAAGCGCGGCATCGTAGACAAAGAGCTGGTGCGCCTTTCGGAACAAAAATGCTTGAAGAAGCGCTCCAGTGCTAGAGTTTCACAATATTTTCATTTCTTACCCCATAGTGCCGGGTTCGAATTCACATCGGAAGTTATTGCGGCGGCCACTTATCCCAAGCCCTTGCTTTGATCCGCTCGCCCCACAACTCAATTTCCATAGCCGTCCCCGCATGCACGTGCTGCGCCGCCGCACCGCGCGCATAGCCCATGCCCACACAGGCATTGGCTTTCGGGCTCCAGCCAACCGAGGTCAATTCGCCAACTGTTTCGCCATCGATTACGATGCCTTCGCCACCCCACGCATAAGCATCAGGCGACTCGAATACGACGGTGATGAGTTTCTTTCGCAGTGGCAGCGCCTTGGCAGCCAGCAGGGCTTGCCTGCCGATGAACTGCACGGGTTTGTCGAGATCGATTGCGTAGGCCAGTCCCGCTTCGAAGGGGTTCTCGTCCGGTCCCAGCTCTGCGCCCCAGGCGCGGCGGCCGACTTCGATGCGCAATGCATCGAGTGCATAGTAGCCCGCGTTTCGAATACCGAGATCCTGTCCGGCGTCCATCAGCGCCAGATACACGTGGCGGGTCATTTCAACTGGCACATACAGCTCGAAGCCGGGACCACCGACGTAGCTCATACGCGCCGCACGTACGCGTGCAAAGCCGACATCGATCTCGCGTGTCCAGGAAAATTTCAGGCTCTCTGTTGAAAGATCGTCAGGGCTCACGCGCGCCAGCAGATCGCGCGCCTTCGGGCCCATGACGGAGAGCACACAGAATTGTGCGCTGACATCGGTCAGCACCACGTGCTCGTCTGTATCGATGTGGCGCCCGATCCAATCCATATCGCTTGTTGCCTGCGCAGAGCCCGTGATGATGAGAAAACGCTCTGCCGCCAGTCGGATGATTGTGAGATCGGACTCAAATCCGCCGCGCTCGTTGAGCAATGCCGTGTAGACCATCTTGTCGACGGGAACATCGATATTCTTGGCGCAGAGGCGCTGCAGCACATTCAGGGCATCGCGGCCCTGCAACAGCAGCTTGGAAAACGAAGTCTGGTCGTATAGGGCGACGGCTTCACGCGTAGCGCGTTGCTCTTCGATTACCCAAGCGAGCCAGTCGGGGCGACCCAATCCGTATTCTGCGGGCGCGGCGTCCGGCGGACGAAAGTAATTGGCACGCTCCCACCCGTTCTTGCTGCCGAATTCCGCTCCCTTGGCTTTGAGAATGTCGTATAGCGGAGAGGCGCGCAGGGGTCGCACGGTTTCAAGTTCCTGCCTTGGCCAGCGCATCGCGTAATGCAAACCTAACGTTTCGCCGGTCCTTGCTGACAATGCGCGGCGATTGGCGGTAAAGCTGCCGAAGCGGCGAATATCCACGTCCCACAAATCCGATTGCGCCGCACCTTCGACGATCCATTCGGCGATCAGTCTGCCCGCGCCGCCGGAGTTGGCTATGCCCGCCGAGTTGAAACCCGCGCAGACGAAAAAATTACGCAGCTCAGGCGCTTCACCGAGAATGAAATTGCCGTCCGGTGTAAAGCTCTCGGGACCGTTCAGCAACATTTTTACGGGCGCGGTTTCGAGGCACGGCGTGCGATGGATGGCGTTGTTCATCAGTATCTCGAACTGATCCCAGTCCTCGTCGAGCAACTGGAACTGGAAGGTCGACGGGATCGGGTCCATTTTCCATGGCTTGGCTTTGGGTTCGAAGCCACCCATCACCAGGCCACCGACTTCTTCTTTGTAGTAAATGAACCCATCGGGATCGCGCATCACCGGTAGCATCGGGTGCACGCCGGGGATGGTGTCGGTGACGATGTAGAAGTGTTCGGCGGAATACAGCGGCACATTCACCCCCGCCAGTCGGCCAAGTTGCCTCGACCACTGGCCCGCACAATTGACGATGGTTTCGCAACGTATTTCGCCCTGCGCCGTTCGCACGCCCTTGACGACACCACTCTCGATGAGGACGCCCGTTACCTCGATGCTCTCGATCATCTTTACGCCGCGATTGCGTGCGCCTTTGGCCAGCGACATGGTGAGGTCGGCTGGATTGGCTTTGCCGTCGCCCGGTATCCATAGTCCGCCTTGCAGATCGTCGGTGCGCAAGATTGGATACAATTCGCCCGCCTGCTTGGGGCTGATGATGTCCACATCCACGCCGAAACTGCGGGCCATTGCCGCCTGCTTCCGGAAAGTCTGCATGCGTTCCGGCGTCTTGGCGACGTTGACACTGCCGCATTGTTTCCAGCCGGTAGCGAGCCCGGTCTCTGCTTCCAGCGTCGAATAGAGCTCGATGCCGTATTTGCTCATGCGGGTCATATTGCGATTGGGCCGCATCTGTCCCACCAGTCCGGCTGCATGCCAGGTGGTGCCGCAGGTGAGCGTGCCTTGCTCTAGCAGAAGCACGTCTTTCTTGCCCATGAGCGCCAAGTGGTAGGCGGTTGAGCAGCCGGCAATGCCGCCGCCGATGATGATGATTTCAGCTTGCGTGGGGAGTTTCGTCGTGACCATCGTGTGGTTCCCTTTTGGTTCGTCAGGCCAGCCGCAGGGCAGCTACGCCACCCAGAATAAGCAGCGTGCCTACGCCGCGCCGAAGACCGAAAGCCTCTTTGAGTAATAACGTGCCCAGCAGCGCCGCGAACAGCACCGACACTTCCCGCAATGCCGCGACGGTCGCCACCGGCGCCTGTGTCATTGCCCAAAGTGCGATGCCGTATGAGCCCAATGATGCAAGTGTACCCATGAGTGCCAACGGCCAGCGCCCACGCATATAGGCCCAGGCATCGACGCGATGTTCGCCCTTCCGATGCCACATCACGACGACAAAATAGGGGAATCCGTCGAGCAGAAACAGTGTTGCCACGTATTGCAACGCATTGCCGCCGTGCTGAACAGCAGCGCGCACACCTAGCCCGTCCACCAGCGTATAGAGCGCGATGACGACGGCATTGCTGAGCGCGAACGCTAGCGCTTTGCGGTGAGCGTGGTCGGCAAACATGCCACGCGACCAACCCAACAGCAACACACCGGCGCTGATACCGGCGATGCCAAGCCAGGCAGCTGTCGAAAGATACTCGCCAATGACGAACCCGCTAAAAATCGCCACCAGCAGCGGTGCGGTGCCACGCATGATCGGATAGGCCATGCCCAAATCGCCGTGCCGGTACGCGCCAGCGAGTGCAAAGTAATAGCCGATGTGAATGATGATCGATGCCGCGAGAAAGGGTAGCGATGCCAGCGGCGGCATGCCCGCCAGCAAGACCAGCGGTAACGCCACCGCGCCGCCAAGCACGTGGATGAGTGCGGTGTCGAGTGATTTATCGCTCGACGATTTGACGAGCGCGTTCCACGACGCATGCAGCAAGGCGCCAAACAGTACGATCAGCGTGACGGGCAGCGTGAGTGCGAGCGTCACGGTAGCCGGTGCGACAAGTATTCAGCCTTTGCGTCAAGCGGCAATGGCGGTCTCGGGCGCTTGGTACGCCAGACCAAGCGCCTCGGCGACTTCGCGGTAGGTTACGTGGCCGCGACAGACGTTCAAACCGTTGCGCAAATGCACATTCGTCGCCAACGCTTGTTGCCAGCCATGTTCGGCAAGTTGCAGCACGAATGGCAGCGTTGCGTTATTAAGCGCGTAGGTTGACGTGCGCGGGACGCCACCCGGCATATTTGCCACGCAGTAATGCACCACCTCGTCAACAACGTAAGTGGGGTCCGCATGCGTTGTGGCGTGCGCTGTTTCGCAGCAACCGCCTTGATCGATTGCGACGTCGACGATGACCGAGCCGGGTTTCATCGCACGAATCATCTCGCGCGTTACCAGTTTTGGTGCCGCTGCGCCGGGAATCAATACGCCGCCGATAACGAGATCGGCGGCAAGCACCTGTGCCTCCACGTTATCCCGATTGGAAAAAACCGTCATCACCCGCGCGCCGAGCAAACGGTCAATGCGGCGCAATGCGTCCACGCTGCGATCCATGACCACCACCTGTGCGCCAGTGCCGACCGCCATCTGCGCGGCATTGGTGCCGACCACACCCGCGCCGAGAATGACGATCTGCGCTGGTGGAACACCGGCAACGCCACCCAGCAACACGCCCATGCCGCCGTGCGCGCGCTCAAGGCAATATGCTCCTGCCTGTATGGACATGCGGCCGGCGACTTCCGACATCGGCGCAAGCAGGGGCAAGCCGCCGCCAGCCTGCGTGACAGTTTCGTAGGCGATGCAAACTGCGCCGCTTGCGACCAGATCGCGACACTGATCCGGATCCGGCGCCAAATGCAGGTACGTGAATAGTATTTGGTCGCGCCTCAACATCGCGCGCTCCGCCGCCTGTGGCTCCTTCACCTTGACGATCATGTCGGCGCGAGCAAACACCTCGGCCGCCGTGCCGGCCATGTTTGCCCCGGCTTTTTCATAGGCGCCATCGGTCGCGCCAATGCCCGATCCGGCATTGTGTTCGACCAATACCGTGTGGCCGTGCGAAGTGAGTTCGCGGACAGACGAAGGCGTCAGTCCGACTCGGTATTCGTGGTTTTTGATTTCTTTTGGCACGCCGATCAACATCGCTTGTTCTCCTTATTGAGATTGTGTGAGTTCCAACATGTATGACGACAAACCGGGGTCGGGAGCGGGACACTTTGTCATGAACAACTTGAGAATCAATGCAATTGTGTCGCTGACAGATTGGGCACCCGGCAGCGTGCCGCGCGCAGCAGGAAATGCGCGAGGTCCGGCGTAGTCAAGCCGGGCTGCTTGGCCGCATCGTCCCATTGGCGCAATTTTATGGCTTCGGCTGCGCCGGGCCGCGCAATGAATTCCAGGCACTCGGCTTTTTCGTAGATGCCGCCTTGCAGCAACAGACTGCGCTGTGAATCGGCCGAGAGCGTTTCCCAATAGCGCGGGTGCATGCGGCATAAATAACGTTTTGCATCGACGTGTAGCTTGATAGCATCGAGCACGCGATCTGGAAACAGTCCGCGCAAGAACGGCAATGCGTAGTACTGATGTGTGTCGTCGAGGCCACGCAGTGTCGGCGTCTCACCTTGGTCATTGAGCATATGGCCCAGATCGTGCAACAGGCACGCTGTTACCAATTCGTCATTTTCTCCGGCCTGTTCCGCCATTGATGCCGTTTGCAAGGCGTGCTGCAACTGCGTCACCGGTTCGCCGCTGTACATACGTTCGCCATGCATTGAGAACAGCCCGGCGATGTCTTCCAGATTCAGCGCCATCTTGCCTAGGCGTGGCTATCTGAAATTCGTGGCGCCGTCGGCAATGCGCCAATCGGCGTTTCGCTGATGCTGGTACGCAGCCGCGAGCGGGAAAGCGCGCCCGCTTGTTCGAGGATCGGATAGGCGATGGAGCAGATCAAGGAGTTGATGCGCTTGAAGTCATTGATGATATCGAGGTGCAGCGAGCTCGTTTCAATCGTCTGCAGGCTCTGGCCGGCCAGCCGCTGGAGATGGGAATCAGCAAAGGCCAGCCCCATTTCCCGAAACTCGATCTTTTGTGCGAGCAGCAGTTCCGCACTCTTCAGGTCACCATTGAGAAAAACGTTGAATCCCATGTGCAGGTTGGCGATGAGCCGGCTATGCAGTTGACAAAGTTCGGTCATACCATCTTCAGAAAACGTGAGGCGGTGCGCGATCATTTTGTCGGCGACATCCTCCAGAATATGTTCGATGATGTCACCGATGTGTTCCAGATTGATCGTGAGTGAAATAATTTCTGTCCAGCGGCGGCTTTCCTTCTCGTCTAGCGCCTCGCGACTGATTTGCGTTAGGTAAAGCTTGATCGCTGTGTAGAGTTCGTCGACATCATCGTCCAGACGGCGGATTTCCGCGGCCAGTTTCGCATCCTTCGTCTTGATGACGGTCAGCACGCTGGCCAGCATGGTTTCGATAATGTCGCCGATCCGCAGCGCCTCGCGCGCCGCGTTTGACGTCGCCAGTGCAGGCGTTTCCAGCGCGCCGATATCAAGATACTTTGCGGTGACGCCCTTGTCGCTTTCCGTGCGGTCGGGCATGAGTCGTTCGACAAGTCTGGCGATCGGGGCGGTGAATCCGATCATGCCTGCCGCCAGCAACAGGTTGAACGCAAGATGAAAATTGACCACGATGCGGCCGGGTGCAGGATCGATTTGCGCGAGCACGTGTTCAAAGTTTCCGAGCAGCAGGCCGGCAAATGCGCAGCCGATCAGCTTGAAACAGATATTGCCCGTGGCTACGCGGCGCCCACTGTTGCCGGTGCCGGCAGTTGCCAGCAGCGCCAATATTGCGCTGCCCAGATTGGCGCCCAATACAATGAACAGCGCCATCTTCAGGCCGATCAGTCCGCTCGCGGCAAACGTGGCGACGAGCAGTACTACCGCCAGGCTGGACCAGAATGCGACGGCAAAGACGGTACCAACCAATATGTCGAGCAAGGGGTCCCCGGACATGGACGCGAGGATCACTTTGACGCCTGGCGCCTGCGACAGGGGCCGCGCCGCGTTCATGATCATCTGCAGTGCCAGCAGGATCAGGCCCAGGCCGATAATGACCCTTCCAATTTGCCCGGCCCGCGTTCCCTTGCGTGACAGATGCATGACCACACCGACGCCGATCAGCAGCGGGGCCAGCCATGAGAGATCAAACGAAAATACCTGTACAACCAGACTGGTGCCCACATCGGCGCCCAACATGATGGCGAGCGCAGGTGCGAGTGGCATCATATTCTGACTAACGAACGAGGCGGTAATGACAGCGGTTGCCGACGAAGACTGTACGAGGCCGGTAACGCCGAGGCCAGCCAGGAAAGCGTGAAAGCGGTTGGCCATGCTTGTAGCGACCACCCGCCGCAGGTTCGCGCCGAAAACGCGCAGTACCCCGCTGCGCACGATGTGCGTACCCCAGACCAGCAAGGCGACGCCGGAAAGAATGTTGATCAGGGTGTGCATGCTGTGCCGCGTGGTCCGTGCTGACTGGCGTGCGTTGCTGCCAGCCTGTGTATCGACGTGATCGGCTGCGAGAGAGTATTCAACACATCAGGACTTTTCCGGATTTGGTATGTACTTGACTGGGGAAGCCAGCGCAGTTGCCCACAAATCTTTGGCGACCGCCGGCATAACTGCTCCGGTGTCGGTCCCTTGTTGTCTGCGAAGATTGTGGGCAATGGTGCGTTCTTTGCTGTCCATGACATGTTCGAACATGGCCTTGCCGGCGGCATCGGCGTCGCCCGAGGCGATGGCTTTGACGATTTGACGATGCTCGGACGCTGATATCGGCATCAGCCAGCCATCCTCAAGATTGAGTCGACGAAACAGCGAGAGTTCCTTGATCAGTTTTCGATAGATGGCAGCGAGCTTGCTGTTGCCCGCCAGTACGACCAGGCGGTCGTGAAATTTCAAGTTCAGCAAATGATAGTGGTAGGTGTCTTTGGCTTTGACGGCTTTTTCCATCGAGTCGACCATGCCGCGGATTTCCTTGAGTTGCGGCGGTGTAATATTTTCGGCGAGTTTTCTGCCGACCAGTTCGTCCATGGCCGCGCGCAGATCAAAAATTTCAACCGCTTCTTCGACAGGAATATCGCGAACAAACACGCCACGATTCTTGGTGATACGCACCAGCCCTGCCTCTTCGAGCATGCGAAATGCTTCGCGCAGTGGGCCGCGTGAGATGCCCAATTTGGCAGCAATGGTGAGTTCGGTCAGCTTTTCGCCTGGCACCAAACGACCGGACAGAATCATCTGCTCGAGTTCAGCATGGACAACGTTGACCAACGAACTGGTCTGCAGCAACGTGATGGTGGGATGGGCGATAACTTCGGCACTCATAAGATGCTATTTAACGACAACAAGTCAAAATTGTCTACAATCGACAAAAAGCAGTTGACATCGGATTCGTTGACTCGATAGACTCGTTTCGCATTGCGCCATCGCCCGGCCACTGGTTTTTTGGTGTCACCGCACTGACACATCGTTGTCGCACAGTTCTGCACTCTCACTTAACCGAAGGGGAATTTGCATGAAACTCGCTTGGACCAAACCCATATTTGCCGGCCTGATCGGCATGCTGTTCGCGTCAGCGGTATTGGCGCAAAAAACGCAATTGCTTGTTTACACTGCGCTTGAAGTAGATCAGTTGAAAGCTTACGAGCTAGGCTTCAACAAGGAATATCCGGATATCGAAATCAAATGGGTGCGCGATTCGACAGGTGTGATTACAGCGAAGTTGCTCGCTGAAAAAGCTAACCCGCAGGCTGATGCCGTGATGGGTGTGGCGGCATCCAGCTTGGCGTTGCTCGATTCCAACGGCATGCTGCAACCCTACGCGCCAGCGAATCTGGCTGCGATCACACCAAAATATGTGGACAAGAAGTCGCCGCCAGCCTGGTTCGGTATGGATGTTTGGGGCGCGACCGTCTGCTTCAATACGATAGAAGCGGGCAAGAGGAATCTTCCCAAACCGGAAACCTGGCAAGACATGACCAAGCCGATCTATAAAGGCCAGATCGTGATGCCCAACCCGGCATCCTCTGGCACCGGCTTTTTTGACGTTACGGCCTGGCTCACCATCTGGGGCGAGAAAGGCGGCTGGGAGTTTATGGACAAGCTCCACGAAAACATCGCCCAATACACGCACTCCGGTTCCAAGCCTTGCACGATGGCAGGCGCTGGTGAATATGTGATGGGGATCTCCTTTGAATATCGCGCCAACACCATCAAGGCCAAGGGCGCACCGATCGATCTCATATTCCCGAAAGAGGGCCTCGGTTGGGATCTGGAAGCGTTTGGGATCCATAAGGGTACAAAGAAGCTTGATGCTGCGAAGAAACTTGCAGATTGGGCATCGAGCAAGAATGCTGCTTTGCTCTATGGCAAGAATTTTGCAATTACCGCAGTTCCCGGCGTTGCCGAGCCGTTGGCAAATATTCCCAAAGACTACGAAGCACGTCTTGTGAATGTTGATTTCGTTTGGGCCGCCAACAACCGCGAAAAAATCCTCGCGGAATGGACCAAACGCTACGACAGCAAATCTGAACCCAAGAAGTAAAGGTAATGGCAGTAACCACTGCGCCAGCTGTAGATTCCACGCTGGCGCTTGAGCTGTCGGGCATCCATAAGCATTTCGATACCTTTCACGCACTGAAAAATATCGAACTCACCGTGCAGCGCGGTGAGTTCGTTTGTTTTCTGGGTCCCTCGGGATGCGGCAAAACCACGCTTCTGCGTATCATTGCCGGGCTGGAAGTGCAAAGTGCAGGCACTATCCGCCAAGGCGGCCGGGACATTTCACGCCTGCCACCGGCAGATCGCGACTACGGTATCGTCTTCCAGTCGTACGCCTTGTTTCCGAACCTGCGCATTTTTGACAATGTTGCCTATGGCCTCGTCAATCGCCGCGCAACAAAAGGCGATATCGCCAAACGTGTCAACGAGCTTCTGAAACTGGTTGGCCTGCCCGACAGCGGCGCGAGGTTTCCCGGTCAATTGTCGGGCGGACAACAGCAACGCATTGCGCTCGCTCGCGCCATTGCAACCTCACCCAGCTTGCTGCTGCTCGATGAGCCACTTTCCGCGCTAGACGCCCTGGAGCGCGTTCGTTTGCGTCACGAGATTCGCTCGCTGCAGCAACGGCTCGGTATCACCACCATCATGGTCACTCACGACCAGGAAGAAGCCTTGTCGATGGCGGATCGCATTGTGGTGATGAACCACGGCGTCATCGAACAGGTAGGCTCGCCACTGGATATTTACCGCGAACCGGCGTCGCCGTTCGTGGTCGACTTTGTCGGCAAGGCTAATGTCCTGGAAGGCAAGGTAATTTCTCAGGGCCATTTGCAGGTCGGCAGCGTGACGTTCGCCTGCGCGCAATGTGTTGATGTGGGACATACAGTGAGGGCCTATCTGCGGCCAGAGGATATCGTCGCTCGGCCGATACAAGATGGTGACGCGAACGTGATCGACGCTAAAATCGACAAGATCGAATTTTTGGGATCTTACTGTCTGGTGCGCGTTTCGACCGATGGCCTGCCGACACCACTCACGGTGTATTTGTCGCTCAATTTCCTTGCCGAGCAGACGCTGGAACAAGGCAGCCATCTCAAGCTGCGGATCCTGACGGAACGTCTGCGTTTGTTTGGCGCCTGACATGGCCGCAGTTATCGACAGCCTCGTGTTGAAAGCCGTGAGTCAAAAGGTTCACTGGACCGATCGTATCGGCCATGCGGTGCTTATTCTCATCGCGGCAGCACTGCTCGCTTTCCTTGCGGCGCCGCTAGCAGCCATTCTGTTGCAAAGCGTGGAGAGCAAAGACGGTGCGTTCGTCGGCCTCGACAATTTCATCGCATACGTGCAGACACCGACACTGAAGCAATCGCTATGGAACAGCGTTTGGGTTTCCGCGACGGTGACTTTGATTGCAGTGCCTGCCGCATTTGTGTTTGCCTATGCGCTCACCAGAAGCTGCATGCCGTTCAAAGGGCTGTTTCGCACGATCACCCTCACACCATTGCTCGCGCCATCGCTGCTGTCTGCGATCTCGTTCATCTATTGGTTTGGCAATCAAGGTGTGCTCAAGGATGCCATGCGCGCTGTTGGGATCGCTTCCATCTACGGCGCACCGGGCATTATCATCTCGGAAATCTTCAGCGTTTTTCCCCATGCGCTGATGATTCTGGTTACCGCACTCTCGTTGGCAGATGCACGCCTATACGAAGCGGCCGATGCGATGGGAACCTCTGCGACAAGAAAGTTTTTCACGATCACGCTTCCCGGCGCCAAGTACGGTCTGATCAGTGCGGCAATGGTCACGTTTACGCTGGTAATGACCGATTTTGGTATTCCGAAAGTGATCGGCGGAAATTTCAATGTGTTGGCCACCGATATTTTCAAGCTCGTGATCGGGCAGCAGGATTTTCAGAAAGGTGCGGTCGTCGGTTTCATTCTGCTGGCACCTGCGCTGCTGACTTTTTTTGTGGACCGCTTTGTGCAACGGAAGCAGACCTCCATGCTCACTGCTCGTGCGGTGCCGTATTCGCCGAAAAAGAGCCGCGGCTACGATATCGCGATGACCGCGTACTGCCTGCTGGTTGTGGCGTGGATGTTCGCGGTATTGGGGATGGCGGTGTTCGCCTCATTCGCCAAATTCTGGCCGTATGATTTATCACTGAGTACCAGGCACTACGTTTTCGGCTTGCTGGACGGTGAGGTCGGGACGGCATTTATCACCAGCCTGAAGCTCGCCAGTGCGACCGCATTTTTTGGCACAGCCATCGTGTTCGTCGGTGCGTATCTGATCGAGAAAACACGCGATCTGGATTGGCTGCGTCCCATTGTGCAGTTGCTGGCGCTGTTGCCGATGGCGGTACCTGGTCTGGTGCTGGGCCTGGGTTACATTTTCTTTTTCAATGCCCCCGCTAATCCGCTCAATGGCCTCTATCAAACATTGACGCTACTCGTGCTGTGCACGATCGTCCATTTCTACACGACAGGTCACCTCACGGCAGTCACGGCGCTAAAGGCGCTGGATTCTGAATTCGAGTCGGTATCGGCGTCGCTCAAAGTGCCGTTCTTCAAAACGTTCTGGCGCGTTACGTTACCGATTTGCACACCGGCGCTAATCGACATCGCCCGCTATTTTTTCATCAATGCGATGACGACCATTTCGGCCGTCGTGTTCTTGTATTCCCCCGATACCAAGGTTGCCGCGATTGCCATTCTGAACCTGGATGAAGCTGGCGAGATCGGTGCCGCCGCTGCGATGGCGGTGCTAATCGCGGCAGTATCGACGTTGGCGACATTTCTATTCCTGGGGCTCGGCTGGCTGGTCAATCGGCGTACACAGGCATGGCGGCGACCGGCAGCCTCCTAGGGCAACTCAACAAGGACAGTTTATGGATAAAGATCGAATACTGCTTACACCGGGCCCGCTGACGACCACCTTGCGCACCAAGCTGGCGATGCTGCGCGACTGGGGTTCGTGGGATAGCGAATTCAACGCCATCACGGCGCGTATACGCGAGCAATTGCTTGCCATTATTCACGGCGCCGATTCACACGTCGTCGTGCCGCTGCAGGGCAGTGGCACATTTTCGGTGGAGGCTGCCGTCGCTACCATCGTGCCGCGCGACGGCCATGTGCTGGTGCTGGATAACGGCGCCTATTGCAAGCGCATGGGAAAGCTCTCCACGCTGATGGGGCGGCGCACGAGCATCGTCGAGCGAGCAGAAGATGAACCTGTCTCTGCTGAAGAACTGGATGCGCGTCTGACGTCTGATCCTTCCATTACCCATATCGGGCTTATTCACTGCGAGACCGGCACCGGGGTGCTCAACCCCCTGCAGGCCGTGAGCGATGTCTGCAAACGTCACGGCAAGGGGCTGATCATCGATGCCATGAGTTCGTTTGCGGCACTACCCATCGACGCGAGAACCGTACACTTCGATGCCCTGATTGCAGCCAGCGGCAAATGCGTGGAAGGCGTACCGGGGATGGGATTCGTGTTCATCCGCAAGGCAATTCTGAAAGGCTGTGGGGGCAATTCCCATTCACTGGCCATGGATTTGTGCGACCAATACGCGTACATGGAAAAGACCACGCAGTGGCGCTTCACGCCGCCAACGCATGTCGTTGCTGCGCTGGCTGAAGCGCTGCTGCAATTCGAGGAAGAGGGTGGGCAGCCTGCGCGGCTGGCGCGCTACACCGATAACTACCGCACGTTAGTCGAGGGCATGGCAGTGTTGGGTTTCAAGCCTTTTTTGCGCCCGGAAATCCAGGCGCCTATCATTGTGACGTTTCATGCACCCGCCGATGCGCGCTATGAATTCAAAGCATTTTATGAAGCGGCCAAGCAACGCGGTTTCATTCTGTATCCGGGCAAACTGACTAAACTGGAAACGTTTCGTGTCGGTTGCATCGGCGCGATAGGGCGTAACGAAATGCAGCAGGCAGTGAGCGCTGTCGCGGACGCGTTGAAGGCGATGGGTATCAGTAGCGCGACACCGGCAGTTTGAGCAGAATTCAAAGGAGTCGTCATGGCCACAAAAAGTAAACCGCATCCAGCATTGGAAGCCATCAGGAAATCCAAAGTCGGCAAAGTCAAAGTCGCCTGCTCTGACATTGACGGCATCCTGCGCGGCAAATACCTGCACAAGGACAAGTTTTTCGGCGCTGCTGACGGCGGTTTCGGTTTTTGCGATGTCGTTTTCGGCTGGGACTCCAGCGACAACTGCTACGACAACGCGAAAATTACCGGCTGGCAGCATGGTTTTCCGGACGCCAATGCCAGGCTCGATCTGGATACGCATCGCAAAGTGCCGTGGGATGGCGGCGTCGATTTCTTCCTCGGCGAATTCGTCAAACCCGACGGCACCCCTTACCCGGTGTGCCCGCGCCAAATCCTGAAAAAAGTGTTGAAGCGCGCTGAAAAGCTCGGTGTGATGCCGATGTGCGGCATGGAGTTCGAGTGGTTTAACTTCGCGGAAACACCACAATCCTGGGCGGCGAAGAAAGGTGTGGGCCCGGAGCCGATTACGCCGGGCATGTTCGGCTATTCCTTGCTGCGGATGAATCACAAGCGCGATTTTTTTGCAGCGCTCATGGATGAAATGCTGCAGTTCGGCGTGCCCATCGAGGGCTTGCACACCGAGACCGGTCCGGGCGTGTATGAAGTCGCGATCCAGTTCAGCGAAGCGCTGGAAGCGGCAGATCGCGCGATCTTGTTCAAGACTGGCGCCAAGGAGATTGGCTCGCGTTTCGGCATCATGCCAAGCTTCATGGCGAAGTGGAATGCGCAGCTGCCGGGTTGCAGTGGGCATATTCACCAGAGCATGTCGGACGGCAAAAAAAATCTTTTCTACGATGCCAAAAATGATCGCTCGATGAGCAAGATGTTTGAAAGTTATCTTGCCGGCCAAGTCGCCTGCATGATGGAATTCGGCCCGATGATCTGGCCGACGATCAACAGCTACAAACGCCTGGTCGATGGTTTCTGGGCGCCGGTCAAACCGACCTGGGGACTGGATAACCGCACGGCGAGTTTTCGGGTGATTGCAGGCAGTCCGAAAGCAACCAGGCTGGAGACACGCTGCCCCGGCGCAGATGTGAATCCGTATCTCGCAATGGCGGCGGTACTCGCAGCCGGTTTGCACGGCATCGAAAAAGGCTTGAAGCTCACCGCGCCGCCGATCACCGGCACCAATCAAGGTTCGGAGAAAATTGCCCGCGCGCCAAGGACGTTGATTGAGACGACGCGTAATTTTCAGAAATCTGAAGTCGCACGCGACTGGCTGGGCGATGATTTTGTCGATCACTTTTCGGCTACGCGTGAGTGGGAGTGGCGGCAGTGGCTGGATGGGGTGACGGATTGGGAGTTGAAGAGGTATTTTGAGATTATTTGAAGAGTTTTTGTCCGATGGAAAATTTCTCTACGGAGTGAGGACACGGAAAATACTTAGGATTAGTCCTTCTCCCTTGGGAGAAGGGTTGGGATGAGGGGTAAGCGTCCCACGGTACTCGCAATTACCCCTCACCCTAACCCTCTGCTTCGCTTCAAGTGTTCCCTTGTCCCCGAGGAGAGGGAATGGATCGCGAGAACTGGAACGCCATCTCAATCGCAATGTTCAAAAGTCGTAGAACGCCATTCCACGCTTCGTTCCAAGCAAAAATGCCCCAAACACCTCGCCAATACTGAACCTTCACGAAAAAATATCGCCCGCATGCATTCGCATCACAACCAGAGAACAACCGATGACCATCACTAAATTTTCCTTCCCTACCACCATCCACTTCGGCGCTGGCGCGCGCAAGCTGTTGGCTGCGCATCTAAACAGCATCGGCCTGAAGCGCCCGTTGATCGTCACCGACAAAGGTCTGGCCGCCTTGCCGTTGATCGCCGAAATCAGCGCAGACCTTTCCGCGGCCGGGCTCTCACCCTCGATCTACGGCGGCATCTGGGGCAACCCGACCGGCAGCCAGGTAATGAACGGTGCTGCAGCGTACAAGACGCATCAAGCCGACTGCGTCGTCGGCATCGGTGGCGGTGCCGCACTCGATGTTGCCAAGGTCGTGGGGCTGATGGCGACACATCCGGGTGACGTCATGGAGTACGTCTGGGATCATCCGCAGGTTCGCGACATCGTCAATCCCTTACCGCATTTCGTGGCGCTGCCGACCACATCTGGTACGGGCAGTGAAGTAGGCCGCAGCAGCGTGATCAGCGAAGAATCCTCGCATATCAAGCGAGTGATTTTCTCCCCACTCATTCTGGCCAAAGTCGTTTTCGCCGATCCCGAACTCACGCTTGGATTGCCCGCACACATCACCGCCGCGACGGGCATGGACGCATTGACGCACAACGTCGAGAGCTACCTGTCACCCGCATACCACCCGCTGTGCGACGGCATCGCGCTCGAAGGCACGCGCATTGCAGCGCGTGCGCTCGCGACCGCCGTGCGCGAGCCGGGCAATCTGCAGGCGCGCGCAGACATGATGATGAGCTCGATGATGGGTGCCATCGCGTTCCAGAAAGACTTGGGTGCCGTGCACTCCTGCGCGCACGCGCTCGGTACCGTGTGCGATATGCATCACGGCCTCGCCAACGCGCTGATGATAGACACCGTAATGGCGTGGAACCTTGAAGCGGTGCCGGCCAAGTTCGATGAGCTCGCGCATGTTGTCGGTGCCGCCAACGGCGCGGCATTCGTGCCATGGTTGAAAGCGTTGAAGCAGGAGATCGGCATCGCCGCGAATCTCTCAGCGGCGGGCGTGAAGCGCGAGCACCTGCCACGTATGGTCGAGATTGCCACCGCTGACATCTGCCATCAAACCAATCCGCGTCCCTGCGTGGCAGCCGATTTCGAACGGCTGTTTACCAAGGCGCTTTGAGACCGTGAACAACGTAGAAGATCGGCTCAAGATCGGCATCTCGGCGTGCTTCTTTCACGCCGATCCGAACCGGCCGATTTTCACCGGTAAGACCCTGCAGTACGTCGAGCAATCGATCGCGCACTGGGTGATGTCCACGGGCGCGTTGGCGGTCATGATCCCGAGTCCGGTGGGCGAGACGCAGCGCGGCGATGTCACGCTGGACCACTACGCGCAATGGCTCGACGGGCTGGTACTGGAGGGCGGATCGGATGTGTGGCCGGGCAGTTATGGCGAAACGCCGCTGCAAGAAAAATGGAGCGGCGACCGTATTCGCGACGAGTATGAGAAGGCCTTGGTCGCGGCCTTCGGGCGCGCAGGCAAACCGGTATTTGGCGTGTGCCGTGGCTTGCAACTGTTAAACGTCGCCTTCGGCGGCACGCTTTATCAGGACATCGCCACACAACGCGCCGATGCGCTCAACCATCGCGATGCCGCAATCTATGACCGCAATTTTCACGATGTCGAATTCGTCACTGGCAGTCACCTGGCTTCCCTGTACACGGAGCCGTCCGCGCGCGTGAACAGCGTGCACCATCAGGCCATCAAGGACTTGGCACCCGGCTTCGTCATCGAAGCGCGCGCCCGCAACGATGGCATGATCGAAGCGATTCGCCGCACACCCGAGGCTGGTGACAGTTACGTCGCCGCCGTGCAATGGCATCCCGAATTTCATCGCCCCGATCTGGGCACAGTGGACGATGGCCCGATTCTGGAAGACTTCCTCAGCGCAGCGCAAGCCGCGCGAATTACTTCAACCCTGATGTGAACGCCATGAACACACTCAAAGTATTCAACCCGGCCAACGGGAAACATGTTGTCGATGTACCTGCCGACGATGCCACAAGCGTCGCGACCAAGGCGCTGAAAGCGCGTGCCGCGCAGCCGACATGGGCTGCGAGGCCACTGGCCGAACGCAAAGCGTGCATCGTGCGATTCCGCGCCTTGCTGGTGGAGCGCATCGAGTCGCTCGCGCACACGCTGACCAGCGAAATGGGCAAGCCGATCAAGCAGGCGCGCAACGAAATCAACGGTTTGCTGGGACGCATCGATTTTTTCCTGGCGAACGTGGATGCCGTCAGCGGTGTGGAAACGGTGATGAACGAAGGTGGCATGACCGAACGGATCAGTCACGATCCGCTGGGTGTGATCGCCAATATTTCGGCTTGGAATTACCCGTATTTTGTTGGGGGAAATGTGTTCGTACCCGCATTGCTCACCGGCAACGCCATCCTTTACAAGCCGTCCGAATTCGCCACGCTCACGGGCTGGCACATTGCGCGCCTGCTGCACGAAGCCGGTGTCCCCGAAGATGTGTTCATCCCGATTGTCGGCACAGGTGAAGTCGGTGCCGCATTGCTGGAGCAACGACTCGACGGCGTATTTTTCACAGGCTCATACGCCACCGGCGCAAAGATTGCCTCCGCCGTGGGGCCGCGCATGATCCGCATGCAGCTCGAGCTTGGCGGCAAAGACCCGACCTATGTGCGTGCCGACGCCGATGTAAAAGTTGCTGCTGAATCGCTGGCCGACGGTGCCATGTACAACACCGGGCAAAGCTGCTGTTCGGTGGAGCGCATTTACGTTGATGCCAGCATTTACGATGCGTTCGTCGATGCGTTCATGGCCACGGTGCAGGGCTTCAAGGTCGGCGATCCGCTGGATGAATCGACCTACATCGGCGCACTGACACGCGCGCCGCAATTGGATGTGTTGGAAGCACAGGTCGCAGACGCGGTCGCCAAAGGTGCCCGCCTGCTGACCGGCGGCAAGCGCATCCAACAACCCGGCAACTGGTTTGAGCCGACGGTGCTGGTGGACGTCAATCACGACATGGAATTAATGCGCGAAGAAAGCTTTGGCCCGATTATCGGCATTCAGAAAGTGGCCAACGATAACGAAGCCATCGCGCTCATGAACGACACCCGTTACGGCCTCACTGCAGGCGTGTTCACGCGCGATGCTGTAATCGCCGAAGCGCTGCTGGCGCGCGTCAATTCCGGATCGGTGTACTGGAACTGTTGCGACCGCGTTAGCCCACGCCTGCCCTGGTCTGGTCATGCGGATTCGGGCTTTGGCGTGACACTTTCCACCTACGGCATCCAGACCTTCACACGACCCAAAGCCTGGCACCTGCGCCAGCCATGAGCGCGCCCGCCGGGACACGGCTGACGCTATTCGATCTCGACAACACGCTGCTGACGGGTGACACCGATGTGCTCTGGTGCGATTTTCTGATCGCGCAGGGCCGGATAGACGCCGCTACATTCGCGGCAGCTAACGAGGACATGGAGCATCGATATCGTGCGGGCAGTGCGACGGCGGCGGAGTTTTGCGCGTTCTATGTTTCGATACTCAAAGGCATCTCGCATCGCGATGGTGAACTGCTGCGTCAACAATTTTTCAGGGAATGGATTCGACCACGCATTTCGAATGATGCGCGTGCCCTAGTCGAAAAACATCGCGTCGCGGGAGAGGTGCTAATCCTCACGACAGCGACCAATCGATTCACTACCGAGCTGACGGCAAGGGACTTGGTCATTGAGCATCTGATCGCGATTGAAACCGAGAGCGTCGATGGCGTATTTACCGGCAGGACGGTCGGCGTGCTCAATATGCGTGAGGGGAAAGTCGTGCGGCTGAAACAGTGGCTGCAAGGGCGGAATTGGGCCGAGTCGCTGATGGGCGAGGCGACGTTTTACAGTGATTCGATCAATGACTTACCGCTGTTGTCTGCGGTCGCAAATCCGGTGGCGGTGGACCCGGATTTGAAACTGGCGCGCGAGGTTGAGGTTCGCGGGTGGGCGGCGATTCGGCTACGGCGAAATAGTTGAAAGTCTAGCGTTGGTACATTCAATGCGCGCGATGTAGCCCCGAGCTCTTTGGTTTGGCATGTTTGACGCTCGCCGTTGCAGTCAAACCAGTGTCGGCCAGCGCTTCAGGTTATCGGCTTCAGGAACATACGCCCGTACGCGATGAACGCCATGATGAGGCCCAGCACGCCGCTCATGGCAATGGACCCCATCTCGTTGTACTTGACGTGCACTCCGATGAACACGAGGCTCTCGATCGCCAGCACCGTGGCAGCCCCCACCGTGAGCATTGGTTGCCAGCGGAATACAGAAGGGACGATCAGCCCGACCACGCAGACGAGCTCGAGGATGCCGAGGGCCATCCAGGCTTGTCGCGGCAACGCACCAAAGGATGGGACCTGCGCGCTTATCTTGTCGAACATGAAGACCTTCATGACGCCCGAGGCCCCGTACATCAGCGCTGCGAGGACCTGCAGGATCCACAACAAGATGTTCATCACGTGACTTTCATTGACCGGCAGGTGGTTGCCACAACTCGACCTTGTTTCCCTCAGGATCGATGACCCAGGCAAACTTGCCGTACTCAGAGTCATCGATCTTGTCGAGGACGTTGCAGCCTTCCGCCTTAAGCGCCGCGACTAGCGCGTGAAGGTCTTCAACGCGATAGTTGACCATGAACGAAGCTTTGCTTGGCGCAAACTGGTCGCCGCCCTCCGAACCAACGGACCAGATAGTGGTTCCGCCAATGGGTTTGCCATCCGCGTCGGCCCAGGTGAACGCGGTACCGCCCCATGCCTGGACATCGATGCCGAGATGACGCTTGTACCAGGCCTGCAGCGCAGGCGCATCCTTTGCCTTGAAAAAGATGCCGCCGATGCCAGTGACTCGCTTCATGTGAACCTCCGATGTGTAATGGTTAGGGTGGCGTTTGTTGTTGGTCGATCCCGCTAGCGCTTCGGGCTCGGAACGTGCTGATCGAACAGGAGCGTATTGCCGTCGGGGTCGGTGACCATGAAACTCGCGGGGCCCGATGTCGACTCGTCGGCTGCGGTCGAGATCGTGATCCCGCGCGCCTTCAAGGTGCGCTGCAGCTCGCGCACGTCCTGGAAGTCCTTCAAGGTCTCTTTGTCCTTGGTCCACCCCGGGTTGAACGTCATGATGTTCTTGTCGAACATCCCTTGGAACAAACCGATTGTCGTGGTACCGCTCTGGAGGACGATCCAATTCTGTTCGAGCTTGCCTGCAACCACCTTGAAGTCGAGCTTCTCGTAAAAGGCTTTGGATGCCTTGATATCCTTGACGGTGAGGCTGACCGAAAAATTGCCAAGCTCCATGGCCTTCGTCTCTTTGGCTGGCGTGGATGGCGTTGCGGCTGTACCGGCGATGGCGAGTGTGGCCAAGGCACCGGCGAGCGCGAAGGTAAAGGTGAAGGTGAGTACTTTCATGTGGATTCTCCTTTAGGCGAGAGTCAACTGCGTAGTTAGCCAAATGCGGCGGCGAGTCGAACTCGACTGGGTGCTAGCATGCACCAGAACCGAAAAGTGAACTTGCCATATCTTGCGAACTGATCGAAACACCGAGAGCGCCATCTCCATGGACTACGTCGAGCGCGTCAACCGCGCGATCGACCACATCATACGCAACCTCGCTCAGCCATTGAATCTGGAGGAAGTGTCCGAGGCGGCCTGCTTCTCTCCCTTCCACTTTCATCGCGTCTTCAAAGCCCTCTTGGGCGAGACGCTGAATCAGTTCGTGAAGCGGCAGCGGCTCGAGCGCGCACTGTACCTGATGTCGCACGCGCCAAAGCGCTCGTTGACGGACGTGGCCCTGGACTGCGGCTTTGGGTCCTCCTCCGATTTTTCGCGCAGCTTCAAGCAGCACTACGGTGCCTCCCCGCGCTCGTTCGACCTCGACACCTTCCGAAACACGAGACGCGAGGAGTTCGAGCGTTACTTATCAAGTCGGGACGGAGGTCCCCGTTTCACGAGCCTGCCGGCAGGGGAAAACCCTGATGGCTTCGAGGTGCAGCTTCGCGACCTGCCCGCGCGCACGGTGGCTTACATCCGCGTCCTCGACCCCTACCGCGAAGGTGTGGCGCAAGCCGCCTGCGAACGCCTCCTCGCCTGGGCGATAGAGCGCGGGCTCGCGGACGGTCAGTGGCTAGGCTACATGTGGGAGGAGCCTGAGATCGTCGCCCTGAAGGATTGTCGCTACGACGTAGCACTCGTAGTCGACGATATTGAGCCCGCAGGCGAGATCGGGCGCTTCGAGTTCCCGCCGATGCGGGTGGCCGAGGTGGTCCTGAGTGGCGACATCGAGCTCGAGATGCGCGCGATCGACTGGCTCTACAAGACCTGGCTGCCCCGCAGCGGCTTCGTCCCTGACAATCAACCTGCCTTCGAGGCCTGGATCGGACGTCCCTTTGAACACGGCGTAACGCACTTCGAGATCGCTTGCCAACTCCCGGTCAAGCCGGCCTGAACTCCGGACTCACACTCAAGCGTTCGCACTCCGCTTAAGCGCGGTGCTATAGGTCTGTCGCCGATTATTCGGTTTCAAAAACAACCGTGGTACGTCCCCTATTATTCCGGCAGTCGCATGGTTTGCAGCGTCGCACATCTGCTGGCAGCACCACAGTTCCGGTTCCCGATCACGACGACATTAAGATCGGCACGCTGCAATCGATCATCCGACAATCTGGCCTGCCGCGATCAGAGTTTGAGTCCTGAAGCGCAATCAGATGCGGGTGCGGCGAAAAGCGCTTAGTACGCAATCGGATAGGACATGCTGTAACTGCAATGGTGGTTGGTCCACCGCTTTCGCTTTTTAGGAAGAGAAAGCAAACCACATTGCGCGCATTGTAAAGAGGCCTGGTCGCTAGCAGTAAGGGGAAAAAGCAGCAATAGCGGTTAGGTAGGTAGCGCAGAGACGAACGAGTGTGAATCACCATAATTTTTGGACTCAGCGCGAATCGTTTTTTGAAAATAAATAACGCTGACCCCTTTGATTCCCTTGCTTGTTGTTGGACGACATCATTTCTTTAGCACAAAGACATTGGTCTCGTCTTCATTAAAGTACTTGTCGACAAGCTGAGTGAAATCGTTAAGTTTGTCTTCGCTAGGAACGTCAAATATCACCATGATGACGAAGGCATAGTCTTCAAGATGCCGAGCTATCTGGCCAAAGGCTCGATCATAGTCCGACAACTGAGGTTCTTTCTTGGTTTCAATGGCGAAGACCTTGTCCACCACGAGGTCTACGCGGCTTGTGTTCTTCTCTTCCCCAAGGTGATATTTGAGGGAATTTAGTCGCTCCCGAAGTTCAGACTTATACGTCTCTTCCTGATTCCTGCGTAGGCGTGGCGACCAAGCGCGAATATCGGCAAGGAGCTTCTCAAGTTTGCTGTCACGTTTTCTAACCGCGTTGGCGGGATCTTTCCAACCTGGCAAAGCCGTAAGTTGACGTTCGCGCTTGGTTTCCATTGCGTGCGTGAGTAACCGCGAATGCACGCCGCGCATTCCACCGAATCGATTTTCTAGGTTGTGAGTTGGAAATCGACCGTCACGAGTCCACTTTCGCAGGACGCGCTGATTAACAGGAATGTTGTCTGAAATGCAGAGCTCAAGCAGCGTACGAAGAAGGTTGATCCTGTAAGCTTTTCGTGGAGTACTTAACGAAAGCGAAAATCATGAAATCAGGCAAGAAGAATAACGTACTCGACGGCATCAAGAAAGAACAACTCAAGCGACGCGTGTTTACCCTCGAATTCAAAGCCGAGGTG
>JBBQFL010000050.1:0-30320 GCA_038321965.1 Burkholderiales bacterium | reverse complement strand
ATAGTGCGGTCATACCCGTGCGAAAGTAGGTCATCGCCAAGACCCATACAAACCAAAAGCCCAACTCATCCGTGAGTTGGGCTTTCGGCTTTTATACGACTCAGTTCGCAATAGCGCGTCACCGTGGCCTATACCGCAGGGGTGAAGTCCAGATACGGCAAGCTACGAAAGTGATTGACATAAATAAAATTGGTAAATTAGAATGCCCTAATATAAGAAATATCTAATATAGTGCGGATCACCCGTGCTACTAAGCCGGAGGAGCGAGATGTGGCTGCACTTGAAGTAGGCCGGGTTGCCGTGCCGCGAATCAGGAAAGCCCCTGAGGACTTTCTCGGCCCAGAACAAATTTTAGCGGTTGCGACTGGACGCCGGAGCTTCTTGACCAATGCATTCATGGTCGTCGCCGGAACTGCCGCGGCAGTTTCTTCAGTCAAAGCCAAAGCAGAGTTTCAAGGCGATCCAAACATTCTCGAATTGCCCGCCCATACCAAGGGGCTTGGCAAACCCGTTGCCGACACAGGCTACGGACAACCCTCGCAATATGAACGCAACTTGCAACGTCGCGAAAGTCCTGGCTTGACGCGAGTATCTGCTGCATCCGTGTCGTTTGCACCCCTGCAGGGCATGTTTGGCATCATCACACCAAACGGGCTGCATTTTGAGCGACATCATCAGGGTTGGTGGGACATCGATCCGTCCAAGCACCGGCTGATGATTAACGGTCTCGTGAAAAACCCGCTCGTGTTTACGGTGGATGAATTGATGCGGTTGCCTGCTGTTTCGCGCATTCATTTCATTGAATGCGGCGCCAATACAGGCATGGAATGGGGGAATGTCGCCGTGCCTACCGTTCAATATACACACGGCATGCTCAGTTGCTGCGAGTTTACCGGTGTGCTCGTATCCACTTTGCTCGATATGGCCGGCTACGATAGGAAAAATGGCAAGTACATCCTTGCGGAAGGTGCGGACGGTTCGTCCATGACGCGCACGATCGCGATGGATCGCGCGCTCGACGACTGTATGGTTGCCTATGCCATGAATGGTGAAATGCTACGACCAGAAAATGGCTATCCACTGAGGATGGTTGCACCCGGCATACAGGGCGTTTCCTGGGTGAAATGGCTACGGCGAATCAAGGTCGGTGACCAGCCCTTTGGAACCAAGGATGAAGAAATACACTACATTGATTTGATGCCGGATGGGCGCCATCGCCAATACACCTCAATTCAGGAGTGCAAATCGGTCATCACTTCGCCATCAGGTGGACAGACTTTGCTCGACAAAGGATTCCACAACGTTACCGGGGTTGCATGGTCGGGCCGTGGTCGGATCAAGCGCGTGGACGTCAGTTTTGACGGTGGACGCAACTGGCAGACAGCGCGTCTGGAGAGTCCCATTCAGTCAAAGAGCCTAACGCGTTTCAACATCGGAATGACCTGGAATGGCGGCGACCTGATTCTGCAAAGTCGCGCCATTGATGAGACCGGCTATGTGCAGCCGAAAATAAATCAATTGCGTGCGGTGCGCGGTTCACGGTCTATTTATCACAACAATGCAATTCAGTCTTGGAAGATCGCGGCTTCGGGTGAGGTGAGTAATGTCCAGGTCTACTAAACGGGTGTCAATTCTGATGTTGCTTGCATCAACCGGATTTGGCGCCGTCCTTCATGCAGAAGAGAAGTATCCCGGCATTGGCCGCTCGGCAACAAGTGCGGAAATAAAAGCATGGAACATCGATGTCCGCCCCGATTTGGTTGGCTTGCCGCCGGGTAGTGGATCCGTCGCAAAGGGGCAGGACATATGGGAAGCCAAATGCGCCTCCTGTCATGGCACATTCGGTGAATCAAATGAGGTGTTCAGCCCGCTGGTGGGCGGTACCACTGCCGAGGACATCAAGATCGGTCGCGTAAAGGCGTTGCAAGAGCCGGTCGCGCGTTCAACGTTGATGAAGGTGTCGTCCATTTCAACGCTATGGGACTACATCAATCGAGCAATGCCATGGAATGCGCCCAAGTCGTTATCAGCCGATGAGGTATACGCAACGCTAGCCTACCTGCTCTATCTCGGCGACATTGTCCCCGCTGACTTCGTGCTTTCTGACACGAACATGCGCGGAGTACAAGAGCGGTTGCCGAATCGCAATGGCAAGATGAAATACGACCGGCTATGGAATATCAATGGCAAAGGTGACGTACAGAACGTGGCGTGCATGACGAATTGCACGATAGAGACGGGTTTGGCCTCGGCCCTCCCGGATTCTGCCCGCGGCGCCCACGGCAATCTTACCGAGCAGCAGCGTGTTGTTGGGTCGGTGCGTTTCATCGATCCTACCAATGTCACCAAGCCAGCGGAACTCGTTCAAGCAGCCGCTACCGCTAAGTCCTCAACTCCATCGATGCCGGACCTTGCTCGCAAGAGCAACTGCATGGCTTGTCATCAGGTTGACAAAAAGCTAGTAGGCCCCAGCTTCCTTGAGATTTCAGCCAAATACAAGTTGGATAGTGCAGCAGAGGCGCGTCTCGCAGAGAAAGTAAGAGTTGGCGGCACAGGTGTTTGGGGAATGGTACCCATGCCACCAAATGCATTGCGCACTGAAGATATTCGCGCGCTCACCAAATGGGTGCTGGCCGGTGCGCCAGCGAGGTAGGGTAACTACGGTATAGTTCGTACGGAAAATAGTTCTAACAAGTCTATGAATTTCAGGAGAAAAGCATGAATGAATCACGCAGAAATCTGCTCCAGGCATCTGGCGGCGCGACGGTATTGGCGCTTGCTGTTTCCGTCGGCCTTTTCAAGTCCGGCGTTGCACATTCGCAAGAATGGAACAAAGCTGCCTTCGATACCAAGAATTTGCAGGACACGGTCAAGGCACTTGGTGGCGCTGCTGCCGTTGAGAGCAAAGAAATAACGATCACGTCACCTGATATTGCCGAGAACGGTGCTGTCGTGCCCGTATCGGTGACCAGCAGACTCGGGAAGACCGAATCGATCTCAATTCTGGTTGAAAAAAATCCGAATGCTTTATCGGCGTCATTTGATATCCCGGGCGGCACCGAGCCCTTCGTTTCGACGCGCGTGAAAATGGGTCAGACATCGAATGTCTTTGCTTTGGTGAAGGCGGAAGGCAAGTATTTTTTCGCCACGAAAGAAATCAAAGTTACGCTAGGCGGATGCGGTGGGTGAGCGGCGGGTTTCGAAAGATGTGCCTGCGCACATCTTTCGCGCCGCGAACGGCATTCGCCCTAAAAGGCGAATGGCTGGGTAACGGTAAATTGGTGAAGATGTGAATTTCGCGCCGCGAACGGCATTCGCCCTAAAAGGCGAATGGCTGGGTAACGGCAATATGGCGAGTGTGCCAAAACACTAGTGGCGAGCTTGACTCAGCAGACTAAAACAAGAACACGTAAAAAGACTTAGGAGATTCAAATGGCAGATCCGATGAAAATTCGCGCCACCATGATGGGTGATAAGGTAGTAGTTAAGGTATTGATGGCGCATGAAATGGAGACCGGCCAGCGCAAAGACTCTGCCGGAAAGACCATTCCGGCATGGTTTATCCAGAGTGTTACTGCCACCCACAACGGCAAGACTGTGTTGTCAGCGCAATGGGGACCGGCCGTGTCCAAGAACCCGTTTCTCGAATTTCGTTTTTCTGGTGGTAAAGCCGGCGAAAAAGTCATTGTTACCTGGACAGACAGCAAAGGTGACAAACGGTCTGACGAAGCAACCATTACCTGAGCGGAGGTCAAAATGAGCCTGTTTTCGACCACCATGCGGACGCTGCTCGTGTCGTTGTTGACGTTCATTGCAGCGGCTTCAATTTCCTATGCCTACGCTGCCGGCAAGGATGAACCAATCAAAATTGTCTATCACTTTGACTCTGGTTTCGAGCAGGCAACCAAGGGTCTTCGCAACATCAAGAATCATCTCGATGTTGACCCGACGACGAAAATCGTGGTCGTTGCCCACGCGCAGGGAGTTCAATTCCTGCTCGACGGGGCGGTCAATGCAACCGGTAATCCTTTCAATATCCCGGTTGAAGATTTGGCCGCGCGCGGAGTCGAATTCCGCGTTTGTGAAATTACACTGAAGTCAAACAAGATCGACCCCAAAAAGCTGCTGCCGCAGACGAAGCTGGTGCCCTCAGGCGTAGTGGAAATTGGCCGCTTGCAAGCGAGGGAAGGTTTTGTGTATCTGAAACCGTAGTAGGTCCTAGATCACCTCAGCCGCACAACAAAGATGCGACGGTACCGATAAGCAATCACGATCACATTCCCGGAGGAATGAAATGCAGGTTTTCAAACGAACAGCAGCTGTCATTGCGCTGATCACGGCGGCAGTAACAGGCACCCTGGTTGCAGCAACGTCTTCGGCTCAGAGTAGCGGTGGCGACGCCACGATAAAAGAGATCGAGAAGTACCGGCAAGCGTTGGGCGATGGCAACCCGGCGGAATTGTGGGAAGCGCGTGGCGAAGACATCTGGAAACAGAAGCGCGGGCCAAACAAGGTATCGCTCGAACAGTGTGACATCGGCTTGGGGCCCGGCATAACCAAAGGCGCGTATGCAGTGCTCCCAAAGTACTTTGCCGACACGGACAAGGTGGAAGACCTCGAATCGAGACTTGTCACCTGCATGGTCATGCTGCAAGGGTATCGCTATGACGACGCCACGAAGAACCCGTTTGGTAGTCCCGAACGAAAGTCCGATCTTGAAGCGCTGGTGGCATACGTGACGACAGCAGCGCGCGGCGTAAAAATGAACGTTCCCGGCGACCACCCTAAAGAGAAAGAAGCTTACGAGATTGGCAAAGCGATGTTTTTTCATCGCGGTGGACCGCACGATTTTGGTTGCGTGACATGTCATGGTGCGGACAAACAGCGGATCCGACTTCAGGATTTGCCAAATCTGACGAATAAAGCACAGGCGCAAAGCGCATACACGTCATGGCCGGCCTACCGCGTTTCGCAAGGAGAATTGCGGTCCTTCCAATGGCGGTTGAATGATTGCTTCCGGCAACAGCGATTTCCGGAACTCCAGTTCACCTCGCAAGGCTCGATTGCCTTGACGACATATCTCGCCAGGAATGCCAACGGTGGTGTGCTGACCGCACCATCAATTAAGCGCTAGGTGGCGAACATGAAAAACAGTAATTTAGTAATACCGCTTTTCGCCACTCTCGCGACAGCGTCCGCCTTCGGTCAAGCGGCAGACAATTTGAAGCCCACACCGGCGGAAATCGTCATGCAGGCTTCGTTCAAGGATCGTGGACAGGCAAAGCTTGATCGTCTGCAACAGGATGAGACACAACGCCTCTGTTCGCAGTATCCCGTGAAGCGCCCGGCGTCAGTCGGCAAGAAAATCGAGGCGCTGAACATGAAACTGATCAAGTATCCGGCGGATGGAAAAATGCTGGGCGACTGGAAAGAAGGCGAGAAAATTGCCCAGTCGGGAGTCGGTAAGCAGTTCAGCGACGATCCAACGAAACCCGCCGGGGGCAACTGCTATGCCTGTCACCAGCTGACACAGCAGGAAATATCTTTTGGCAATATTGGCCCCAGTCTGCTCAACTATGGAAAGCTTCGCGGCAACACGGAAGCCATACAGAAATATACCTACGGCAAGATTTACAATGCCGAGGCTTACTCAGCGTGTTCAAATATGCCGCGCTTCGGGCACAACGGTATCCTTACCGAAGAGCAGATCAAGCACGTCACAGCGCTGTTGCTGGATCCGAATTCACCGGTCAATCAGTAAGCTACATCAAGCCCGGCACGACCGGGCTTTTTTGCGTCGGCAACCATAAGGTAACGCTAATGAAAAGCACGTTTGTAAACTTGGTGATGCCGGTCGTTTTGTCGCTACTAACCTGCAGCAGTATGGTTGTCGCGGCTGCAGACGCACCCACATTCACGGTCAAAGTATTAACCACCGAAACGGCAATCAGAGCCGCGCAAGCAGCTCTAATCAAATGCCGCAAAGATGGTTTCCAGGTGGCGGTGGCGGTTGTTGATCGCGCTGGCGTGGTGCAGGTGGTTTTGCGGGACCGCTATGCCGGGCCACATACGCCGGACGCAGCGATGGCCAAGGCGTGGACGGCGGCGAGCTTCAAGCAGCCGACCAGCACACTCGCCGCCGAAACCCAGGCCGGGAAATCGATGAGTGGCATTCGTCAATTGCCGCGCGTGGCCGCCATCGGTGGTGGTCTGCCGATCAGTGGAGGCGGAGATTTTCTTGGCGCGATTGGCGTGTCCGGCGCGCCGGGCGGAGAGGCAGATGATGGCTGCGCCGCTGCCGGTATCAAGGCAATTGCCGACGACATTGAGTTCAAAGACTAAAGGAAACTTCCAAAATGTCCAGTATCAGCCGCCGAGAATTCCTGCATCTGCTGGCCGTTGCCAGTGCGAGTGGCTTCGCGCTTGATCATCGTGACGCGCATGCGACCGATGGCAAGCCAAGCAAGGCTTATGATCTGCCACGTTTTGGCAATGTGCATTTTCTGCACATGACCGATTGTCACGCGCAGCTGCAGCCAATTTTTTTCCGCGAGCCAAATGTAAATATCGGCATTGGCGCGTCGATTGGTCAGCCTCCGCATCTTGTTGGCGAAAAGCTATTGAGGTATTTCGGCATCAAACCTGGTAGCGCCGAAGCATACGCATTTACTTATCTCGATTTTGACAAGGCCGCGCGCAAGTACGGCAAAGTGGGTGGGTTTGCCCACTTGGCGACGCTGGTCAAGCAACTCAAAGCCGGGCGGCCTGGCGCGCTGCTGCTGGACGGTGGCGACACCTGGCAGGGTTCGGCAACGGCGCTTTGGACCAACGGGCAGGACATGGTCGATGCCGCTCTGGAACTTGGCGTGAACATCATGACCGGGCACTGGGAATTCACCCTCGGCGACAAGCGCGTCAAGGAAATTGTCGAGAAGGATTTCAAAGGAAAGATCGATTTCATCGCGCAGAACATTCAAACCATCGATTTCAGCGACCCGGTGTTCCCACCCTACGTGATGAAGGAAATGAATGGCGTGCCGGTGGCCATCATCGGCCAGGCGTTTCCCTATACGCCCATCGCCAACCCGCGTTACTTCACGCCGGAATGGAGCTTCGGTATCAAAGAAGCAGAGATGCAAAAGACCGTCGATGAGGTGCGCGCCAAGGGAGCTGCCGTCGTTGTGCTGCTCTCGCACAATGGCATGGATGTCGATCTCAAGCTCGCGTCTCGCGTGACGGGCATTGATGCGATTCTCGGCGGGCATACCCACGACGGCGTACCGGCGCCGGTGATTGTCAAGAACCGCGCGGGACAAACGCAGGTGACCAATGCCGGCTCCAACGGAAAATTCCTGGGCGTACTCGATTTCAACGTCGTGAACGGCAGAATCGCCGATTTCAAATATCGGCTCATGCCGATTTTTGCAAATCTACTCCCCGCCGACAAAGGCATGGCAGCATTGATCGCAAAAATACGTGCGCCTTACGAAACGAAGCTGGCCGAAAAGCTTACCGTGACCGAAGGGCTGCTTTACCGGCGCGGCAACTTCAACGGCACCTTTGATCAACTGATCCTTGACGGGCTGATGGAAGTGAAGGGTGCGGAGATCGCGTTCTCGCCGGGTTTCCGTTGGGGCACGTCACTCTTGCCCGGTCAGGTCATCACCATGGAGCACCTGATGGATCAAACGGCAATCACCTATCCGTATACGACTGTGAACGAAATGTCCGGCGAGACCATCAAAACCATTCTTGAAGACGTAGCCGACAACCTGTTCAACCCCGATCCGTATTACCAGCAGGGTGGCGACATGGTGCGCGTTGGTGGCCTCAGCTACACCTGCGATCCCAACGCCAAAATGGGTGGCCGCATCAGCAGCATGATGCTCAAAGGCAAGGCAATCGACACCAACCGGAAATACAAAGTTGCAGGCTGGGCGCCGGTGGCAGAGGGCGCAACGGGCGAGCCGATCTGGGAAGTCATGGCGACGTATTTGCGGGACAAGAAAACCATCCGCGCCAGAAGGCTCAATCTGCCGACACTGATTGGCATGAGGGGTAACGCGGGCATGGCATGAGGAGCCGCCGTGCATTTTTGATTGCGCGACTCCTGCTGTTCGCATTGCTGGTGAATTCCGGTGCCACGACTGCAGCAGATAGCGAACTGCTTGTGCCGCAACTGGTGGCGCCCCACGTCTATTTAATTCAAGGCAAGGCGGGCGTCGCATCGCAACAGAATCGTGGCTTCAATTCCAACGCCGGTTTTGTTGTCACCAGCGAAGGCGTCGTGGTAATCGACGCGCTTGGCACACCCGAACTTGGTGATGCGATGGTCGCCGCCATTCGCAAGGTCACGAACAAACCCATACGCAAAATCATCATTACGCATTATCACGCCGACCACTTTTATGGCCTGCAAGCCTTCAAGAAGGCCGGCGCAGAAATTTGGGCGCATCACTTGGCGCGCGAATATCTGGAGGGAAGTGAAGGGGCTGCCCGTCTTGCGCAGCGGCGCAAGGATCTCGCCCCGTGGGTGAGTGCATCAACGCGACTGGTCCCTGCAGATGTATGGCTGGATGGTGATCGATCATTTACGCTCGGCGGTACGCGATTTGAGATCATCCACCTTGGTCCGGCACATTCTCCCGAAGATATCATCGTCATCGTCGGCAAGAATGGCGTGATTTTTACCGGCGACATCTTGTTCACGGGCCGCATTCCTTTCGTTGGCGAAGCCGATAGCAAGCGTTGGCTGTCGACCTTTTCCAGATTGTTGGAGCTTAAGCCCGCGATCATGATTGCCGGGCATGGCGAGCCGTCGCACAATCCGGCCGTCGACCTATCGCTTACGCGCGACTACTTAACCTATCTGCGTCAAGCGATGGGCAAGGCCGTAGATGACTTTGTTTCGTTCGACGAGGCCTATGCCCGGACCGACTGGCGTCATTTCGCCAAACTTCCCGCGTTCGAAGCGGCTAATCGCGTCAACGCCTACGGGACGTATCTGTTGATGGAAAAAGAATCGTTGTTGAAAAAATGATGTTCGCTAGGCGACTTCGTCACCGGTTGCTTTGCATGGCAGCCACGCTTACAGTATTGACACCATCGTGCGCGGCAAACTCTCATGCAGTGTTGCCACCGGCGACTGATCTCGCTGCGGACGCCGTTGAAAGCAAGCGCACCGGCGCGCCGTTGATCGTGATGCTCAGCCTTCAGGGTTGCCCGCACTGCGACTTTGTACGGCGCTCACATTTGCTCCCGCTTCTTAATGATCCAACATCCATGGCAAGGCCAATCGTGCGTCAAGTCGAAATCAACGGCACTGCCCGGTTGCGTGATTTCGACGGCAGCAACATCACCCATGCCGAGTTTGCTGCGCATCACAATTTCAAGCTCGCGCCGGTCGTCATGTTCTTTGGCAACAAGGGCGAGATGCTCGCGAAGCCATTGGTGGGCTCGATGATTGCTGATTTCTATGGCGCGTATCTGGACGCTGCCCTCACCGAAGCCAGAGCCAATCTCGTCAGATGAGTCACATCCGGACGGCGAACTGCCGACTCTGACGTTAGAATTACGCCATGACACTTTATTCAGCCATGCTATTCATACACCTGCTGGCAGTGGTTACCTGGGTCGGCGGCATGATCTTCGCGCTGTTTTGCCTACGTCCTGCTGCCATTGCTGTCTTGCCGCCACCGCAACGCGTCCCACTTATGCATGCTGCACTGGGCCGATTTTTCAGTATAGTGATCATGGCCATCGCCGTCATCATCGCTACTGGCGTGACCATGCTCGTCTCGGTGGGCACGAAAAACATACCTGTCACCTGGATGTGGATGATGCTGTTGGGTGCGGTGATGATGACGATTTTTTTCCATCTGCGTGCAGCGCCATTTCGTCAGCTGGCTAGTTGCATTTCGACCCAGGATTGGCCGGTTGCGGCGAGGCGGCTTGAGCAGATCCGCCTTGGTGTGATGCTCAATCTTGCCATTGGCCTGTCGATCATCGCGCTAATGAAGCTCGGCCGCGCGTAATCGCGCTACTAATCTTTATTGCACGGCCCTATGCTCCCGCCAGAATGTCTCGCAACACTCAAGTCCCAAATTGAATTCACGCCGACGGGTGATGTGGTTGGCAACCTCACTATCGGCCGCGGTCGCATGTCCGCGGCCAACGGCGGGGCTACACCGATACTCGTCGCCATCATTGAAAACAAGATTGCGAGCGGCTCGCTAGGCGTGAAGGAGTGCGAGAAACTGGCAAGTCTGTTCAAAGTCGCAGAAGCACAGAAAAGCGGCTTGATTCTGTACATAGACTCCGCTGGCGCGCGCGTATCGGATGGGCTGCCCGCATTGGGCGCGTTCCGGCACATGTACCGGGCAGCGGTTAGCGCGGTGTCGGCGGGTGTGCCGGTGATGGCCGTCTGTGGCGCGAACTGTTTTGGCGGCGCATCCATGCTGGCAGCACTCGCGGGCACCCGCGTCTATGCCGCCAACACGCGCCTCGCCATGTCAGGCCCTTCAATCCTTGCGCAGGCTGCCGGCGTATCTGCGCTCGACGATGCGTTTGCAGCAATGTCGATGGCGGCCATTAGCGGTCAGGCACGCGCCAAGCTTGGCGAGTGTGAGTTGATGGCAGCGGACGCTGGATCGATGGACGCATTGCATTTCACTAGCAACGCCGTTACCGAACGACATGCGTTGCTCGGCACCAGATTCAGCATGCTCGCTTCCGCAGGCAAAGCGGCAGTCGCCGAAAAAATCGAGCGTAAGGACTTCGCCAAGCTCTATCCACAAGGCTACGAGATTGAAGAGCGCGGCGGCATTTTGAGCGGCCGGGGTGAATGTGCCGGCGAAACCATTGCAATCGCAGGATTCATTGGCGGCAAGCTTCTCGGCGCTGAGCGTGCCTGGCTGCAGGCGGACACGCTATGGCAAATGGTTGCGGCACGCGCCGACGACGCGAGCCGCAGCGCCAAGTCAGTACCTGCCAGACTGCACTTTCTCGTCGACTGCGATTCGCACGCGACCACACTGGACGACGAACGCGTCATGCTCTCCGCCTATCTCGCCGATCTCGCTTGCGCGTTGCACGCGTTGTCGCGAGCGGGCACCTATGTTGAGACAACCGTCCTTGGTAAGCTGGGCGGCGGCGTGTACGTTGCACTGGCCGCGCCTGTCGCTCAGGTCAACATGATTTATCAAACCGAAATTCAATTGCTGCCCGGGCGCGCTATCGCGAGCATTCTGGGTGCCACTGCCACGCAGCAACATGATTTCAATGAATACAAATCCGCCCGAGTGGCGGATCAGGAACTCAAACTGGGGATCGTATAGCGATGAACGCCAACCTATATGCATTGCTGCAATCACGCTTCTCGCTGAACCGTTCGCAAACCGCATTAGAAACTGCGTCGGGCGTGACCTTCTCGTACGCCGAGCTAGAGGACACGACCGCACGCTATGCCGGTTTCATCCAGTCGCTAGGCGTGATGCCGGGCGACCGCGTTGCGGTACAGGTCGAAAAATCGCCCCAAGCGCTGTTTTTGTACCTCGCCTGCCTGCAATCGGGCGCCGTCTTTCTCCCGCTCAATAGTGCGTATCAGGAAGGCGAAGTCGATTATTTTCTCGGCGATGCCACGCCCAAGGTGGTGGTACACCAGCCAAAAAGTGAAGCATGGATCAATGCCTTGTGCGTCAAGCATGGTATCGATCACCGATTCACGCTGGTCGACGACAATAACAGCGAGATCCAGCAAGGGCGACACTCCTGGCATGAAAATGCCTCAAAAGCCGCGCCAATGCTGGAGATTGCCCATCGTAATGAAGAAGACCTTGCGGCGATTCTCTATACCTCCGGTACCACTGGCCGTAGCAAAGGCGCGATGATCACGCACCGCAACTTATCTTCCAACGCCGTCACCTTGCATACGTATTGGGGATTCAAACCCGGTGACATTTTGCTGCATACCCTGCCGATTTTTCATGTGCACGGACTCTTCGTGGCCTGCCATACCGCGCTGCTCAACGGCAGCAAGATGATCTTCCACGCGAAGTTCGAGGCAGGCGCTGCCATCGCCGCGCTGCAGCGTGCAACGGTCTTCATGGGTGTGCCGACCATGTACGTGAGACTGCTGTCGGATCCCGCCTTTACCAAACAGACCTGCGCCAATATTCGCCTGTTCGTGTCCGGCTCGGCACCGCTGCTGGCCGAGACGTTTAATCAGTTTGTCGAACGCACCGGCCACGTCATCCTCGAGCGTTACGGCATGACTGAAACGGGAATGATCACCTCCAATCCGCTCGACGCCGAGCGCCGCGGCGGAACGGTCGGCTTGCCGTTGCCTGGTGTTGCTTTGCGCGTGGTTGACGAAGCCGGCCGCGCCTGCAGCA
The DNA here is from genome assembly GCA_038321965.1 of Burkholderiales bacterium. Taxonomy (GTDB): domain Bacteria; phylum Pseudomonadota; class Gammaproteobacteria; order Burkholderiales; family Usitatibacteraceae; genus UKL13-2. Next base: position 17,928 of record JBBQFL010000050.1, on the reverse strand, counting down.
CTGGCGACATCGGGGGGCTCGAAGTAAAAGGCGACAACGTGTTGCCCGGCTATTGGCAAATGCCCGACAAGAACAAGGAAGAGTTCACCCCTGACGGTTATTTCAAAACTGGCGATGTCGGCAAGATTGACGCTGACTGCTATGTCACCATCGTCGGCCGCTCCAGGGACCTGGTGATCTCCGGCGGCTATAACGTTTACCCGAAAGAGATTGAGTTGTTGCTGGACGAAATCGACGGCGTCGCGGAAAGTGCAGTTATCGGTGTGCCGCACCCTGATTTCGGCGAGGCGGTGGCGGCGGTAATCGTCAACAAGCCGGGTGCGATGTTGACCGAGGCCAACATTCTGGCTGCCATCAAGGGAAAGCTGGCGGCCTTCAAACTCCCCAAACGCATCTTCACGGTCGACGATTTGCCGCGCAACGCGATGGGGAAAGTGCAAAAGAACGAACTGCGCAAGCGTTACGCAGATACTTTCAAGTAACCTTTCTGGCCGACCGTCCGTTAACCACTTACTGGGGGCTGCGATAGCGGCATCCAGGCGATTGAAACCGGCATTTCAGGCCCAAAGTATCAACTACATATTCCATAACCATTAAGCGAAGAACTCGATGATTGTATTCAACCTTTCCTGCGTACACGGCCACCAGTTTGACGGCTGGTTTCGCTCAGTCGATGAGTTCGAGCGGCAAACGCGGAACGTTTTGGTTGAATGTCCGCACTGCGGCGATACACATATCACCAAGCAGCTCTCGGCGCCGCGCCTCAACATGGGGGCGACCGATATGGTGCCCGCCACGCCAAAGGTAAATGGGCCGCAGGATGTCATGCCCGCGTCGATGATGCCCGGCCTGCAAGAGCACATGCTCCAACAATTCAAGGCCTTCGTGCGCGCCAACACTGAAAACGTTGGCCAACAGTTTGCCGAGACGGCGCGGCGTATGCACTACGGCGAAGAAAGCCATCGCAATATTCGCGGGCGCGTTTCCCACGAAGAAGCAATTGAGCTAAGCGAAGAGGGCATCGATACAGTTTCGCTGCCGCATGGGATTCTGCTTGATGAGGGCGTGCAGTAGCGATCGTTATCCGCAGAGACTGTGCTAAGGTTTCGCTTGTTTAACACAGCGAGGCACACGACGCATGAAAGCAATACTCTGCAAGGCTTGGGGCGGCCCTGAAACGTTGGTACTCGAAGACATTCCCTCGCGCGAGCCAGCCGACGGTGAAGTCAAAATCCGCGTTCGTGCGGCAGGCGTCAATTTCCCCGACGTCCTGATCATCCAGAAAAAATACCAGATACAGCCATCGCTGCCGTTCTCACCCGGTGCCGAAGTCGCTGGTGACGTCATCAGCGTCGGTGCCGGCGTCAGCCACGTAAAGGTCGGTGATAAGGTCGTCAGCTTTTGCGGCGTTGGCGGGTTTGCCGAAGAAGTTATCGCGCCTGCGGCCGTCACCATGCCGATGCCGCCCGGCGTTCCCTATGCGCTCGCCGCGATATTCTCATTGGCTTACGGCACCTCCTGGCACGCCGTGCGTGACCGCGCGGCATTACAGGCAGGTGAGACCATGCTGGTGCTGGGCGCCTCGGGCGGGGTAGGGCTGGCGGCAGTCGAGATCGGCAAGGCAATTGGCGCGCGCGTCATTGCTGCTGCATCCACCGACGAAAAACTCGCCATCTGCAAAGCGCATGGCGCCGATGCGCTCATCAACTATACGCGTGAAGACTTGCGCGAAGCCATCAAACGCGAGACTGGCGGTAAAGGGCCGGACGTGATTTATGACCCGGTCGGCGGAAAATTCGCCGAGCCGGCATTTCGATCCATCGGCTGGCGCGGCCGTTATCTGGTGATCGGCTTTGCCGATGGTCAGATTCCTTCATTGCCACTTAACCTCACGCTGCTCAAAGGCGCCTCCATCGTTGGCGTCTTCTGGGGTGAGTTCGCCAAGCGCGAACCCGCGAACAACATAAAGGGCATGGCTGAAATGATGGGCTGGATGCGCGAAGGAAAACTCAATCCGCTCATCTCCAAGTCCTACTCGCTCGCCGATGCGCCGCAGGCGCTCATGGATATGGCGGCACGTAAGGTGGTCGGCAAGATTGTGATCGCACCGTAAGCCGGTCGCTACGTGACGCGTATCCCTGCGTGCAATGGGCAAGCGCAAGCACTGGTGCGGTTCAGAGAGAATAAAAGCGTGGAAAGGCTCTTCAACGTTCGATCTACATTCCGCAGGCAGAGAAAACCAAACCCCTACCTCCGCAGGTAGGAAAATCGTGGGTCCCGTTGACGCGTCCAATTCCCAGCCCTATCCTCGATCACAGTTGCACATTCGCATCACCTCGCGAAATGCGCAATAACCAACGAACCATAAGGACGAAAATGCGCAGACTTCACTGGCAACAAATCATACTGGCACTTTCGCTGGTGCTTGGATCTGCCATCGCCACCGCCGAAAAGCAGCCAAGCGACAAAGGCCCCGGGCCCGGCGATGTGCCACCGACCGCGCTAGGTGTCACGCGAGGAGGCGATGCGGTCGAAACCACGCAGTTCGCAGGCAAGGTATTGGTCGTCACCTTCTGGGCATCCTGGTGCGGCCCTTGTAAAGCTGAGCTGCCGGTACTGGAAGGTTTGCAGAATGCCGCCAAAGGCAGCGTGCAAGTCGTCGCCGTCAATATCGAGCCAGCCAATACATTTCGCGCCGTGTCACAAGCGCTGTCCTCACTCAAGCTCACGCTCACCAACGATCCGAAGAAGTGGAACTCCGTCGCCTACGGTGTCAAAGGCATTCCGCACATCGTGATCATTGGTAAGGACGGCAAAATCCTCCATGTGCATCGCGGCTACAGCGAGGCGGCGCTGGATGGATTTGTCGCGGAGATCAATGCGGCATTGGTGAAGGGCTAGTGTCGCGACACAGAAATAACGATACATGAAACGGCGTCTTTTTCCGCATGGCGGCGTTGCTCGTCGTCGCCATAGGCTATGCTATGACTCCTCCGCGCGCCTTGCTCTGCGAAAAAATCCGTCCGTTTCATTTGCATCGCTATTTCTGTGTCGTGACACTAAGCTGCAACGAGCTCCAGCACTGGCTGAGCTCAGCCGGAGAATACGTTGATTTGCGTAGCCGCCGACAAAGCGTACGACGATCCCGAGTGCGAGGTGGTCTACGAATTGAAGCAGCTCCCCGGCGGCGTCGAATGCACCCCGATTGTAGAACGGCATGCCGGCCGACCCTAAAACCGTGGAAGCACTGACGCGCCTACCAGACAGAAAACCGCTGGAGAGGCGCGCCAAATGGCGATCTGCGCGCTCTTATGCTTGAAAGTATGTAAAGCCCTGCTGCGTCAAGGATTTTTCTTGTACGAGGACGATCAGTCCCGCGCGACAGTCACGCGCAAAAATGTCGCGGGAATTGAAGTCTTGCCCGGGCTGTTACTCTTATTGCGGGTGGTGAACAGTGCCTCCAGTTCTTTCTGCAAATCGGCAACCTTGCCGTTCTTGTCCGCCGCATCGAAGGCATTCATGGTCGGCCCGTAGAAATTGCGAAAGTTTGCGACGAACTCGACCGACGTGCCGACAAAGTTGAAGGTGTAGGTATCGCGGAGGAATGAAATCTTCTCCTTTGGAATGCCGGCGCCGGCAAAGCGCTCGATCACATTTGTCTCGATGCCCCAGGTCATCGGGCTGACAAATCCTTCAGGCGGTGGTGGCGAATATGCGGCGCTGATTTTCAGCGCCTGCGCTACTAGCGTCGGATCATTGGGAATCCAGTTGCCCATCACGATGCGCCCACCGGGGCGTGTCACGCGCACCATCTCCTTGGCGACATCGAAGGGCCGTGGTGCAAACATCGCGCCGAAGATACTCACGACCAGATCAAAGCTGTGATCACTGAGTCCAGTCAGCGCGGACGCATCGCCTTGCTGAAACTTGAGGTTGCTGAGACCGTGCTCGGCAGCACGCTTGTTGCCAGCGTCGACGAGATTCTGGGCGATATCGACGCCCAGCACGTCCGCTCCGCGTTGGGCCGACGGCAATGCCGTCGTGCCATCGCCGCAGCCGAGGTCCAGCACCTTTAGCCCCTTGGTCACACCGATGGTGTCAATGAGCGCTTCGCCACTTTCTCTCATACTCTGCGCGATGCGGGTGAAGTCGCCTTTTTCCCAAAGTGCTTTGTTCGGATTCATGAATGGTCTACCTTTTTGTGATGTGGGCTTGTCGTTACGTGTAGGATTTCGCGGTTCGTTGCGCAGCGTGACCGCGCAACACTGGCATGCTATCGCAACTGGCATTCGGCGATGCAGGTGGTGGCCGACAATGCTTGAAGCAACTAAAGTTGGCCACCAAGGCGCAAAATATTTGCCAGCTTAACCGCCGCTACGTTGGCAAAACCTTAAAGATCTTCGGGTTCACCACGTTAGTCGGAATGCCATTCGCAAAGGAAACAATCTGATCGAATATGTCCGAGAACTGTAGCTCGTATTCATCGCGCGTCACATAGCCGATGTGTGGTGTGCAGATCACGTTATTCATTTTCAGCAACGGATGCTCTGGATTGCGTAATGGTTCTTCCTCGTAAACATCCACTGCTGCCATGCCCGGTCTGCCTTCGCGCAATGCCGCGACGAGCGCATCGGCTTCGATCAACGGCGCTCTGCTGGTGTTGACCAGCAAGGCGGTACTTTTCATCATCGACAAGTCACTCTTGGTAACGATGCCGCGCGTTTCCTTGACGAGGCGCATGTGCAATGAGATGACATCGCAGGTCTCAAAGAACGCACGCTTGCTTTCTGCCACTGCATAGCCATCGGCGCGCGCTTTATCCAGCGAGGCCTCGCGCGCCCACACCAGCACGTTCATGCCGAACGCCTTGCCATATTCGGCAACGGCTGCACCGATTCTGCCGTAGCCGTAAATGCCCAGCGTCTTGCCGCGCAGGGTGTTGCCAACGCCGATCTGCCAGATACCTGCCTGCAGGGCCGCCATCTGCTGCGGTATATGCCGAATCGCCGAGAGAATCAGGCCCCAAGTCAGCTCGGCCGCGGCATAGGAGGGCGTGCCCGCATGCATATTGGAGGAAACGATCACGCCACGACGCGTACAGGCATCGATGTCGATATGCGGATACACGCTGCGCTGGCTGATCAGCCGCAACGCATCGAGCCGCTCAAGCAAGGCTTCGCGGATTTGTGTGCGCTCGCGAATCAGCACGAGTACCTCAGTATCCTTGAGTCGCGCTGCGAGGGCATCCACGTCCTGCACGTGGTCATTCCATATCGTGACGTCGTGCCCCTTGAGTTTTTCGAAGCAGGGGAGCGTGCGGAGCGTATCGAAGTAGTCGTCGAGTATTGAAATCTTCATGGGTCTTACCTTTTCCTAAGCCGTCGCCGCAACCACATCTGCCACCAATTCCTCGGTTAATGCCAATCGCGGTGAGCCATCGCGTTCCAGGATAAACACACCGCGACCGTTGGAATAGACGAGCGTGCCGTCGCTGCTGATGTCGTACGAGGCGACATTGGTTGCAAACACACGCTTTACGCCTTCCTGATCGCGCCTGACCAGATCCCAGCTATCTGGCACCAGCGAAGGCACACCTTGCACGGCACGCGCGCTGCGCAATGCCTCTTCTGTGTCGATGCGGCGCCCCTGCAAGAGGATGTCCTTGATATCGGCATTTACCGCTTGTCCGGAGGCACTCGTCAGCGGCTTCCTGGTGTGCATCATCGAGAAGAAATTGAGGTAATGAAATAGCGCGCGTAGCAAGCGGAAGGGAAAGAACAAGGTATCGGTAAGCATGCTGCCGACGCCGCAACTCGGCCCTTCAAACGGGCGGCGAATGAAGTGCAAATTGCCGACTGGGCATACCCGGGGTTTGAGGTAGTCGAAACGGGCGTCTTCAAGAACCGGCGCAACACTTCCCGATTCCATGTCCAGCTTCTGGATGCTCGCGTGACCTTGTGCGACGATATAGCCTTGCTCGTTGCGCGCCAGCCCTGCGGACTGGAACAGCAGGCGGTTCGGTGCGCCAGGAATACATGCCGGTGCGGAGTCCACCGTGTCCCCGCCGGTTGCCTGACGGAAGTTGCTGCCATCGGTTTTTAACAGCACGATATTGGCCACGCCGCCGGCTTGTTGCGACGAAGCCGCCAACTGGTCACCCGTTGGCGACAAGTTCATGTCGCCCAGACGCAGGTTCTGTTTTAGCAGCACGCGCAATTCCCTACCTGATTCCATTTCTCGACGGAACAAGCCACCGACGTTGTCGTCTCTTAGAAAATAGAGAAGATCACCGTTTGTCTCGAAGACGGCAGATGTCGCCACGCTCGGTTTGTCGCCTGGCTCAAAACTGCGCGCACCGCCCCCAGCAGAAATCTGAAAACTCGTGCCCTGCTTCCAGTTATTCCGATCGCGCAAGCGCTCGCGGCGTTCGACGGCCTCTTGCACATATGCGCTATGCAATTGCTTCAGTTCGCCACGTTCGCGATAGAAGAGCAGGCCGTTTGCGAGAAAGGCGAATCGTCGCTCGCTGCGCGCAACTGGTGCGGCTTCGGGCGACACGGCAGACACGAAGAAAGTACGGTAGATCACGTAGCCCGCCAACGCCGCCAGTAACAACACGATTAGCAAATGCATTCCATACCCGCCGATTAATTCACTGGCGCCCGCAATAAGGTGGCCAGATGGTGGGTCCGATACAGATCAATCAGATGCGCGTCATTGATTTGACTACCAAGGCTTTGAGTATATCAACGACGAGCACTCCACCCTGCAGACTCGATACGCGGGTTCACGCTGCGCTGGCAAATGCGCCGCAACGCCTTCAGGCGATAAAACAATAACCAAGGCGTTTCAGACGAAGCGGGCGTCAGGGACGGTGGACAAAACGGTCACGCTCTTGTCATACTCGACAGAGGATTTTGCTATTGCCAACCGGGCTTCCCGAGCCACCAAAGACGAAGCCCGCTACGGACTCAAACTCGACGGTATCAGCCTTGTGCCGTACATGCCGCCCGCATCCAAGCCAAAACCATAATCGGCCAATTAGATAGGAGATAGCAATGAATAAAATGTGCGCCGCATTCTTGTGTCAATCTCACTCGCCTGGAGAACAAAAATGAGCATCAGCGTCGCCGCCAAATCCGTTCGCCGCGATCTTTACGATCAGATCGCTTCCATCACCCAAGACCCCGGAGCCATCTCTCTCGGCGACGCATTGAAGCGCGTTGAGAGCTGTCTGGAAGCCGGTGAATGTCTGCTTGCCTCCAACGCATGCGAAAGCCTGGCAACGCTCGCGCCAAACGACCGGCGGCTGATTCAGCTTTGGGCACTTGCACTGGCGCGCTCCGGTGCTGCGAGCAAGGCGAACCTGAAGATGGAGAGCCTTGCCGCGCAGGGACAGGTGGATGAAGAAACTTTGGGACTGCTGGCGAGAACGTACAAAGATTTATGGCTACAGACGGGTGACCGGAAACGCCTTGAACAGGCGCGCGATGCTTATCTGCGTTCCAACGAACTCACTGGCGGGGTGTGGTCGGGAATCAATGCGGCGACGCTGATGGTGGTTACTGGCGAAGAGGCCAAGGGCCAGCACCTCGCAGCGTCGGTGCTGGAATCGTTGGCGCCGATGATGCAGGAGTTTGCGACGGAAATGGACGCCTTGGAGCCTGTTGCGGTATCGCCAACTGGTTCTGCGCCAATCAACTCACAGCACTATTGGGATTACGCAACCATCGGTGAGGCGGCGCTGATTCTGGATCGCTACGATCTCGCTGGCTGGGCGTACAAGCACGCCATCGACTTGAGCGAAGGCCGACTCGGTAACCGCGCGTCATCGCGACGCAATGCGGAGCTGGTGCTGAGTGCGCGAGGCGAAGCGCGTGAATTTGTCGCAGCCCATTTCGCTGCGCCGCAAGTAGTGGTTTTTTCCGGGCACATGCTGGATGCGGCCAATCGGGCACAACCGCGCTTCCGCCCCGAATCGGAGGGCGCGGTGTACAAGCGCATTCTGGGCGCGTTATCGAAATGGGAAGCGCAAGTGGGCTTTTCTGCTGCTGCGGGTGGCGCCGACATTTTATTTCTGGAGGCCTTGAAAGAACTTGGAGGGGAGACAAACATTGTTCTGCCGCATCCGCCGGAGATGTTTATCGAGACCAGCGTCGCGCCGACGGGCGATGCGTCGTGGGTGAAGCGATTTGAAAAAGTATTAAGTGACGCGAGGCAAGTCACCGTGCTATCCGATTATGTAGGCGATGAAGTGGCGTTTTATTTTGGCGGCGTGGTGATGGCGGGCCTCGCGAAGTTGCGCGCCACACAGGTTTGCGGTGAGCTGCGCGGGCTAACGGTATGGGACATGCAGGGGGGCATGGTTGGCGGAACCTGCGGTACCGTGTCCGACTGGCTACAACGTGGGATTCACGTCGACCGCATTTCGCCGGCACCAGACGATGATCATTTGCTTGAGTTGAGCGAGGCGCAGGGCTTGAAGGTTGCCGAAGTGCTGCTCAAGCAGAGCCAACAGAAAGTCATATCGATGCTGTTCGCTGACGCGGTTGGTTTCAGCAAGTTATCTGAAGCGCAGATTCCCGCGTTTGTTGCGCGTTTTCTGGGTGGTGTGCGCGAAGTGATGGACCGCCAGCCGGTTGCCCCGCTGACTCTAAACACCTGGGGAGATGGTCTCTATTTCACCTTTGATTCGGTCGTCGATGCCAATGCGTTTGCGCTTGACCTGAGTGACCACATCAACGGAACGGCGTGGAAAGATTTTGGGCTTCCCGCCGAGCTAAATCTGCGCATTGCACTCCACGCCGGCCCGGCGTTTGAGATTCTCGACCCGGTTACACGCAACAAAGGCTTCACCGGCACGCATGTCAGCCGTGCAGCGCGCATCGAGCCGGTCACACCACCCGGCTGTGTCTACTGCAGCGAATCGCACGCTGCATTGGTTGCATTGGCGAACAACGATTCGTTTCACTGTGAGTTTGTGGGCAATATGCCGTATGCGAAAAACTACGGCGTTTTTCCGACTTACAGTTTGACGCGGAGGCGGGTGCGCTGAGGGAAAAAAGGCTAGATCGCCATTTGGTGGGGGTTTTCGGACATTTTCGGCCTGTAGACCGCGTCAGCGCTGGTGTTCGCCCATTTTCTGTTCGCCTTGGTTTTGCCCACGTTGGCCAGAAAGGCCTCCCGAGATCAAGCGACTGAACGCCACCCACAACATGACTGGCGCAAGAGAGGGGAAGATGAGGTTGCCGAGTTGATAGCCGAGCGCGATCACCTCGAGCTGCCAACCGGACAAGCCCGCCGCTGCGGAGACTTCCGGGCCCATGCGAATGCCCAGTTGTGCCAGCAAATCGAAGGCGATGCCCCAACTTTGGACTAGGAGCAGGATCAGCACGCCAAGCAGGAATTTCCACCAGCGGGCACCTTCGGCGAGCATCAGGGCAAGAAACAACGCCAAGCCGTAGGAGTACAGCAGCGCGTTTACCTCGGGTAGCAGGAGTGCGGTCTGTTCTGGCGTCGGATGTACCTTGATGGTGGTGACGAAGAGCAGTACCGAACCGGTTTGTTCAATCGCTGAGACGACGTCGGTCGTGAACTGATTCACCAGCAATCGCGCCAGCTTGCCCGCAATGGCAACAAAATATGGCGCACTGAAGTACCAAACCGCAAAGCTCGGCGGCAACCACAGGAATGTGTGGATGACGAACTTCTTGAGTGGCATTGCATCGGCTGCCATTACGTTGTCGCTTGGGTGGCCCCCGCAGGCATCGAGGGCGCTGGTACGTCTGGCATAGATGGTCGGCGTGGCAGCTTACGTATCCAGATTAGCCAGACGATGAGCACGTCGAGCATGATGAGCGCCTGCCATACGTAAAAGTGCGCCCACTCAAACGCCTGCATGCTCCACTGGCCGATATAAAAAAGGCTGATCACCCGCACGACATTCAACAATTGAACGGCAGCCAGTCCGGCCAAGATGCCGACCAGCCGATACGTCCAAGGCGCAGGAAAGGCGAGCATAGCCGCAATCAGGATGATAGCTGCCTCGATGCCGTTGCAGCCAGCCTCGATGGAAATTGCAAAGCCGTTGGTGGTGCTCTGCAATATCTTGCCGGACGCGGCCACATTTGAATCCAGCGGCGTAATCAGCCCCGCACTCAGGCGCGCCAGCCCTTCGGTCCAGGGCAGCACGATGGCGCGTTGTACGGGCCCCGTCAGCTCGGCAGCAAATAACCCGACGAGGATGACCACAAATAGAATGAAAAAGCGTGCCATCACCGGGCCCCATCAGGCGGCGCCAGTGCAATTACTGGCACCGCCTGAACAGATTGCATGCTAGTTTTCCTGCTTTCTGATGGCGGCGAAGCCCGCAATAGCCAGCAGTCCCACAAGCATGATCATCGCCCATTCCGACAGGGTTGGGGCAGGGTTCGGATTGAATCCGAAGGCGACCGCAGTGACTGTCAGTGTTGCGGTGGCTGGTGCAGGATTGTTGCCGTTGCTCGTCATCAAAGCGCCAACGGGCAAGGTGTTGAGGTACGAACCAACGAAAGCCGCCGTTACCTCGACCGAGAGCGTGCAGTTACCGTTGGCGGGAATCGACCGGCCTGCGGGCAGCGTCACGCTCGCGCCGCCGGCAATGGCGATGGGCGCCCCAGCGCCGCCGCAAGTGGTGCTGGCGTTTGGCGCATTGGCGATAACGACACCGGTTGGTAGCGTATCGACGAGCGAGGCGGTCAACGTTGCAACCGTAGCATTCGCGTTGCCGAGCGTGACGGTGAGGGTTGAAGTGCCGCCTGCGATGATGCTGCTTGCATTAAAGGCCTTGGCGAGCGAGGGCAGAACTACCGGTGCGATGACCGTGAGTGTGGCGTTGGCGGGCGCCGGGTTGTTGCCGTTGCTGGTGACCAGAGCTCCTACTGGCAGGGTATTGATATATGTACCAACGAGAGCAGAGGTCACATCGACCGTCAGCGTGCAAGTGCCGTTGGCCGGGATGGTGCGCCCTGCAGGCAAGGTCACGCTAGAGGCTGCAGCGACCGCCACGATTGCACCGGCACCACCGCAAGTTGTGTTGGCGTTCGGTGTGTTTGCCACGACGACGCCGCCGGGCAGGGTATCAACCAGCGGGGCAGTCAGTGTCGCAACTGCTGCATTGGCGTTGCCGAGGGTGACGGTGAGTGTCGAGGTGCCACCGGTGGTGATCGTGCCGGGGTTAAAGGCTTTGACGAGCGTGGGCAGAACTACCGGTGGCGGGGCTGCGCAGACGGGAGGAACCGTGATTGTGACAGCAGCAGTCGTCACTGTTGAGCCAAAGGCAATGGCTCTGCCTAGCAAGTTTGTAGAATTTCCCATGGTGATCGCAGTGGAGGAAGGAACAAGGATATTCCCGACAAACTCCGTGGTTGCGCCCAGAGTCGCCACCGGAGGTGCCCAAAATACGTTGTCGGCACAACTGCCACCGGCCAAGATTACGCGTGAATTGGCACCGGTCGTCAGCGCGCCACCAGGCCGGAAGACGTAAACGCCATTACCGTTAAGCGTTACGGTGGTGCCTACCGTCACATCCATCGTTCCGCCACTGGAATAGCATCCTGGCGGAATGGTGCCAGGTGGATTCGCTCCAATAGTCACTGCATTCAGAAGGATTGCGCCAGGTCCCAACGACACGCATGCCTGACTGTTCAGCGTCGCCAGTGCGAGGTCCCGGTCTGTCCCCGTCGTAGACGGACAGGGAATAAGGAGGGTGCCGGACATCGTACTGGGGGTTACCGTCGGGCCAGTTGTATAGCACAAGACCGGCCTTGAAGGGGTACCGTTGAGAGAGGTTGGATTGAGGGTGTTGGTGTATGTGCTGGACACCACCGCGTAGGTACTGTTGGTGCCGAGGTTCGGTGCGACTTGCGCCTGCGCAGCGCCGCAAAATGACACAGCGAGTAGTAGGGAGGAGACTAAACTCCCACAGTTACTTGACGTACTGCTTTGACTGCTCATGAGATAGCCCCTCTGGGATCAATTTATGGAATTAACACCCAATGATAACGCTGATTTGCAATCGCTGCGAGGATAAGTGATAAACAATAGTCATCTGGCGCGCGCTACTCTGTACGTTGGTGCACATAGCGGAGGCTAAATTTCTCGAATTTGCCTGATCCGGTTCAAACACAGTTGCCTCGGCCGGAGATGGCTGATGTTGATGCGGGGAAAAGCCGCGCGAGAGTCTCGGAGAGCTTCATGTTGTATTAGCAGGCCGTGAGTGTGGCGACCTGACTGAAGTGCCGCGAGACCGAGTCTTGTAAAAGCGACTACAAAAAAAATGGCGTCAATCTTCCCTCTGTCCTTTGTTTTCCTTGGTTACTTGAGATTGGCGAGCAGCTTGCTAAATTCGGCCTGCTTGCCTTGGACGGGAACTTCGAAGACCGCTTGGTGGCAGTGTTGCGCGACCCGGTGATGGTGATTTGCACGCTGTCTGCGCCCTCGGCAACTGAGCGCAACAGGGTCTTTACGTTGCTATTATCGACTTTGTTGAGCTCGCCGACGCCGAACATGAACGCTTCGTTGTGCTGATAGCCGCCGCTGGCGCGTTCCTTCACGGTGAGGGCGGTCATGCCGTCGCGTTTGAGATTGCCCACGCCAGTTGTTTGGCTGCTGCGGGCGCGTCCGGGCCTGCGAAGTCATCGAAGTCGAAGGGCTTGAGCGTGGTTGCCTTGGCGACGGTCAGATAGAAGCTGAGCGCGCCGGTGGAGATCTTGTCGTTGTAGGGATTGCAGTAGAACGACACGATGAATTTGCCCGTCTTGCCGAGAATCAGCCTCAGCCGTGTAACTCAACTCGCTGGTGCCACTATCGGCGCGTAGCGGCGTCCAGCGCCCGGTTTAGGCGAAGGCACTTGTAGATGCGAGAGCGAGCGACGCCGCGGCAGACGAAACGTTGGGAGCAGGACGTTGGTGCTGAATGTTGCGCCGCGCGGGGTTGTTATGATGGCTGTGGCATTTGTAGTGAGGAAAACGCAGGATTGCGCGGGATTGAAACGACGCTCAGCGAATCTTCTGTAGAGCAATTCGCAAGCCCAACGTTGAAAACACGCTCACACTGACCACTCGGATACATGCTAACTTGTACGTTGACGGCGTCTCCGCGGGGGGCGATCAGTCTGGCCGAGATGCAGGAATCCGACCTGGTGCTGGCAGATATCAACATGCCCGAGATGAGCGGTTTCGACATGGCGACCCTTCTGAACGGCGATAGCGCGCGGCGCTGGACTCAGGTCATATTCAAGTCGTCTAGCAACGACGGGCGGACCATGCGCGATGCGTTTGGCGTAGGCGCTGTGGACTATTTGGTTAAGCCCTTTACGCGTGGGCACTGATCGTGAGCGTAGAAAAGAAACTTCTGGAGACTGAGCGCCGACGGGTGACGGCAGATTTTCCTCCAGAAGCGGCAGAAGCGTCGGCAGGTCAATCGATGCAGGTAGTACCGGGTTACGCACTGATCTGTCCGCTTGGTGCGGGTGGCATGGGTCACTTGTATCTGGCCGATTGCAAAAAAGTGGAGTGCGTTAGGCATTGAAAGTATTGACCTTGGTAGAAGAAAGCCAGGATCAGACCGATGTTCTGGCGCGGTTGCTCGAAGAACGCGCACTGTTGGCGCGGGTCGATCACCCGAATGTTTCCAACGTGTTCGATCACGGTATCAGCGACAACCATGTATTTATTGCGATGGAATTTTTCCCCTGCGGGGATCTGAAGGCGGCGATGGAACGCGGCTTTTCGGCGGCGGCTTCACTGGCTCACATCCGACAGATCGCCGAGGGCCTGAGCATGGTGCACGCGCAAGGTGTCATTCATCGCGAGATCAAGCCGGCCAATATCATGTTGCGCAGCGATGCCGCGGTTGCGCTGGTCGATTTCGGTATCGCCAAAGAGTTCGACGCCGTGACGACGTTGACGCAGTTCAGTGAAACCATCGGCACGCCGCAATATATGAACTCCGAGCAAATCAACTCGACCAAGCTGAATGCACGCAGCGATCTGTGTAGCCTTGGTGCGATGTTTTACGAGATGTTCACCGGTCGCAAACTGTTTGTTGGTGACCGCATGGAAAGCATTTTGATGCAGCGACTGCACGCGGCAAGCCCGCTGCTGCCGCGCAACCAGAGCGTGCTGCAGCCCTTCTTCGACATGCTGCTCTCGATAGACCCAGCCGGCCACGATACGGATACCGCCGCGTTTCTGAAAGCATTTTCGGTGGTCGAACTAATGCGCTTTAGCGGGCACGTGGATGCTGGCGACAAGACATTCTCGGGTATGGCCGACCTCGATACGCTGCCAAATTGCGCCGCCAATCCGGATACTGCCGAGTAGGGAGTGCGGTTACGGTCGTTGGCGATGCTCTCTGTCGGAACTTGAAGAGGCAGAGATCGATTTGGCTTCCGTCATTCCCCGTTTCTGAAATCGGAGAGTTAGAACCTGGGGTCAAGATGTGGCAATGGGTACCACCTCACCATCGGCCTCTCTCCGACGTGTGGAGAGGGAAGAAGTGAATTGCGACCACCTGCGCGAAGGCGACTGGTTGGAAAAACGTAGATCGCCACTTGACGGGCTTTCCCAGCCGTTTTGCGCTAGAAATGCTCGCTAATGCTGGTTCTAGCTCGGATTTCGCCAAGTATTTAAACGCCAAAATCCTCGGCCTGCCTGCTTACTCGCGCATGAATCAAGGCATGCGGTGCCGAAAGACTCAGCCGCTCGATTAGTCTGACCATCAGCGCCAGTAGTGGCGGTGCCGTGCAGCCGAAAGATGGCCGCACCGCTGACGCCTTGATCAAAGCCCGGGCGTGGCTATTCATCGCGCCAGACAGGGCGCGTCGCGATACGACTTTGCGAAAATAAGCATGTTAATATGTTCGTTATCGAACAGATGACAAGTTGGCAGTGGCCTAACCTCAAAAACATGCTGAACGAATTTCTGACGTCAAATTGCGAGGAATTGATTAGCCGCTGCCGAAAAAAGGTGGTGAATCGGTTTGCGCCATTTGAAGTACCAGCCGCAATCCAACTTGGCGTACCGTTGTTGCTGGCACAGATCGCCGACATGCTGCGACGTGAGCAATATACAGAGAGCAGTTTGGCGGAATCGTCGAAGCCGACCCCTGCTCGCAATGGGATCGGTCGGGCGGCTACCTTCTTATATGTAGCCGAATTGATCGGTTATTGCCCGCCATCGTCTGGCCGTCAGAAGCGACCTCAGCGATCTCGCGATGAGCATGAATATTCAACGCCGCCGTTTCGCGGCAATGGGTGCCGTCGCCAATCGAGACCAGCTAGTTTGCCACACGATAAGCATGGAGATTGGCGACGTTTACGCGTCGCTTGTCGCAATACTGCCCGCTCATAGGCCACCAAACGCTGGCCCTGTTAGCCCCTCAATGAACAAGTTTGGGAGTTCCAAAATGTTTCATGAACGTATGAGTATTGTCGGAGGCTTGGGATTCGCTGCCTTTCTCCTGGTTGCTGCCCCAGCCGTGGCCGCGATCGCGCCACCGCTGGGCACGACGGCTAAATACACAGTCCTGGGCACAAACTCGGTTCCGACAGTTGGGACGGTAACCTGCACCAATACAGGATCTGGGTCCACCATCAACGGCAACGTGGGCTCTACCTTTACCTCGATCACTAACACCGGATGCACGATTACCGGGACAGTCGACACGCCGGTCGCCGGCACGGTTGTAACTGACTTCAATAATGCTTACAGCCAACTCGATAGCCTGAACCCGACATGTGATGGCGTCGTGCCGATCACCAGCACGACGCTGGCACCTGGTGTTTACTGCTCGGCAGCGGGGACTACGATCGGCGCCGGCGTCATTTTGACGCTCAACGGTACCGCAAGCGATGTCTGGGTGTTCAGGATCGGGACCGGCGGGACTGGCGCCCTAACGGGCAACAGCTTTCAGGTGGTCATGGGCGGCACTGCACAGGCGCGTAACGTGTTTTGGCGGACCGCCGATGCTGCGACTTTGACCGATTCGGTCTTCAAAGGAACCATCCTCGCGGGTGCCGCCATCACGTCGACCCGAGGAAGCTACGAAGGGCGGGCCTTGGCCAGGACCAACGTCACCGTGACCAATGCAGCGCCGATAACGGGGTTCCCGGATTTGATCACGGTCAACAAGAACTTCAGCCCGATCAGTGGCGCGACGGTGGCTGTGGCCCTGACCTGTACCTCGGGGACGGTGGCCGCCACGCCGCTGAACGCGTCGACGGCGGCGCCTGCGGTGTTCACGGTGACTGGGGCTGCGCCGGGAGCAACCTGCACGGCAACCGAGACGGCGGTGCCGGTTGGCTATACGGCAAACCAGGCCAATTGCGCGGCAGTGGCCCTGAACAGTGCTTGCACGATCACCAACACGCAGAACAGCAATACCGTCACCGTCAACAAGAGCTTCAGCCCGATCAGTGGCGCGACGGTGGCCGTGGCGCTGACCTGTACCTCGGGGACGGTGGGCGCCACGCCGCAGAACTCGTCGATGGCGGCACCGGCCGTGTTCACGGTGACCGGCGCAACACCGGGATCGACCTGCACGGCAACGGAGACGGCGGTGCCGGTGGGCTACACGGCGAACCAGGCCAATTGCGTGGCGGTGGCGCTGGGAGGTACTTGCACCATCACCAACACCCAGAACAGCAACACGATCACGGTCAACAAGAGTTTCATTCCGGTCAGTGGCGCGACGGTGGCTATGGCCCTGACCTGTACCTCGGGGACAGTGACTGCCACGCCGCTGAACGCGTCGATGGCGGCACCTGCGGTGTTCACGGTGACCGGCGCGACGCCGGGGGCGACCTGCACGGCAACGGAGACGGCGGTGCCGGTGGGCTACACGGCGAACCAGGCCAATTGCGCCAGTGTCGCGCTAGGGGGTACTTGCACCATCATCAACACGCAGAACACCAACACGATCACGGTCAACAAGAGCTTCAGCCCGATCAGTGGCGCAACGGTGGCCATGGCCCTGACCTGTACCTCGGGGACGGTGACTGCCACGCCGCTGAACGCGTCGATGGCGGCACCTGCGGTGTTCACGGTGACCGGCGCAACACCAGGGGCGACCTGCACGGCAACGGAGACGGCGGTGCCGGTGGGCTATACGGCGAATCAGGCCAATTGTGCGAGTGTGGCGCTCGGGGGTACTTGCACCATCATCAACACCCAGAACACCAACACCATCACAGTCAACAAGAACTTCAGCCCGATCAGTAACGCGACGGTGCCCGTGGCCCTGACCTGTACCTCGGGGACGGTAACCGCTACGCCGCTGAATGCATCCCGGACGACGCCGGCCGTGTTCACGGTGACCGGTGCGACGCCGGGATCGACCTGCACGGCAACGGAGACGGCGGTGCCGGTAGGCTACACCGCGAACCAGGCCAATTGCGTTGGTGTGGCGCTGGGCAGCAGTTGCACACTGTTCAATACGCAGAACAGCAATACCATCACGGTCAACAAAAACTTCATCCCAAATAGCGGTGCCACCGTGCCCGTGGCGCTGACCTGTACCTCGGGGACGGTGACTGCCACGCCGCAGAACGCATCCGAGGCAGCACCGGCCGTGTTCACGGTGACTGGTGCGACGCCGGGGGCGACCTGCACGGCAACTGAGACGACGGTGCCGGTGGGCTACACGGTGAACCAGGCCAATTGTGTGGGCGTGGCCTTGGGTAGCAGTTGCACGATCACCAACACGCAGAACAGCAACACGATCACAGTCAACAAGAGCTTCAGTCCGATCAGTGGCGCGACGGTGGTAGTGGCGCTGACCTGCACATCTGGCACGACCAACTCGCCGCAAAACGCTTCCCGGACGACGCCAGCCGTGTTCACGGTGACCGGTGCAACACCGGGAGCCACCTGCACAGCAACCGAGAC
>JBBQFL010000049.1:0-31221 GCA_038321965.1 Burkholderiales bacterium | reverse complement strand
CACCTCGGCTTTGAATTCGAGGGTAAACACGCGTCGCTTGAGTTGTTCTTTCTTGATGCCGTCGAGTACGTTATTCTTCTTGCCTGATTTCATGATTTTCGCTTTCGTTAAGTACTCCACGAAAAGCTTACAGGATCAACCAGTTTCTTTCGCTCTTCTTCTTTTCCAAGTCCAGACATAGCTATTGTAGAACTCCCATTAAGAACTGAACTTCAGTCTTGGAGGCAACGTCAGCCTTCTGCTGTCGACCCACACCAGACCTAGCGGTGCTTCCCAATTCGCCATAAAGCAGACATTGCGAGCTGGGCTCAAGTCGAGAGTGCTGATTTTCTTTTTTCATTCAAATCGGCCTAAGCAGACCCGTGAAGTGTCATTTGCCGCGACTCGCCGGTTCCAACCATCAATGTCACCGACCCAAAACACGGCATAAGTAATTCCTGCCTTGGAATCATTTTCCGTGTAAATCGGATGCCAGATATTAACGGGGGCTACTGTGAGTGTTCCGGTTGTTGCGTCCTGATATTGAAAAACGAGAGGCCGATGGCTTTGAATCTCTCCAGATGCTTTGAAATAACCACGAGAATCAAGTGTCCATGTTGTTTCGGAAAATTGTTCACCTTCAATCATCCTACCGCACGCAACTCCTCCAAAGCCCTTTGGAATAACAACATTTATCGGCGGGCCATATTTTTCAAATCCTCCAAACGCGAAATAGATAAGGATGAAGTTGGCGACGACCACAGCAGCCAAGACACTTGCGATAATTCCAATGTTTCGCGAAGTCACCAATGTGCCAGCCTGTGAATCCTACAATTTGAGTGCTTCATTCAATCCGTCGCAAACCGACCCCAAGCCGTCATCCAGCAACGGCTTCTGATTTGCCGCCACAGTCGCATTTGAACCGCGCCGCCACGTATGCACCAGCAAAGACGATGCGCCGCCATCGGCGTCGGGTAGAAAAGCTGTTATGCATTGGGCGCCTTACACTTATTCGTGAACAGCTCAAGCGGCAGGTCGCCGAGCCCACGTATGCGGTCCCCCTCGAACGTCATCGCCAACTTCATTTGGGCAGGAGAGTCAACGAAGAAAATTATCACTCCATCGCCATAATTTGTGCCCGGTTTTGGCGAGTAACTGGACGACGCATACTCGTCGCCAACCTTGTAGTGAATTACTGTGCCGGGGTCCTTCTTCAAGAAATCCTTAATGATGGCTTTCATCCTCCCATCAGGTGATAGTTCATACCTTGCCAGAGCGATAACGGTGGCTTTCTTGATTTGCTCTTCATACTTGAGCTCATGAAACTGCGACGCGGATTCCGGGGACTTTTCCGGGTTTGGCGATGCGGGCATTTGCGGTTTAGCGTTCTGACTAATCGAGTAATCAGCCGCACGGTTATCCAGTGTTGAGGAATACAACATCGGCGAAACTACGTACGCGGCGACGTACCACAAGGTGAGAAACGCAATGCCAAAGCCACTTCCAAATACGAGACCTTCAGTAAATTTTTTTAGCATGGGGTTACCCTGTTGCTTAACGAGGCTGTAGAAAAACTGTGTTCACGTGCGCAAGATACCGTGGACGATCTGTCAAGGTCAATTTTCGCCGAATAGTTGAACTTAGAATTGAATGGCCGCTTACCGGAAAATTCTATGACCGGTTATGGCCGCTATGCAAAGCTCTACATAGCGGCCACTATGCACAGATCCCAACTATGCGTAGATCGTACCAGCCTGTGGTGGTCGATTCAATCTGAGCGCGGGATTCGGCGAGATAGGTCGTCGTAGAGCTTTACATAGTTTTCGTAGCGGAGTGCAGTGGTGGTCCGACTTCAGGAGACCACGATGGGAAACGCCCAATCATCTCGATTCGTCCGCATCAACTGGCTCGCTAACGGCCCTTCGCGAATTACATTGAAGCGTACAAACAGTCTCTGGCTCGGACATGAGAGCACAACAACAGCTCACCGTTACGTCGAGGCCGACCTCACAATGAAACAAAAGGCACTCGCCCTGCTGGAGGCTCCCGACACGCGCATGCGTCGCTTCCGACCACCAGACACACTGATGCAGTTCTTGCAATCCTTGTAACTATGTAAAGATAGCGCCGGGCTCAACGCACGCTGCAGCAGCGTCCGGCGCATCAGCGCTAACAACATCTGCGCATAGTTGGGAACTGTGAATAGTGGCCGACTGCGGTAGTAGATTTTTGTTGGCAGCAGTCATTCTAATTCGGTATTTTGCGACGAGGTGATTTGAATGAAGCCAGTCAAGTTTTTCTAAACCCCTTTGGGTTGCCCCATCGACCCATTCACCTACACAACGCAAATCGTCGATGTTGCCGCTCCGCATCATCTCAATTGCACTTTGACCGTTGAACACCGGTGCGTTGTTGGGCCGCTAAATCCACTCGTCGCCCAATTGATGCGGGAACAAAAGCTGTAGCTAAGCCTATCGAGTCGCTTCCTCTTTGAGAACCGAACAGACACCGCTGCGACAGACTTTATTGTCTGCAATCCGCAGTAACGAAGCTATATACATGCAGTCATCCCGGCGAACAACCACAGGGGTTGCGCCGGGCTAGGTCGACGGCCTGCACTATTTTGCGTAGAACGCCATTTGGCGAGGTGTTCAGGCTGAAAGTGCCTGAAAAGCCTCACCAGGCATAGAGTTTCGCCAATTCTCTGAACGCGTGTAGTCCAATCTGCACGCCAGCCCCGTGTACACTCCGGTCATTGCCGCTCGCGCATAGAACAATGGAACCGAACGTGCCTACGTTCATCCAAGTTCAGTCGCTACTCCCTCATCCATCGCTGTAACCTCATATCCGTTGAAATCGCTTACTGCTGTCCTTCATTTCATGTTCCTCGTCATGCTGCTGCTGTCAGCAGACGCGACAGCGCAGCAGGCCGACTACCGGGTCGTGATCGACGCACCCGACAACGTCAAAGCGCTCATCCAGGAAAATCTTGCGTTGGCCAAGCGGCGCAGCAATGAGCCGATTGACGAGGCGCAGTTGAAACGCCTCGTTGACGAGGCCAAGCCTGAAATCGAGACGCTGGTCGCCACCGAGGGCTATTACGCGCCGACTATTGACGCCACGCTTGAACGCGACGGCCCGGTCTGGATCGCGCGATTCAAGATTGAGCTCAATGCGCTGGTGCGTGTCAGCGAGGTACAACTGAGGTTTGCTGGCGCGCTGGCGACAGCGCCCAAGGATATCGCCCCCGCTATCGATGAATTGCAATCGGGATGGCTGCTGCCGAAGGGCGAAGTGTTCAGGCAGGCGCCATGGGAAGCCGCCAAGCGCAAGGTAGTGCAACAACTAATTCTGACCCGCTATCCACGCGCCGCGATCACCGACAGTCGCGCCGAGGTGAACGTACAAACGGGCGAGGTCAAGTTGATCGTCGATATCGACAGCGGGCCGGAGGTCAAGTTCGGCACGCTCACGGTGACCGGGTTGAAGCGCTATCCACTGTCGCTGATCAGCAATCTGAATCCAATCACGCCGGGTGATGTGTACGACCAGACACGGCTGCTGGAATTTCAGCGGCGCGTGCTGGACACCGGCTATTTCCTTCGCGCCGACATCAGCGCCGAAGCTGATGTGACCGCCGTTGGCAGCAGCGTTGCACCCATCGTGATCAACCTAGAAGAAAACACCCGGCAAAAGGTCGGCCTGGGCGCAGGCTATAGCACCAATACTGGTTCGCGCGCGCAGGTGAGTTACGAACGGCTGAATCTCTTCGATAGTGCGGTGCGTCTGAAGTCGCTGGCCACAGTTGAAACCAAGAAGCAGACGGCGCTGATTGACTTTCTTTTCCCCGTGACAGCGGAGGGCAAGCGCGACAGCATCAGCACATTTTTCAAGCGGGAGGACGTGCAGAACGAGACCACACGCACCAATGGCATTGGCGTGACGCGCGCGTGGGGCGAGCCAAGGCTTGAGCGCGGCGTAACGATTGCGTACGGGCGCGAACGCCGCGACGTGCTGGGTGGCACGGTGCTGGCAATTGGCCAAGCCGTTGCTGAAGCTGCCACCAACAGGTCATCGAGCCAGACGCTGTCCGCTAACTACAGCCTTACTCTGCGCCGCACCGACAATCTGCTCTCGCCCACCAAGGGCTACTTGATCAATCTACAGGCCGGTGGCGCGCCCACCTACTTCCTCACCACCACGCCGTTCGGTCGATTCTATGGCAAGGTCGCCGGCTACTTTCCGCTGGGCGCCAATAACACGCTGATTTTGCGCGCCGAGGGTGGCGTCGTTGGCGCCAAGGGCCGCACGGGGATACCGGCGGATTTCTTGTTTCGCGCCGGTGGTGACCAGTCGGTCCGCGGCTATGGCTATCAGCAACTTGGTGTACGTGAGGGCGCCGCCATCGTCGGTGGGCGCTATCTGGCGACTGGTAGTGCCGAGGTCGTCCACTGGTTGTCGTCGAACTGGTCGAACTGGGGTGTGGCCGCGTTTGTCGATGGCGGCAACGCGGCGGATCGACCGGCTGACTTGAAGCCGGTCTACGGCTACGGCACCGGCGCGCGCTGGAAAAGCCCGGTCGGCGTGATCAATCTGGACATCGCCTATGGTCAGGCGGTGCGGCAGACTCGCCTGCATTTCTCGCTAGGGGTAACCTTCTGATGCGAAGTCGCGTTTTCAAAATACTTCTTTGGTTGGCCGTGCTGATGGTGTCATTCGCCTTGGGCCTACTCTGGCTGGCGGGTCGCGAATGGACGCTGCAAACAGTGCTTGCTGAACTCAGCAGCCGCAGCAATGGCGAGATCAAGTTGATCGGCGCGCGCGGCGGACTTTACGAAGGCTTGAGCTTTGATCGGCTGGAAATTCGCCGGCCGGAACAGGTGGTTGTTTTGGAGCAGGGCGTACTCCTGTGGGAACCGACAATGTTCCTGTCCAAGACCCTGCATGTGAAACACGCCAGCATCGCGCGCATCACCGTAGAGATCCTGAAAAAATCTAGCGAGCCTGCGCAGGAACCGGCTTCGCTGGAACTGCCGTTCGATCTGGCAATGCCGCTGGCAAAGGTAGGTGCCATCGAGATCATCGAGGCCGGGAAAATCACACGGCTTTCTTCGCTGGAGCTTGGCGCCCAATACGCAGGCAAGCGATGGCAAATTGAGCGAGCGGCGCTTGAGACGCCTTGGGGCGCCGTTAAGGCTACGCTCGCCGTCGATGCCACCAAGCCATTTGCATTGAAGAGCGAACTATCATTTGCAAACGAGCGGGCTGAGACACCCTATCGGGTAACAGCAAGCCTCACTGGCAAGCTTGCCGAGATCAATGCGTCTGGCGGCTTTTCGTTGAAGGACGCGGCCAACGCAATCACCGGCAGCGCAACCGCAACGTTGGCGCCGTTCAAATCGCAACCGCTGGTGCGTGCCGACGTAAAAGTACCTAATCTTATTCTGCGCAGCTTCGATGCCGGTCTGCCCGAGGCACAACTCGCAGTGAACGCAACGCTGGAGCCTGGTGCCGCTGATACTTTCAAGGGCGCCATCAGCATCGTCAATGCTTCGCGCGGCACGCTTGATCAGGAGCGGCTGCCGCTCGCATCGTTGACGGCCAGTTTTAGCGGCGATGCCAAGCGCATCGATCTGGCGGATGCCGTCATTGATCTTGGCTCAGGTGGGCTGTTCAAAGGCCGTGCAAGTTATCGCAACGACGCCGCCGCAAATTTCCTTGATCGCGTGTCGCTGGCGCTCAACACGCAGAACCTCAATCTCAACGGCCTGCACGCCAAACTTCGCAAGACGGCGATCAAGGGAGAAGCCAACATCTCGCCCGACAACGGCCGGGTGAAAATTGCCGGTGTATTTCGCGAGGCCAAGCTGGCGCTCGACATTGCCGCACATGCTGATCGCCAGCAGTTGCAAGTCGATCGCGCCGAACTGACGGCCGGCAATGGCGGGCTCGCACTGAATGGCAATATGGGCCTCACCGGGACGCGCGAGTTCCAAGTGAACGGAACGTTGAAAAAATTCAATGCCGCCGATTTCGGCGCGTACCCCGCTTCCGATCTCAATGCGGATATCGTCGCCAGCGGGTCGGCGAGTGCGCCGTGGCGTGTGAAGCTGGCATCCACAATTACACCGAGCCGCCTCCTCTCGCAGCCGCTGTCTGGCAAGGCCAACCTGAACGCGAATGCTGAGGCGATACGGGATGTCGATATTGCGCTGATGCTGGGGGCGAATCAGTTTGTTGCGCTTGGCGGCATAGGCAACAAAGGGGAAGCCCGCGTTTCAACATCACCGCCAGGGGCAGTTCCCAACGCCATCACCTGGACCATCAACGCCCCCCAACTCACCCAGCTCAACAGTGAGATTAGCGGCAGCCTTATCGTCAAAGGCACGGCGACCGGTGCTCTGCGATCACCACGCGTCACAGCCGACATCGACGCCACACAGTTACGCTTCAATGAACATCGAATCAAATCAGTGAAAGGCAGTGCGACCTTGTCGCTTGGTTCGGTAGCCGACGCGGCGCTTTCGATGGATCTGAAACTTACCGACTACGCCTCACCAAAGATTGCGCTTTCCAATGCTAGCGCCAAGCTTGACGGCACGCGCGCGGCACATATCCTGATGCTCTCGGCCTTCAATCCTGATTTCAATGTGCGGCTTGCCGCACGCGGTGCTCTGGATGCGGCCAACCGCTGGCGCGGTGACATCACGCAGCTGGACAATCGTGGCAGCGTGCCATTCAATTTGCTGGCAGCGGTACCGTTGACGGCCTCCGCCGATGGCCGGGTTGAGCTGGGTACGGCGCGATTCGATGTCGGTGGCGGCAAGTTAGAGATTGCGCAATTTCGGTTGGCCGATGGTGCGATCACCACGCGCGGCAGCGGGACCGATTTGCCGCTGGCAGTCGCCGTACCGTTTTCGGAGGCACTAAAACGCAATATCGATACCACCCTGAGGCTAGGCGCTGAGTGGGATATCGCCACCGCAAGTGGCGCAGTGCCGGTGGGCGCTACGCCGATCAAGGTCAGCGGCAAGCTGCGATTATTCCGTCAATCCGGAGATGTACGTTTCCTCGCGGAGCCGCCGTTCGCGGCCGGTCTGGACGTACTCGACTTGAAAGCTGACATTGCCGACAATGTGCTGAAGGCCACACTTGCGGTCAGTGGCAAACAACTTGGGCGAATTGATTTCGCCGCCACCACGCGGGCCGAGCAGCGTGGGCAGGCCTGGGGCATTCCACCGACTGCAGCGTTGCAATTGCAGGGTGAAATCGACGTGCCCTCGCTGGTGTGGGTCACGCGCGTTGCGGGCCAGCCGGGTATCTCACTCGATGGCAAACTTCGCGCAACCGTCGCCAGCACCGGCACATTCGGTTCGCCGCAATTAAGTGGTCGAGCGTCCGGCAGTGCACTCAAATTCGCCTGGCCCGAGCACGGCATCAGTTACAAAAACGGCACGCTGGAAGCGGAGTTTAGTGATGACACCGTGCGCGTGAAGCGGCTGACGTTTGCCGCAGGCGAAGGCAGCCTGGAAGCCGACGGCACGCTCACTCTCGCCAGTCTCAAATCCTCCGGCAAACTAAAGGTCAAACTGGATCGCTTCGAAGCGGTATCGCGACCCGACCGGCTGGTGGTGGCCAGCGGCGAGGGCAGTATGGACCTGGAGGAAAACAAGGTATCGATCAGCGCCAAGCTGAAGGCGGACCGAGGCTTCTTCGAGTTGCCCGAAAAGAGCGACCTGACGATCAGCGATGACATCGTCATCATCGGCAAAGCGGCACCGGCCGAGAAGAAAGAAAACAAGATGACCACCAAAGTTGATCTGGATGTTGATCTTGGCCAGCGCTTCCAGATTCGCGGCGCCGGGCTCAATGGGCGTCTGGCGGGAACCTTGCATGTGGCCGGTTCCGGCGCGGGCTTGCCGCGCGCGGTGGGGACGCTTAATATTGAAGACGGCACCTATGCGGTATATGGTCAGAAACTCGCCGTCGAGCGCGGCTCGCTGACCTTTGCTGGGCCGATTCAGAATCCGGGCATCGATCTTTACGCTGTCAGAAAAAATCCGCAGCCGTCGCTGGCGGGAAATACCGTGGAAGCCGGCGTTGAAGTCCGTGGCAGTGCACTCGCCCCGCGTGCCAAGCTGGTGTCCACGCCGGATGTTCCCGAGACCGAGAAACTCTCATGGTTGGTGCTGGGCCGTGGCTTGGAGAGTTCCAGCCAGGCCGATTTCAGTTTGCTGTCTGCCGCTGCCAGCGGTTTGCTTGGCAGTGGCCAGGCGGCGTCAGTGCAGGCGCGGATTGCCGGCGCGCTAGGCGTCGATGAATTCGGCATCTCGCCGCCCGGCAGCGGCCAAGGTGGTCTGCTCACGCTGGGCAAACGCATATCCTCGCGCTTGTTCGTAGCCTACGAGCAAGGGCTAGGTAAGGTCTCCAACATCGTCAAGGTGCGGTATACGCTTTCCAAGCGGTGGTCGGTGCAGGCGCAGGCAGGGACTGAGAGCGCGGTGGATGCACTTTATACACTGTCGTTTGACTGATGCTCGACTACATGGCGCGTACTCCCTCGCGACCCCTACAACCACGAGTTTCATTTTGGACTGGCTGTCGCCCTCGAACGGCTGGGCGTGAGGGCGGAGTCGAAACGGCACATGGCGATCGGGCTGAATTTCAGCACAACGCGGAGGGAGCACGATCTGTATGCGGCGAAACTGGATCGGATGAAGGGGGTTAACTAGGGTGGGTTGCAGTCGATGACGTTGATGTGACCATCTGGCTCCAGGTTAACTCCCACTCGCATCGGTAGGTATATCCGAGACGCTCATGCGGTAGGATAGAGTTGCTAGAACAATACATAACAAGTGCAAACTCGTTGACTGGTGCGGCGTTTCAGCCATTTATTGGCCAGAAGGCGCACCAAATATAGGGTTTGGCAAACGGACCGAATCGACGCCACATACAATGAGCCCGGCCCCGAACCCGGAGGCTTTCGCCCGAGAAGAAATTGATCGCTTGTTGCGCGCGGCGGGCTGGCACGTCTGCGACATGAGCGACGCCAATATCCACGCGGCGCGCGGTGTGGCGCTGCGTGAATTCCCTCTCGATGCTGGCTTCGGCTTCGCCGACTATCTTCTCTACGTCGATGGCAAAGCCGCTGGCGTGATCGAAGCCAAGAAGCAGGGCGCGACCTTGACCGGCGTTGAAGTGCAATCGTCGCGTTACGCGAAGGGCCTCCCCGCCAGCCTGCCCGCGTGGTGCCGCCCATTGCCGTTCATTTTCGAATCAACCGGCGCCGAAACCCATTTCACCAATGGCCTCGACCCCGAACCGCGCGCACGCAACGTCTTTGCGTTCTTCCGTGCGGACCTGCTGGCCGATTGGTTGCGCGAGTTACCCGTAGCGAGCGCGTTTTCAACTGGCGCCGCTAACATCACTACTGCGCAAGTCGGCACCAGCACCTTCCTCGCCAAAATGGCCCACATGCCGCCGCTGGAAGAAGCCGGCCTGTGGCCCGCGCAAATTATCGCCATCAAGAATCTGGAAAAGTCCCTCGCCGCTAACAAGCCGCGCTCGCTCATTCAGATGGCCACCGGCTCCGGCAAGACCTTTACCAGCATCAACTTCATTTACCGCCTGATCAAATTCGCCGGTGCGCGCCGCATCCTGTTCCTGGTCGACCGTGGCAACCTCGGCAAGCAGACCAAGAAGGAGTTCGATCAATACGTCTCGCCGTACAACAACTTCAAGTTCAGCGAGGAGTACATCGTCCAGCATGTGCAAAGTAACCGCATCGACACCACCGCCCGCGTCTGCATCTGCACCATCCAGCGCATGTACTCGATGCTGCGTGGCCGTGAGCTCGCGCCCGAGGACGACGAGCAATCCGCCGAGGGCGTCGAAAGCCTGTTCGCCAATGCGCCGCCGCTGGAATACAACCCGGCCTTTCCCATCGAGACCTTCGACATCGTCATCACCGACGAAGCGCACCGCTCCATCTACAGCCTGTGGCGGCAAGTGCTGGAATACTTCGACGCCTACCTGATCGGCCTCACCGCCACGCCGAACAAACAGACCTTCGGCTTCTTCAATAGCAATCTGGTGATGGAGTACGGCCACGCGCAAGCCGTGGCCGATGGCGTCAACGTCAATTACGACGTCTTCCGCATCAAGACCGAAGTGACCGAAGCCGGCGCCAAAGTGGAGAAGGGCTACTGGCTGCAAACGGTGGACAAGGTCACGCGCAAGAAAAGCGACTGGCAGCTCGATGAAGATTTTGAATACGACCCCGCTGAGCTTGACCGCGTCGTGCAAACGCCCGACCAGATCCGCCTTGTCATCCGCACCTTTCGCGACAACGTCAACACTACCATCTTCCCGAACCGCACCGAAGTGCCGAAGACCTTGTTCTTCGCCAAGGACGATAACCACGCCGAAGCCATCGTGGGAATCCTGCGCGAAGAATTCGGCAAGGGCAACGACTTCGCGCAGAAGATCACCTACCGCACCACCGGCGCCAAGCCGGAAGATCTGATCGCCTCATTCCGCAACAGCTACAACCCGCGCATCGCCGTCACCGTGGACATGATCGCCACCGGCACCGACATCAAGCCGGTCGAGATCGTGGTCTTCATGCGCAGCGTGAAAAGCCGTAGCTACTTCGAACAGATGAAAGGCCGCGGCGTCCGCGTCATCAACCCCGCCGACCTGCAAGCCGTCACGCCCGACGCCAAGGCCAAGGACCACTTCGTTATCGTCGATGCCGTCGGCGTTTGCGAACGCGACAAAACCGATTCGCGCCCGATGGACCAGAAGAAGGGCGTGCCCTTCGAAAAGCTCCTGCAAGCTGTGGCCTTGGGCAACGTCGAACCCGAAGTCCTCTCCTCTGTCGCCGCCCGCATCGCCCGCTTGGAACGCGACCTCACCGACGCCGACAAAGCAAAAGTGATCGAAGCCAGCGGCGGCTACAGCCTGAAGGACCTCGCCCGCAACATCATCACCGCCCTAAACGCCACCGACACTTCAACTCCCTCTCCCCCCTCGGGAGAGGGTTGGGGTGAGGGGGCAGCGCCCGCAGAATTTATGACCACCGCAACAAGACCACTCGCGAATCCCGATCTCCGCAAACTCCTGCTAGACCTCCGCGCCAAAGCCGACCAAATCATCGACACCGTCACCCAAGACTCACTCCTCGTCGCCGATTTCAGCGAAGCCGCCCGCGACCGCGCCGAAAGCATGGTGAAAACCTTCGAAGCCTTCATCGCCGAACACCGCGACGAAATCACCGCCCTGCAAATCCTCTACAACCGCCCCACCAAAGCGCCGCTGAAATTCGAAGACGTCAAAGCCCTTGCCGAAGCCCTGCACGCCCCGCCTTACCTCATCGACGAATCCGCGCTCTGGCAAGCCTACGCTGCACTGGACAAGACCAAAGTGAAAGGCACCACCGCACGCCGCATCCTCACCGACATTGTCAGCCTCGTGCGCTTCGCGATGCATCAGGAAAATGAACTGGTGCCGTATCCTGAGCGCGTGACGGCAAACTTCAAGGCGTGGCTTTCACAGCAAAACACTTTAACTCCCTCTCCCCTCGTGGGAGAGGGCGGGGGAGAGGGGGTGGCATTTCGCTTCACCTCCGAACAACTCTACTGGCTAGAAATGATCCGCGACCACATCGCTGCAAACCTTGGCATCGACCTTGAAGATTTTGAATACGCGCCGTTCAACAAGGAGGGCGGGCTAGGCAAAGTGCATCAGCTCTTTGGCGCCGAACTGCCGAAGGTAATTGAGGAACTGAATCGGGAACTCGTAGCATGAACGCAAGTTCGACGATCGACTACCTGCAGCCGCAACGGTTGCGTGATGTGGTTACCAAGCTCGTTGACGGCTCACACAATCCGCCCCCGAAACAAGACAGCGGCAAGCCGATGCTGAGTGCGCGAAATATCGATCATGGACTCGTAAACTTTGACGACTATCGATTCATTAGCGAAGAGTCATTTGTTGCAGAAGATGCTCGAACGCGGATTGCTGCTGGCGATGTGCTGCTAACTATTGTTGGAACCATTGGTCGGGCTGCTGTTGTTCCAGAAAGCATGACGCCATTCGCACTTCAGCGAAGTGTCGCAGTGCTTTCGCCCGTACGGGACTTGCTACCCAAGTATTTGTGCTACCAATTGCAGTCGCCGAGAATTCAACGTCATTTCGAGGCACATGCACGAGGCACTGCGCAAAAAGGCGTTTACTTAAAGACGCTTGGCGAAACACCTATTTATGTTCCAACTGTGGAAAAACAGCAGGCAGTTGTCGCCGAAATCGAAAAACAATTCTCCCGCCTCGACGAAGCCGTCGCCAACCTCAAGCGCGTCAAGGCCAATCTCAAACGCTATAAAGCTTCCATCCTCAAAGCCGCTATCGAAGGGCGCCTCGTACCCACCGAAGCCGAGCTTGCACGGCGTGACGGTCGTGGCTTCGAGATTGGCGCCGCTCTACTGCGCAGGATTGTCACGATGCGGCAAAGTGAATGGAAGGGGAAAGGCAAATATACTGAGGCGAGTCCGCTTGACCAGACAGCCTTGCCGCCTATTCCAGAAGGATGGGTCTGGGCTACTGTCGAACAGCTTTCCGTGCTCGTTCAATATGGTTCCTCGGCAAAGACTGCGGAAGATTGCCCTGGTGTGCCCGTGTTACGAATGGGCAACATCGTTGACGGTGTACTGAACTTGGAAAAGCTCAAGTACTTGCCTTCAGCTCACGATGAATTCCCAACGCTTCTTCTTGAGCCAGGAGATATTTTGTTCAATCGAACAAATAGTCCTGAGCTTGTCGGAAAGTCAGCGCAGTATCTTGGACTACCGCATCCGTGTTCATTTGCGTCGTACCTGATTCGCATTCGACTGTCCCAATGCTACTTGCCGACGCTTCTGAATAGCGTCATCAACTCTCCATATGGCCGCGGATGGGTGAAAGCGGTCGTCACCCAGCAGGTCGGCCAAGCGAACGTGAACGGGACCAAATTGCAGGCGCTGGCCGTGCCTGTGCCACCTATTGCTGAACAACAGCGAATTGTCGCGGAAATTGAACGATGCCTTTCAATCGCATCAGGCGTTGAGGCCCAAGTCGAAGCGAACATGAAACGTGCGTTGCGATTCCGCGAAGCGCTATTGGCAGCAACGTTTTCCGAAGGGACCGGCGATGCCTGATCGCCTGCCACCGCATTTCATTGAGCTTGTGCAAGACGCGCTGCTTAAATCCTACTGGCGACGAAGAACTTTTCGAAATGCGCTTCGCCGAAATGGGGTCGCTGAGAGTTTTCTCGCGACATGGGCTGAGGAAGAATCGAAACGGCTACTTCTTGATCGGCTGTTTCCCGAACTTGAGCGCAATGAAAATGGTCCAGCCGTCATCAAGCAGTTGGCCGTTCAATTGGCCGACCAGGATTCTTTTCCCGACTTAACCGGCTGGCCTGATGAGAAGGACAAGCTAGCCGCTGCGAAGCAGGCCGTGGCGTCTTTGAAGGCCTACATTACACGTGAACGGTCAGAGGCCGAAGTTGAGCGCGCAAGAAAGGCCATTCGCGAAGAGGCAGAAAAACAGCGAGCAACGCGGATTGCAAGCGAGCAGGATTTGGCGAAATTGCAGGCCCGTCTTACTGAATTGCACCCAAGAGCCGGAACGCAGGAAGGTGGTTATGCATTCGAGAAATGGTTCTACGACCTTGTTCAGTTCTTTGAAATTGAACATCGCCGACCCTACAAGGCGGATGAACGACAAATTGATGGCTCTGTGACTATTGAAGGTACCACGTACTTGGTAGAGCTCAAGTTTACGAGTAACCAAACTGGTGTCGAGGACATCGACTCGTTTCTCGCGAAGGTAAATAATAAGGCCGATAACACGATGGGTATTTTTGTATCGATGGCAGGATACAGTTCCGTCGCTATTTCACAGGCGTCCAAGCCGCGGACGCCATTGCTGCTTATGGATGCTGCGCATGTGTTCTTGGTTCTGCAGGCGCTGTGGGAACTGCCCGAGTTGGTCGGACGGCTGCGCCAGCATGTCTCTCAGACAAGCGAAGCGTTTCTGCTTGCCGCAAAGCTGTCGCGCTGAGCGCACACGATTTCGGTTTGCACTGGAAAGTCGCCCGTGTTTTTTTATGTAGATGAAAGTGGCCATACCGGTGCGAATCTATTCGATGAGAACCAACCAATGCTTTATTACGGCGTTTTATCGAGTAAGGTAAATGTCGATCTTTTGGCTGAAGATGCGATTGCAAGACTAAGGCAAACGCTCGGGGTATCGAGGCTTCATGCGGCGGAGTTGGGAAACAGGGCGCTGTCTACGATGGCATCAGATTTAGCTCGAATTCAGAAGAGGATTGGGTTTGTATTTGACGTTTATCGAGTCGCAAAGCCAGACCACGCAATCATTTGCTTCTTTGATCAAGTTTTTGATCAGGGAATGAACCCCGCCGTAACGTGGACCGGTTACTGGACTCCGTTGCGATACATACTGCTTCTCAAAGTGGCGTCGCTATTTGACGAGGAAATCGCCAGGCGCGCGTGGCGAGCGAGAATTGAAGTTGATGACGCGACGGCCCAACTTGGGATGATTTCGGTTTGTAGTGAACTACGTCAACGTGTTTCTAGGCTGCCCGATGCGAGATCAAGACAGTTGATCACAGATTCGCTGACATGGGCTGAGAGTAATCCCGCAGAGATTTCGTATAACGTCAGCAGTAAGAAGTCTATTTTGGAGATCACACCCAATATCATTGGGTTTCAGTCGGTGATGCATGGGATTGCAAATCGAATCAGCAGAAACAAACGCAATGCGTCGCGGATTGTGGTCGACCAACAGTCGCAGTTCAACAAGTCGCAAAGAACCCTAGCTGAGTTCTATCACTCCATTCGTGGCGCGCAAACGGTGGCAGGCCCTGGCATGCCTACCGCAAGCTTCAGGAGCATGCCTGATGTACCCATTACTTTTTCATCAAGTACACAGAGTGCCGGGTTGGAACTCGTTGATGTACATCTTTGGGTTTTCAAGCGCGCTATGGAAAAGACGGAGCTCGCACCGGAGTTGTATTCAATCGTGAAGCCACATTTGCATCGTGGTGTAACGGATGAAATCTCGCTAAATGCCATCGCAAGTCGGTGGTCAAAGCACTTTGCCAACATTCCTGAGTTAGAAGACATGCCGACCGAACAGGTGGCGCGTGCGCGGGAGATTTTGCGGATAGACGAGGAGAGGCGTCTACGTGCGGTTAGAGGGGAGATCCCGGATAAGTCCTAAAGCGCGGAGTAAGAGGTCGGGGTCAATTATTTTGCAAAGTCTGCGCCCAGCTTGCCGTTCCAGCCATTTGTGGGCTGAACGCCTCGCAGGTGCTTGTGTTTCTGTAATTCTCACCCCGCAGAAATACCTTGAAAAAGTATAGTTAATGCGCTTTAATTCATCCCATAATGGAAGTACAGCGCTCCACATATACTAATTCGCCTCTCTCCGGCTTGGGAAAACAATCGCGTTCCCAATTGGCGATGTTGCTGCGCCAGTCGACCGGTACCGTTTCGCCGGCGGAGGCTGCAAAGGCGCTTTCGCTTTCCCGCATCGACGCGGCCAAGTTGCTTGCACGTTGGGCCGCGCAAGGCTGGCTGCAACGCGTCCGGCGCGGCCTCTACGTGCCCGTCCCGCTCGAAAGCGAGCGCGCCGACAGTGCGCCCGAAGATGCCTGGATCATTGCCGATGCCGCGTTCGCGCCTTGCTATATCAGCGGCTGGAGCGCGGCCGAACATTGGGGGCTGACCGAACAAGTGTTTCGCGTCGTGCAGGTGGCGACCACGCGCCGCCCGCACGATCGCCAGCCAACGCTGGGGGGCATTGACTTTCGTTTGCGTACCGCGAGCCAGGATTCGTTTTTCGGGCTGAAGACAATCTGGCGAGGGCGTGCCCGCGTGAAAGTGAGCGACCCATCCCGAACGATCATTGATCTGATGTCCGACCCTTCGCTCGGCGGCGGACTGCGGTCGTGCGCGGACATGCTTCAGAACTATCTTGCGGCCAAGGATCATCGCAACATTGAAGCGCTCCTCGCGTACGCAAAGACGCTGGGCATTGGCGCCGTGTTCAAAAGGCTTGGCTTCTTGCTGGAGCGCTATGCGCCCGAAGAACAAAAGGCGATCAAGAAGTGCGCGCAATCGTTGACCAAGGGTTACACGCCGCTGGACCCGGCGCTCCCGGCCCGCACGTATGTGACTGCCTGGAATCTATCGATACCTGAAGGCTGGGAGAAGCGGTGATTCCCAAACAGGAACTGCTCGACCTCGCGACTGATTTTGGCTTGCGACCCGATGTTGTCGAGAAGGACTATGCGCTCGGCTGGATGCTGGCCGCCTTGGGCGAGCACCCCGACACACGTGATACATGGCTCTTCAAAGGCGGCACCTGTCTGAAAAAGTGCTTTTTTGAAACTTATCGTTTTTCAGAAGACCTTGATTTCACTTTGCTGGAACCGGCCCATTTGGATGCGGCGTTTCTGAACAAACTGTTCGCGGATATCGCGACGTGGATCTATGACGAAACCGGGATGGTACTGCCTCCGGACGCGCGCAAAGCAGACGTCTTTACCAATCCCCGGGGTGGCACTTCGGCAGAAGGGCGGCTCGGATATCGAGGGCCACTCGGACGTACCGGTGACGCGCCCCGCATCAAGCTGGACCTGACCGATCACGAACGCGTCGTGCTCGACCCGGACCGGCGAGAAGTTCACCACCCTTACACCGACCGTTCCGCGGATGGCATCTGGGTGACAACCTATTCGTTTGAAGAAGTCTTCGCCGAAAAAATTCGCGCCTTGGCCGAAAGACTGCGCCCGCGCGATCTTTACGACGTAGTTGATCTTTATCGGCGCCAGGATTTGACGCAGGAACGTAAAAAAAAGGTCATTTCTACGCTGATGGCGAAGTGCGAATTCAAGGGCATTCCGGTGCCGACGCTTCAATCGATTCGTGAATCGCCGTTGGTCGCGGAGCTGAAGGTTTCCTGGGGACAGATGCTCGCGCATCAGCTTCCGGTGCTGCCTTCCTTTGAAAGCTTCTGGAACGAGTTGCCCGAAGTCTTTGCCTGGCTGTATGAGGAGAAACCAAAGGCAACATTGACCGCTGTTCCTTCCTTCGCGCGGGATCAGATTGATTCGTCGTGGCGGCCGCCGGCAATGGCCATTTCATGGAGATCGAAGGGGGTTTCGGCTCCGCTGGAGATCATCCGGTTCGCGGCGGCAAATCGCTTGTGCGTCTCGCTGGACTACAGGAACGAGCAGGGCCGACGAGATGTTCGAATCATCGAACCGTATTCGCTGCGCCGATCAAGCGAGGGCAATCTGTTGCTGATGGCGGTCAAAGCCGATACCGGCGAAGTGCGCTCTTATCGCGCTGACCGAATCGTCAGCGCGACTGCGACCGGTCAGTCGTTCGTGCCCAGATACACCATTGAATTGTCGGATGCGGGGCCGCTCTCGGCTCCCCCGCTCGATCGGGACCGGGCTGTCGGCCGAGGGCCAACGCGTGCTCTCGGAACGTCTGCGACGCGGCGCGGCAAGCCATTTGGCGCAAGCGTGCCGACACACATTTTCCGTTGCAGTGTCTGTGGCAAGACCTTCAAGCGGCAAAACTATGATGCGACACTGAACCCGCACAAAAACAAGAAGGGCTCACCTTGTTACGGTACCTACGGCACCTTTGTCAAAACAACTTACTGAAAACCAATGAACTCCGCGACCAGCTTGCCGTTTCAGACCTTTTCGGTCTGGAAGCCGTGCCAGTACTTGCTTTTCGATATTTCAGTCGCGCAAAGACAAGTTCATATGCTATATGCGAATAGCATATGAACTCTCCGGCTGATTTCTTAGCTGCCAATATTCGCTATTCTTGAATAAAGAATATTGACAACACCACCAATAAAGAAATAGCATTATCCATATATATTCGCAATTCAAGAATAAAGAACCGTGGCTAAGATCCTCAATCAGCAATACGCCCTCAAGCCCCAGGACCTGTTCGTGCTCCTGGCGATGTTGAGTCGCGGTGATGCGCCCGGTGGCTATGCGGAATTGGCAGCGGCAACGGGGCTGGCGGCCTCTGCCGTGCATGCCTCGCTGAAGCGTGCGGCCGATGCAAGGCTGGTAAGCGCGGATGCGGGCTGGCCGGTAGTGCTCAAGTCGCAGTTGAAGGAATTCCTCATCTACGGCGCGAAATACGCGTTCCCGCCGGTGTGGGGGGCGCTTACGCGTGGCTTGCCGACGGGCTATGCGGCGGCGCCGCTCAATACGGTGATCGTTGGTTCGAGCGATCCGGTGCCGGTGTGGCCGCACCCGAACGGGCCCACGCGCGGCATGAGCCTGGCACCGCTTTATCCGTCCGCGCCGGAAGCGGCGATGCGCGATGAAAAGCTCTACGCAATGCTTTCGCTGTTCGACGCGCTTCGCGCCGGTCAGGCGCGTGAGCGCGAGGCGGCGAAGCGCTTGCTGGAGCCGTATTTCAAGTGACGGCCAACAATCCCAATCTGGCGCAGGTGGAGTTGATTGCGGCGGCGCTAGGACCACTACGCGAACGGCTAGTGCTGGTGGGCGGATGCGCGGCGGGTCTCTTGTTTACCGATCCGGCGGCGGCGCCCGCACGCGTGACCTACGACGTCGATTTGCTGGCGGAAGTTGCGGCGTTAGCGGGGTATCACCAGTTGGAAAAAGAGTTTTCGCGGCTCGGGTTCAAGCGTGACATGTCGGCGGATGCACCCATCTGTCGTTGGCGTCTCGGTGAGCTTGAGGTCGATTTGATGCCGACCGAATCGTCCGTGCTGGGCTTCTCCAATCGGTGGTATCCGCTGGCTGTTGAAACCGCGCAGACACGAACACTACCCAGCGGTACCACCATCCGCCTGATTTCGGCGCCCGCGTTCATGGCGACCAAGTTTGTCGCGTTCGCTGATCGCGGCAATGGCGATTTCATGGCAAGCCATGATCTGGAAGACATCGTCAATTTGGTCGATGGCAGACCTGAGCTGATCGACGAGGTCGCGTATGCGCCCGCTGACTTGCGCGGCTATCTCGCGGAGCAATGCCGCTTGCTGCTGGAGACGGACGCGTTCCACGACGGATTGCAGGGAATGATCGTTCCCGGCGCTGTGCACGGCGCACAGGTCGCAAAGGTTACGCAGCGAATCAAAGACATTAGCCAAATTGAACGCAATACAGAAAGAATGACGTAAGTGGGTCAGCGTCAATTGTTTTGCAAAGTCCGCCCCCAGCTTGCCGTTTCAGCTCAAAAGGCTTGAAAAGCCTTACCTGCATTAGCTTTCTGATCTTTTGTTCATTATTGTTAGCTGTTCACGTTTTATGAACAGCTAAATTACTTGAACATTTCCCCATAGATATTCATAATCTAAGCACGTTCACAAAAAGTGAACATTTTAGAATAATGAACAAATGAACGAGGCCGACACCATTACGGCTGCATTCGCCACGCTCGAACCATTGGGCTTTAAGGCGACTTGGCGGCAACAGAATGCTCGGGCGAAGGCGCCGAATGTGGATGGTTTTGCTCGGCTCGCTAGAGGCAAGACTACACAGGATGTGGTGCTTGAGTTCAAGCGTGGCGTGACGCCAGCAACGCTGGGTGCTCTGCTGGCGCAGACGCGCGCGCAGGCAGCGGCATTCGGCAAGCCGGTCGTTCTGGTCACGCACCACGTGACGCCGCCGGTCACGCGTGCCTTGCGGGCGGCGGGTCAGCAGTTTATCGATACTGCGGGCAACGCTTATTTGGAGGCGCCGGGATGGCTACTGAATATCGTTGGCCAAAAGCCCGCGCAAGCTATCGTGCCGACTCATGCAGGTAAGGGTGGGACCCCGGCCGGGCTGAAAGTATTGTTTGCGCTACTGTGCGACACGAAGCTCGTCGAGGAACCCCTGCGCACCATTGCCGCAAATGCCAACGTGGCATTGGGTGCCGTAACCGCAATTCTCAAGGATCTTAACGACCGGGGGTATCTGGTGGTGCTGCCCGGTGTGCGCCGACTGCAGCCCAACAAACGTTTGCTTGACCAATGGGCGATGGCTTACGCGCGAACCTTGCGACCCAAAACACTTATCGCGGCTTACGACGCACATACGCCAGGCACATGGAAAGAGTGGGCGCTGGATGTCGCGCATCAGCAGTGGGGCGGCGAGCCCGCTGCCGCGCTACTGACGCAGCACCTGCGCCCGGAGGTGTTGACCATCTATGGCGAAAAGTTGCCGCCGAAGCTGCTCGTGGGCCAACGGCTGCGGGCGATTGCACCGGGAGATGCTGGTCTCCGAAATGCGCATGTCGAGCTCAGACGCCGATTCTGGGGGCAGGATTTGACGGCGCGACTTGAAGAACTGGGCATTGCACCAACAACGGTGCCACCCGTGTTGATCTACGCGGATTTGCTTGCTACCGGCGACGCGCGCTGCATTGAAACAGCGGAGATTTTGTATGAGCAAATCATTGCTCGACCTCTCGAACGTAACTGACCTCGCGCTCCACGCAGAGGCGATTGCCGCGGTGCAGAGGGTGGCGATACCGCTGGGCATCACGCCGCTCATCGTCGGCGCATTCGCTCGTGATTTGCATCTACAGTACGCGCACAACATCGAAGCGGCGCGGCAAACAGAGGATATCGACATCGCATTGCAGGTGAAAGACTGGGCGACCTTCCAGCGCTTGCGGGATATGTTGATCGAGACCAAACGCTTTGGACCAAAAGATGGTGTGGTTCACCGCCTCGTCTATCGCGGTGAAACGTTAGCGTTGCCTATCGACATTGTCCCGTTCGGTGCGGTTGAGGGGGCAGATAGAATGATTCATTGGCCTCCAACTGGTGAGGAGGTCATGGACGTATTCGGATTTCAGGAGGCATACGCGGCCGCAATGACGGTAAGCTTGCCTGGGCCGCTGGATATAAAGGTGGTGTCGCTTGCGGGCCTGTTTGCATTGAAGCTCATTGCGTGGACTGCGCGCCACTACTCCGCACCTCGAAAAGATGCGCATGACCTGTCGCTCATCGCCAGGCACTACCTCGACGCGGGTAACGCTGAGCGGCTGATGTCTGACCATGCAGAATGGCTGAATGAAGAAAATTTTGATTACAACCGAGCCGGGGCACGATTGCTTGGGCGAGATATCGCCGCCATGATGTCTGGTGCAGCACGGCAGCGATTCGTGGAGCTGCTGGACGCACAAACTGATCCTAACAGCGCATTGCAGTTGCCAAACGATATGAACAGATACGAGCCGCAGTTTGCACTGGAAAGCTTGCAACAAGTGCGCATCGGCCTGCTTGAACTTGAAAGGTAAATGAATTGAACTCCGCCACCATCGTCCAAAAACTCTGGAACTACTGCAACGTCCTGCGCGATGACGGCATGAGCTACGGCGATTATGTCGAGCAGCTTACGTTCCTGATGTTCCTGAAAATGGCAGACGAGCGCACCAAGCCGCCGTACAACCAGGCCAGCCTGATCCCGAAGCAATACGCATGGCCGACCTTGCTTGCCAAGGATGGCGACGAGTTGTTCGATCATTACCGGCACTTGCTGGATGAACTGGGCAAGCAAAAGGGAACGCTCGCACTCATCTTCTCGAAAGCGCAGAACAAGTTTCAGGACCCGGCCAAGCTCAGGCGGGTGATTGTCGACCTCATCAACGAGGAAGAATGGTCGTCGATGGAAGCCGACGTGAAGGGCGACGCTTACGAGGGCTTGCTGGAGAAGAATGCGCAGGACACCAAGTCCGGTGCGGGTCAGTACTTCACGCCGCGCTCGCTGATTCAGGCGATGGTCGATTGCATCGCGCCCAAGCCCAATGAGCGCGTGTGCGATCCGGCGTGTGGCACGGGTGGCTTCCTGTTCACGGCGCACAACTACATCGTTAAGCACAATCCCAATCTCACCAAGGATGAAAAGCGCCATTTGAAAGAGGGCGCATTCATCGGCTGGGAACTGGTGCAGGGGACGGCTCGCGTGTGCGCGATGAACCTGATGCTGCATGGCATCGGCTCGGAAAAGAGTGTGCCGGTGAAGGTAAGCGATGCGCTGGCCGCCGATCCGGGCGAACGCTTCGAAGTCGTGCTGGCCAATCCGCCTTTCGGCAAGAAGAGCAGCACGGTGATCGTCGGCGAGGACGGCAAGACCTCCACCGAGAAAGACATCATCGAGCGCGATGACTTCTGGGCGACGACCAGCAACAAGCAGCTCAACTTTGTACAGCACATCAAGACACTGCTGCAAATTCACGGCCGTGCGGCGGTGGTGGTGCCGGACAACGTTCTGTTCGAAGGTGGTGCCGGCGAAACCATTCGCCGCAAGCTCTTGCATGAGTGTGAGGTGCACACGCTGCTGCGCCTGCCGACCGGCCTCTTCTACGCGCAGGGCGTGAAGGCGAACGTGATCTTCTTCGACCGCAAACCCGCCAACGAAACGCCGTGGACCAGGAAGCTGTGGATTTACGACCTGCGCACCAACAAGCACTTCACGCTCAAAACCAACCCGATGAAGCGCGAGGACCTGGAAGAGTTCGTCACCCTCTACAACCCTGCCAACCGGCATAAACGCACAGCCACCTGGTCCGCCGAGAACTCGGAAGGCCGCTGGCGGATTTACGAATACGATGAACTCATTGCTCGTGACAAGGCCAGCCTGGATATTTTCTGGCTAAAGGACGATAGCCTTGCGGACTCGGACAATCTGCCTGCGCCGGAGATCATTGCGCAGGAGATTGTTGATGACTTGGAGGCGGCGTTGGAGCAGTTCAGGTTGATTGCAGGGGATTTGGGTGTGGCTGAGACGGGAACGAAGGTCGTATATTCATGAGACTCACTGTCGGAAAAGAAAACCTCAAAACCCGCATTCACCATTTCTCTATTTTCTGACGATCTGCGTTGCACATAACCAGCACGCACGCCACGCTGGTTCATTAGTCCCCTGCAGTTGTCTCCCCCGACTTCATTCTGTAAGCTTCGTGCGCGCACGTGACTCGGTCATGCATGTCACGGCAATCAAACTCGCGTTTCAACGTTCCAATCCCACAGGAAATCCCATGCATATCGTTGTGCAGCTTCCCCCGCGCCGCTCCTGGCTGGCGGCGGCAATGTCGGTTTTGTTTTTGGCTTCAGCGCCCGTTATGGCGCAAATCAGCACGGACCGTGTCGAGGGATTGCGTGACAACACGCCGCGTACGCATGTCTTGACCGGAGCGCGTTTGATGATTGCACCGGGTCAGGTAATCGACAATGGCACACTGGTGATTCGCGATGGCATCATCGTGGCAGCGGGTGCGGCAGCGGCGGTGACGGTGCCAGCAGGTGCGCGTGAATGGCAATTGAAGGGCCGCACGGTCTATGCGGGTTTCATCGATCTGGCCAGCAACGTCGGTGTGCCGGCGTCGCTGCGCCCGCCGCCTGCTCCACCAATTTCAGTAGATGGCGCGCTGCCAGCAACGACACCTGCGCCCGCGCGTATGGCGCCTAGTCGCTCGCTGGTGAGCCGTAATACGCGGGTGCGGCCGGAACAGGAGGTGGCACTTCAGCTTGAGCTGAAAGCTGACGACATCAAGCAGGCGCGCGAACTCGGCTTTACCACCGTGCTCTCCACACCGGCTACGGGCGTTTTCCGTGGGCAGAGTACGCTCGTGAACATGGGTGACGGGCGCGATGCGAAAGCGCTGGTGCTAAACGCTCGCGCAGCCTCGCACATAGCGCATGAAATCGACCGCTCGCGCAATGGTGTGTATCCCAGTTCGTTGATGGGTAGTATTGCGCTGGTGCGCCAAACGCTGTCCGATGCGCGCTGGTACCGCAGCGCCACGGACCTCGCCGCGAAATCGGGCGTAACGCGCGAGCGTCCGGAAACAAATGTTTCATTGGACGCTTTGTCCCCCGTGCTTGCCGGTCGCCAACCGGTGTTCTATGTGGCGGAGGACGAACAGGCTTACCAGCGGATCGCGAAGGTGCGCGATGAGTTCGGTCTGCGCGTGGTTGTGCAGGGCAATGGGCACGAGTATCGCCGCACGCAGCAGTTGAAAACGTTGGCGATGCCGGTAATTGTGCCGTTGACATTCCCGGCGGCACCCGAAGTCGAGAACCCGGATACAGCACTGGATAGCTCGTTCGAATCGCTGGAACATTGGGAACAGGCGCCATCTAATCTGGCGATAATTAATCAGGCGGGCGTGGAATTCGCCGTGACGCCGGCCGGGCTGAAGGATGTCAAGAAAGAATTCTGGCAGCGCCTGCGGGAAGCCATCAGGCGCGGCTTGCCCACTGATAAGGCGCTGGCGGGGTTGACGACCGTGCCTGCAAAACTGATCGGCGAAGAGCGCCGTCTGGGCTCACTGGAAGCGGGGCGCATCGCCAATATTGTGATTGCGAAGGGCGACCTCTTCTCTGATGACAATGCCGCAATAGAAATTGCCTTTGTCGATGGCCAGCCATTCACTACCGACGCTTGGGGCCGTTTCGACCCGCGTGGAACCTGGGAGGTGAAGAGCATGCCATCCACGAGCGGGAGCGCCGCCACTGTTTGGAACATCACCGGGACGCTCGCGAAGCCGCAACTTCGGCTCAATCGCGCTCCATGCGCACTCACCGTGCGTGGCGCGCAACTGGTGACGCGCTTCCCGTGTGCAGCAGGCGACGCAGCTGGCGCCCAGGCGACGGACGTGATCGTGGCCGAAGGTCGCGGCGACACCTTGCAAGGCACTGCGCAGAATGCAGGCGGCGCATTGCGACCGTTCAGCGCCACGCGCACAGCAGCGTATGCCGAACCTGTGGTCGCCAAGCCGTTGGTGTTGCCGCCGACGTTGCGCACGCAATATCCCGCAGGCGCATTCGGCATTTCTCCACCCGCACGGCCGCCGCTGCTGCTCATCAAAAACGCCACCCTCTGGACCAGCGCGGCGGCGGGCCGCCTTGCAGGTGCTGACCTCCTGGTGCGAGACGGCAAGATCGCTGCTGTGGGAGCGAACCTCGCCACGCCGATGGGTGCGATGGTGATCGACGCTGCGGGCAAGCATGTCACCGCAGGCATCATCGACGCCCATTCCCACACCGCCATCATCGGTGGAGTTAACGAGGGCACCAGTTCAGTGACAGCGGAAGTGCGCATCAGCGACGTGCTCGATGCGACGGACATCAATATTTATCGCGAACTTGCCGGTGGCGTCACATCCGCGAATGTTCTGCACGGTTCGGCCAACACGATCGGCGGGCAGAATCAGGTCATCAAGCTGCGCTGGGGAGCAGATGCGGAAGCGCTCAAGTTTGAAGGCGCGATCCCCGGAATCAAATTTGCGCTCGGTGAAAACGTCAAGCAAGCGAACTGGGGCGACCAGAACGTCACGCGTTATCCGCAAACTCGTCTCGGTGTGGAGCAGATTCTGCGCGATGCCTTTGCTGCGGCGAGCGCGTATCGCGGCGCACATGAGACATGGAAGAAATCAGCGCGGTCCGAGGCCGAGCCGCGACGCGATCTGCAACTGGAGACGCTGGTCGAGATCCTCGAAAAGAGGCGGGTCGTGCATATTCACTCATACCGGGCCGACGAAATATTGATGTTCGCGCGGCTCTCGCAGGAATTGGGATTCACGGTTGCCACGTTCCAGCATGTGCTGGAAGGCTACAAAGTCGCGGACGTGATGGCGGGCATCGGCGCGGGGGGTTCCACATTTGCCGACTGGTGGGCTTACAAGATGGAAGTGATCGATGCGATTCCATACAACGGCGCGCTGATGCAATCGGCCGGCGTCGTGACGAGCTTCAACTCCGATAGCGATGAACTGGCACGGCGCCTCAATGCGGACGCGGCCAAGGCAGTCAAATACGGCGGCATGAGCGAACCCGATGCACTGAAACTCGTCACCATTAATCCGGCGAAGCAACTGCGAATCGACGCGCGCGCGGGTTCGCTGGAGGTCGGCAAGGATGCCGATTTCGTCATTTGGAGTGGCAATCCGTTGTCCACATACAGCCGCGCCGAGCAGACGTGGATAGATGGCCGCCGTTATTTCGATCTTGATGCTGATCTTAAATTGCGTGGAGACGCCGCAAAAGAACGGGCGAGGCTGATCGCAAAGGCTTTGCCGGTTCGCCTCGCTGCGCTGGCGGCACCGAACCCAATGGACAAACCCACCGAAGGAAGCGAGGCCAAGCCTGATGCCCCAGGTAGTCTGGCCAGCGATACATTGCATTTTCTTGAGCTTCAGCGCTGGTTGCACGAACTGTCGAAGCACCGTGGCGATTACTGGAACGGCGGGGAACTTCACGAATGTACCGAGGAAGCACGATGAATACGTTCAATGTAAAGAAGGCGGCTGTCGCTATGCTGTTTGCCGCCGCGCTGTTGGCTATGTCACCTGTTCACGCCACGCCAAATATTCCGCAACCGGCGCAAAGCAAGCCGCTACTCATCACTGGCGCAACGCTACATACCGTCAGCGGCGCGGTCATCGCGAACGGCAGGATGCTGGTGCAGGGCGGGCGCATCATGTCGATCAGCGGTCCCGATGGCATTGTCGACAGCAAAGGTGCGGAGGTCGTGAATCTCGCGGGCAAGCACGTGTATCCGGGCTTTGTTGCGGCCAATACCGTACTTGGCCTCACCGAAATTTCCGCTGTGCGTTCCACCCATGATTTCGCCGAAGTCGGCAGCCTCAATCCCAACGTGCGTGCGCTGGTGGGCATCAACGCTGACAGCGAGCTCATCACCGTGACGCGCGCCAATGGTGTTCTCGCGGCGCTATCGATTCCACAGT
The DNA here is from genome assembly GCA_038321965.1 of Burkholderiales bacterium. Lineage (GTDB taxonomy): Bacteria > Pseudomonadota > Gammaproteobacteria > Burkholderiales > Usitatibacteraceae > UKL13-2. The sequence continues at coordinate 4,435 of JBBQFL010000049.1, read as the reverse complement.
CAGGCGCCGCAGGGCTGATCAACGGCACATCGGCGCTGGTGCAGCTCGATGGCTGGACCTGGGAAGACATGAGTCTCGACCCGGCCGTGGCGCTGCACGTATCGCTACCAGCAATGCGATTCAACGCTGAACTATTTCCACCGCCGATGGAGTCACGGCTGACGGAGTTGAAAAAGCAAACCGCGCTGCGCTTGAAAACACTGGAGGATGCGTTCGACCGTGCGGCCGCCTACCGCAAGGCGCGCATGGCCGCGACGAATGCCGAGCCGACAAAGCTTGATACGCGCTGGGAGGCAATGTTGCCTGTGCTGGAAGGCAAACGACCGTTGTTCATCAATGCGGATGACGTAACGCAAATTCGCTATGCGTTGGGATTCGCCGAGCGCTACGGCGTCAAACTGGTGATCGTGGGTGGCTCCGATGCATGGCGGCTCGCCGAGGTGTTGCGCGAGCGCCGCGTGCCGGTCATCATCGCCGGTACACACAAGCTGCCGAGACGGCGCGGCGACGATTACGACGCGCCATTCACGCTCGCTGCGAAACTGGCTAAGGCGGGTGTTACGTATTGCATCGCGCGCAATGCAAGCGGATTCGATGCCGCGCATGAACGCAACCTTCCCTATGAAGCGGCGACGGCAGCAGCATTCGGTCTTGATCGTAACGAGGCGCTCAAAGCGATCACGTTGTACCCGGCGCAGATACTGGGTGTGGCCGACAAACTCGGCTCATTGGAACCCGGCAAGCTGGCCAGCTTCTTCGTCGCCGATGGCGATCCACTCGAAGCGACCACCAATATTGAGCGCGTGTTCATTCAGGGCCGCGAAGTGGACCTCAGCAATCGTCAGACGAAATTGAACGAAAAATATCGTGAGAAGGTTCGGCGCCAAGCCGCTGCAAAGTAACCCACCAGGAGCCACAACCATGTCCAGCCGCACCCTGAATCTCACCGACACCATCTACCAATACCTGATCAACACTTCGCTGCGCGAACATCCTGCGCAAGTCGCGCTACGCGAAGCCACGCGCACGCATCCGTACGCGATGATGCAAATCTCACCCGAGCAGGGCCAGTTCATGGCGATGCTGGTGCGCCTGCTCGGCGCACGCCGCACCATCGAGGTCGGTGTCTTCACCGGCTACAGCGCGCTGTCCGTGGCGTTGGCCTTGCCGGAAGACGGCAAGGTGCTGGCCTGCGATATCAGCGATGAATTCACCCGTGTCGGCGTGCCGCATTGGCAGGCTGCAAGTGTGGCGCACAAGATCGATCTGCGACTTGCACCTGCGGTTGACACGCTGGATGGGCGCATCAAAGCTGGCGAGCAGGGCCAATACGACTTCGCTTTTATCGATGCCGACAAGTGCAGCTACGACACTTATTACGAGCGTTGCCTGGTGCTGTTGCGCACCGGTGGGCTGATCGCCATCGACAACACGCTATGGAGCGGCAAAGTCGCAGCACCGTCTGAAGATGTAGATACAAAAGCGTTGCAGGCGCTCAACAGCAAATTACATTTCGACGAGCGGGTGGATCTTTCGATGCTGCCGATTGGTGACGGGTTGACCCTGGCACGCAAGCGCTGATCGACTCTGCACGCAGAGTTGTAGCCACGAAAACGTAGAATGCCATTCCACGCGCTGTTTGAGGCAAAAACGCGTCGAACGCCGCACCAGTACTAGAGATTGCCGGAACAATAAGGCCGTGCAATGCCACCGGCAATACAGCGAGAGGGCATGGTGTCAAGGCGCAAGCAGCAGTCCGGATCTCACTTTAACCGTTGAGATATCTGATGAGTTGATCGCGCCAGTTGTGTTCAAGTCATATTTGAAGTTGGTGGCGTCTGTGATCTGGCCAGAGCGTGCCTTGATGCCGCTGATATCGGCCGAGTTCACCGAGCGGGTATTGTTGATGTCGCCGACCAGGAAGCCGATTGAAACCGACGCCGCAGTGGAGCCATTCACGCCCGCCAGTGAAACCATGACGCGCTGGTTTTCCGCCACACCGGTGAGCGTCACGATGACTTCGTTGCTGGCCAACGGATTGACCGCCACCGTTGCCGAGCCCACCGCTGCCGCGCTGGAATCAACCGCACTCGCCGACCCGGCCTGCGAGACGGGCGTACTGAACTGGAACACGATCCGATGTCCGCTGCCGATGATGCGTGGCTCAGTGGTAACGGCACCGCCAATGGCGACGGTGCGGTCCAGCGCAATATCGAAATCGCCAACGCTGCCGTGGGTCTTTCTCGATACGACAGCGGAAAGCGTCAACGACTGTATCGACTGCTGCGGCGTCGCGGAGACGGTAGCTGAGGCCAGACCTTCGCCCGACGAATTGGTCGCGGTCGCGCTGCAGCTATAGACAACGCCATTGGTCAGACCGGTCACCGTGATCGGTGACGCTGCTCCGGTCGCGCTGACCGTGCCGGGTTGACATGTCACCTTGTAGCTGGTGATCGGCGCACCACCGTTGAACGTCGGCGCAGTGAAGCTAACGGCAATTTGTGCGTTGCCAGGTGTTGCCGTGCCGATGGTGGGTTCATCCGGGGCAAAGGCGAGTGCGGCGAAGGTGGCGATCACGCTGCGAGCTGCGTTTACAGTGACGCTGCACTGATTGCCGACTGTTGACGTACAGCCCGTCCAACTGGTGAACGCGGAGATGGCGTTGGCGGTCGCGGTCAGCGTAACAGCTGTCCCAGTGACAAATGCCTCGGAGCAATCGCTGCCGCAATTGACACCCGTGCCGGTGACTGTGCCACCGCCAGCCCCGGCTTTGCTTACCGTGAGCAATGAAAGACTTCCTGACACCGTGATGCTGACGGTACGTGCGTCACCGACGAAGGCATGCGTGGTGTTTCTGCCGCGATAGGTGAACGAGTCCGCACCTACAAAGCCGGGATTTGGTGTGTAGGTCACACTGGTGCCGGTAAATGCCGACAGTGTTCCATTGGCGGGAAGCACAACGGATTCGACACTCTCGAATCCATTCGGATCAATCGTAATGTGACTCGATACATCGATTGTCGTTGGCGTATTGATTGACACGGCAGGCGTAAGCGCTGGAACTTGCGCTGCGATATAGGCTGCAAGATCATCGAGCTCGGCTGAGGTCAGGCTTTGAACAGCTGTCGACGCGATCATTTGTGGCACCAGAGATCGGACGTTGCTCAACACAGTGCCTGACGTTCCTGCGCCATTGAGTTGGAGTCCTGAAGGCACTGCCGTGTGGCATCCCGCGCAGATGGTACTCCAGTTGCCGGCGCCCGTGGTGACCACAATTAACGTGATGGTGATGTTCTGCGTCACCGGGCTCGCAGCGGTAAAGGAAACGCTGCCCGCTTGATTCGCAGCAATCGTGCACGCGCCGCCGGAGACCACAGTTACCGTCGTGCCACCGACCGTGCACACGGCAGATGTCAACGAACTGTAGACAATTGGATTTCCTGAACCGCCGCCAGTCGCAACGGGGCCAATCGCAAAGGTGCCGCCGACGGCAAGAAGTCGCGTCGCCGGAACCTGGGCGCCGAAGCTGATGGTCTGACTCGCCTGGTTGATTGTTACGTCTTGGGTTACCTGTGAAGCCGCCGCGTAACTGCCGTTTCCAGCCTGGTTGGCTGCTATCGTGCAGAGGCCGGCGGTGACCATGGTTACCGTCGTACCCGACACAGTGCATACGCCTGTGGTCAGCGAGCTATAGGTCAATGCATTGCCAGATCCGCCGCCAGTTGCCAGTGGGCTGATGGTAAACGTGCCAGCCGTGGCGAATGTTCTTGGACTTACTTGCGGGCCAAAGGTTATCGTTTGACTGGCGACACCAATCGCGACGTTCTGTGAGACTTGCGTTGCCGCAGTGTGGTTGGTGTCACCAGCCTGATCTGCGGCGATGGTGCAGGTACCGGAGGCAACCATGGTTATTGTTGAGCCGCTGACGGTACAGACGCCCGTTGTGAGCGAGCTGTAGGTGACTGCATTGATGGATGTGCCGCCAGTAGCGCCTGGATTGATACCGAAAGTCGCACCGGCGGTAAAGGTCAGACTGGGCGGCATCTGGGCGCCAAAGGTAATGGTCTGGCCTGCTTTCACAATCGTGACGCTTTGGGTAACTTGCGAAGCCGCCGCGTACATGGCGTTGCCTGCCTGATCGGCGGCAATCATGCAAGTTCCAGCGGTGACGATGGTCACCGTCGTTGTGCTCACGGTGCACACCGCGGTGGTCAGCGAACTGTAGGTCACCGGATTGCCGGAAGCCCCACCGGTGGCCACCGGGGAAATGGCAAACGTGCCTGCCGGGCTGAACGTCTGGGACGCAGGCGACTGTGCGCTAAAGCTGATCGTTTGACTGGCCAATCCAATCGCGACGTTTTGGGTGACCTGTGTTGCCGCCGTGTAGTTGGTATTACCGAGTTGGTCGGCGGCGATGGTGCAGGTACCGACGGCG
>JBBQFL010000048.1:0-33890 GCA_038321965.1 Burkholderiales bacterium | reverse complement strand
CGCGACAAAGACCGCTTCCTCATCCCCTTCATCGATACCCTGACCGATCCGATGTTCAAGACCGGCACCTTCGAGAACGACCAGGCGCTGCTGAAATCGCTCATCGTTTTCAGTTGCATCATGGAAGGCCTCTTCTTCTATGTCGGCTTCGTGCAGATCCTCTCGCTAGGCCGCCAGAACAAGATGACCGGTGCGGCCGAGCAGTATCAATACATCCTGCGCGATGAATCGATGCACTGCAATTTCGGTATCGATCTCGTCAATACCATCAAACTCGAAAATCCACAGCTCTGGACCAATGAATTCAAGAAAGAAATCGAAGCCATCTTCAGGAAAGGTGTCGAGCTCGAATACGCCTACGCCGAAGACACCATGCCGCGCGGCGTGCTCGGCCTGAATGCGCCGATGTTCAAGGAGTATTTACGGTTTGTGGCCAATCGTCGTGCGCAGCAGATTGGACTGGATGTGCTCTACCCCGGTGCCAACAACCCATTCCCGTGGATGTCCGAACTCATCGATCTCAAGAAAGAAAAGAATTTCTTTGAGACGAGGGTGACGGAGTATCAGACGGGGGGGGCGTTGAATTGGGAGTGATAGGAATTAGAAAGAAACAAAGGACGCGAAAGCGTCCTTTGTTAGTTGTAGAGGGCCAAATACTTGTTCGCCAGAATATCGAACCTTTGCCCTCTAATTTGTATTCAATCATTTATTCGCCTAGCTGAACACTCGACTGATAACTGATTTGCAAAATATGGAGCGTCATAAGAAATGAAAGGCATTATCCTTGCAGGCGGAAAAGGTAGAAGAATGGATCCTGTCTCGAGGGTAGTGAACAAGCATCTGCTCCCCGTATACAACAAACCTGTTATCTACTATCCACTTACCACCTTGATTTCACTAGGCGTTACACATCTACTGATTATCACATCATCCGAGCATATCGATGCATTCCATACACTCCTCAACGGCACAACGCTCGGGATCAAGATTGAGTTTGCAATTCAGGATAAGCCAAGCGGTCTTCCGGAGGCATTCATAATTGGAGAAAAATTTATAGGCGGAGATCCGGTCGCACTCGCACTCGGTGACAATCTATTCTGGGGACCACGTCTTCAATCCATTTTCGACTCAGTTCGATTGCATCCTAATGGGGCAACCATCTTTACTCGTCGAGTTGAAGATCCAAAGCAATTTGGAGTCTTAGTGCGGGATAACACGGGCGAGCCCATCGATATAGTGGAAAAACCCGACCGACCTATAAGCCATGAGGCAGTCACAGGCCTATACCTTTTTGACGGAGAAGCAGCAAGTCGCTCAAAGGTTCTTAGACCGAGTGAGCGTGGTGAGCTTGAAATTACGCACTTGCTTCGCACTTACCTTTCACAAGGGAAGTTGAGGTGCAAAGAAATGGGGGGAAGCGATGATGGAGTGGAGTGGTATGACGCTGGAACTCCTGACAATATTGTTCTGGCGTCTACCTTAATTCGAGGAGCCGAGCATGATGGTTTGCTTGTTGGTAGCCCCGAAGCGGCTGCGTACAAAAGAGGGTTAATTACCAAAGAGCAATTGCTCGATCTCGCGAGTCAAATTGGCCACGAATCATATGCTCGCAATTTGCGAGAGCTTGCGCGGTAACGCGGATCGCAAGTTTACCAACGTGTCGACAAGAGAGAACGAAAGGAAGGCGGTCAGCATGGACGACATTACTTGGTCAGAGCGGCGAGCAGGAAAAACAAAAAATAGAGATGGTGCAGAGCCAAGGCCTGCCCAATCCCGTGATCGAGCTCGAGTAATCCATTCTTCCGGCTTCCGACGTCTACAAGGTAAGACCCAGGTTTTAGGTATTGGAGAGGGCGATTTTCACCGCACTAGATTGACCCATTCCATGGAAGTGGCTCAGATATCCAGAGGAATCGTTTGGTCACTAAAGGAGCGACAAAATTTCAAGGCGCTCCCATCGCTCGATTTAATTGAAACTATTGCACTTTCCCATGATTTGGGTCATCCCCCTTTTGGGCATGGGGGCGAGATTGCCCTCAATTGCGTTATGTGCAAATCGGGGGGATTTGAAGGAAACGGGCAAACGCTTAGATTGTTATCTAGGCTGGAGGCGCATACGAAAGACTTCGGACTCGATTTGTGCAGGCGAACATTGTTAGGTATTTTGAAGTATCCGGTTCCGTATGAGGCCGTTGCGCGGAAGCACTGGCCAGATTCAGGGCCTCTACAACCGCACCTTGTGAAAAGTGAGTGGAAGCCGCCGAAATGCTATCTCGGTACAGAGCAAGATGTGGTTGATTGGATTCTTCAGCCATTTTCTAATGAAGATCGCGAAAAATTTGTGTCGTTAGCAGAACAGCCGAATACTACAAAGAATGGCAAACCGAAATTTCACTCCCTTGATACCGGAATCATGGAACTGGGAGACGACATTGCTTATGGAGTTCATGATTTCGAAGATGGAATTGCGCTGAGGTTGATTGATCGTGAAGACTTTTGGGAAATCAAAGCTGCCATCGATCCGACGTGGGCAAGCAAATCGGGTCTAGGTACCGCTGAACGGTTATCGGCAGATCTCTTTGAATCAGAAGGGCACCTACGAAAGCGGGCAATTGGTGGGCTGGTGCATGCGCTAATCGTTTCTGTAAAGGTGAAAGACACAAGCGAATTTGCAGATCCGCTACTAAATTTTCAACCGTATCTTCCAGGAGAGGCGTCTGCACTTCTAAAATCGTTGAAGGCCGTTGTAAAGCGGAAAGTTATAGACATCCCGCAAGTGCAAACACTTGAGTTTCGAGGGCAACATATGATTAGGGAACTCTTTGGTGCGTTTGTAACGGACCCAACTAGATTGCTGAAAGAGAATTTTCGAAATCGGGTCCTCGAAGTTGCTGGTGACGATGACGCCACAGCTCGAGTAGTCTGCGATTACGTTGCCGGCATGACAGACGACTATGCAACTCGTATGTACGAAAGACTCTTCGTGCCGGGACGCGGTTCTTACTCTGATCAGCTTTGAAGCATCAAAGGGGCCAGGCTCGATAAAAGGGGCCGTGTTCGATATATTATTTTCAGGGGCCATAAAAATATATCGAATAGTTAACGGGGCCAGGCTCGGATTTCCTAGCCACCAGCTAAAACTCGGAATAATCAGGGGCAAACCACGGATTCCCAGCACGAAACACCCTAAACCGCCATTTGGCGCGACTTTCCAGCTAGTTGCCTCAAACACCGCGCCAATGCTGGAGTTACCGTTGCGAACGGGGCCAAGGCGAGGGCTTACAACTTGCAATACAGCGCGCCGCGCAAATGCTGCGAGAGCAACCATGGACACCTGAACAATAGGGGACAGACCACAGTTTCTCAGCATAAGCAACCATAGAACGCCATTCGGCGCGCCGTTTCAGTATGTAAGCCGCGCCAGTGCTAGAGTTTATTTAACCCGTTTCGCAAGACGCAGCATCCACCGAAGCGACCTATCCTTCAAATTCTTGTTCGCGATCGGCACCGAAATGCTGGGTCAGGTCTTGCAAGTTAGCTTTCGGCGCAATGCTGCTCGTCAAGACTTAGCACTATTTTTCCCTAGCGTTTACACACCGCGATACCACAAGATCCCATGACACTCTCTTCCAAAGCAATCAAGAAACTTGAATCGCTGCTCGTCGGTGCAGTGGGCAAAAACGAACCGGGTATTGCCATCGGTATCGCCCAGCGCGGGCGCATGGTGTGGGGCGGCGCACGCGGGCTCGCGAACCTTGTCGCGAAAACACCGATGACCACGCAGACACCTTTTCGCATTTGCTCCATCAGCAAGCAATTCGCCTGCGCGCTGGCCATGCGCGAGGCGCGAGCCGGTCGTATTGATCTCACGGCACACCCGAGCCGCTACCTGCCCTGGACGCGTGTGCTCGATCCAGCGCTCACCGTGGCGCATCTGATGCAGAACAAGTCAGGCATTCGCGATCAGTGGGTGGTGGCGATGATGATGGGCGCACTGCCTACGCAACCTTTCACGTTGGAGGACGGCAACACGGTCGTGCGCCACGCGCCGGCGTGCATGTTCACGCCTGGCGAGCGCAATCTGTATTGCAATGTCAATTTCGAAATTGTCGGGCAGATCCTGGAGACGGTGGCGGGGTTTCCTTATGCCGAATTGCTGTCTGCGCAAATCCTCGGGCCACTGGGCATGCGCGATACCTCTCTCGGTATCGATACCAGTCTTTCGATACCGGGTGATGCGCGCGGCTATCGCTTCCACAAGAAGGTGTGGAAGGAAGAACAAAATGGAATTCACTGGGCGGCTTCGGCGGGGTTGGTCAGCACGACAGAAGACATGTTGCGCTGGGCGGCCTGCCTGCGCGATCCGAAGGCGGCCGGATTACCTTGGGTGGCCGACATTCTCCCCACTACGCCGTTTAACGATGGCGCAGCGGCGCAATATGCATCCGGCATCAATCATCTCGTCGCAAATGGCCGCGCCATGTATGCGCACGGTGGCGGGTTGCGCGGCTGGAAATCAACGCTGATGCATTTCGTCAATGAAGAGACCTCGATCGTCGTTCTGATGAATCGCAATAATTCACCGAAAGACCGCATGCCGCGTGCGGTGGCCAACGACGTCGCCGCCGCGCTGGGCATCCTGCCGGTGTGGCGCAGAAAGGGCGTGAGGCCGGTGCCAGCGCGGTTGCCGCGCGGGACGACCGGCGCATGGGTATCGCACGAGCAGGGCTTGATCGTTTGCCTGCGCGAGCGCAAGGGCCGCGCAGAAATGCATTCCTTTCTTGATTGGTCAAAGCTCGTCCGCACCGATGACCCACATACGTTGGCCACTGAAGACGGCAACATGCGTTTCACGTTCGACGGCAATGGTGGCGCGACACTCGTGGATGCGCATGAGAATGTGTGCGCGACGATGCGGCACGTGGCAGGGCGTGCGCGGGGCGCGATCAAAGGCGCTGCGATATTCGCCGGACGTGGCAGCTATGGTTGCGCCCAACTCGCCGGGTCGGCGGCGATTTCCACCGCGCGCGGAAAAACGATCATTACATTCACCGGCGTCTTGGGCACCGGCGAACACTATCCACTCACCGTGCTCGATGCGCACACCGCCTACTTCGATCTCATGCGCGGTGTTGACGAAGCGCCGCCGGGCCGCCTGCTGGTGATTCACGATCCGCGCGAACAGTGCATTGAGTTGTCCGCAACTCTCGCGCGGCGCATTGTCTTCCGCCGTTGACTTCTGGAACGGCTTACTTAAGCGTCTGATTAACTGTTTTTCGCCTGCGATGATCTCAAGTTGCTTTGGGGGCCTGGCTCCTTCCCCCGCAGTTGTGGGGGAACAACCTCAAGGGTTGCGCCGGGCTGGGATGGGGGAGTCTTCGCAGGAGGCATCGCCCCCATCCCGCCCTTCCCCCGTTGCCGGGGGAAGGAGTCGATTGTCAAGCCGGCACACATTATCGAAACACCTTCGTTAGGCACGCGGACGCTTAAGTAAGTGCCATCGGGGTCGGCGTTGAATTGTTTTGAGCGCTCCTCAGATGAGTGATCCGCGAGACGCTAGGGAACATATATGGCTCTACACTCGGCCAATTTCTACCAAGATTGGCTAAACTGATACTCCACTACCAACCAACCAGAGAGACGCATGAATCCATTCCCGGTGATGAAGGTACTGTTGACCGCCACATTGTTTACCGTCACCTGCAGTCCACTCATGGCCGCACCGGTCGAATTCGACATCGACCCCGCGCATACCTATCCCAGCTTTGAAGCCGACCACATGGGCATCTCGGTGTGGCGCGGCAAGCTCGACAAGAGCAGCGGCAAGGTCACGCTGGATCGCGAGAAGGGCACAGGCACCGTCGAGGTGAGCATCGACCTGAACAGCGTCAACTTCGGCTTGCCGGTCATGAATACCTGGGCGCGTGGCATGGACTTGTTCGACACCGAGCGTTTCCCCGCGGCTGTGTTCCGCGGCAAGCTGGAAGGCTTCACCAATGGCAACCCCAAGGAAGCTGTGGGGACGCTCAGCCTGCATGGCATCACGAAACCCATGACACTCAAGATCAACCAGTTCAAGTGCATTCCGCATCCGCTGCATAAGCGCGAACTCTGCGGTGCTGACGCCGGCATCACCTTCAATCGCGATGAGTATGGACTGGACGCGGGCAAGTCCTATGGCTTCAAGATGGAGGTGGCGCTTCGCATCCAGGTTGAAGCTGTCGCCACGAAGTAATTACTGCGCAAACAATCAGAAAACATTGGGGGACGCCGAAGGTTTTGTGGCATAGACATTTGTAGAGCGCCATTTGACAACTACTTCCAGCCATTTATGCTTGAAGAGCCGCGCCAATGCTAGGGTTTGGCAAATTCACTTCAACAGCGATGACATCAATCGCGTGTCCGTTGCGCCGGGCTGGGATGGGCGAGTCGTCGCAGGAGGCATCGCCCCCATCCCGCCCTTCCCCCGTTGCCGGGGGAAGGAGACGATTCAATGTGACGCGCTGCATCGAAAAGCCGTCGGTAGCCATGTTCACGGTTAAGTAAGTGCCAATCGGGTCGGAGTCGAATTGTTTTGCGCGGTACTCCCATGCGGGAGTAGCGCGATGCTACGGAACATGCATTGACTCTGCCATCTTGGTCCAATGGTTTGTCAACGTTGGCGATTGAAATTCCTGTATTCGAATTTGCTACCGCAATATTTCCTGAACGCGACTTTTCAGCGACGGCAACACGTCCTCACCAAACCAATCATTGCGCTTTAACCAGATGTTGTTGCGTGGACTCGGATGCGGCAGCGGCAGCATCGCGGGCTAGAATTCGCGCCAGGCAATCACGGTATTGGTAAGGTTGGCTTTGGCACTGTCTTCAAGATGCCAGGCCTGCGCGTATTGGCCGATTACGAGCGTCAACTGGATGTTGGGCATGTGCGCCAGAAGTTTATTGCGCCATGCAATCGCGCACCCAGGGCGCGGTGGCAGATCACCGGATTTGCCCGTGCCGGGATAGCCAAATCCCATTGGCAAGATCGCAATCTGTTTTGCGTCGTAAAAAGTGACCTTTTCGATACCCATCCATTCGCGCAATCGGTCCCCACTTGGATCATCGAACGGCACGCCGGTCTTGTGTACTTTGCTGCCCGGCGCTTGTCCGGCGATCAGAATCTTCGAATCGGGATGCACTTGCAAAACCGGACGCGGACCTTCGGGAAGTGACGTGGCGCACAGCGTGCAGGCGCGCACTTCGATTAACAGTTTGTTGGTGGCGCGCTCATCGAACCGCTTCAAGGAAATCATGGTGTGGGTGATCGTTTCGGTGACCAAGGCGGGCATAGTACATCCCACGTTTATTCTTGCAAACAGGTCGACTAGGTAGCAGCACCAAGCACCATGGGTTGGGGTCGAATTGTTTTGAGCGGTACTCAGATGCAGAGTAAATAGCTCGGACCACGGTTTCCCAATACCAAACCTGCCAAGCCGCCATTCGGCGAGCCTGTCCAGCCGCTTTTCTTGACGCGGCCGAACATTGCGCTATGATTCTGTTGCCTGTCGCTGGCTGGATTCCGCCAGATACGTTCCCCCGTGCTGTTCTGCATGTAAGCGTCATGATCGGCGAAAATCCAGTCCTGCTTGCCTGTATGCACGTTGCATCGCAGCGCCTTACTCCTGGCCAGCACTGTCATCGCACGCGAAGCTAAATTCAACAGACGAAAGTATGTCCGCCATGAAAATCAAGCAATTGGTCTATATCAGCAAAGCGACCGCGCCATTTACCGCAGCCAGTCTGAAAGAGCTGACGAGTCTGGCCAACGCAAACAATGCCAAGTTGAACGTCACCGGATGCATGGCTTACTCAGCCGGCTACTTCATTCAGCTACTGGAAGGCAACGCAGAAACGGTTGATAGCCTGTATCGAAAAATAGGCATGGACACCCGCCACAAAGGCACCAAGCTATTGTTGGAGGCCACCGTTGACGAGGACAGGCGCCTGTTCGGCAAATGGTTCATGTCATCGTTCAACGTCGATACCACGGTCGATTTTCCGGCGGAGCTGAAACAGAGCATCACGGAGATCATCAACGATCAAAAGGCGATTGTGCCGGTACATCGCCTTTTCATGGAGTTCAGGAAATATCTGGGGCAATAGCGCGCTGGAGCGTCAGCTTGCATACAGACGGCACCCAGCAACGCGCGTCAAGGTTTCCGCCTACGCCGCCACCGTCGGATAATCCGTATAGCCCTTTGGCCCCGGCGTATAGAACGTCGAATCATCGGGCGCATTCAACGTGGCGCCGGACTGCAAACGTGCGACGAGATCGGGGTTCGCCAACATGTGCCGGCCGAATGCGACGAGGTCACCGCGCTTTTCTTGCAGCGCGGCTTCCGCACTCTTGCCGTCAAAGCCGCCAGAGGCGATGAAGGTGCGGCCGAATGCTTTTTGCAAGTCTGCTTTGAATGCGACAGGCACAACTGGTGCACCCATCGAGGAATGATCGACCAGATGCAGGTAGGCGAGTCCAAGCTTGCCCAGTGTTTGTGCGAGTGAAAGGTATTGCGCTTCAACGCCATCGAATGCGCCGGTGCCGTTGAACACGCCAAACGGCGAGACACGGATACCGACGCGTTCTGCACCAATCGCGGCGATCGTGGCATTCACCACCTCCAACGCAAAGCGATTGCGGTTCTCTGCGGAGCCACCATAGTTATCGGTACGCTTGTTGACGTTGGTGTTGAGGAATTGCTCGATCAGGTAGCCGTTGGCCGCGTGGATTTCAACGCCATCAAAGCCGGCCTCTATGGCGAGCTTTGCAGCATGTGCGTATTCGCCAACTGCCTCGGTGATATCCGCAGCAGTCATCGGCTTCGGCGCGGTGTGCGGCTGCATGCCCGAGGCATCCGTCCACATCTCACCTGGACACACATCGGCAGAGGGGCCGACTACGTGCGCACCGGCTGGTAGATTGGCCTGGTGCGTGACGCGCCCGGTATGCATGAACTGGATGAAAATCTTGCTGCCTTTGGCGTGAACGGCTTGGGTCACCAATTTCCAGCCAGCAACTTGATCGGCGTTGAATAGCCCGGGAATTCGCGCATACCCCAAACCGTTCGGCGAGGGCGATGTGCCTTCGGTGATGATGAGTCCCGCGGTCGCACGCTGGCCGTAGTATTGCGCCATCAAAGCGTTCGGGATATTGCGATCAACCGCCCGGCTTCGCGTGAGCGGTGCCATGACGATACGGTTGGACAGGTGAATTGGGCCGAGTTCGTAGGCATCAAATAGCATGGGTTTCTCTCAATAAAGTTAGCCGGGACCCAGACATATGCTGACGATTGGACGGAACTCAACCCGTCGCTTGGAATTAATCAGGGCAGGCGGGTTGTTTTTTGGTAAAGCCCATTCCGAATAGTTTCTCGCTTTTAGTTTTGCCGCCGCGGAAAGGTCACACAATATGGGTGGCGTGATAAGGGATTGCGTTGCACAAACAAGAGTCCGAGATAGGGCTTGCCTCTCGATTCGAACGACTGGTTTTGATTTCTGTTTCGCCGTATAGTCGGCAGACTCAACTCCCAAGGTGCCCCATGCTTACTCCAACCGTAGCTGACGAATACTCCGCACACGAACAGCAAGAAAAGCGCTGGCTGGCAGCGGGCATGTCGCGGCGCGCAATGTTGACGGCATCAATGGCGCTCGCGGGCGCAGCGTTAACGGGCATGTCGTCCGCGTTTGCGCAAAGCCAAATGCGGCCGACTTCCGAGGACGCCCTCGGGCCGTTCTTCCCGCTCACGCTGCCCGCCGACATGGACTTCGATATGACGATGATCCAGGGCAACAAGGAGCGTGCGAAGGGACAGTTGCTGTATCTCAGCGGGCGCGTGTTGAACACTAAAGGCGAGCCGGTCTCCGGCGCGGTGCTGGAAATCTGGCAGTCCAACGCGGCTGGGCGTTATGCGCACCCGGGCGACGACAGCAAGGCGCCGCTCGATCCGAATTTTCAAGGCTATGCGCGCATCGTCACCGGCGCGGACGGCGGCTACCGCCTAAAGACCGTCAACCCTGGTCCGTACGGCGGTCGTACGCGTCACATTCACTTCGATATCAAGGGCGCGAAGAGCCGCGTCGTCACGCAGATGTATTTCGAAGGCGAGGAAAAGAACGCCAGCGACAGCTTGTTCAAGCAGCATAGCGAAAACGGCCGCAAGACTTTGCTCGCCAAGCCAATGTCGCCCACCGGCAATCAGGAAAAAGATGCGCTGGTCCTGGGCTGGGATATCGTGCTGGCGTTTGGCTAAACGCATTGCCCGACGCATTACTAGTGGGGTAGCTTCGGGCATTTGCCCCGGACAACGTCTGTCTCTCCGGCGAAGGCCGGGGTCCAATCTTGGCGATGAATCCATTGGTTGAAAAATTGGGTCATGGACCTCGCCGGGACAACACAGTTTTATAAGTTCCAAGTTTGTCCAAGTGCTTCCAACTGACGCGAGCTACGATGCGCGCTGACCTGCTCTGCACTTTGGTTAACCAAGCGTTCATCGTGTGCCCGGCCCACGGTGCCGCCGCCAAAGCTTTTCATTAGTCGTCGTCCAACGACATCATCACAGTGATCGGTGGGCGGGTGATCCCCTCGTTTACCGCCAACGCATTACCAGGCATCTGGCAATGGCGCGACAAGCGCTTCGACCAAGTTGCATTTGTGATGACGGCGGCAGCATTTGTCTTGTATCTGGTCAGCTCGACGGGAATCGTCACTGCCTGCTTTTGCCTGCTGGCTGCGCTATTGCAGGGTATTCGACTGGTTGGCTGGAATCCGTGGGCGACTCGTGCCAAGCCAATCTTGTGAAGACTGCACGCCGCGTATGCATGGCTGCCGCTGGGGTTGTTGCTCTGTGGGCTCGCTGCCGCAGGTGTCGTCGCGCCGGTCGATGCGCGCGGTCGTCGCAGGGTTGTCTCCTTCCCCCGGCGACGGGGGTAGGCCGGGATGGGGGGGCGATGCCTGCTGCAACGCCCCCCCATCCCAACCTTGTATGTCCCAAAATGGTGTTGTTGTGCTGTAGTTGACTGAGAAGCATTAGATCGTCCCAGCCTGGTGCTGCGCTTGTAGAGGCAAGCACGTGGGGAAGCGAAGACCGGTGCTTCTTCTTTTTGGTAGTCGTGTTGTGCAAACCCGAACGGTTGGATGGTGTCGCACACCGCATTGAACACAAGGATGGGTGATCAACATGGAAACCAAGTTTGTCGGTATTGATGTCAGCAAGTTAACACTCGATTTTGATTGTTTGCCAGTCAGCGCGTCGCAGCCGTTTGCCAATGATGCCGTTGGTATTGCCGCGCTGATTGCTTTACTGCAAGACAGCGGGGTCGAGCGGATCGTGATTGAAGCCACCGGCGGGTATGAGACGGCGGCGGTCATCGCCCTGGCGGTCGCCAAGCTACCGGTCGTCGTGGTTAACCCCAAGCAGGTGCGTGACTTTGCAAAAGCCACGGGCCACTTTGCCAAGACTGATCGCCTGGACGCCAAGTTGCTGGCCCTGTTTGGCGAGCGGATGCGGCCAACACTGCGCGTACTACCGGACGACGCCCAGCGCGCCTTGGCTGATCTGCTGGGCCGACGCGGCCAACTGGTCTTCATGCGCGCCCAAGAGAAAGGGCGACTGTCCATGGTGCCGGCGGTGGCAAAGAAGGATGTCGAGCTGCACATCACCTGGCTCAGCAAGCGTATCGCCAAGGTGGAGTCGGACTTGCGGAGCCGCCTGAAGAAATCGCCCGCGTGGTGCGAGAAAGCGACGTTGCTTGAAAGCGCGCCGGGGGTCGGAGAGGTGACGACGCTCTCACTACTTGCTGACTTGCCTGAGCTTGGGACATTGAGTCGACAGAAGATTTCTGCGCTGGTTGGTCTTGCCCCGTTTGCGGACGATAGCGGCAAGCGCAAAGGACAACGATATGTTCGCGGTGGCCGCGCTGAGGTCCGCTGTGTGCTGTACATGGCCACGCTGTCGGCGATCAAATACAATCCGCCGATCAAGGCCATGCATGAGCGCCTGCTAAAGGCAGGTAAGCCGTTTAAGAAGTCCATGACTGCATGCATGCGTAAGCTCCTGACCATTCTCAATGCCATGCTAAAGACAAATAAACCATGGGAAATGAAGGCTGCCTCTTGACACGGTTGCTCCCCCGTTGCCGGGGGAAGGAGGTGACCGGTGAGTATGGGTTAAGTCGCATTGAATACGAAGCACTACACTAGATACGGCAGTTGAAGGTTAGAAATCCTGCTGGAAGCCTGCATCAAGCAAAACGCGATTCAAGAGTTGTTGCTCCCGCGCGAACTCAATCCCGGACTTGACTCGCGGAATTCAAGACTCTAGCACTGGCGCTATTCTCCGAGCATAAATGCTTGTAACACCTCGACAATAGGCGTTCTAGCAAGATTTCTGACGTTACCCGCTGCGACGGCGTGTTCGAAGCTAAATTCCAGTCCACAAGGGCTATATCATTCACGTCAATGAATGCCGCGCATCGAAACCAACTGGAGTAGCGAAATGAAAGCCGTCATCCTCGCGGGCGGAATGGGCACGCGTATCAGTGAAGAAACTGCCCTTCGACCAAAACCCATGGTGGAAATCGGCGGCAAGCCGATTCTTTGGCACATCCTGAAGATCTACTCGGCGCATGGCATCAACGATTTTGTAATTTGCCTGGGGTACAAGGGCTACATCATCAAGGAGTATTTTGCGAATTACTTCTTACATATGTCCGACGTGACCTTTGACATGGCGAATAACAAGATGGAAGTCCATAGCGCCCACACCGAGCCGTGGAAAGTCACACTCGTCGACACTGGTGATGACACCATGACAGGTGGACGACTTAAACGCATTCGGCCGTACCTGGACCACGAGGATTTTTGCTTTACGTATGGCGACGGCGTCGGCGACATCAATATTCGCGAACTCGTTGCGTTCCATCAATCGCGCGACAAGCTCGCAACCCTCACTGCCACCCAGCCGCCTGGACGATTTGGCTCATTGCGACTGAACAATGCGCTAGTCGAAGGTTTCCAGGAGAAACCACAGGGTGACGGTGGTTGGATTAACGGTGGTTTTTTCGTGCTTTCGCCGAAGGTGATCGACTACATCGCCGATGACATGACCGTGTGGGAACGCGAACCCATGGAAGGCCTTGCGCGCGATGGCCAACTTGCCGCATATCAGCACGATGGATTCTGGCAGCCGATGGACACATTACGAGACAAAATGCTGCTGCAGCAACTCTGGGAATCCGGTAACGCACCTTGGAAAAGCTGGGCATGAACCGGGATTTTTGGCGCGGTAAACGAGTCTTTCTAACAGGGCACACAGGCTTCAAAGGAAGTTGGCTCGCGTTGTGGTTAGAACAGTTTGGCGCTGTGGTGACTGGTTACGCGCTTGCCCCGAACACACAACCCAACATGTTTGATACCGCACTAGTCGGCAACGGCCTGACCTCGCACATAAGTGACATTCGTGATTACGATGCGCTGAGCGCAGCGACGACCGCTGCGCAACCGGAAATTGTTTTTCACCTTGCGGCGCAACCGCTGGTGCGGCTCTCATACGCACAGCCGCGTGAGACATACGAAACCAACGTGATGGGCACGGTAAATCTTTTGGAGGCGATTCGCCACACCGCAAGCGTTCGCGCCGTGGTCATTGTGACCAGCGACAAATGCTATGAAAACCGCGAACTCGGCGCAATACACAATGGTTATGTGGAATGCGACCCGATGGGTGGGCACGATCCGTACAGCAACAGCAAAGGCTGCGCCGAACTCGTCACGGCCGCGTTTCGGAACTCATACTTTCACCCTGACCACTACGCCCAGCACCACGTGGCAGTGGCGTCAGCGCGCGCTGGCAACGTAATCGGTGGTGGTGATTGGTGCGAGGATCGGTTAATCCCTGACTTCATTCGCGCGATCACTTCGGCGAAGCCACTGCTCATTCGAAATCCAAACGCGACCAGACCCTGGCAGCATGCGCTTGAGCCGCTAGCTGGCTACCTCACGCTTGCCGAAAAACTCTATATGGATGGGGCCTCATTCGCGTCTGCATGGAACTTCGGCCCCGCCGAAGACGACGCTCACCCGGTCGAGTGGATCGCCAAGCGCTTCGTCTCTCAATGGGGCGGCGGCGCATCATGGCAACTAGACGGTGCCAACCATCCGCACGAGGCCACCTACCTCAAGCTAGACTCCCGCAAGGCAAGGGAAATTCTGAATTGGCACCCGAAGCTTTCGCTTGATGAGGCGCTTGAATGGTTAGTCGAGTGGTACCAACACTGGCACCGAGCAGATAAAATATCGCTGCGTGAGTTGACGCTGCGGCAGATAGCCACATATGAAGCCAAAGAAAATCTCAAACAAGCTTTCTAGTCCTGTTGATCCGAAACGATGATGTCTATATTCATCGCTCCGCATTTTTCACCCTCTCCGTCGGGAGAGGGCCGGGGTGAGGGGCACCGTCTCAAAACTTCTGCGCACCGGTTCAATTCAAAAGGGAGCACTTAGAAAATCATCTCAGTACTGCTGCACTATCGCTGTATTGTGGAGAAGTCGCGCCGAAAAGCTGGGAGCGGAATATCGGACCGAAATATGCCTTCACCATTTTCATGGCCCCGAATACCAAACTCTAGTCTGCAAGCGGAGTTCCAAGCGAAAATGCCTCAAATACCGCGCCAGCATTAGTGTTTCATCTTAATCAAAAAGCCGCCAAACCTACCCCAATGAACGCCCCACAAACAAAAGATGAACTCCGGCAGCAGATTCTTGCTCTCGTACAGCAGTACACCCTGCAGAGCCTGGCCCCACAACCCTTCAGCCCCGGCCAGAGCGTAATTCCAGCTGCCGGAAAAGTACTGGGGACAAAAGAAATTCAAAACATGGTTGAGGCATCGCTAGATGGCTGGCTGACAACCGGGCGTTTCAATGATGCGTTCGAGAAAAAGCTTGGCGAATTTCTGGGTGTCAAATACGTACTCACTACCAACTCTGGATCATCAGCCAATCTGCTGGCCTTCACCGCCCTTACCTCTCCTAGCCTTGGCCTGCGCGCATTGCAACCTGGCGACGAGGTGATCAGCGTGGCAGCGGGATTTCCGACTACGGTAAACCCCATCATCCAAAATGGATGCGTGCCGGTGTTTGTGGATGTGGACATCCCCACCTACAACATCGACGCCAGCAAGATCGAAGCGGCGCTCAGCGAAAAAACCCGCGCCATCATGCTCGCGCACACGCTAGGCAACCCATACAACCTGAAAATAATCACCGACATTTGCAAGAAATATCGGCTCTGGCTGATCGAGGATTGCTGCGACGCCCTGGGCGCCACCTACACCATGCCCACTCCCGCTACAACTCCCTCTCCCCTCGCGGGACAAGGGAACACTTGGAACGAAGCAGAGAGCCGGGGAGACGGGGCGCCGGTGACCGGAAAGCCACAAATGGTCGGCACCTTTGGCGACATCGGCACCCTGAGTTTCTACCCGGCGCACCACATCACCATGGGCGAAGGCGGCGCGGTATTCACCAACAACCCTGATCTGAAGAAGATTATTGAATCGTTCCGCGACTGGGGCCGCGACTGCTACTGCGGCCCAGGCAAAGACAACACCTGCGGCAAACGCTTTGGCTGGCAACTCGGTAGCCTGCCACAGGGGTACGACCACAAGTACACCTACAGCCACGTCGGCTATAACCTGAAAATTACTGACATGCAGGCCGCCTGTGGTCTTGCACAGTTGGACCGTGCCAGCGACTTCATCGCGGCGCGCAGGGAAAATTTCAGATATCTGAAAGAGCAGCTCACTCAACTCGAGGAATTCCTGATCTTGCCGGAAGCCACCCCAAACAGTGACCCGTCTTGGTTTGGATTTCCGATTACGTTGCGGGATAACGCGCCGGTGAACCGCGTGGATTTGTTGAAGTATCTTGATCAACACAAGATCGGCACGCGCCTCCTTTTCGCCGGGAACATCACCCGCCAGCCGTATTTTGAAGGCCGCAAGTACCGTTTGGCCGATAGCCTTGAGCGCAGCGATACGGTAATGACGAACACGTTCTGGATCGGCGTATTTCCGGCGCTCAATACTGAAATGCTCGATTACACCGCGCGCAAGATTGAGACTTATCTGGGCGTTAACTTCTGAAACCCATGTCCGCTGCGCAACTCTTGAACCTGCAAAGCTCCAGCACCAAGCCCTCTACCTTGGTGCTGGAGGCCATTGGCCTGGGCGAAGGTGCGCTGCTTGAGTTCAAAAGCAGCTTCCAAAAGGAAGTGGTTGAAACCTTGACCGCATTTGCCAACACCCGCGGCGGTTCGATCTTGGTTGGCGTCAGTGCTAACGGGCAAATTGTGGGCCTGGTGATACAGCCAGAAACCGTGCAGGGCTGGGTCAACCAGTGCAAGCAAAACACCAGCCCCAGCATCATCCCCGATATTGACTTGATCGACGTAGATGGCAAAACTGTTGCCGTGGTAAGCGTTGGCGAATACCCGGTCAAACCTGTCTCATGCAAAGGCCGCTATTTCAAGCGCGTGGGCAACGCCAATCACCAAATGAGCGCCACTGAAATATCGGACGCGCACATCAAGCTCATCAACTCCAGTTGGGACTACCACCCCGACCCAGAACACGGCATCGAAACCGTCTCAATCAGCAAAGTGAAAACCTTTGCTGACGCTATTTCGGTTCATGCTCCATTTGAGGCCGTGCTGGAGAAGTTTGAACTGGTCCGGCAGGGCCGCCCCACATTTGCATGCTATTTGCTGTTCGCCAAAAACGACCTGATGCTCACAACCATCGAAGCCGGTCGATTTGCGACCCAGACGGTTATCAAAGACAGCATTACCAGCAAAGACACGCTCATTGAGCAGGTTGATCGCATCATGGGCTTTATCGTCAAGCACACTAACAAAGCCTACATCATCACCGGCAACCCCAAGCGCGAGGAGCGCTGGGACTACCCAATGGATGCGCTGCGCGAAATTGTCATTAATATGATCGTGCACCGCGACTACCGCAGTGCCAACGACTCCACGATCAAAATTTTTGATGACCGTATCGAATTTTTCAACCCCGGCGCACTGCTGGACGACCTGACAGTTGAAAAAATCAAAACCGGCAATTACAAATCGCACCTGCGTAACAAACAAATCGCCACCATTTTCAAAGAGCTTGACCTCATCGAAAAATATGGCAGCGGCGTGCGCCGGGTGATAGAAGCCTTTGTTGCTTACGGATTACCAGAACCAGTGTTTGAAGCGACCCAAGGTGGCATGGCCGTGACCGTCTTTAAACAAACGGAACAGGAAGCCCCCGAAAGTGCCGGCCTCGGTTTCAAAGAGGGAGTAAGTGAGGGAGTAAGTGAGGGAGCAACTGAGGGAGTAAGTGAGGGAGTAAGTGGCCTTCTTGCGCTCATCGCGGATCAACCGAGCCTACGTGGCCCCGCGTTGGCAAAATTGCTTGGCACTTCGCCAAAAAACGTGGAGCGTTGGCTCAAACAACTCAAAGACCAAGACCAGATTGAATTTAGGGGCGCTACCAAAACGGGCGGCTACTATTCAAAGGGTAGCGGTGGGAATAAATGAAAAACGCCCATATCCACCTCGGCTGCAACCTGAAGATCACCGATATGCATGCTGCCTGTGGCCTTGCACAGTTGGACCGTGCCAGCGACTTCATTACAGCGCGCAAGGCAAATTTCAAATACCTGAAAGAGCGGCTCGCCCCAGTAGAGGAATTCCTGATCCTGCCGAAAGCGACCCCCAACAGCGATCCCTCGTGGTTCGGCTTCCCCATCACGTTAAAAGACGATGCACCTGTGAACCGGGTGGACTTGCTCAAGTATCTGGACCAACACAAGATTGGCACCCGCCTGCTTTTCGCCGGCAACATCACCCGTCAGCCGTACTTTGAAGGTCGCAACTATCGTATAGCGAGTGGCCTTGAGTGCAGCGACAAAGTCATGAACCATACCTTCTGGATCGGCGTCTTTCCCGCGCTCAATACGGAAATGCTGGACTACACGGCGCAAAAAATTTCAGCTTTTATGGGTGCGGGGTTTTGAACATCTCATTCTTTGTTGTCGTGCCACCCACCTATAAAGCTGGATCGCTAGCCAATGCATTGAAGCCTTCCACAGCGATTTAAATTCAAACGCACAATGACCGGAAAATAGGGCTTGATCCATAGACGAGCAAGACCAATAATCGCAGCCAATACCAAACAAGCAAACTCAATGCGCATCACAAATCACGAAAGGCAGGCAATCCAGCGGGCAGTCGCGACGGCCGACGTAGACGCAGTGGTCTATCTATTTGGTTCACGCGTAGATGACACCAAGATGGGCGGCGACATCGATCTGCTGGTGCTTTCGCGCAAAATTGACTTGATGGCAAAGCTGGATGTATTGGCGGAACTGCACCAAACCTTGGGTGAGCAGAAAATTGATCTATTGGTTTTCCCGGATGCAAACCAGTCGTTTGCACGTATGGCAATCGATAGCGGGGCACGGCTTTGACCGACGCCCAGCGATTGCAATTGCTCCAAGAGTGCGAAAACCTCAAGCTAGCTGCAAGCCGTTTGGCGCTTTCAGTTGAACGAACTCAGCCCCTGATTGGCAAATTGGCGTGGTCGCCGGAGGAACTGGAACGTCTTGAG
This sequence comes from Burkholderiales bacterium, assembly GCA_038321965.1. GTDB lineage: Bacteria > Pseudomonadota > Gammaproteobacteria > Burkholderiales > Usitatibacteraceae > UKL13-2. The sequence goes on along the minus strand of JBBQFL010000048.1, from coordinate 15,197 downwards.
TCACTATGCAGTCGGTTCGCGCGACTTTCTGATTTGCTCACCCAACGCTTGATGCGATTGGTTGACTATATCGAACTCACTCCCGAGGGCAGTTTGCTTGACCGCATTCACCGTGCAGAAAAGCGCGGTTGGACTCAAGAAGCCAACTTGTTGATACGAATCCGCGAACTCAGAAATGTGATCGCACATGAATACGCGGCAAGCAAGATGACCGAACTCTACGCCACTACCTTTACGTTCGCCCCTAAATTACTGTCGGCTGTGCCATTGGTCGTGACGTATTGTGAAAATTTGGCGGCTTCTGGGGCATCAACATGAACACTTTCGGCAGCCAGAAAATTGCAAGAGCCATTTTATTTCACGCCTGCACTGAACACCCGGCTTGAACTATTCATTTGTCATCACGGCCTCCGTGACGGACCGCCATCCAAAACTACCATCACCATCGCAACCCATGCCTGATCCTGCCGGAAGACACGCCAAACAAGGACCGATCGTGGTTTGGATTTCCGATTACGTTGCGGGATGAGGCGCCGGTGAGCCGCGTGGACACGCTTGAGTATCCCGAACAACACAAGATCGGCACGAGACTGCTCTTCGCAGGCAACATCACACGCCAGCCCTACTTTGAAGGTCGCTACGAATACGTTGCGACAAGCCAGGCGAGCAACGACCCGGTGATGAACTACACGTTCTGGATTGGCGTCTTTGCCGCGCTCAATACCGAAACGCTCGATTCCACGGCGCAGACGATTTCGGTATTTATGGAGACAGGGTTTTAGCGCCCTTCTGAATACGAACGATGCAGTTCACCTTCAACGACACCGCTATCCCCGGCGTAAAGCTGATCACGCTAAACGCCATCGCCGATGACCGTGGCTGGTTCCTCAAAACCTTTCACGCGCCGACCTTTGCCGCGGCTGGACTGGAAACTGACTTCCCGGAGTCGTTTGTCTCGCTCTCAAAACGAAACGTCATCCGCGGCATGCACTTTCAACAACCGCCTTACGATCACGCCAAGATCGTGCGATGTGTTACGGGCAAGGTGATGGATGTGGTGCTCGATTTGCGCACGCAATCGCCGACATTCAAGCAAGCGACCGGGTTTCTGCTGAATGGTGCTAACCCGGCTGCGGTGTACATGCCATGCGGCGCGGCGCATGGCTTCCTAACGCTGAGCGACGAGGCGGTGCTGGAATACTACACCTCCACCGTGCATCAACCTGCTTGCGACAGCGGTGTCCGCTGGGATAGTTTCGGCTTTGATTGGGGCCTGGGTGATGCACCGCCGACACTATCATTGCGCGACCAGGCATTCGCTACGCTGGCCGAATTCATTTCACCTTTCAGCGAGCCGATTTGAGCGGCGCGACTTTCACACGCTGCCTTATCACCGGCGCCACTGGCTTTGTCGGTAGCCACCTCGCGCAGCGGTTGGTGCTTGCAGGTCATGACGTCCACATAATCGTCCGCGCCTACTCATCGCTAGCCGCGATTGCCGACATCGCCGACAAGCTCACCATTCACCGCCTGCCGACGGAGGGTATTGCAACAACCGCCGCCGTGATCGGTGCCGTCAACACCGCGTTGCCTGAGGTGGTGTTCCACTTAGCGTCTATGTTCCGCGCCGAACATACGTCGGGGGACATCGCACCGATGGTAGATGCCAACATCACCTTCACGACTCAGCTACTCGAGGGCATGAGGCTGGCGGGCAGCGACACCATAATAAACACGGGGACCTCCTGGCAGCATTATCGGGATTCCGCCTACGACCCCGTAAATTACTACGCGGCCACCAAGCAAGCAGCACAGGACATCGTTGATTTCTATTGCAACGCCTACGGCTTCCGGGCAATCACCCTCAAGCTATTCGACACCTATGGCCCGGGCGATACTCGAAACAAGCTATTAAATATTTTCAGGAAAGCGACTGACGCCACAGTGCCGATTGCATTCTCCAAGGGCGAGCAGCAGATCGACATGGCGCACAATGATGATGTGGCGAACGCCTACTTGATCGCCGCCCACCAAGCGCTACAATCCGCCGCTAGCAATCACGAGCAATATGGTGTCAGTTCCGGTGCCCCACTGCCGCTGCGCGAAATCGCCAACCGCTACGAAGCCATCGCCGGCAAGCGGCTTAGCATCGCATGGGGCGAGCGGCCTTATCGTGCGAGGGAAGTGATGCAGACTCCGACGCTGCCGAGAGTGCCTGGTTGGGCGGCGGCAATCTCGCTCGACGCGGGACTGGCCGAACTTATCAATTTGGGCAGACCCCGACCCAATGGCGACAGCATGTGCGTGGTTCCGAAGGTTACGAATGACTAGTCGGACACAATTGGGCTATAGCGCATTGGGCGCGTGTAGCGTCGCCATCGGCCTTGCAAACTCGGTCCTGACGCTCCGAATGTTGGGGGTATCCGGCGAATCAGACGTCTGGCTACTGAGTCTCGCCATTGTTGCCACATTCACTTTTTTGTCGCAATTGGGCGTCGACCAGTTCCTAATTTTTTATGAACACGAACGGGCACTTGGCGTGGATCGGGCGCTCGTTTTCGCGCAAGCCGCCTGCCAATGGGCAATCGTATCCGGCGTCGTGTTCGCGATACTGGTTGCATTTATCTCGCCAATCATCGTCCAGTTTTTTGCGGTAGGTCAATCAGGTCAAGCGAAAGAGAGCGCATCTAACATCGTCATTGCGATGGCGGCGCAAATCGCGGCAGCTCCGTTAGCGCACGTGGTTCGTCAATATCTGAATGCCCAAGGTCGTTACGTGCTGAGTTACATCGTCGGTCTTTGGGCTCCGCTTGTTATGACCATCCTATTGCTATACGCATATCTCATTTCTGGCGCAGTTTCTAGCCTTGCGTGGCTTGTTGGCGCAGGGGGCGCGCTACAAATGATTTTGTGCTTTGCACTCGTTTGGCCGCAAGTCGGCGTACCGGCACGCCCACGCGGGTATTGGCTGGCGCTGCGCCCCTTTATTGTTGCAAGCATTGCTATGCGCACCGGGCACGCGCTCCACAATTTCTTCTCGGCGCTCATCATCAACAGCACCCTTTCCGCCCTTGCACCGGGCAGCATTTCGATTTTCCAGTACGCAAGCCGATTTGCCTCCGCTACAGCAGGCATCGCCGTCGGCCCTCAAGGCGGAATTCTTAATGCGCAAGTCTCGCGTGGTTGGGCCGAAAATAATCGAAGCGTGGTGACGACCGCCGCAAAAGATTTTGTGAAACGTGTGTTACCAATTTTGTTGGTGGTGGTCGCTACGGTCTGGGTCTTCCTGCCGACACTTATCAGATTCTTGGTACCACAGAAGATGCCCCTCGATGATTTGGCACTGGTCTTTCTGATACTGTCATGTTGGTACGGCATCATCCAATTGGAAGCAGTGTTCGTTGCCATCGTCGTAGCAGCACGCCGCGCCTCGTTTTTCATCGCCGTCAACGGGCTATTCGTGGTGATCTTTTACCTACTTTCCCAGATTGCCTTAACACCTTGGGAGCACGCCGATTTGCCACTAGCCGCTACTGCAGCGCAGCTTGTTAGCATCGCCCTTTACGCCAGCCTTGCCAGGCTGATGATTGGCGTACGCTTTACCACAAATCCATCAACGCGCTCAATCGACGCATAAGCCATGAGCGCGCTCCTTACTATTTCCATACCAACGTTCAACCGAGCAGAAACGCTTGATGCTCTGCTAGCTTCACTGTTCGCGCAAATAGATGCGTTCAGGGACGAGATTCGAATCGTGGTGGTAGACAATCATTCGACTGATGAAACGGCGTTGCGATGCGCAGAGTGGAAACAAAAAGGAATGGGTTTCGAATACATTTGCAACGTCGAGAACATTGGCATGGCGGCCAATATCATCAAGTGCTTTGAAATTGCCGAAACGGAATTTAGCTGGACTATCGGTGACGACGACGTACTCCGTGACGGAATGCTTGCCCAGATCTTGAAGGTGCTAAGGCAAAATCGGCCTGACCTGCTGCATTTCGGCGCACAATCGTTCCACTCGCCCACCTCAGTATCGCAAATGCGCGCAGTCAAAAAAATCAGTCCCATGATGATGGACGCAATGTCCTTTGTGCGACTCGTCCACGTTTACATGACATTTCTCAGTTGCCTCGTACTTAGGAAAGCAACCTATCAAAATATTCGTGAGCCAGCGCCGACATATAAGTATCGCGACACGGTGCTCCCGCAACTCAGTTGGATACTTGGTATTCTAACGACCGGTAACAGTTTCTGTTATATACCTCAGCGACTGGTATTTAGCCGTGCGGGTGGCTCAGGCGGATACAACGCTTGCGAGACTTTTTCCACACAAATTACAGAAATACTTGACTCTTCGACCACAATAAGGCTTGCGCGAGTCTTTAAGGCGCGCACCGTTGTAAAGTATCTCCCTTCGATGATAATTGCAATTCGCACTAAAGCGTCGGGAGACTTCAGTGTGAGCGACGGGGATCCGGCTCATATGAAGCGAGCGTACTCAAAGTTCGTTGCCTATTGGCTATTTGTTGTCCCAGTGACGCACCTTCCTTTATGGCTCGCAAGAATTGTCTACCTTGTGTCCAGACTCACTTCTAAATGCATTAGTGTTCTCGACCGCGTCGACATTTATGCGTTCAAATTACAACGCTGAGAAATGAATAGCCTAACGGATACAAGAGAGCAGTGTCTGCTGACCATCGTCATTGCAACTTTCAACCGCGATCGCTTCCTTCAGCGATTACTCGAATCGATCGCGCCTGAGTTACGCAAGTATGCAGATGCTGTTGAGGTGCTCATCGTTGACGATGGTTCCACCGACAATACGCATGAAGTTATCGCTCAATTCATAGGCGGGTCTCTCCCTTTTCGAAGCCTGCGAAATCCAAAGAATCTGGGGCTCGATGGAAATTTGCGCTACAGTTTTTTGCAGGCCACTACAGAGTACGTATGGTTATTTGGCGATGACGATGTGATGCTTGAGGGCGCACTTGATCGGCTGGTCCCGCTGCTCCGTCGATACCGTCTTTCATTCGCTTACGTCGGCGGCTTCGCATTTAAAGGCGAGTTTGCGAATCGAAACTATTTTTTCCAGAATATGGGGCCCTCTCGCTTAACGGATTCCGATGATGTCATAAAAACGGGCCACTGCCTTCTTTCATTCATTACACGTGGCATCATGAATAAGAAAGCCATTTTAGAAGCTCAACCGGGAGCTACCTTTGACCAATATATTGGCTCGATCATAAATCAAATGGTATTCGTATTTGGTGCTCTAAAAACAAGCCTTCCGTGTCTAATTATTTCCGAATGCATGATTGCGTCACAACTAAATAACTCTGGTGGATATGCTGCTTGCTCTTCGTTTGGCCCAGTATTCCAGAAAATTGCAAAGGCAGAGTTCCCTAATCGCCCTTGGGTAGCTGATGTTATTGCCAATGGTGTACTTGAATCGTACTTTCCGAACCATTTATACATTCAACGAGGACACCATAGTTACAATGAGGAGGAGTGCACCAAAGTACTCATTTCCACTTTTCGTTACAACTACAGATTTTGGTTTTACTGCTATCCGATTTCTGTATTGCCCAAGTTCTGCGCGAAAATTTATTGCTTCGCAGTTCGAATCATGCTGAAAATAAAAAGAACGTTGCGATCTGGATGGTGGTACATAAAATATTGGAACCGAAAAATACCTAATAGTGTTGAGCGCGAAGTGTCGTAACAGATGACACGTAAATACATTGAGAAACTTCTTGTGCTTTGTCCATATCCAATGGATATCGCGCCGTCGCAGCGCTTTAGATTTGAACACTATCTTCCAAACTTGTCCGCTGCCGGCATTGATACAAAAGTTTCCCCTTTCCTGACAAGCGCAACAATGCAGGTACTTTACAAAAAAGGATATTGGACTCGCAAGACTATCGGAACGATTGCGGGATTCTTGAGGCGCTTAAGGGTATTGGCAACCTTGTTTCGTTACGATTGTGTTTATATACACCGCGAAGCAGCTCCGATCGGACCACCAATAATTGAATACATTATCTCAAAGTTGGGTATCCGCATTGTTTACGATTTTGACGATGCAATCTTTTTGCCAAAAACCTCCGAGGCAAATCATCTCGTTTCGTTTGCAAAGTGGCCGTCAAAAGTTTCATATATTGCGCGGATTGCATGGAGAGTTTCCGTGTCAAATACACACCTATACAATTGGGCGCATCAGTTCAATACACATACCATCATAGTACCGACCACGATAGACCTGAGCTATCACCGTCCAGTACGAAAAATAGACGTCTCCGAGAGAAAAATTATCATCGGATGGACTGGCTCCCACTCGACAGCAAAATATTTAGACATCGTGAAGTCCGCGCTCATTCGTCTCCAGAATAATTATGATTTCGAATTTCGAGTAATTTGCGATGTTGATCCAATGTGCTTTGAAATCAAAAACTATGTCTTTAAACCATGGTGCCTTGACACTGAAATTGAAGACTTAGCTGCTATAGACATTGGACTGATGCCCATACCCGAGGGAGCCTGGGAATTGGGCAAGTTGGGGCTGAAAGCGATTCAATATTCGGGCGTATGCGCAGTACCAGTCGTTTCGGCAATTGGATCAGGCCAGGAGGTTGTCATTGATGGTGAAACGGGCTTTGTCGTTGAAAACACCACCGATGCGTGGGTCAGCGCGTTATCGACTTTGCTTGCAGCGCCCGAAGCAATGACAGCGATGGGCTCAAAAGCCCGAGAGCACATTCGCCAGCATTATTCTATTGAGGCAAATACAAGCATCTTTCTCAACTTGTTTGCTGAGCGATAAGAATAGGGAGATACGTTGTTAATCGCAAAAGATTCGCGGGTATACATCGCCGGATGCGGTGGGATGTTAGGCGACGCTGTTTATCAACGATTCTTGACGACCGGTGCCGCTGTTCTTGCAAGCGATATCAATCTGAATGAATCATGGCTTGAATACGCCGACGTCAGAGATTTCTCATCAATTGACAAGCATATACGGGACTTCAAGCCAGACCTGATCATTAATCTCGCTGCGCTAACCGATCTGGAATACTGTGAGCAAAATGCCGAGAACTCATGGCTTACAAATGGATTGGGTGCAGAAAATTTGGGGCTTATTGCGACGAAACTGGACGTGCCGTACGTTTACATTTCGACGGCGGGCATTTTCGGCGGAGAGAAAGACGTTTACAACGATTTTGACGCACCTAACCCACTGGCCGTCTACGCGAAGTCCAAATACTATGGCGAGCGGTATGTATGTACTAGCGTGCACAAGCATTTTGTTTTTCGTGCGGGCTGGATGATGGGCGGTGGGCCCAAAAAAGATAAAAAATTTATTAACAAGATCTACAAGCAGATCGCGGCTGGCGCAACAGTACTAAACGTCGTAGATGACAAACTAGGGACACCGACTTATACAGTCGATTTCGCAAATGGAATCGTTAAATTGGTGGAGAGTGAAGTTTACGGCCTATACAACCAAGTTTGTGGTGGTCTATCCAGCAGACATGAAGTTGCAAGCGAGTTTGTCCAGTTACTCGGACTAGAGGACTCGGTAGAAGTGAAAATCGTAAGCTCTGATTTTTTCGCAAAGGACTACTTCGCGCCGAGACCGGCTAGTGAGCAATTGATAAATCTGAAACTCAATAGACGTGGTGTGAACTACATGCGCGATTGGAAGGTTTGCTTGGCGGAATATGCAAAACTATTCCAATGATCTGATCGTAAGAAGGCTGCAGGTAGACCCCTCAGCTGTCAGTGGGGTACGTCAGCGTAGTTTCAGCGACCGCTCAGCACTAATTTTGGGTCTCAGCTTTCAAGTTTTCTTGCTTCTGTCTTGTATTGCATTTTCGAACTCAAGTGTTGTTGAGACGGCAGCTACTTACATCTATGCCGATGGGCAAGTTGACTACTTGTCTGGAGTTTTTCTTGGACTAATCCTTACACTTACAATTTTCTTTTGGCCAATTAACCGGCATGAAAAATTGATTGTTTTTTTACTTTGGCAAGCGAAGTTGGTTGTATGTTTAGTTCTAATGCTTTTTTACGAAGCATACTTTGTTGAACTAGATGCGTTTGGGTACTTCAACTCTGCAGCCGGGCAACCAGTTTTTTTTGGCTTTGCGATCGGCGATGGTACAACAAATGTAATTGAACTTTGTAAATTGCTACTTAGCGTTCTACCGGACTCGTACCATTTGTTAAAAGTCGCGTTTGCCTACGTTGGTCTAGTCGCCATTGTGATTTTCTACAGAGTGTTTTGCCTTGCTGCGGGATCGTCGAATCGAGTATGGCTAGTCGGTCTTGGACTATTCCCTTCTATTTTGTTTTGGTCTTCAATCTTGGGCAAAGATTCGATTTCGCTGCTCGGCATCGCAATTGCCTGTATGGGAATGACGCTCATGCCAAAAGGAAAAATTTGGTTAGGTTTCTTCTGGCTGGCTATTGGGATTTTGCTGGTTGCCTATATCCGTATTTGGCTTGCGCTTATCCTGTTAGCGCCTGCGATGGTTATTGTTATGACTGGGGTCAAATCGAAATTGATACGAATTGCGCTAATCATCTTTGCGTTCGGCATTGCCGTCGGTCTGGTTACTGTCTTTAACGAACGCTTTGAAATTGAGTCAAGAAGAGATGCCCTAGAAAGATATGACAGTCTGTCACGCAATTGGAGTGACGTGGGTGGTTCTAGCCAAGTAATTGAGGTCAATCTTACTGACCCATTGCAACTACTTGCGTTCACACCGTTGGCTGCCTTTACTGCGCTTTTTAGACCCCTACCCTTCGAAATTTTATCTGTGTTTGGGACGCTCTCAGGCTTGGAAAATATGCTCCTATTAGCACTTTTTCTGCGGGCAATAGTACGTTTTAAAGCTACGTTCCTCCGTAAACGGGAACTCCTAGCAGGAATGGCATTCCTCCTTGTCTGGGTAATTCTGTATGGTCCCATTTCGTACCAAAATCTGGGAACTGCTGTTCGTTTCAAGTTGCAAATCCTGCCTGTGCTTCTTGGGCTTTTCATCGTTATCGGCACCAAGAATAAGGCGCCCATAACTCTTATTGCGCCCTCAAACCACAATCTCAATCGTGTTACAAAATTGCGATAAGAAAATATGTGTGGAATTGTTGGTTTTCTTGCCCCCCCATTCGCTTGGTCCGAATCCCTTATTATTACCATGCGAGATAGGCTCGCGCATCGTGGGCCAGACGCTTCAGGGCACTGGTCAGACATCACCTCTGGCATCGCCCTTGGTCACCGTCGACTATCAATTCTTGACCTCACGCCATCCGGTGCTCAACCAATGGAGTCTCACTGTGGGCGCTACATCACGGTATACAACGGTGAGGCTTATAACTTCAACCAGCTTCGCGCAGAGATCACAGGCATCCACCCTGGCCATGCGTGGCGTGGCTCGTCAGACACTGAGGTCATTCTTGCCGCAGTGAGCTATTGGGGAATCGAAATTGCCCTGCATAAGATGGATGGAATGTTTGCCATTGCAATTTGGGATATTTCACAGAAAGCTCTCTACCTTGCGCGCGACCGTTTAGGTGAAAAGCCGCTTTACTATGGCTATGCTGACAATTCGTTTGTTTTTGCCTCAGAGCTGAAAGCATTAAAGGCGCATCCCGATTTCAAAGCGACAATTGACCGCAATGCGCTGACTTCGTATTTTCGATACAGCTATGTTCCGGCACCGCACTCAATTTATGAGGGCATTTATAAACTTATGCCGGGTCACTATGTGAGAATTGATCTCTCTGAGGTCATGAAGCACGTAAATCCAGAGCCCATCTTGTATTGGCAACTTGACGACGCAATCGCAATTGGCCGATCACAGCCATTTGTCGGGACGGATAAGGCGGCAATCGACAAGTTGGAAACTCTTTTGAAGGACGCTATTGGCCGTCGAATGGTGGCCGACGTTCCACTGGGCGCATTCCTTTCGGGTGGCGTTGATTCATCAACGGTGGTTGCAATGATGCAATCACAAAGCAATCGGCCGGTTAAATCATTCACCATCGGTTTTGCAGAAAGTGAATTCAATGAAGCCGAGAACGCGCTGGCAGTTGCAAAACATTTAGGGACCGATCACACCGAGCTTTATGTCACGCCGGATCAGGCGCTTGAAACCGTGCCTTTGTTGCCGACTCTGTATGACGAACCGTTCGCAGACTCGTCACAAATTGCAACCTATCTCGTCGCGCATCTTGCCAAACAAGAGGTGACAGTGAGCCTATCAGGCGATGCTGGCGACGAGCTCTTTTGTGGCTATAACCGCTATGTGTGGACGCAAAACCTGTGGAACAAGATTGCCCCATTGCCAAAAGGCGTTCGTCGGGTAGCCTGCTTGGTTGCATCTAACATTCCGCCAGCCATTGTGAACGGTGCCTATTGGCTAGTTCGTCCTATGCTGTCTGAGCGTTTCCAATTCACCAATCCAGCAGACAAATGGCAAAAAGCTGCTGGGCTGCTGGGTGTCGCGAACGCTTCCGGCCTCTACAGGCAATTAGTATCCCTTTGGCCTGCTCCCGAAAATCTGGTGCTTCACGCCAAAGAGCCTAAAAGCGTATTTGAGCTAGAGGCACCGCAAGCTCAGCATCTAAACTTGAGCGAGAAAATGATGCGCCTCGATGCACTTACCTATCTTCCAGATGATATTTTAGTGAAGGTTGATCGCGCGTCAATGGCGGTGAGCCTGGAGTCTCGCGTGCCATTGCTAGATCGCCGTGTAGTGGACTTTGCCTGGCATCTTCCGCTCAACATGAAGCTACGCGGTGGCGTTAGCAAATGGATTCTGCGCGAGGTTCTATATAGGCATGTACCACGAGAGCTGATCGAGCGGCCTAAGATGGGATTTGGCGTGCCAATCGACAAATGGCTAAGAGGCCCCTTGCGGCCTTGGGCGGAAAGTTTACTCAATGAACAGTTGTTGAAAAAACAGGGATACCTCAATCCAGAACTTGTCAGGAAAAAATGGGAAGAGCATCTTTCGGGGCTTCGTAACTGGCATTATCAGCTATGGTCAGTTCTCATGTTTCAGGCATGGTTGCAGGCGCAAGATGCGACGCACTAATCAAATACGATATCAGTTTATCTGAGCTAAGCCGCCCATGAGACCGCTACTCGTTTTGGAAATCAATGAAATCCCTTGGCGGCTACTTGATCGGTATCTCACTGTCCCCGAGTATCCAAACATCCGCGAGTTTTTTTCAAGATCGAGCCATTACACCTCAATCGCTGTCGACTCTGGCGAGCTTTCCCCCTGGGTGACATGGCCGTCCATGCACCGCGGTATGAGCAATGAATCTCACGGCGTATTCAATCTCGGGCAGGACCCAGCCACATTCAAGGGAGCGCCAATCTGGCAGGAAATCCTGAATGACCGTGAGGCAGTAGGGGTGTGTGGTGCCATGCAAAGTTGGCCGCCAATCGAGCCCGGTAAGGGTGGATTTTATGTACCGGATACGTTTGCTCACGATGCCACGTGCTTTCCAAAGTATCTCGAGCCCTTGCAGTCGCTCAATCTTTCGCAAGTCAAAAAAAACCCACGCGTTCTCTCCGCTGCCTTACCAAGCGCGTCAGAGATTTGGCAGTTACTTTCCTGCGCTACACGCGCAGGCATTCGTATCAAAACCGCGCTTCGCATTGCCCAGCAGTTGCTTAGGGAGCGATTTGATCGTTCTCTCGTTACGCGTCGTCCAGTCTTCCAAACAATTCTGTTTTGGGATGTTTTCCGGAAGCACTTCAACCCTGCTTCACCGCCTGCGTACAGCAGCTTTTTTACCAACCACGTCGCTGGTGTGATGCATCGGTATTGGAAAGATGTGTTTCCCGAAGACTTCTCGGCCACCGAGGCATCCAGCGTTTCGCGCGAGCCATTGATGCGCTTTGCGCTTTCCGTCCTAGACGAAATGATGGCGGATGTGCTGGCTTGGACCAAAGTCAATCCGGAGCTCGCGGTTGTCTTCGCATCGAGCATGGGGCAAGGCCCCGTTCACCGTGATTATCATGAAGGTATGGAACTGCATATTGTCAGTGTTGATGCGCTGCTTGCGGCGGGCGGGCTTTCCAAAGACGACTACAAGCCTTTGCTGGCGATGATCCCGCAGGTAGCGGCGGACATTCCAGACCACACGAAGCGGGCGCAAGTCATCGCGTGGTTGTCGGCATGTCACGCAACCAGTGGCAGCCCACTCTTCGATGTGCGCGTGATTGGCATCAGCCTAAGCATCTCCACCAGATTGCCGCCACGGTCCGATATTGAAACCGGCATGGCGAGCAGTCCCTCGGGCTCGCGTGCATTCGCCGAGCTAGGGATTCGGGCGGTGGAGATCGAGGCCGGCTCCGGGTATCACATCCCCGAGGGGACATTTGCTGCGTATCTGCCGAACCTTTCGGCAGCCCCTGACCAACGCCGCGGTACCTTTCCCGCCAGTAACTTCAAGCAATGGGCGCTCAATCTGATTCGCAGTGGGCAGCACGATCCGACGCTACTCACTGGCTAAGGCGGTGTCTTGAAAATTGCGTTGTTCGCCAATACCGAATGGTATTTGTTCAACTTTCGTCTTCCGCTCGCAAAGGCTCTCGCTAAAGCTGGGCATGAAGTCGTACTGATTTCACCACCCGGCCCATATGGCGAAAAATTGGTGGCTGCTGGATTTCGCTGGATTGCCTTTCCATTAGACCGTGCGGGCACCAATCCGCTCCGGGAGTTGCAAACGCTGTTTCGCCTTGCAACCCTCTATCGTCGGGAACGGTTCGAAATTGTCCATCACTTCACCATCAAGTGCGTGATCTATGGCGGCATCGCGGCCCGACTTAGTGGTGCCATCAGCGTCGCGGCGGTCACCGGAATGGGACATGTCTTTACAACTTACTCACGCAAGAATCGCTTACTGAGGCACGTCGTGCGTCCTCTGTATCGGTTTGCACTGGGTCGGGCACGGGTCGTGTTCCAGAATCCTGATGACATGCGTGCGTTCTTGGCGCTGGGTTTGGTCGTGGAGCGCCAATGCCATTTGATCCGTGGCTCCGGCGTTGATACCTCGCGCTTTGCACCAAACGAGTACCACACCAGAGATAGCCAAGGCGTCCGCGTGTTGATGGTGGGCAGGCTACTACGTGAAAAAGGTGTTGCCGAATACGTCCAGGCTGCGGCGCTCGTCAAACAGGAGTTTCCAGCCGCCTATTTTGCGTTAGCTGGTGAGCCCGACCCAGGAAACCCATCATCGATCAGCGACACGACGCTCGATCAATGGCGTAGAAAAGGGGATGTCGTGCTACTCGGCCAGCGCGATGACATGCGGGCGCTGCTTGCAGAAACCGACATCTGCGTGCTGCCCAGTTATCGCGAAGGAACGCCGCGCAGCCTGCTTGAGTCGGCCGCATGCGGGCTACCCTTGGTCGCAACAGATGTGCCGGGTTGCCGGGAGATTTGTCGGGACAATGAAAATGGGCTCTTGGTGCCTGTGCGCGATGTCGCCGCGCTTGCAGCGGCAATCACAAAACTCATTGAGTCACAGGCGCTAAGACGTGCATTTGGTAGCCGGTCACGTGAGATCGCCGTCAATGAATTTTCTGAAGGCCGCGTGATCTCTGAAACTATGAAGGTCTACCAATTGGCAATCAGTAATGTTAGTTAGCTAGCGCCCCGCTAAAATCAGAATATGAAAATACTGGTTACCGGCGCCGCCGGCTTCATCGGCCACTTCCTCTCGCAACGCCTTCTCGCCCGTGGCGACACCGTCGTCGGCGTTGACAACCTCAACGACTATTACGATGTCACGCTCAAAGAGGCGCGCTTAGCTAAGCTAACCTCGCAAGAAACGTTCACGTTCATCAAAGCCGATATCGCTGATCGAAAAGTGATGGAGTCACTATTTCGCAGCGCATCAATTTGATGTCGCCGTGACCCTCGCAGCGCAAGCAGGCGTGCGTTATTCCATCACCAACCTGCACGGCTATATCGAAGCCAATATTAATGGATCTTGAATATTCTCGAAGGCTGTCGCCATTCCAAGGTTGGCAAACTTCTCTTTGCGTCGTCTAGTTCTGTGTATGGAGCAAGCACCGCCCTGCCTTTCGCAGAGCCGCAAACTGTTGACCACCCCGTCGCGCTCTATGCCGCAACCAAGAAAGCCAATGAGTTAATGGCCCATAGCTAGGCCAGCCTGTTTGGGTTGCCTTGCACCGGGCTGCGCTTTTTCACGGTTTATGGTCCGTGGGGCCGGCCGGATATGGCGTTGTTCCTGTTCACCAGGTCGATATTGGCGTGCGAGCCCATCAATGTCTTTAACAACGGCAACATGGTGCGCGATTTCACCTACACGGCTGGGGTAGCGAGCAGTTCGCGACGCTAGGCCCCCGATCGAGTCGAGGACGACGGCTTAGACAGCTTTCTTTTTCCCGGCCGCCTGCTTTGTCGTAACGCCGTTGGACGTTGCCTTTGCCAACCCACCCTCACGAGCAAATGCCATGGCCGAGCTTACTAGGTAGGCCGATCGGTCCATCTTCGCGGTCTTGACAACTAAGTGACGGCCACCGATATCCGTCCCTCACGGCGCGAGCGAGGCGCGGGTTTGACGATGATCTCAATGTCGCGTCCCAGCTTGGTCAGGCATTCCATCAATTTTTTTTCAGAGACACCACGAAACTGGCCGCGTAGCAAATTGGAAAGCTTCGGTTGCGAAAAACCCAGCAATGCCGCAGCTTCCGTTTGGTTGATTTGTCGGCGCTTGAGCTGACCGGCAATTTCGGTCATGAGCTTGGCTTTGATGAGCATTTCATCGGCGCTAGCGTAGCCGAGTTCTTCATAAGCGGTTTTTACTTTAGTAGTCATTTTGTTACTCCTTGGCTCTTGCTTCGGCCAACTTTAGTCTATCGCGAATCAATTCCATGTCGGCTTTCGGGGTAGCGACACCTTGTTTGGATTTTCTGGAACACGTGAAGCACATAAATTGCGGACTTGAACCGCACTGTATAGACGGGGCGGTAGGTGTCGCCGCGCCAGTCTTCAACCAACTCCAGGTGATCCTGTCCACTTTTCATTGAGGGTTTAAGCCGCTCTTTTTGTCAGCCGAGCAGATTGGCTGTTTTGAATGGTAACTGTGGATAAGTCGTCGTTGGCTGACTCGATCAATTCGGCGTTGCATGCGCGCTCAAACTGCGC
>JBBQFL010000047.1:0-35084 GCA_038321965.1 Burkholderiales bacterium | reverse complement strand
GCAGCTTTCTTCTTGGCTGGTTTCTTCTTGGCGGCTGCCTTTTTCTTAGGGGCAGCTTTTTTCTTGGCGGCCGGTTTTTTCTTGGCGGCTACCTTCTTTTTAGCAGCGGGTTTCTTTTTCGCTGCTGGCTTCTTTTTAGCGGCCGGTTTTTTGGCTGCTGGTTTCTTCTTTGCTACTGGCTTCTTTGCTGCAGGTTTCTTTGCTGCAGGTTTCTTTGCTGCCGGCTTTTTTGCTGCCGGTTTTTTGGCTGTTGCCATGGTGAAACTCCTTTCGATGGTTGGACCGAATTGCTTGTATATAGCGCAGCGATGAGTTGCCGCACTACCAAGAATTCATTCTGTCGAACGATTGAGTCAGGAGAACTGCGCCGACTGATGACCATCAGCATAGCAACCTCACTCAACCCGGATTGCCGTCAGCACAGTTAGACAAAAAAACAATTGAGCCAACAACAACACAGGCACTTGGTGAAGCGGATTCTATTACAGAAGTTTTTTAAGACACCAGTTTTGGGCCATGTCAAGTGTGCTTATTTGAATGCGCACTTTACAAATTAGTGTCGTTGCGACACTAATCAATATTCGAATTACAGTTTTGCAGGCGTTCCTGCCTGACGAGGTCATCAAAAGTCTCGCGTTGACGGATCAGTGTCGCCGTACTGCCATCGATCATTACCTCTGCGGCGCGTGGGCGGGAGTTGTAATTCGACGACATCACAAAGCTGTATGCACCGGCAGAAAGTATGGCAACTGTGTCGCCTTCTTGTGCAGCAAGTGCGCGCGCATGCGCGAGCACATCGGCGCTCTCGCAAACCGGTCCGACCACGTCATAAACTCGCGTCGTTGCAGCTGTGTCAAGCGGCCCGGCCATCACTACTTCATGGTGCGCCTGATAGAGCGAAGGGCGAATCAGGTCATTCATTGCCGCGTCGATCACCAGGAAATTCTTGCTGTCGGTGGGTTTGACGAACTCCACCCGTGACAGCAGAACCCCTGCGTTACCGACCAGCACACGGCCCGGCTCCAGCAGAAGCTCAACATCACGCGAGCCGAGACTGGACTCAAGTGCCTGCGCGTAGGCGAACAAGTCAATGGTCGATTCATCCTTGTAAGTAATGCCAATGCCACCTCCGGGGCAGATGTGGCGTACCGGTATCCCCCTTTCAGCGAGCGTATCAGCCAGTGCAACAATGCGTGCCATCGCTTCCCGCAGCGGCTTGTCGTCGGTGAGTTGAGAGCCAATGTGGCAGTCGACACCCGCGACGCGAATGTTCTGCATCGATGCGGCACGCAGGTAGACCGGGATTGCGCGGTCGAAGGCAATGCCAAACTTGTTGTTTTTCAGGCCGGTGGAAATATAGGGATGCGTTTTGGCGTCCACGTCAGGATTCACCCGCAGGCTGATGTCGGCGACCACCCCGAGCTCGCGGGCAACACTGTTCAGTCGATCGAGTTCCGATTCGCTTTCCAGATTGAAGCACTTGATGTTCGCTTGCAAAGCCAGCCGCATCTCGGCCGCCGTCTTTCCCAATCCGGAAAAAACAATCTTGCTTGGATTGCCGCCAGCTTCCAGAACGCGCATCAGCTCGCCACCTGAGACGATATCAAAGCCAGATCCAAGTTCAGCAAACACCCGCAACACTGAAAGGTTAGAGTTGGCTTTTACCGCGTAGCAGATTAGATAGGCGCGGCCTTGTCGGGCCGACCTTAGCGCCGCGTCAAGGCGCTGGTACGCCGTGACTAGCGCCATCTTTGAATATGCAAAGCAGGGTGTGCCGAAACGCTTCGCGACATCGCTCAACGGTACCTCTTCCATCATCAATCCGCCCGCGTCGCTGGCGCGATGTACGCCAAAGGTGGCGAGTGAAATCGTCATTTCATCGCTCCGGCTCAAGCGATTTTTGCAGCCGGTGGGGCGGCATCCGGGGGTAGTTTGAGCGGACCCTTTTGGCCGCACCCGTCAAGAAAAGAGCACAGGCTGAAAGCGAATAGAATGAGGACGAGACGACGCATGGCAGGATGACTTAGTGAGTTTTAACGTGGCGAAAGGATGGTATCACGGCATGAATACACCGATTCCACTGGACGAAAGCGCATTTCACGCCCGTGTAGACGCGGTATTTTCAGCGATAGAGGCGGCACTGGACACTGCCGAATCTGACATCGACAGCGAGATCGCCGGTGGAGTACTCACGCTCGAATTTATAAATCACAGCAAGGTCATCATCAATCGCCAGACCTTCAACCGCGAAATCTGGGTAGCCGCAAAATCCGGCGGATTTCATTTTCGCTTTGACGGGGCCGAGTGGCGCGACACCCGCAGCGGCGAATCCCTGCAAGCATTGCTTGCCCGCGTGATAGCCGAACAGGGTGGAACTGTGATGTCAATCACAATCTGAATTCGCGCGCCGCAATAAATGCGGCTTGATAAAAGCCTCCGCCAAGTTTAGTATCGAATCAATACCAAAAATACTTGACCAAAAATCGCCCTCGCATGGTAGCGACTCGAAACCATTATTTGCAGGAAGCGCCACACGGCGTTAAAAACAACCCACCCAACCAACCATCTTAGACGGCATGGATAAGAGCCCGGAAGTCCTTCTTGAACTAGTCGAACGCCTCGGCAATTTGCTGCGGGCGGAATTCCGCCGCGCCGGTGCGGACGAGCAACTGCAGCCGGTGCATGTCCATGCACTGGTCTATCTTACCCGGGCCAATCGCTACTCGAACACACCGCAGGCCATGGCCGAATATCTCGGACTCACCAAGGGTACGATGTCGCAAAGCCTGTTGCTGCTGGATCGTCGCGGCCTGATCGAACGCTACCAGGATGACCTTGATCGTCGCGTGGTCCGGCTCAGACTCTCCACCAGCGGCGAACAGTTCTTATATGATGCACAGCCGCAAAGCGCCTGGCAGCACGCCACGCGCAACATCAGTCCAAATCGTATTCGCAACGCCGTATCGGCATTGCGCGAAACGCTGACGACCTTCCAGGCCGACAATGAACGTCAGCCGTTCGGTAGTTGCAGTGGCTGCCGGCATTTTGAACGCCTCTCGGCCCGAGCTTACCGGTGCGGTCTGATGGGTGATCGCCTATCCGGCCCGGAGGCGAGAAAAATCTGTTGGTTGTATGAGGAAAAGGGCGGGGGCAGCGACGAGGACGACGAATAGGCGGGCCCCCGCCATCAGATTGATAAACCGCATTGCCGAAGAGCGAGACCGCGTTGAAACCTGACCCATTGCCCGCATCAGTGCGCGAAATGTAATCGCGCTCTTGCCCGCATCACTGCCAACCTGACCTGCGCTGGCGCAGTCCCGCCGATGTGATTGCGGCTGGCAACCGAGCCTTCCGGTGAAAGGACGGCATAGATATCTTCACCCACCAAAGTAGAATATTTGCGCAAGACCTCCAACGGCAAGTCCGCTAGATCCTTTCCCGCTTTCTCCGCATCCCGCACAGCCAGTGCAACGGCTTCATGTGCATCGCGAAACGCCAGACCCTTCTTGACCAGGTAATCAGCAAGATCG
The DNA here is from genome assembly GCA_038321965.1 of Burkholderiales bacterium. GTDB lineage: Bacteria > Pseudomonadota > Gammaproteobacteria > Burkholderiales > Usitatibacteraceae > UKL13-2. The sequence continues at coordinate 31,554 of JBBQFL010000047.1, read as the reverse complement.
GTGGCCGTCGCAAATCCGCGCTTGACCGCTGCCGCCATCCGCTCCGGCCGAACTTCAATCGCTGCTGCGAGGTCCACCATGATCGCCAACGAATCGCGCACGGTATCGACCGTATCAAACAAGGGCTCCTTGTCTTCCTGATTGTCCTTGTTGTACGCAAGCGGCTGGCCCTTCATCAGTGTCAGTAGCGCAATCAGGTGGCCGTTGACCCGGCCGGTCTTGCCCCTGATCAATTCGGGCACGTCCGGATTTTTCTTCTGCGGCATGATCGACGAGGAATAGCAAAATCTGTCTGGCAGGTTTATGAACGCCACGCTTTGACTCATCCATATAATGAGTTCCTCCGAAAAACGCGATAAATGCGTCATCACCAGTGCAGCAGCGGAAACAAACTCAATAGCAAAGTCGCGATCGGATACCGCGTCAAGGGAGTTTTCGCAGACACCGTCAAAGCCCAGCTCCACCGCCGTCGACTCACGGTCGATCGGATAGCTGGTACCCGCCAAGGCAGCGGCACCCAACGGCGACCGGTTCACTCGTTTGCGGCAGTCAACCATTCTGGACTCGTCACGCGCAAGCATTTCCACATAGGCCATGACGTGATGGCCGAAAGTCACCGGTTGTGCAACCTGAAGGTGCGTGAATCCGGGCATGATCGTTTCTGCATGCGTCTCAGCAAGTCCTACCAGCGCAAGCTGCAATGCGCGCAACAACTCAACCAGCCCGTCAATTTCACCACGTAGCCACAAACGAATGTCTGTCGCGATTTGGTCATTTCGCGAGCGGCCGGTGTGCAGGCGCTTACCTGCATCACCGATTGCGGCAATCAGCCGGGATTCGATATTCATGTGCACGTCTTCGAGATCGACGCGCCAATCAAAACGACCGGCTTGAATCTCAGCCAGAATCTCGGCCATGCCACGCTCAATATCCGCCAGATCACCTGCCGCAATGACGCCCTGACGGGCAAGCATCCTGGCGTGCGCCAGCGAACCCTGAATATCCACAAAAGCCAGGCGCTTATCAAACGAAACAGACGCTGTAAATCGTTTGACGAGCTCCGTAACGGGTTCGGAAAAGCGGCCAGAAAAGTGACTCTTCGTCGCGGAATTTCCTGTACTAGAACCGTCCGACTGCTGTGATTTATCCGACATATGGCATTGTCAATTCGTTGAAAATTCGCTCACAATCGAGCCATGTCGAGTATAAAGCATCACCCTTCACACGGAAGCAGGCCGGTTGTTACAACGGGTGCGATGGCACGTCTGCCCGATTTCTGCAACCTGGGAATCATGTTACGGCTGGTGACGATCATAAACCTGCTCTGCTTCGCTGCCGCCGTGCTGCGTATGGATGCACGCGACCTCTGGCAACAGTTCCTGCTCATCTCGGCTGTCGCCCAGCCGGCAATTATCTTTTCCCTACTGGCTACTTGTGCACTCCGGAAACCCCTCGCCAAGCTGCGCTACTGGCAGGGGATCGTCGCCATCTTGCTGTTGGAGGCCGTCGTCGGCGCACTGTTCTGGCATTGGCTGCAAATAATCACCATGCTTAACCAGGAAGTTTCCGTATGGCAGTACGCGTTCTTCTTCGCATTTGCGACGGGGTTTGCCCTGTACTATTTCGATCTGCGCTCTCGGGCCCTTTCTCCCGCTATAAATGAGGCTCGACTGCAGGCATTGCAGGCACGCATCCGGCCTCACTTTCTGTTCAACAGCATCAACGCCGTGCTTTCATTGATCCGCTCCGAGCCGAAACGTGCCGAACGGATGCTCGAAGATATGTCCGAACTGTTCCGTGTCCTGATGTCGGACCATCGCAAGCTGACACCACTGGCAGACGAAATCGCGCTCTGCAAGCGATATCTGGAAATCGAAGATATCCGTCTGGGCGAGCGCCTGATCGTGGTTTGGAAAATAGCCGGAATGCCTGCCGACGCCCTGGTCCCGCCGCTGATTTTGCAGCCGCTAGTGGAGAATGCGGTCTACCATGGGATCGAGCCGAGACAGGTGCCCGGCAAACTGACCATCGAAGTCTTGCCAAGAGGGAAGCAATTTAGTATCCGGCTCACCAACCCGTTCCACCCAGAGTCGACCCATGTGTCGGGCAACCGCATGGCAATCGCCAACATCAAAGAGCGCTTGCAGCTACACTTCGATGCAGAAGCGAGCCTGAAAGCAGAAGTGCAAGGGGACACGTATCTGGTTACGATAACGCTGCCCATTCGAACCCAGGACGTGTGACAAACAACAACATTGCTGAGCCGCCGTCATCATGCCGTCAACCCAAACGCCCGCAAGAATTCTGATCGTCGATGATGAAGCTCCAGCGCGTCGGCGCCTGCGCGACGTGCTCGACGATTGCCGCGAACACTTTCCATTGACCATAGCCGACGAAGCAGCCAATGGCGTCGAAGCGATCGACGTGATTAATCGAGGCGGCATCGACATCGTACTGACCGACATCCGCATGCCGATCATGGACGGAATCGAGGTGGCGCGCCATGTCGCAAAAATGGCTAGTCCACCGAAACTCATTTTTGTGACGGCGTTCGATCAATACGCCGTGAAGGCGTTTGAACTCAACGCCATCGACTATCTGCTTAAGCCCATACGTCAAGAACGGCTGCTTAGCGCGTTGGGCAAAGCAATGGCGATCAAACCAGCTGTTGCCGACGCCATTGCCGAGGGGGCGCAGGCCAGACGCCGACATCTGTCGATCCAGGAGCGCGGCAGAATAATTCTGGTCCCGCTAGAAGACGTGCTGTACCTGAAGGCTGAGTTGAAATATGTCACTGTGAGAACCGCGCAAAAAGAATTCTTGCTGGAAGAATCGCTGACCAAACTCGAAGACGAGTTTGCCGACATGTTTACGCGCATCCATCGCAACACGCTGGTCGCGACCCAGGCGGTGGCCGGATTTGAAAAAGTGACCGATGGCGCCCGCGATGGCGAAGACGGTCACCTAAACGCAGACCGAGCCGAAGGCGGCGGCGCCCATTGGGTTGTCATCATCAAGGGCATCCCGGAAAAACTGGCGGTCAGCCGACGGCAACAACATGTGGTGAAAGAGTTCTAACGCCTATCTCAGGTTCAACAACGCGGTAGGTAAAGCAGAAATCGGAGAAAAGTGGAAAGCTCGATCATCACCAACATTCTGTTGCCCTTAGCACTCGGCGTCATCATGCTAGGGCTCGGCCTGAGTCTGACCATCGCCGACTTCACCCGCGTCGTTCGATATCCAAAAGCGGTCGTGGTCGGCCTATTCATACAGATATTCGTGTTGACGGGAATTTGCTTTGGCATCACCGTCATGTTCAAGCTGCCGCCCGAACTCGCGGTGGGCATGATGCTGCTGGCCGTCTCGCCCGGCGGCGCTTTGGCCAATATCTACAGCCACCTCGCACATGGTGATGTCGCGCTCAATATCACGCTAACGGCCATCAATTCAGCGCTGTCAATACTGGTGCTGCCGTTCGTCGTCAGTTTTGCACTGCAATATTTCATGGCCTCCGACCAATACGTGCCGCCGCCATTCAAGAAGATCATCGAAGTCGCTGTCATCATTCTTGCCCCGGTACTGGTGGGCATGTTCCTGCGCTCCAAATTTCCCACGTTCGCCGCCCGCATGGAGAAATCAATCCGTATCTTCTCGGTGCTGCTGCTGGCTGCGCTCGTGGTGGTTTCCGTCGTTCAGCAATGGGACGCCTTCGTCAAATACTTCCCTGTCGTCGGCCTCGCCTGCCTTTGTTTCAACCTGGCTTCACTAGGTATTGGCTACAGCGTCCCACGTCTGGTCTCCCTTCCAGATAAACAGGCTATTGTCATCGCCATGGAAATTGCAATCCACAATGGCACGCTTGCCATCTACATCGCCTTCAATGTACTGGGCAATGGAATGATGTCGGTACCCGCCGCCGTTTACAGTCCCATCATGTTTGTGACGGCGGGGATATTTGTCTGGTGGGTCAATCGGCGCGCAAAGACTTAGCGGCTTAGACCTTTTCCTTCAGCTTCGCAAACGCCGCCGCCAATGCACCGCCTGCGGGTGCGGAATTTGAACTCATTGACTGGCGGGCGTTTCCAGCCTCTTTTGCTCTGTAGGGCGCGCCCGTATTGGAGATCGCCGTTTTTTCTCGAGGGCCAGCGGTATCATTCAATCGCATCGTCAATGCGATGCGTTTACGCTTCTCGTCAACCTCCATGACCTTCACCTTCACCACGTCGCCGGCTTTGACCACGTCGTGCGGATTCTTCACATACTTCTCGGCCAGCGCCGAAATGTGCACGAGGCCGTCCTGATGCACGCCAATGTCCACAAACCCGCCAAACGCGGCGACGTTGGTGATGACGCCTTCGAGAATCATGCCGGGTTGCAGATCCCGCAATGTTTCCACGCCATCCTGAAAAGTCGCCGTCTTGAATTCAGGCCGAGGGTCGCGCCCGGGTTTCTCCAGTTCCTTCAAAATATCGGTCACCGTCGGCAGGCCAAATCTTTCATCGACGTACTTTTCAGCGTGCAGCGTCTTCAATAACTTGCCGTCGCCCATCACGGCTTTCACGTCTTTCTGAATATCGGCAAGGATCTTCTCCACCACCGGATAGGCTTCTGGGTGAACTGAAGACGCGTCCAGCGGATTGTCACCGTTGACGATGCGCAGGAAGCCGGCACACTGCTCGAATGCCTTGTCGCCGAGCCGCGGCACAGACTTCAACGCAGTGCGGGTCTTGAACGCGCCGTTCGCGTCGCGATAATTGACGATATTCGTCGCCACCGATTGGGTGAGGCCGGACACCCGCGCCAGCAATGCCACCGACGCCGTGTTCACATCCACGCCCACTGCATTCACGCAATCTTCCACGACCGATTCAAGTGATCGCGCGAGCTGCGTCTGGTTCACGTCGTGCTGGTACTGGCCGACGCCGATCGACTTCGGGTCGATCTTTACCAGCTCCGCCAGCGGGTCCTGCAGGCGCCGCGCAATCGATACCGCACCGCGCAGCGACACATCCAGATCGGGTAACTCCTTTGAAGCAAATGCGGATGCCGAATATACCGAGGCGCCCGCCTCGGACACCACGATTTTTGTCATCTTCTGCCCAGGTAGCAGCTTGATGAGATCAGCGGCCAACTTGTCTGTCTCTCTCGACGCAGTGCCATTGCCGATGCTGATCAAATCGACGCCATGCTTCTTCGCCAGCGCCACCAGCGTGTGCAGGCTGCCGTCCCAGTCTCGGCGCGGCTCGTGTGGATAAACGGTCGCCGTATCCAGCAGTTTGCCGGTGCGGTCCACCACGGCAATCTTGCAGCCGGTGCGAATACCGGGGTCAATGCCCATGGTTGCATGTGGTCCGGCGGGGGCGGCGAGCAACAAGTCTTTCAGGTTGCGCGCAAACACATTAATCGCCTCCTGTTCCGCCTTCTCGCGCAACGTCGACATCAGTTCGGTTTCCATATGCAGCGAAATCTTGATGCGCCAGGTCCAGCGCACCACTTCGGTCAGCCACTTGTCGGCGGGTCGGCTCTTGTTGGAAATCCTAGCGAACCCGGCAATCATGTCTTCGACTGGATTCAGCGGCGCGCTCCAGGATGGCTTCTCCTCACCGGCTTCCGAGTCAAGCAACAACTTGGAAGTGAGAATCCCCTCGTTGCGCCCTCGGAAAATAGCCAGTGCGCGGTGCGAGGGAATCGTCTTCCAGGTCTCTGCGTAGGCAAAGTAATCGGCGAACTTTTCACCCTTATCGGCCCGACCTTCAATTAACTTGGATTCGACCACGCCATGTTGCGATAAGTACTCGCGCACCCGGCCAAGCAATCCAGCGTTTTCGGAAAATCGTTCCATCAAGATTTGCTTTGCGCCCTCCAAAGCCGCCTTCACATCAGGTACTGCGGTGTCTTTCTCTGCCGTTTTGGGCTCCAACGACAGATATTTTTCTGCCTCCACCTCCGGCGCCAGCTGCGGGTCGTTCAACAACGCATCCGCCAGCGGCTCCAGCCCGGCTTCCCTGGCGATCATCGCCTTGGTGCGGCGCTTCTGTTTATACGGCAGGTACAAATCCTCCAGCGTGGTTTTATCCTCAGCCGCATTGATGCTCGCCGCCAGCGCCTCGTTCAGCTTGCCCTGCGACGCGATGTTCTCCAATATCGCCGCGCGGCGCTCCTCCAGCTCCCGAAGATAGCGTAGCCGCTCCTCCAGCAATCGCAGCTGGATATCGTCCAGACCACCGGTGACTTCTTTGCGATAGCGGGCGATGAACGGCACAGTGGCACCTTCGTCCAGTAGTGCTACAGCAGTGACGACTTGTTGAGGTTTTGCGGCGAGCTCTCTACTTAAGCGCGATTCAATGGACGGGAGCATGCGGCGAGTCTTTGGATGAAAAGTGAAGGGCGAATTCTACGTCAAGGTAGCGCGGGAATGTGCTGTTAACATTGCTGAAAACAGGTGGGTACGTTGCTGCATCAGTCGACCGCGCGGCTCTAAGGCGCATCACCACTACAATTGAAATGAAATACAACGCCAGCGCCCAGCTAAGTTCCCTAATGTATGCACAAGCGATATTGCGCCAACACGCGCCACTGATGCTCCGCCCGCTGACATCCCGCATTTCCCGCGCCGCATCATGGCTTGTGCGCAGCGGGCTGTTGGTCGCAATCAGCCTGATGAGTCTGGGCTCGATCGCGCAAAGTGCCCTCGTACTCAGCGACGAAAAAACAAACTTCGAAGCGTGGCCTGCCGTGTCAATTTTGCGCGACCCCGCTGGAAAACTGACGACAGAAGAGGCCCTGGCTGCGCCCGAGAAGTTCACGTCGCCAAAGTCGGCATACGCCACACTTGGCCTGCGTGAGAAGGTGGTTTGGCTGCGCATACCGGTCAGTGTCGCGCCCGCGGCTGGTGAGGCAAACAGCCAGTGGATACTCGATATCGACTACGCCTTGTTAAATCGCGTCGACGTTCACGTTGTCCGCGATGGAAAGGTGGTGCAGCACGCTGTACTCGGTAATGCGCAACCACTTGCCCAGCGGCCCATGCGCAGCCGCTCACACGCCGTATCTTTGAATCTGAGTCCTGGCGCTGAAGTCACGTTGCTGCTGCGCGTCGATACCATCGGCGCGATGCTTCTGCCGATCACACTGAGCCGCCTTTCAGCCTTTCATGGCCGCGCCATCGATGAGCAGATTTTGCAGGGACTGCTCGTGAGTCTTGGCTTATGTCTGCTGTTCTACAGCCTGTTGCAATGGGCCAGTCTGCGGGAACATCTCTATCTGAAGTATTCGCTGCAAATTGCAGGTAGCGTGTTTTTCACAGTGCATTTTTTTGGTATCGGTGAACTGTATCTGTGGACCGACAACATGTGGTTCGAGCGGCATATGGCAGGTATTTCCACGCTTATCGCCGTTTGTGGAACTGCGCTCTTCGTCGAGGATGCGCTGGGACGCGACATGAGCCGCGCCCTCCGTCTCGCGATGAAAGTGATCGCCGGCGTGCTGGCACTTGTCGCTGTCGCGCATGCGTTTGACTGGGCGGATATCCATGCAGTCAGCATCGCGCTTGTCACTTTTGGGCTGCTACCCGCGGTCCTCGGTGTCCCGGGCGCCATCGCCCGCATGCGCCGCCGCGACAGCGTAGGCGCGCTGTTCCTGCTGGCCTGGCTCGTTTACCTGGTCGCCCGCGCGGTCACCTTGGGTCTCGTCACCGGCCATTTCGACGCCAGCTTCTGGACCATGCACATGTCGCAGTTTGGCGCAGCAATCGACATGCTGATCTTCATGAGAATCGCGATATTGCGTTCAACTGCCGTACACGTCGCCGCGCAGCGTGCTACTCAGGAACATGCTGCGCTTCATTCGCTTGCCCACACCGATCCATTGACTGGCCTACTCAATCGCCGTGGTTTGAATTCTGCGCTGGCGGCGGCACTGCACAACTGCGCGCCAGACAAACTGCTCACGGTCTATATGCTCGATCTCGATGGTTTCAAGTTGGTAAACGATCAACACGGGCATGATGTGGGTGACGAGCTATTGGAAATCGTCGCCAAGCGCTTGCGTGCCTCGATGCGAACCGGTGACGGTATTGCCCGCCTGGGCGGCGACGAATTCGTCGTGATGGCCGCTGGTGTGAATAGCGACAAGCAGGCTGCCGAATTGGGAGACAAACTATTGAACGCGCTCAGTTTGCCCTATGCGCTCAGTCAGCAGATCTGCCACGTCGGCGTCACCATTGGCTATACCCTGGCGCCACTCGATGGCGACAAGGCCGACGCGCTTCTTAAACAAGCGGATGCTGCCATGTACGCAGGCAAGCAAAGCGGTAGAAACTGTCTGCGCCGCGCCGCGGCCACCTAAAACACAAAGAGGGGTGCGCCATCCGACGGCTTTTAACCGGCAATGCCGCACCAGTGCTGGTGTTTCAATCCAGATAACGTACCGTCACCACCGGCGTCCCACCGGTCAATTCGGCATGCAATATCGAATACTCCGGCACCTCCACCCAGGTAGACGTGTCGCGCGTAAGCGGCTCGGAAGCGACGATGATCGAATCGGCATTTTCGGCGCCACCCGTCATGCGCCATTCATGATTACCGAGTCCATCGTCGTGCATGCCGTAGTCACGACCCAGCGTGTACCAGAGGGAGAGGTAATTGAGGTTGGCCTCATGGACACGCGCCGGATCATCGCTGGCGTAACAGCCAAAATCGAAACAGTAGCGGACGGCAGCGAGCTGCGTGCCGTCGGCAATGAACAGATTCACCGACGACGATAGCGTGATGTCGAGCTGGGCACGCACGGCGCGAAGTATCGTCATTGCCTGCTCGATGGCTGCCAGCAGCTCTTCGCGGGTGGCATGTCGACGGGGATCAGTTAATGCCGAAACGATTAGCGCATAAATCCATTCGCTGTCGGTGGTGCCGCGAATCTCGGGCAGAAAATCCGGATGCACGAACGGCACCAGCAAAGGCTTCATTTCCGACATGCGCGCCAGATCGCCGTTGTGCGCCAGCGACAGCGGCACATCCGGAAACTGAAAGGGGTGAACGTTTTGCAGGGAAATATCCACCGTCGTGCTGTATGCCACGCCGCGCACATGCCCCAGCACACAGGAGGCGCGTACTTTCTCGGCCATGTTTTTCAGGTTGCGATCAAACACCGGCAACGAAGGCGAGCCATAAACGAACGGTGACGCCGGCGAATGCGAGCCAGGGTCCCACGCGCGCAGGCCAAACCCGGCGAGATTCAGCAAATGCAGCATCTTGGGCATATAGCTTTGCCGCACCAGCGCAGAATCCGGCTGGTAGAGCAGGTGGTCAAGCAATACGGGCTGACCTAAATAGAGGAGGGCGCGACACATGATGGGATAGAGAAGGATTCCTGATTGATACGAGATATTGCCCGATGCCCGTGTAAACTTTGTCCATTAATTTTGATTTTCTCTCCAAGCATATGCATTCTGCCATTCCGCGATGAACGCAGGCAAACATCTCGACGATTGTCTTGACGTCGGACTCGATGACGCGCTCAAGGCGTTTTGCGCCACCGGGATATGTTGTGGGCTCGATAAAGCAGACGCTGCGCAGTTGTTGGCGATGGCGCAGCCGGTATCGTTTACCTCGGGCAGCCGCATGGTGCGGCACGGCGAGCCTTCGCGTGGTGCCTATGTGATCCGCAAAGGCCGCATCGAAGCGCGCGTCACCCTGCCGGGCGGCGGTGAGAAGACGGTGGTTGAGCTGGCTGACGGCAGCATGTTTGGCGAAATGTCGCTGCTCGATAACGGCCAATCCATCGCTAGCGTGTTTGCGGTCTCGCATGTCGACGGCTGGTTTATCGAGAGAAATCTTTTCCGAGCACTTATCGCAGGGAGAAATCCCGCCGCGCTGGCGATTCAACGTACGATCACTTCGGGTCTGGTTGCGCGCCTTGCTATCCTTAACGGCGACCTGCAAAAGCAGATCGCCCCCGAGGACAGGCCGGTGACTCAGCCGGCACCGGTTAACGATCCTCTGGCTGAGCTACCAAGAGGCGGTAGCAACCAATTTGATTGCCGCCGTTTCCTCTCATTGCTGCCATTTTTTGCAGGTTTCACCAGCGACGAAATCGATTGCGTGATTGCCTCCGCAAAAATACTGCACGTACCGCGCGGGCAGTGGCTATTTGCTGCTGGGCAGCCTGCAGATGCTTGCTATCTGGTGGTGCGCGGTGCGGTGGAGGCGAACATCTATATTGAAGACTGTGTACGGCGGCTTGCGATACTGGGGCCAGGTTCGCTGGTTGGCTATATGGGCATACTGGCCGGACTCCCCCACAATGCGAATACCGTAGCGCGCGAACACACCACGCTGCTGGAATTTTCGGCGGCCGATTTCATGCGTTTGTATAACGGCACCTCGGGCGCAGAAGTCAAAACGCAGCACGCCATTCAATGCAACCTCCTGCAATCGCTTTCGCGTGCTTACTCGCAGTTGTCCCGATTAATTACCCAAGCGCGGTTAAGCGAGGCCCTGCAGGCGCGCGCGTTGCGCGCGGGGATTTAGTTTCTCTCCACCCGCTGTTTGAGCGCGGACATTTATACCTATTATTTTGGCGGATATATGCGTCTAGTTTCTTTAGAGCTCTTTTTGGGGCTATTGCTTGTTTCTCATTTTGCAGTCGGGCAGGAACTCGCCTGCAAACCCGACGCCGATGAAAAAGTTGCCATGCAACAAGCACCCAGCGGCGCAAAACGCACATCCGAACATGCGATGGAAGTACGAACCCGCAACGGAACGCGTCGCTTCGTGGATCAGCCGCCACACGACGGAATCAGCGGGCTGCACTGGCTTTACTGTGGATACAACCCGCTTACCAAAACTCATCTGATTCACAAGCAACATGAGGATCTGTTTTCGGGACAACTGTTGTTTGAGGACAACGGCAAGATTCTCAACGCAGGCCACACGGTGCTTTTTTCGAACGACGGCAAAAAATACTTGGCGATTGAGCAGCAAAGCGGAAAAGACGGTGAAGACTGGTCCGTCTTTGATAGTGAGGGTAAGAAAATCTGGCGCGGCTATGGCGGAACCTTAAGAAAAGACAAGGTCGTCTCGCAATTTGAACAGCCGCGTTGGGATGCGCAAGGGGACCTGACGGCGCAGTATGTTTGCATGGAGCCCACGAAAGGCAAAGGGACGGTTACGCTGGTTGAATCAGGAAAAACCTGGGTTTGGCGGGGGCAGGGGAAATGCGATTAGTGATTCATCGCCGGCGAGCCAAACTCAAGGATTGGCGGGGCGTTTGGGGCAGAATGGCCTGGTGACGCGCGCGGAATGGCGTTCTTTGGTTTTTCTTCGCGACCAAGATAGCTACCTGACGATTCCGTCAGCTACATGCTGACGCTCACCAGAGTCAGCCTGACTCCATCTCGGCATTCGTATGCACAGCAATCCCCGCCTCATGCGCCATTTGATCCGCATGATATGAGGACCGTACCATCGGTCCACAAGCCGCATGCATAAATCCCATCTTCTGCGCCTCAGTTTCAAACATCTTGAATTCGTCTGGTGTCACATAGCGCAACACCGGCAGATGATGTCCTGAAGGCTGTAGATATTGCCCGACCGTCAGCATGTCCACATCGTGCGCGCGCAAGTCTTTCATTACTTCCAAAATCTCTTCGTTGGTCTCGCCCAGGCCGACCATCAACCCGCTCTTGGTCGGTGTGTCGGGGTGTTCGGCCTTGAAGTCTTTCAACAGTTTCAGCGAATGTGCGTAGTCCGAGCCAGGCCGTGCTTGTAAATAGAGGCGCGGCACCGTCTCGAGGTTATGGTTCATCACGTCGGGCGGTGCGGCGCGCAGAATCCCGAGTGCGCGGTCGAGCCTACCGCGGAAATCGGGGGTGAGGATTTCGATCTGCGTTTGCGGCGAGAGTGCACGCGTTTCGCGGATGCAGTTGACAAAATGTTCAGCTCCGCCGTCGCGCAGATCGTCGCGATCCACACTGGTGATGACGACGTACTTCAATTTGAGTTTAGCGATGGTTTCGGCGAGGTGGCGCGGCTCGTCCTGATCCAGCGGTAGCGGGCGACCGTGGCCGACATCGCAAAACGGGCAGCGACGTGTGCAGAGGTCACCCATGATCATGAACGTCGCGGTGCCTTTGCCAAAGCATTCGCCGATGTTGGGGCACGACGCTTCTTCACACACCGTGTGCAGATTGGCTTCGCGCAGAATCTGTTTGATCTCATAGAAACGCGATGTCGTGGAGCCCGCCTTGACGCGAATCCAATCGGGTTTTTTCAGGCGTTCGGTCTGCACCACCTTGATGGGGATGCGAGCCATTTTTTCCTGGGAAGTTTGTTTGACGCCGGCTTCAGCCATGATGCGGTCCGTAAAGTTGCTGAATAAGATGCGCGACCAGTTTGTCGCCGATGACGTGCATTTTATCCTCGTTGCCAAAATCGACACCGCAATCACGCATATGTGTGACGGCTAATCCTTCGTAGCCGCAAGGGTTGATGCGCGAGAACGGTTCGAGATCCATGTCGATGTTGAGAGAAAGCCCGTGATAAGTGGCGTGGTTGGCGACGCGCAGGCCGATAGCGGAGATTTTGTCTGTGAATTCCGTTGAGCTAGTTACCCCCTCTCTCCAACCTCTGCTTCGCTTCAAGTGTTCCCTTGTCTCCCACGAGGGGAGAGAGGCTAGGTTTTCTTCCCTCCCCCCTGGTGGGGGAGGGAGCGAGGGAGAGGGGGAAGGGGAGGACACATAAACCCCCGGCATACCACTCCTGCGATCACTGTCAATCCCATATTCTGCAAGCAAATCGAGCACTGATTGCTCGATTCGTTTCACAAGTTCTTTGACGCCAAAGCCCAGCCGGCGAATATCGAGCAGCAGATAGACGACCAATTGTCCAGGGCCGTGATAGGTCACCTGGCCGCCACGATCAGTTTTGACGACAGGGATATCGCCCGGCGTGAGCACATGCTCCGGTTTGCCTGCGAGACCAAGTGTAAATACCGGTGGATGTTGAAGCAGCCAGATTTCATCCGGCGTCTCCGTAGCGCGCGATTTGTTGAGTTGCTGCATGGCGCGCCAGGTCGGCTCGAAGTCAACCAGTCCGAGTCGCTTGATGGCGGCCGGTTCCAACACTACAGTGCCATCAACACCAGCGGATTGCCAGTCAGCTCCAGGTAAATCGCGTCGATCTGCGCTTTGGATTGGGCATTGATGGTCGCAGTGACCGAGATGAAATTACCATTCTTCGACGGGCGCATTTCCAACGTGCCGGCGTCAAAATCGGGCGCGTGCTTCATCACTACGCCGAGCACGGTCTGCGCGAAACCTTCATCGGACTCGGCATTCTTCATGCGGCCCATCGCTTTGATGGGGAAGGGCGTGGGAAACCTGAGGAGGGTTTCCGCATTTTCCAATGGTGCGTCACCGATATTTTTTGGGTGCGCCGGTGTTGCAGTCATGGTGTTGCCGCTGACGCAACAAGTGCGCGTTTGTAATCCTGGAACAATTGGTGCATCTGTTTGAAAATGGTGCCAGGTTCACCACTGCCAACGGGCTTGTCATCGAGCGTCACGATAGGTACCACCTCCTTGGTCGAGGACATGATCCACAGCTCATCGGCGGACCGTACCTGCCGACGCGACACACGACGAATTTCCAGCGGCATATTGTTCTTGCGCGCGAGCTCGATCATCAATTCATAGGTGATGCCGGGCAGGATGAGGTTATCCATGGGGGGGCAAAGGATCACGCCGTTCTTCACCGCGGCAATGTTGGACGCTGATGATTCCGTGAGATAGCCATCTCGGAACAATACAGCCTCGTCAAAGCCACCCTGATTGGATTCATGTTTCAACAATACGGCACCCAGCAATGCGACCGACTTGATATGGCACTTGAGCCAGCGATTGTCGTCAAGTGAGACGCAGGAAATTCCCTTAACGTAAATCTCCGGCTTTGGCGTCGCCAGCGGATTGACCATCATGAACACGGTCTGCTTTAGCCCCTTGGGCGGCGGAAAGTCACGCTTGGCCACGCCGCGTGTTACCTGAATGTATACACCAACGTTGCCGCCACCATTTTTTTCAATCAGCGATGTAATCGATGTTTCCCACTGCTCGATCGAGTAGGGATTGTCGATTTCCAGTTCATCGAGGCTGCGTTGCAGGCGCTTCAGATGCTCACGCATGCGCAATCCGTGACCGGCGTAAAAAGGAATCACCTCGTATACGCCATCGCCAAAAATGAAGCCGCGATCCAGCGGCGAAATTTTCGCCTCCTCGATGGGCAGGAAGTCGCCGTTCAGGTAAACGGTGGGAAGGCAAAGAGCTTGCGACATTCAGTTCCTCCTGGAAAAGCGGTTGCCGTCAAGGCTCATTTGAACATCAATCGGATGGCATCCCAGCCGCGCCCCAGCAAACCCGCAACGGGGACGCTCTCAAGCGCAACAACGGGAATCTCGGCGATCAATTTATCATTCTGCGTCAGTTTCATCACGCCGGCTTTCTGGCCCGGTGAATAGGGTGCGATCAATGGCTGCATTGTTGTAAGACTCGCCTTCATGCCAGCGAATTTGTCCTTTGGCAGCGTGAGCCAGATGTCCTTGTCGAAACCAAGTTTGATGGTGTTCTGCGCGCCCTTGAAAATCTCCGGTGTCGCGATCGGCTCGCCCTTTTTGTAAAGCTTTTGCGAATCGAAAAACTGGAAGCCGAAATTCAATAATTTCTGGCTCTCCTGCGTGCGGGCGACATCAGAGGTTGTGCCAAGCACGACGGAAATCAAACGTCGCGCTTTGTCGCCGTCGCCGCGCTTGGCGGTGGCGGCGAGGCAAAATCCGGCTGCTTCGGTATGGCCCGTTTTCAATCCGTCCACGGTGGGGTCCAGCCATAACAGACGATTGCGGTTGGGCTGGGTGATTTTGTTGTGGGTGAACTCGCGCTCCTTGTAGTAACCCACGTCGGTCGGGAATTCGCGTATCAGCGCGTCCGCGAGGATGGCGATGTCTTCTGCAGTGGCGTAATGCTGCGGGTTCGGCAACCCGGTAGCATTCACGAAGTTGCTGTTCTTCATGCCGAGCTTTTGCGCTTGCTTATTCATCATTTGCGCAAACAAATCTTCCGATCCTGCAATGCTTTCGGCAAGCGCGATGGAGGCATCGTTACCGCTCTGGACGATCATGCCGCGCAACAGCTGTTCTACTGTCGGCGTTTGTTTGGGGTCGATGAACATGCGCGAGCCCTCGGCGCGCCAAGCGCGTTCGGACACCGGTAAGGTTTGTGTCAGCGTGAGCTTTTTGTCGCGCAAGGCCTGAAAACAAAGGTACGCCGTCATCAGCTTGGTGAGCGACGCCGGCTCGAAGCGATCACTTGCCGCCTGCTGCGCGAGTATTTGTCCGGAGCCCGCGTCAAACAACACATAGGCGCGTGCGGCAATCGGTGGTGCCGGGATGTCGGCACTGATGTTTGGAAGCTGCGCGAAGCTGACGGTGGCAAAAGTGGCAAGGGTCGTTACTGCCGCGATAAAAGCGACAGCGGTTTTTGAAGCGGGATTTTTTATTGACACAGTGATCGTTACTTTCAAGGTAGCTGGATGACGGGAGAAAAATCGTGTGAGAGTCTTACTTGTGCTGCAATCGCGTCGGCTTCTTCGCGGGATTTGTAAGGGCCCATGCGGACGCGGAACAGGTTGTCTTTACGCGACACCTGAAGCGGTTCGCGGTTCCAATCGAGCTCGCGCGCCATGCGTGCGCGGAAAATTTCGGCGTTCTCCATCGAGCCAAAGGCGCCCAGTTGCAGATACAGGTCACCGCTCTCAACAATGACCGGTGATGCTGCTACCGCAGTTGGAACCGGCGTCACGATTGGCACAACTAGAGAAGGTGCAGTTGCCGCAACTGATGGGAGCTTGTCACTGCGGTCGCCCGGAAAAACCCGTTCGACAACCACTGTCGCGCTGCCACGACGCGCATAGTCAAGCTTGGCCGCCGCGACGTAAGAAAGATCGATGATGCGGCCGGAATGAAATGGCCCGCGGTCATTCACCCGCACCACCACGGATTTTCCGTTGGCCGGATTGGAGACACGAACGTAGCATGGCAGCGGCAGCGTCGGATGTGCGGCCGTCATGGCGTACATATCGTAGGTTTCACCGATGGAAGTCTTCTGCCCATGAAATTTGCGGCCATACCAGGAACCGATTCCTTGCTGGCGAAACGGCTCGCTGGATACATTCGGCACGTAGGTCTTGCCGAAGACCGTGTAGGTGCGGTTGGCGCCGCTGTGCAGCTTTTCGGTTTTGGGAACAGCGTTGGGAATTTTGTCGAGGTTCGGTAGCGGGCCTTCGCCGGGGCCGTCGTCTAGATAGTAGGCGCCGGGTTTGGAGGTTGTTGCCTGCGACGTTTTCGGGGGATCGGTTTTTTTTGTTGTGGTGCCGCAGGCGGTTAATGTCAGAGCTATCACGATTGCGATTAGGCCGGGGGTTGCCCGGCGGCAACTCACTTTCTTTGCTTCGCCAAAGAAAGTAAGCAAAGAAAGGCGACCCCAGGTTCGTCGCCCCTGCGGGGTACCTTGCGCTACTCGGCACGACAGGCCGCTGCGGAACTCGGGCTCGAACGGGTGAAGGCGCAAAAGGCTGAGTTTGTGCTCGCCCTCAGACAGTCCTCGCGGAATGCTCCTGTCGCTCCTGCGTTGCTCAGCGACTCGCATGGGGACCCCGGTCGGCGCGCAGCGACCTTTGCCCGATGCAGAAACCACGCCCGACAGCTGACCTGGTTTTTGGGTGCCCACAAAGGAAACCCCAGCATTGGCGAGCACCCCAGGCCAAAAATGTCCCAAAACCCGCGCCAAATGGCGGTCTACATTATCAAATGTGGCACCAAACATTAGGTCGACACCAAGCGCTTATGCGTCGAAATACTCATCAATATTCCGAAGCCCATAAACATCGACATGATCGCCGTTCCGCCATAGCTCACCAGCGGCAGCGGCACACCCACCACCGGCAGCACGCCGGTGACCATGCCGATATTGACGAATGCGTAGGTAAAAAAAGTCATCGTGATGGCGCCTGCCAGCAATCTCGAGAATGTCGTTGGCGCATTCAGGGCAATCATCAATCCACGGCCGATCACGATCAGATACAGCGTAATTAGCAGCAGTAAGCCAACCAGCCCAAACTCTTCGCCGAATACGGCAAGAATGAAATCGGTCGAGCGCTCGGGAATGAAATCGAGGCGTGACTGGCTACCGTTGAGCCAACCCTTGCCGAACACGCCGCCGGAGCCGATGGCAATGGTTGATTGAATAATGTGATAGCCCGCACCCAGCGGGTCGGTATTGGGGTCAAGCAGCGTGAGGACGCGGTTGCGCTGGTAGTCGTGCAACAAAGGCCAGGCCAAAGGCAGCGCCGCGAGCCCGGCAATGACGCAGGCGATGAGCAGCTTCCACGACATGCCGGCGAGGAAAATAACAAAAAAGCCGGATGCAAAAATCAGTACCGAGGTGCCGAGGTCGGGCTGGCGCATGATGAGTGCCGTCGGAATCAGCAGTATCAGACCCGCGATCACGTAGTCCTTGAAATTCAATCCGTCTTCCTTGCGATGAAAATAAGCGGCTAGCAACAGCGGCACACCAATCTTCATGATTTCTGAAGGCTGAATGGTGATGAAACCGAGATTGAGCCAGCGTCTGGCGCCGTTGCGGAGGTCGCCGAAGACGGCAACGCTGATCAGCAGTGCCAGCCCCGCGATGTAAATCGGCACCGCCAGGCGCATCAGTTGTTGAGGCGGAATCCGCGCAGCGACCCACAACACGATGATGGCGGCGGTAAAATTGCGCGCCTGACCGAGCGTGCGATCCGGCGACTGGCCGCTGGCCGAATACACGACCGCCAGCGACAGCGCGGCCAAGACCACGAGGGTGACCATCAGCGGGCCATCGAGGCGGCGCGTGATGATATCGAAGGCGCGATCAATCGCCGATCTTGGGCTCATTTGGCAGCGCGGAAGGTTTTTTCGGATCGGGCATTTTGCCCAGCAGATAGTAGTCGATGACGGCGCGTGCGATCGGCGCGGCCGTGGCCGAACCAAAACCAGCATTCTCAGCCAGCACGGCGAGCGCAATCGTGGGCTTGTCTGCTGGTGCATAGGCGATGTACCAGGAGTGATCGCGTAACTGCTGCGCAACCTTGCCTGCCTTGTATTTTTCGCCTTTGAGATTGAAGAGCTGCGTGGTGCCGGTTTTGCCGCCACTGATATACCCGGCCTTGGCGAACGCGCGCAGGCCAGTACCGCCCGGTTCGGTGGTGACACCGACCAGGGCCGCTTTGATGACGGCAATATTTTCAGGCTTCAATGGCAGGCGCGTGGCGGCATAGGCGGCAGGGTCGTTGGCCAGCGCACGCAGTTGGCCACTGCTCGAATTGACGACGTTTCGCACCAGCCGTGGTCGATAGGCCACGCCGTCGTTGGCGATGGTCGCCACCGCGTGCGCCATTTGCAAGGGCGTAAAATTATTCTGACCTTGGCCGATACCGGTGGAGACGCTTTCCCCTTGATGCCATTTGGGTGAATCGGCGAGCCCGCGGGAATACTGCTTTTCCTTCCACGCCCGCGAAGGCAGGATGCCTTCCATTTCGCCGCCAATATCGATACCGGTCTTGCTGCCGAACCCCAACATCGACAGAAACTCTGCGGTCTTGTCGATATCTGTTTCAGAGGCAAGCTGGAAGTAGTAGGTGTCGCAGGAGGCAACGATGGATTTGTGCATGTCGACAATACCGTGACCGCCTTCCAGGTCGTCCCGCCACCGATGTGCCACATTTGGCAGCGTGAAATAGCCGGGGTCACGAATCGTCTGCGATGGCGTACGCTTGCCGGACTCCAATGCCGCCAGCGCAAGAAACGGTTTGATCGTCGAGCCGGGCGGATAGGCGCCACGCAGTACCCGATTCAGCAGCGGCTTGTCGGGCGAATTATTCAGCAGATCCCAATTCTGCGGATCGATGCCATCGACGAACAGATTTGGGTCAAACCCCGGCTTGGATACCAGCGCCAACACTTCGCCAGTATTGGGGTCGAGTGCCGCAAGTCCGCCGCGAAAATCACCAAACGCTTCCTCGGCAATTTTTTGCAGCTTGATGTCGAGCGTCAGCGTGAGGTTGTTACCAGCGACCGATTCTGACTTCGCCAGCGAGCGAATGGCCCGCCCGCCGGAGTCGATTTCGACTTGTTCCGAACCGGTGGTGCCGTGCAATTCTGATTCGTAACTGCCTTCAATGCCGAGCTTGCCGATGTGGTCAGTACCTTTGTACTTCTGCATCAAATCGCTGGCCTCGATGCGCTTCAGATCGGCGTCATTGATGCGGCCGATGTGGCCGATCGCGTGCGAAGCGACTTCGCCGAAGGGGTAGTTGCGAAACAGCCCCGCACTGATTTCGAAACCGGGGAAGCGGAACCGATTGACGGCAAAGCGCGCGATTTCCTCATCGTTCAGGCGATTACGCAGCGGCAGCGATTCGAAGTTCTTGCTATCTTCGAGCAAGCGCTTGAACCGGCGCCGGTCGCGCGGCTGAATATCGACAATGCCCGTGAGTGCATCAAAGGCCGCGTCGAGGTTTTGCACCTTCGACGGGGTCACACGCAATGTATAGGCGGAATAATTTGCCGCCAGCACGACACCATTGCGATCCGTAATGATGCCTCGATTGGGCACCAGCGGCACCAGAGAAATGCGGTTCGCCTCGGCCAGCGTATAAAAATAATCGCGCTTGATCACTTGCAAATAGAACATTCGCGATGCCAGCGCGCCGAATGCGAGCATGATGGCCAGGCCGGCAACAAGGACACGATGGCGAAACGTATTCAGTTCCGTTTCGCGATTTTTGATGGCGGTGCCGACCATGATTAATTGATGATTTGTCCTGGACGCAGACGAAACCGCGGCAGCGCCAGAAAGACGCTGATGGCGGGCCACAGAGTGGCACTGAGCAGCGGCGAAAAGATGAGCCAGATTCCAGACAATTCACGGCCCATCGATAAATTCAGCCCTACGCTGATGAGCTGCGCCAAAATCAGGATGGCGACGACGTGGAGTGCCTGGGCGGGTAAATTCAGCTGCAGCACGCGTACGCGCAAAAGTTGTGCAAAAAATACCACGACCACATAAATCAGCGCATGCTGTCCCAGCAATGCACTGTCGGCCACATCCATCAGCAAGCCGAGCAGAAAACCCAGCCCCTGGCCGACCAACCGCGGCTCCTGTATCGCCCAGTAAAGCAAGATCAACAGTACGAAGTCCGGGCAAACCTGCAGCGCCAGGCCACTCCACGGCATCAGGTTAATGAACAGTGCGACGGCAAATGAACCGATAAGCAAGCGCAACGGGGCAGGCAGTCGCATCGAATCGCGGGAGGCAGAAGTGAGGTCCATGTTTTCTACCTGACTTCGCGACGCTTGGGGCCGGTCCGCTCGCGTGCGGGCTTGCCTTCTTCGGCTTTGACGTCTGGTTGTGGATATTGCTTGAGTTCCTCCTGCGTCAGCACCTTCACAAAGCGATGTTGCTCGGCGCCCGACGCCGGGGTCGCGGAAATGCGGGCAAACTGAAACGCCGGATTGCGGTCAACGCTGGCCACGGTTGCCACCGACAGTCCGGCAGGATAGGTGCCGTCGATGCCGGATGTCACCAGCGCGTCGCCGACCTGAATGTCTGCCGCCAGCGGAATGAACGGGACATCGATTGCGCCATCGCGTCCGTTACCGACGGCGATCGCACGCAAGCCGCTGCGCAATGCCAAGACAGGAACTGACTGGTTCTTTTCTGTCGATAGTGTGACCTCCGAGGTCAACACACCGATTGCCGTCAACTGTCCCACCACACCCGCGCCGTCGATGACGACGAGTCCGGCCCGCAATCCGTGCGAACTACCTTTGTCGATGATTACCTTCCGCACAAAGGGGTTGCGTGCGTCGCGAATGATTTCTGCGACCACGCCGCGATCACCAAAGCGCTTGTTGGCGTCGCTCAGGGTTGCCAGATAGGTGCGCTCCGCGCGGATTAACTGTGCCTGCTGATGTCCGGCAGTGAGCTCCATCACTTTTGCATTCAGTACCGCGTTCTGGGCGATGAGTTTGCTTTGGTCGGAGAAATACATCCCCAGGCTCTGGATCAGTTTGCCCGGCAACATCAGCGTCTGCTCGATCGGCGTCAGCACGACCGATACGCCCAGACGCACAAACGCCAGCGCCTGAAAGCGGTGATCGGCAATCATGATGGCAATGGCGACGAGCGAAAAAAAAGTCAACCTCGCGAGAGGACTGGGCCCGCGCGTAAAGAAATTTTCTTGATAGGCTGACATTTCAACCCGACTCCGTATTTAACTGTTACCAGTGGCCCCATTGTTGATGGGAGCCATGTTTCAAGATTCGTTGGTAAACACAGAGCCCAGCTTGTCCATTTCCTCAAGCGCCCGGCCGGAGCCGCGTACCACACAGGTCAGCGGATCGTCGGCCACAATGACTGGCAGACCGGTTTCCTCCACGAGCAGGCGGTCGAGTTCGCGCAGCAAAGCGCCACCACCGGTCAGCACCATGCCTTTTTCGGCGATGTCGGCACCCAACTCCGGTGGCGTTTGTTCCAACGCAGATTTGACGGCCGAAACAATGGAATTGAGCGGCTCGGTCAACGCTTCCAGAATTTCGTTGGAAGAAATTGTAAACGACCGCGGAATACCTTCGGCGAGGTTGCGGCCCTTGACTTCCATCTCGCGCACTTCGCTACCCGGGAATGCAGAGCCGATGGTCTTTTTGATGTTCTCGGCAGTCGCTTCACCGATCAGCATGCCGTAGTTGCGGCGGATGTAATTAATAATGGCTTCGTCGAACTTGTCGCCGCCCACGCGCACCGACGCGGAATAAACGATACCACCCAGTGAGATCACACCGACCTCGGTGGTGCCACCGCCCACGTCGACGACCATCGAGCCGGTCGGTTCGGCAATTGGCAGCCCGGCACCAATGGCAGCGGCCATCGGCTCCTCGATCAGGAACACCTGCGAGGCACCGGCGGCAACCGCAGACTCGCGAATCGCCCGGCGTTCCACTTGGGTCGAACCGCAAGGCACACAGATGACGATGCGCGGGCTGGGCAGATACCATTGGGCGTCATGCACCTTGCGGATGAAGAATTTCAGCATGTGCTCGGTGGTATGAAAATCAGCGATCACGCCGTCTTTCATCGGCCGAATGGCGGTGATGTTGCCCGGTGTTCTGCCCAACATCATTTTGGCCGCATGGCCAACGGCTTGAATGGTTTTTTTGGAGTTAGGCCCTGCGTCCTGCCGAATGGCGACGACCGAAGGTTCGTCTAGAACGATGCCTTTGCCACGAACATAAATGAGCGTATTTGCGGTGCCGAGATCGATCGCGAGATCGGTGGAGAGGTACTTCGAGAAGAACGAAAACATGTAGCAATCCTTGTAACCGGCACACGATTCTGTGTGCCGCATTTCTCACCCTCTCCCTGGGGAGAGGGCTGGGGTGAGGGGTTGGTCCGGCCTGACGACTCATCCCATGTTGCCGGAACAATGTTTCAAGTGACGGACCTGCTTGCAGTCGCCCCCGGTGCGCTTGAATTCACGGTGACAGCTGCTGAAAAACGGTTGTTTTTACCGGGGTTTCCCCTATAGAAGCAGGGCTTTTCGGCGAATGGACTATAATACCGTATCAGTTCGTGAAAAGCATGTCGATTGCGCGCAATTTCACCGCAAATCCACGCTTTTTTCAGGAACTTTCCCGAACTGCAATCCCCGCGAATTTTGATTAACCAAGTCATCCTCGCATGAAACTCACCCCCGACGAACTCAAGCGCATCGCGCATCTGGCGAGAATTGCCGTTACCGAGGCCGATGTCAGCGACATGCAGGCGCAACTCAACGGCATTTTTGGGCTGATCGATGAGTTGCAGGTCATCGACACCAAGGGCGTCGAGCCGTTGTCGCACCCCTTGGATATCGTGCAGGACATGGCGCAACGCCTGCGCGAGGATCGCATCACCGAGGCTGACCGCCGCGAGGCAAACATGGCGAACGCGCCCGCGCAGGAAAACGGCCTGTTCCTGGTGCCGAAAGTACTCGATTGAGCCGCAAATGAATTTCGCCCACGCATCCCTCAAGGCACTTCGTACCGCGCTGGACACAAAAAAGGTATCGGCTGCCGAGCTGGCCGAATATTTCCTGGCGCGCGCAGAAAAAGCGTTGGCGTTGAATGCCTTTCTGCATATCGATCGCGGCTTGACGCTAGGCCAGGCACGCGAAGCTGACGCGCGCATTGGCCGCGGCGAAACCACCGTTTTGACTGGTATTCCGGTGGCGCACAAGGATATTTTTGTCACCCGCGACTGGCGTTCGACTGCCGGCTCCAACATGCTGGCTGATTACGTTTCCCCGTTCGATGCGACGGTCGTTGAAAAACTCGGCACCGCCGATGGAAAAGGCGCGGGGATGGTGTGCCTCGGCAAATTGAATTGCGATGAGTTCGCGATGGGGTCATCAAACGAAAACTCTGCATTCGGCCCGGTCAAAAATCCGTGGAATCAGGCGAAAATCCCCGGTGGGTCGTCGGGTGGGTCGGCCGCGGCGATTGCCGCCGGGCTGACGCCTGCCGCGACAGGCACTGACACCGGAGGATCGTTGCGCCAGCCCGCAGCCATGTGCGGCATTACGGCAATCAAACCAACGTATGGTCGGGTGTCCCGCTACGGCATGATCGCCTTTGCCTCCAGCCTCGATCAGGGCGGGCCGATGGCAAAAAGTGCGGAGGATTGCGCGCTGCTGCTAGACGCCATGGTGGGCTTTGACGAACGTGACTCCACCAGTTTGAATAGTGCAGAAGCGCAAACGCCAGTATTGGCGGGCTTCCTGGCGGCATTTGCCCCCGAACGCCGCGCCGATGCTGGTTCTCCGCTAAAGGGTGTGCGAATTGGCGTTCCCAAGGAGTTTCTTGGGGCTGGTCTCACCGTCGACGTTGCCAGCGCCGTTGAAGCCGCGATCACCGAATTCGAAAAACTGGGCGCCAAACGCGTCGAGATTTCGCTGCCGCGGACAACGCTGTCGATACCGGCGTATTACGTCATCGCGCCGGCCGAAGCCTCTAGCAATTTGAGCCGGTTCGACGGTGTGCGCTACGGCCATCGCACCAAAAACTATCGCGACCTGGCAGAGATGATCGCCAACTCGCGCGCGGAAGGCTTCGGCGCAGAAGTGAAACGCCGCATTCTTACCGGCGCATATGTGCTCTCTCACGGCTATTACGATGCCTACTATCTGCAAGCACAACGCGTGCGCCGCCTGATCGGCCTCGATTTTCAGGAAGCCTTCAAGTCCTGCGATTTCATCATGGGACCGGTCGCGCCGACCACGGCGTGGGACATCGGCGCCAAGAAAAGCGATCCTGTCGCCATGTATCTCGAAGACATTTACACGTTGGGCGTCAGTCTGGCGGGATTGCCAGGCATGTCGGTGCCTTGCGGGTTTGGCGACGGCAACATGCCGGTAGGATTGCAAATCATCGGCAACTACTTTGATGAAGGGCGCATGCTCGCCACCGCGCATCAGTATCAGCAAGTTACCGACTGGCACACACGTCGCCCGGAGGCGTTCAAATGAGCGCCATTCCGGCAGGCTGGGAAGTGGTGATCGGACTGGAAACGCACACCCAGCTGTCCACTGCATCGAAGATATTTTCAGGGTCGCCCACGCAATACGGTGCAGCGCCCAATACGCAGGCCAATGCTGTCGATATGGCACTTCCCGGCACGCTACCGGTGCTGAACAAAGGTGCCGTTGAATGCGCCATCAAATTTGGTCTGGCGGTGAATGCCGCCATCGCGCCGCGTTCGGTTTTC
Source organism: Burkholderiales bacterium (assembly GCA_038321965.1). Taxonomy (GTDB): domain Bacteria; phylum Pseudomonadota; class Gammaproteobacteria; order Burkholderiales; family Usitatibacteraceae; genus UKL13-2. The sequence continues at coordinate 6,669 of JBBQFL010000047.1, read as the reverse complement.
GCGCGCAAGAACTATTTTTATCCCGATCTCCCCAAGGGCTACCAGATCAGCCAATACGAGCTGCCGGTGGTTGTGGGTGGTGAAGTCAAGATCACCGTGGGAAATGAAGAGAAAACGGTGCAGTTGACGCGCGCGCATCTGGAAGAAGATGCCGGCAAATCCTTGCATGAAGGCCTGGAATTGAGTGGCGTTTCAGGCATCGATTTGAATCGCGCCGGTACACCCTTGCTCGAAATTGTGACCGAGCCGTGCATGCGGTCTGCCGAAGAGGCGGTCGCATATGCCAAGGCGCTACACGGGATCGTCACCTGGATCGGCATCTGTGACGGCAATATGCAGGAAGGATCGTTTCGCTGCGACGCAAACGTGTCGGTACGTCGAGCCGGCGAGGAGAAACTCGGGACGCGTGCCGAGATCAAGAACGTGAACTCATTTCGCTTCCTGGAAAAGGCGATTCAATACGAAGTGCGTCGCCAGATTGAGGTGATCGAAGACGGCGGCAAGGTCGTGCAGGAGACGCGGCTGTACGACGCGGATCGCGATGAGACGCGGTCGATGCGGTCGAAGGAAGATGCGATGGACTATCGCTATTTTCCGGATCCGGATTTGTTGCCGGTGGAGATTTCGCCAGCGTGGATTGATGAAATCAAGGCAGCAATGCCAACGTTAGCCAAATACTTGCGGAAGAAATTTATTGAAGAATATCGGTTTGAACCAGAGATGGCAGACATTCTCACTTCCGACCGCGCACGAGCGGAGCACTTCGATCAATTTTGGCAACATTACATGCCATTGGTAGTAGGCAAAACAGATAATTTTGTTCAAGGAGCGGTTTGGGCAATGAATGAAATTGGAGCAACCCTCAACCGGTCAGGACTTTCAATCGTTGACGCGCCGATGTCTCCAGAAGCGCTCGCGGTATTGGTGGCGCGAATTGTAGATGGAACTGTTAGCCACAATATCGCAAAGGAAGTGTTTGGCTATATGTGGGCCGGGGAGGGCGACGCTGACAGCATCATCGAAAAGCGCGGATTGAAACTACTCTCGGACTCTTCTGCTATCGAAAAAATGGTCGACGATGTTATCGCCGCAAATCAAAAATCCGTCGAAGAATACAAAGCCGGCAAAGAAAAAGCGCTCAACGCGCTATTCGGTCAGGTGATGAAAGCCAGCAACAAAACCGCGAATCCCCCGCAGGTCACCGAGATTCTCAAGCGCAAGCTTTCAAGCTAAAAAGCTATTTCCGCGCCAGATTCTCCTGCATCATCCTGCCCGTTGCCCGCACCTCGGACGCATCGCTCGCCATCAATTTGGCAATCACGTTTTCCTGATCCTGCACCGAGCGGTTCTGCGATAACTTCAGTTTGGCTTCAATGCTGGTGATGGCGATTTCAAAGCCGACAATCGCGCTGAGCTTACTCACGTGTGCTGCCAGCCCGCGAGGATCCCAGGAATTGGCAGAGTCGCCTTCATATTGCGCTGCCAGTTCCGTGACGATTTTCCATTTGGCCGCGTCGTCGTCGATGCGCGTCACCGTGCCGCTGACGTGCACAGCCGCATAATTCCACGTCGGAACATTCGGCACTTTCTCGTTTTCGTCGATGTACCAGGTCGGAGAAACATAGCTATGCGGCCCGTGAAATATCACCAGCATCTGCGCGCCATTTTGCAGTGATTCGGCGTGCGGATTGGCGCGCGCGACATGGCCGACCAATACATTCCTTGCGCTGTCCAATTGGATCGGCGCGTGTGTCACTTGCGTGCCTTCCGCGGTTGTGCTGATGAGTGTGGCAAAGCCGAAATCGTGGATCAGGGTCGCAATACGCGTCTGATCTGTTTCATTGAAATGTTTGGGTAGGTACATGAAGTTCCTTAACCGGGAAACGAAAAACGCGCCATTGCGGCGCGTATGAATTGGCGCAAAAATCAGCGGTCAGCGCTTGTCTTCCAAGCACTTGACGGCTAGCTGATTGACTCCGGGGCCGCCGACGTTTGGACCACGGCATTGATAAATGATGTTCAATGTGCATTCGTAAACTTTGCCTTCGCAGGTTGCAATACCGCGCCGTCGCCCAGGAATGACTTGCGACCGGCCAACGATCTGGCTGCGTAGTTCCGGCGCAGCAGCAACATTTCCCTGCTCATCGAGCAGCGTACCCGCAGGCATACCACCCTTGAGACGCTTCCAGCGTGCTTTCTCGGTATCGTAGCGCAGGCGAATTTCTTCTTTTGCTTTGTCGATTTTCTCGATCTCGGCACGGATACTCAGGGCGTCGTGTGCAGCGCGCTTTTGTTCCTGCACCAACTGCGGTGGCGCCTCCTTCGCTTTGGCAGTCTTGCTTTTGCCAGCCTGATAGAACTCCAGATCGCTATTCAATTTATCAAGATTCTTGTCGACGTCGCCGGTGCGGGCTGTCAACGATATCTGGCGTGCGTTAAGTGTCGCAATATCTTTGTCCCGCGCCACGTCAAATTCACGTTCAGCACCGTAGGTTGAAAGCAACGCATTGTCGCGCAGCTTTTGTACCGCCATCAAATCGTTTTTGGCTTTGTCGCGAATCCTGTTGTCGTCAATTTCCTTGAGCTGCTCCGGGGTTAGCGGTGCATCGATCTTGCGGACCACGCTGCCCTGCTGGCTCATTTCCACGATCGGTTTCTTGGCGCACTGTGGCGGCATGGTGTCGCCGTAATGCGTGATACCTTTCTCGTCTGTGCACTTGTAGAGCGCGTGAGCCGGCATCGCCGCCAGGAGAATGGTCGACCACGTGCCCAGAACAATTACCTGCCAAGCGTAATGATTTCGTTTGATGTTCATGGATTGGCGCCGTATTGCGTTCGATACCGTTCGATTTTTTGGAGTTTATCGTGTTCTTCAGGATGTTGGCCGAGATATTTGATAATGTCGGCCAGCGTTGCCACTGCTATAACGGGCACGCCTGCCGTTTGGTTGAATTCCTGTGCAGCCGACATTTTGCTGCCCGCAGTGGCGCCGACCTCCTGACGATCAAGCGCAATGAGCACCCCGGCCGGCGTGGCGCCCGCCGCTCGAATCATTTCCACCGACGCACGTTTGGATGCGCCGTCGGAAATGACATCGTCGATGATCAGAACCCTGCCTGTTAACGGGGTGCCGACAATCAGCCCGCCTTCACCATGGTCTTTGGCCTCCTTGCGGTTATAGGCGAAAGGCACGTTGCGCCCCATGCCCGCAAGCGCAATCGCCATCCCGGCGCTGAGCGTGATGCCCTTGTATGCCGGCCCAAACAACATGTCGAATTCAATGCCGGACGCAACTGCCGCTTCCGCATAAAATCGCGTCAGGCCAGCGAGCGCCGCGCCATCGCTAAACAGACCGGAATTGAAGAAATAGGGCGAAAGTCGCCCGGCTTTGGTCTTGAATTCGCCAAAGCACAGCGCGTTTTGTTTGATCGCAAACTCAACGAATCGGTGTCGAAAATCAGCAGCGGAGCTCATGAATTTGAGGCGTTAAGCGGTAATCCCGCATAATCGCGGTTTCCCGTCTTAAATTCAACTCTCATGCGAATAATTACCGTCAATTGCAACGGCATCCGCTCGGCCACGAGCAAGGGCATGTTCACCTGGTTGAAGCGCCAAAAAGCCGACGTGATCTGCTTTCAGGAAATCAAGGCGCTCGAAAGCGATATTCCCGAAGAGGCACGCCCCTGGAAAAAATGGCATGCCTTCTACCATCCGGCCGAGAAAAAAGGCTACGCCGGCGTGGCAATGTACTGCAAACGCGAACCCGACAAAGTGATCGTCGGCACTGGTATCGACTGGATAGATGCCGAGGGCCGTTATTTGCAAGCCGACTTCGGCAATCTCTCCGTGATCTCGCTGTATTTGCCCTCGGGCTCGGCATCCGAAGCGGCGCAGGCGAAGAAATTCCGCTTTCTGGAAGCTTTCATGCCGTACCTGCAGAAGCTCAAAAGTAGCGGACGAGAGGTCATCATCGTCGGCGACTGGAATATCGCGCACAAGGAAGTTGATCTCAAGAACTGGCGCGGCAACAAGAAGAATTCCGGCTTCCTGCCCGAGGAGCGCGCGTGGCTCACAAAATTGTTTGACGAGGTCGGTTATGTCGACGTCTTTCGCCGTCTGATTCCGCTGCCGGATCAATACACTTGGTGGTCCAATCGCGGTGACGCCTGGAACAAGAACGTCGGTTGGCGCATCGATTACCACATCTGTACACCCGGCATCGCAGCCACGGCCGAATATGCGCGCATCTACAAGGACGAGCGCTTCAGCGATCACGCGCCACTGTCGATCGATTACGCGTTCGAGCTGTAACCCCACCGATCTGTCATTTCTCGCCGCGCTCGAAATGACCGCGCCCCCGCCAGAAACACAGCCCCTTCGCTAGAAATGAAAACCTGATTCCATGATTCGTATCACCAATCTCACCCTCGCCCGCGGCGCCAAGCGCTTGCTCGAAAACGCCAACCTGACGATCTTCCCGACACACAAGGTCGGCCTGGTCGGGCCGAATGGTTGTGGCAAGTCAAGCCTGTTTGCATTGCTGCGTGGCCTGTCGCATCAGGACGCAGGCGATGTCTACATTCCCGAGAAATGGGTGATCGCACACGTCGCACAAGAAACGCCGCAATCGCATCGCACCGCACTCGACTACGCGATGGACGGAGACGTCGAATTGCGTACTGTCGAGAAAGAGTTGCTGGATGCCGAAACCAATCACGTCGCCGGCGAAGTCATCGCCGAACTTCACGTTCACTATGACCATATCGGCGGCTACGCAGCCAAGTCGCGCGCGGCGGCCATGCTCTCGGGGCTGGGCTTCAGCGCCGAGAAGCAGGAGCAAGCCGTCGCCACATTTTCCGGCGGCTGGAGAATGCGCCTGAATCTCGCGCAGGCGCTGATGTGCCGTTCGGACCTGCTACTGCTCGATGAGCCCACCAACCATCTCGATCTCGATGCAGTCATGTGGCTTGAAGACTGGCTGGAGAGCTATCCGGGCACCTTGTTGCTGATCACGCACGACCGGGATTTTCTCGATAACGTCGTGAAAACCGTCGTCCATCTCGACAACAAAAAACTCAACGAATACACCGGCAACTATTCGGCGTTCGAGCGCGCACGCGCCGCGCAATTCGCGTTGCAGTCATCGGCGTACGCCAAGCAGCAAAAGCAGATTGCCCATTTACACTCGTTCATCGACCGTTTCAAAGCCAAAGCCACCAAGGCCAAGCAGGCACAGAGCCGCGTGAAGACGCTGGAGCGGATGGAGCTGATCGCCGCAGCCCACATCGATTCGCCCTTCGAGTTTTCGTTTCGCGAGCCCGACGCCAAGCCACGCCAGTTGTTGCATTTGAAAGAGGCGTCGCTTGGGTATGAAAACAAAACCGTTCTCGACAAAGTTGAATGGCGTCTGTTTTATGGCGACAAGATCGGCCTGCTCGGCCCCAATGGTGCGGGCAAATCCACGCTGGTGAAAACACTGGCCGGCACGCTGGCGCTACAGCACGGTGGCCGCTATGAAGGCCAGGGTTTGAAGATTGGCTACTTCGCGCAGCATCAGGTAGAACAACTGCGCACCAATGAATCGCCGATACAACACATGAAACGCCTCGACCCCGGCACGCGCGAACAAGAGTTCCGCAATTTCCTCGGCGGCTTCGACTTCCGTGGTCAACAGGCCGACGCCAGTATCGCGCCGTTTTCCGGTGGCGAAAAAGCGCGGCTTGCGCTGGCACTGATCGTCTGGCAAAAGCCGAATCTGTTGCTGCTGGATGAGCCGACCAATCACCTCGATATCGAAATGCGCGAAGCGGTCGCCGAAGCGCTGCAAGAGTTCGACGGCACGCTCGTTGTGGTTGCGCACGACCGGCATTTGCTCAAAGCCACGACAGACCAATTATGGATTGTGGCTGATGGCACCGTCGCTGAATTCGATGGCGATCTGGACGATTACAAGCAGTGGGCAAAGGAATACGTCAAGAAAGCGCAGGCCCAGCAACGGCGCGGTGTTTCAGCCAAAAACGTGCCAGAGGCACCGCCAGTGCTGGAGGTTGCTGCCAAACCCAAGACAGAGGCCCCTCCCGCCGATCGCAAAGACCAGAAGCGCCAGCAAGCTGCGTCGCGCCAGAGCGCGGCCAATGCAAGGAAGCCGCTTGAGCAAAAACTGGCCAAGCTGGAAACAGAAATGAAAACCCTCACGTCTGAGCGCGACAACATCGTGCAATGGCTCGCCACGGAAGACGCTTATGCCGAGGAAAGCAAGCCCCGCTTGCAGGAAATGCTGAAGCGGCAGGGCGAAGTCGTCACCTTGCTGGCAGATGTGGAATGGAAGTGGTTTGATGTGCAGCAAAAATTGGAAACGGCAGGTTAGTTATGTTTTGGGCGACCGTCGTGATTATTGCAGCGCACAAGGCTCGCCACCCGAACCACGAAGTTCGTAATGGCGTGATGTGACCCGCATCCACTTTTACCGATATGTGGAGCTACCGGTTTTCGTTTCATCCGTTATCTGCAATTTTCTATTTATCTACGTTCTAGCAGCCTGTCGGACTCAAGCTGAATACCCACCGCATAGCCCGCCGCAGGTAGCGTATGTGGCCGAGAAAACAGGAAATTACGCGCGATAGCTATTGAGAAGAGGGTCTGCGCGCGGATATCGACTCGTTTACGCTG
>JBBQFL010000046.1:0-35177 GCA_038321965.1 Burkholderiales bacterium | reverse complement strand
AGCGCCTTCGGCGGATATCCGCAAAAGACTCAAAGTCTGCGCTTCGACGTTCAAATCGAGACCAGACAAATTCGCTCGTTTCGGCCATAAATTCATCAGCTTATAACCGTCTCTCGTGAAAACGTTGGGACACTACTGATTGCATGTGAGAACATCGAGCAACGAATTGAAGCAAGTATTTACCGCAGCATTGCCTTAAGTCGTTCAGTAAACACCTGCGCCTCTTCGGCACCACTGCCTTTAGCAATTGCTTCACGGTAGGCTGAAACCAGCTCGCGCAGATCGGCGAGGTTGCCGGCGCGCTCCAGCTTCAAGGTAAAGAAAAACGATCTTATGCCGAGCGCATGCACTGCCGTTACGTTCATCAGGTCCTTGGCAGCGCGAAACCGTGTGAATTCATCACCAGCAACAACAACAGGCAGTTCTTGCGCATCATTTCCAGTTTCCGCTGGTTGACCACTCGCAATACCTATTTTTTCAATCAGCTGCATGCGCAGCAGTTGTTCGAGAAAGTCAGTGGGGGCCCCAAGTTTTTCTGCCTCCTCCTTCAAAACGAAGACTGGTTGATGGCCATCAACCAGAATGAGCATTGTCCTTAGTCTCGGCAGCAGTTTGAGCTTTCGATTGCTCATCTCTTGCAGGCCCGACGACGTCTTGCCGTATATAGCGACAGCACTCATGGCTTCCTCCTCGAGTTTATAAACTGCTAAAACAATGTTGTTTTGTCTCGATATGCTGCTACTACAGCACAAATCGCCGGGTTATACAATCGGTGAAAATCTGATTGTCGACGTGGTGGTGCCGGCAAAAAAAAGCCCGCTTACGCGGGCTAATTTTGTAATCCAAACTGAGATCAATCTTTTGCGTACGGATCGACATCCTTGGTTTCCGGTACGAACAACATACCAATGATCAGGGTCATGACGGCAACAACGATTGGATACCAAAGCCCGTAATAGATATCGCCGGTTGCAGCCACCATCGCAAACGCCGTGGTCGGTAGGAGCCCGCCAAACCATCCGTTGCCAATGTGGTATGGGAGGCTCATGGATGTATAGCGAATACGTGTCGGAAACAACTCGACAAGCATCGCAGCAATCGGTCCGTAAACCATCGTCACGTAAATGACGAGAATGGTCAGCAGCCCCACAACCATGACTTTGTCGATCGACTTATCGTCGGCCTTCGCGGTTAGCCCGTTAGCTTTCGCGGCCTCCAGCACAACCTTTTGGAAGTCATCGATGGCTTTCTTGCTTTCGGCCGAGAATGCGTCGCGCTTGTCATTGAGAGTGACATTAAGCGGCGCGATCATTTCCTTTTCGCCGATCTTAATCACCGCGGCGCTACCGGCGGCGCCAGCAACATTCTTATACGGAATATAGCTGGTCGTCAGTGCACGTTTGGCGACGTCGCAAGAGCTGACGAAGTCAATCGGACGGGCAATCGGGCTACCTTGAAATGTGCACTGAGCTGGGTCAGCCGTGATCGATACGTGCGATGACGCTTGTGCCTTTTCCAACGCCGGGTTTGCGAAATGCATCAGTGCCGGAAAGATCGTGAAATACGTTGCCGCCGCGATCAGACAACCGGCCATAATAATGATTTTTCTGCCGATCTTGTCAGACAACCAGCCGAAGAAAATGAAGAACGGCGTGCCGATTGCCAGGGAAATCGCAATAAGAATATTCGCAGTGTTGGGGTCCACCTTGACGATACTGGTCAGGAAAAACAAGGCATAGAATTGCCCCGTATACCAGACTACAGCCTGACCAGCGGTCAGTCCTAGTAACGCGATAATGACGATCTTCAGATTCTTCCATTCGCCGAAGGACTCCGCCAGTGGCGCCTTGGAGGTCTTGCCTTCCGACTTCATTTTCTGGAATGCTGGCGATTCGTTCAGCGACAAGCGAATCCAAACCGAGATGCCGAGCAGCAAGATTGACGCCAGAAACGGAATGCGCCAGCCCCAATCGGCGAATTTTTCCTCACCCATCCCTGTGCGGATCCCAAGGATAAGCAAAAGTGACAGGAACAGTCCCAATGTAGCCGTTGTCTGTATCCAGCTTGTATACAGGCCGCGCTTGCCCATCGGCGCGTGTTCGGCAACATAGGTCGCAGCACCGCCGTACTCGCCACCCAACGCAAGGCCCTGCAGCATCCGCAGGACGATCAGCAAAACGGGCGCGGCCATTCCTATCGTCGCGTAGGATGGCAACAAGCCGACCACAAACGTCGAACTACCCATGATAATAATAGTCACGAGGAAGGTGTACTTGCGACCGATCATGTCGCCGAGCCGACCGAACACGAGCGCACCGAATGGTCGCACCAGGAACCCGGCCGCAAATGCAAGCAGTGCAAAAATGTAACCGGAAGTGGGATCCAGTCCTGAAAAGAACTGCTTGGCGATAATCGCGGCTAGCGAGCCGTACAAATAAAAATCGTACCATTCAAAAATAGTTCCAAGTGACGACGCAAAAATAACCTTGCGCTCCTCCGCTGTCATCGGGGTGCTCGCACTATCGGCATGTGATGCCATATATCCTCCGTTTGTTTATCGTTGACCAGAAATTGCAGAGCTGCAATCCAAACTTGTCGCGATTTTTTTATTTACGGCTTTGTCGAATCACGCCGCTTTTCGTGCCTGTTATGACCACGGGCTCATCTGACGCCATTGAGTCAATGCGGATAGTAAGCGTGGCTGGACACTCGCCGCAATTGGGGTAAACCCTATGCGGCACATCGAAACATCATTGTTGCGGCGCAGCATCTCCCGCCATGCCGGTAGGGCTGCTTGCCATCGCAACTTGTACCAACTGTGCGACTGTGCGGACAGCCAGCTTCTCCATCAAGTGTGCACGGTGCACTTCAACAGTCTTGATACTGATCGCCAGTTCACCAGCAATTTCCCGGTTGAGCTTGCCAGCCACAATGCGATCGAGCACTTCCCTCTCGCGCTGTGAAAGCAGTGCCAGCCGCTCGCTTTGCGAGCGTCCGCGGGCGCGTGCCTCGCGTGCAGCGGTATCGCGCGCCAAGCAATCGCTCACCAGTTCGACAATCTGCTTGTAGTCGAACGGCTTCTCGATGAAATCGATTGCGCCGCCCTTAACGGCACGAACCGCTTTCGGTACATCCGCACCACCGGAAAGAAAGATCACGGGGATGACTACACCTTGCTCATTCAAATAAGCCTGCAGGTCAAGCCCGCTCATGCCGGGCAAATTGAGATCGAGCACCAGGCAGCCGGGGAATTCGGGTCGATACAAACTTAGAAACGTCGCTGCATCGGCAAATGCTTCAACTGGAATATTGTTTCGTTTCATCAACCAGGTGAGTAATTCGCGTATCGATTCGTCGTCGTCAACAACATAAACGGTCGAGACCATCTTGCAATTGTCAGAGGCGCTGCCGCTGGCGAAAGTGCTCATGTGCGGCAGTCCCTCGCTAGCAATTCGCGCACCCGACGTAACAGCTCACGAGTGGAAAACGGTTTGACAACGTATTCATCGGCACCGCACTCCAGGGCCTGCGCCGCAGCGGTCTTGCCGCCTTTGGCCGTCAACATGACTACCCAGGTGGCCTGCAACAAGGGATCCGCGCGCATGCTCTGACAAACTTCAAAGCCACTCTTGCCCGGCAACATGACATCAAGCAACACCAGATGCGGCCGAAACATGGACGCGTCAGTAAGTGCGGTGACACCATCGCGCGCGACGCGGGTCTCGAAGCCACCGTTACGCATGAGGAATTCCAGCGATGTCGCGATGCTGTCCTCATCCTCTGCAATGAGTACCCGCTTCACGCCGTCACCATCTTCAACTGGCTTGCATTGATACTCGCAGGCAAGTTAAATGAAAATGTCGAGCCGCGTCCCACTTCACTTTCCACCCAAAGCCTGCCGCCGAGGTGACCAATGATCTGTCTGCTAATTGACAGTCCCAATCCGGTACCTTGCGGCTTACGCGTCATGGTATCGCCTGCCTGCCGGAATTTTTCGAATATCAACTGGCGTTCGTCCATGCTGATGCCGATGCCGTTGTCGACGATATCGACACGCACTTCGTTGCTGCGCTGTTGCAGCCGCACTTCGACGCGACCGCTATTGGCGGCACAGAATTTGGCAGCATTGGACAGTAAATTCAGCATCACTTGCATGATGCGATCACGGTCGCCCTGTACCGCAACCGCTGCCAAAGGCAGGCTGAGATCGAGCTTTATTCCGCGCCCGCTGAAGAGCGGCCCCGTCGCATTCACTGCTTCGCGCACGATATCGCAGAGATCCAGCACCTCGTTGTGCCACTCGGCGAGCCCGGATTCGAGCTTGGCAAGATCCAGCACTTGATTGATCAAACGCGTCAGGCGCTCCGACTCTTTGATTATCAGCACCAAAAACCGCTGCCGCTCGGCAGTATCAAGGTCCGGATTGTCGGCCAGGATCTCCGAGCAGGCTCTTATCGACGTAAGCGGCGTGCGCAGTTCATGGGTTACTGTTGAAATGAAATCGTCCTTCATGCGGTCCAGCTCCTGCAACCGCCGATTGGCCGCTTGCAAGCTACTTGTCACCTCGCGCAATTCTTGCTGTTGTTCTTCCAGGCGATGGCTGTATGCGATCACCTGCGACGTTTCGTCGATGATCGTCATCACTTCTTCGATGCCAAGCGGCTCTTCCTGCACCACCGTCGCAATCATGGTGCGTGCAGACGCCGCCCCGATTGCGCCCGACAGCTGGCGCTCGGCAAACTGCAATAGCAGGGCATCCGAATTGAGTTCGTCAGCCGATTTAAGACCACGTTTGCTCGCGTACGCGGTGAACAGCTCGGCCGCCCGCGCCGGACCGAGGAAACGCCCGAGCAGCGTCTGCAACGCGGTTGCGGATACGGTACCGCGCCACACATGGCCAGGCTCTCCGGTCTGGGTAAAAACATCGACAAACAAGGTTGCCTGCGAATGTTCGAAGGCGCTTTGCCGAACAAACAGCGAAACGCCCAGGTAGCAGCCAATATTGGCAATCATGCTCCAGACCATGGCGTGGGTAATTTGGTCCAGCCCGGCCAGGCCGAATAGCTCGCCGGGACGCAGCAAGGCGATGCCGAACGGCCCCAGCTCGATCAGGTCAACCGGTAGCCAACCGGATTTCGCAAACGCTGGTATGAGCAGGGTGTAGGTCCACACGATAATTCCAGCAGACAGGCCTAACATCGCTCCCTGGCGTGTACCACCCTTCCAATACATGCCGCCGATGACGATCGGCGCAAACTGGGCCACCGCAGCGAAAGAAATCAGGCCAATGGACACCAGCGCATACGCCTCTCCGGCAATCAAATAGTAGAGATAGCCCATCAGCATGATGACAACGATGGCTGCGCGACGAATGGTGAGGAACAACTCGGATAGGTCTTTTTGCTCGGTAAGGCGCAACACCTTGATGCGCAGCAGCACCGGCATGACCAGGTCGTTGCAAACCATCGTCGACAATGCAATTGTCTCGACAATCACCATGCCGGTTGCCGCTGACAACCCGCCGATAAACGCCAGCAGCGCGATGCCCTCCTGCCCATGCGCCATCGGTAATGCCAGCACAAAGGTGTCCGCATCGACGCTGCCGCGGGGCAGAGTGAGCAAGCCGCCCAGCGCGATGGGCAGCACAAAAATGTTGATGAGTAACATGTAAAGCGGGAACAGCCACACCGCCACTTTCACGTGTCTTTCATCGATATTTTCAATCACCGCCACCTGGAACTGCCGAGGCAGAAAGATAATGGCGAGCATCGACAATGCAGTCAGCCAGGCCCAATTTGTGTAGTTGCCAGCGGAGCCGTCGAATGGCGAAAGCAACGGCGCGATCAGCGCGTCAGCACGCGCATGGCTGAACAGATCGCCGAAGCCATCAAACAGGCCGAAGGTCACGAAGAGTCCGACGGCCGTAAATGACACCAGCTTTACCAGTGATTCAAACGCAATGGCCGCGACCATGCCCTCGTGGCGTTCGGCTACGTCCAAATGGCGAGTACCAAATACCATGGCGAAAAACGCCAGCAATAAGGCGACCGAAAAGGCTGGCTCCTGCAACATCGGCACCGCGCTGGCCTTCTGCGGCATGATGACGGCTGGATACTGAATCAGTATTTGAAAGCTGGCTGAAATGGCTTTCAACTGCAGCGAAATATAGGGGAGGATGCCGACCACCGCGATGATAGTCACCAGCCCACCCAGCATGGCACTTTTCCCGTAGCGCGAGGCAATGAAGTCTGCGAGCGATGTGATCCGGTTCAACTTGGTGATGCGTATCATCTTGCGGACGATGAACCACCACAGTACGATCATCAGCGTAGGACCAATATAGATCGGCAGAAAACCCACACCATCGACTGCCGCTCGCCCGACACTTCCATAAAACGTCCAAGCTGTGGCGTACACGGCCAGCGACAAGCTATAGAAATACGGATTGGCGATGATTGATCGACCTTGATCAGCGCGACGATCCGCATAGTAGGCGATGGCAAACAGCAAGCCGATGTAAGCAAACGAAGCGACGACGATACTGCCGCCATCAAGGAAATGCATCGCTAGTCGCGCTTTCTCATCAGCCACGCCATCAGCGCGATGACCAGCGCCCAAGCCGCAAACAGGTACAGGTAAAGCACCGGTATGCCGAACAAACTCGCACGCACGTTGAACAGCGCCAACATGGGATAGTTGAACAGCAGGCACCCGAGTGCGAACAGGCACAACAGGCGCGCGGTCATTGGCGCGCTATTTTTCAACTTAACCCTTCCCCTTGTTGCGAACTGTATTTGCTGCGGGGCCAATTTGCGTGGTGGCGAATCGCCACGCGTAGGTACGAATGAAACAGCAAACTCCATATCTGGCGCGGCTTTCAGGCCAAAAATGCCCGAAAAGCCGCATCATTTCTGCACTTTGGCCAATCCAGCTCCGCGACGAGTTACATCGACTGTTTTAGTTGATCCAGGATTGCAGGATTTTCCAGCGTGGAAATATCTTGTGTGATCTCCTCGCCCTTGGCGATGGAACGCAGCAGGCGCCGCATAATTTTTCCCGAGCGGGTCTTAGGCAGATTGTCTCCAAATCGAATGTCTTTGGGCTTGGCGATCGGACCAATTTCCTTGCCGACCCAATCGCGCAATTCCTTGGCAATAGCCTTGGCTTCATCACCCGTCGGCCGTGCACCTTTTAGCACCACAAAGGCGCACACCGCTTCGCCGGTCATATCGTCAGGGCGCCCGACAACGGCCGCCTCTGCCACCAGTTTTGAATTCGACACCAGTGCCGATTCGATTTCCATTGTCCCAAGGCGATGTCCCGACACATTGAGCACGTCGTCGATGCGACCCATGATCGTAAAGTAGCCATGCTCCTTGTCGCGCACGGCGCCATCGCCGGCGAGATAAAGCTTGCCGCCGAGCTCCTCAGGGAAATAGGTTTTCTGAAACCGCTCCGGATCGTTCCAGATCGTGCGGACCATGGACGGCCATGGGCGCTTGACCACCAGGATGCCGCCGTTGCCATTCTCTACGTCGTGGCCGACTTCGTCGACGATGGCAGCCATGATTCCCGGCAACGGCAAAGTGCACGAGCCGGGCTTCATCGGTGTGACTCCTGGCAGGGGCGTGATCATGTGTCCGCCAGTCTCGGTTTGCCAAAACGTGTCGACGATCGGGCAGCGCCCGCCACCTACATTTTCGTAGTACCACATCCAGGCTTCCGGGTTGATCGGCTCGCCTACCGAGCCTAATATTCGCAGCGATTTCAGATTGTAGTTGCGCGGGTGTGTTTTTGGATCGACTTCGCCGGCTTTGATGAGAGATCGGATGGCGGTTGGCGCGGTATAAAAAACCGTTACATTGTGCTTCTGGATCATCTCCCAGAATCGGCCCGCGTTGGGAAAGGTCGGCACACCTTCGAAGACAAGTTCCGTGCCGCCAACGGAGAGCGGACCATAGGCGACGTAAGAGTGACCGGTCACCCAGCCGATATCGGCTGTACACCAGAACAGGTCGTCGGGCTTACTGTCGAAAGTCCACCTCATCGTCAGGTGCGCCCACAGCAGATAGCCACCCGTGGAATGCTGAATGCCTTTCGGCTTGCCGGTCGAGCCGGATGTGTACAGAATAAAAAGCGGATGCTCCGCGTTCACCCATTCCGGCTCGCATACCTCGTCGCTGGCGGCTTCCACGTCGTGCCACCAGTAGTCGCGTCCGGCCGACATGCTGATGCTCCCACCAGTGCGTTTGTACACGAAGCAAGTCTTCATGTGCTCGCAACCGCCCATGCCCAGCGCCTCATCGACGATGTTCTTGATCGGCAGCGCTTTGCCACCGCGCATTTGCTCGTCTGCCGTAATGACGGCGATGGCGCCAGCATCGATGATCCGCTCCTGCAGCGACTTGGCCGAAAATCCGCCAAACACCACGGAATGCGTGGCGCCTATCCGCGCGCAGGCTTGCATGGCGATGACGCCTTCGATTGTCATGGGGATGTAGATGATGACGCGGTCACCTTTCTTGATGCCCTTTGCCCTCAATGCGTTGGCGAACTTGCATACGCGCTTGTGCAGTTCGCGGTAGGTAATTCTCGTCGATGAGCCGTCGTCGGCCTCAAAAATAATCGCTGTCTTTTCGGCATTACCGTTGGCCAGATTGCGATCGAGACAGTTGTAGGAAACATTCAGTTCGCCATCGTGAAACCAGCGATAGAAGGGCGCCTTTGACTCATCCAGCACCTTTGTAAAGGGCTTATGCCAATCCAGATTTTCGCGCGCCAGCCGCGCCCAGAAACCCGAGTAATCCTTCTCAGCCTCGGCGCAAAGCGCCTGATATGCGGGCATGCCGGAGATATTCGCCTGTTTCACCAGCGCCGCTGGTGGATCAAAGATACGAATTTCGTGTGAAACCGACTCGATGCTCGACATTCTCTTCTCCTTGTATTGATGGGTGCTTTTTTGTGACTCGCATTCTGAATGCGCAATTTATAGCACAACGGCTTTTTTGGATGTGGACGACCGATGCCGCTCCGACGATCTGAACAAAGGCGGCTAAACAGTACCACAGGCGCCATAAACATATCTTATGTCTTTTATAAGACATGTTGACGCAGCGCAACATAACGTGTAATTTGTGCCTGTGTTCGGTAGCAATCGCTCACCCGGGCCGAAGGAGAGAAACCATGAAGCACGCCGCCGCCGAATCGATCCCCCATCGCGGTCTTGAACCCTCCACCGATATGCTCGGTGACTACTGGCCGGGAATCCAAATTTATTACCCGCCGGTCAAGTACGCCCCCGCATTGGGACTTTACGAGGACCTTGAACAAGCTTCGCAGCGGTTCAAGAAGCACGCATGGGGCACCACCGCACACACGCTGATATTCGATCTTGAGGACGGTTGCCGTCAAAAGGAAATGTCGCGTGAACTGCTGCGCCGCGAGTTGCCAAACATGCCCAAGCGCAAGGAAGTGCAGGTTGCGGTGCGGATCAACCCGTTCCGCACTGAGGAGTATGAAAAAGACCTGCAGCTGGTTCGCGATCTGTCCGATCACATCGACGCGGTGATGCTTGCCAAAGCCGGCGAGGCCTACGGCTCGCCGGAAATTCGCGATCTTTCGGCGGTGCTGGTCGGGCTCAATCACCGCATTACCATCCAGCCGATTATCGAACACCCTAAATCACTCAAGATCGCACCGGATCTGATGCAATACGCCACCGTCAAGCACGTCGTGTTCGGTATCCACGATTTCTCCAAGGCGATGGGTATCCAGATTACCCCACGCCGCTGGACCGAAGAACTGGCGTACTTCATGAATCAGGTGTTGTTCGAAGCGCGAATCGCCGGCAAAGGCGTCATCGGCGGCGTGGAAACGCTGATCGGACAGTCGGCCATGCCGGAAAACTTCGTCGAACCGGACGATGTCAGGCGCTGGCTGGATCTGCACGGCGATGAGGAGAGCCGCGTCGTTTACGGCCACGCCTGCGAAGAAGCTGCCATGGGCATGACCGGCAAGCAGGTTATTCACCCTTCGCATATTCACCCCTGCAAAGTCGCTTACACGCCCTCACCAACCGACATCAAAACCAAAAGCGCGATTCTGAAAGCGGCCATTGAAGCTGATGCGCTACTGGGCGGCGCCATCAAGTTCAACGGCGAAATGCTCGATCCGCCGATGTTCGGCAAGGCCTTGCAGACCCTGTTGCGGGCGCACGCGTTGCACGCGCTAGCCGATGTGGATACCGATTTCGCAATGCATGTGCTGCGAAAACTGCCGGCACAAGTAGTTCGTGAAAACTGGCCGTACGGCATCATCCTTTAAACCGCGTCGCCGGCAACCTCCAGCACTGGCGCGGCTTGCAGGCCACAAATATCCCGGAACCCGCGCCAGTCATAGAGTTTCAACTCACAACCACAATCCAACTCTGTCCAATCACCATGAACGCACGGTCACAATCCTTTCCCCCGTTTCCCGTCTGGACCTGGCAGGTCCCGGCATTTTTTAATATCGGTGTGGCCTGCACGGATGCCCATATCGGCACCGACTTTGAGGACAGGCTCGCCATGATTGTCGAGGACGACACACAGGGAACCACTACCGCGACTTACGGTGAACTGGCGACGCGCACCAGCCAATTCGCCCAGTTGCTGCGTAAGCGTGGCGTGTCGCCGGGTGAGCGCGTGTTGATACGTCTGCCGAATTGCCTCGACTACCCGACTGCATTTCTGGGCGCGATGAAAGCCGGCTGCATTGCCGTGCCTTCGTCTACGCTGCTAACGGTGGATGAAGTGCTGTACCTGGCAAAAGACTCGGGCGCCAAAGTGCTGGTCATGGATCAACCCATGTGGGAGCAATTGTCGCCGCGCATTGCGGAGGCACCGGACGCCAAATTGGTTTTGCTCTCCGGCAACGGTAAGCATGTCGAAGGGCTTCCCGTCGCGGTGCTTGATCTCAAACCCGCACTCGAGGCAATCACCGCGTGGTCGGCCCCGCACGCAACCCGCGCAGGCGATCCGGCTTATCTGGTCTACACCTCTGGCACGACGGGTTACCCGAAAGGAGTATTGCATGCACACCGCGCACTGATTGGCCGCGAGCCGGCCTCCGAGTACTGGTTCAACTTCGATCCAAACAATATTGACCGCATTCTGCATTCTGGCAAGTTCAACTGGACGTACGTGTTGGGCTCCGGATTGATGGACCCGCTGTATCGCGGCAAAACCGTGATCGTGCACGAGGGCAAGAACGACGCGAACACCTGGACAAGACTGATTGCCAAGCACAGGGCGACCATCTTTATTGGCGTGCCGACCATCTACCGGCAAATCATCCAGAAGACCGCCACCACCAAAGAGACCGTTCCGTCGCTGCGCATGTGCATGAGCGCGGGTGAACATTTGTCGGATGACATGCTGACTGCCTGGCGCACGCGCTTCGGCATGGAAATATATGAAGCCGTCGGCATGAGTGAATTTTCTTATTACTTGTCGCAGAGCATCCACCGGCCCATCCGCGCCGGTTCCGCGGGCTTTCCACAGCCGGGACACAACATCAAGCTGTTGGACCCGGAGACCTTGCAGCCGGTTCCGCACGGAGAGGAAGGAATGATTGCCATTCCCGAATCTGATCCCGGCCTTTTCTTGCGTTACTGGAACATGCCCGAGGAAACCGTCAAGTATCGCCATGATGGTTATTTTTTCACCGGTGACTACGCCAAGGTCGATGAAGATGGCTACCTGTGGTTTCTAGGCCGCAAGGACGACATCATCAAAAGCTTCGGCTATCGGGTCTCGCCATACGAAGTCGAGCGCGTGCTGAAATCGCATCCTGACGTAGCCGACTGCGCCTGCATCGGTGAAGAAATCGAAAAAGACAAGCTGCTGGTAGTCGCGTATGTGATCGCACAGCCTGGCGTTACTGTCACAGCGGAGCAATTGATGGCATTCGGCTATCAACACTTGGCCACCTACAAAGCGCCGAAGCGAATCTACCTCGCCAGGGACTTTCCGCGCACCAAGAATGGTAAAATTCTTCGCCGGGAAATCAGTCCTGCGATTGCTCTATCCGGTTCCTGAGGCGCACTCATCGAACTCCGTTTTTCACAAGGGCAATAGCGGACTGCTTGCGAAATAACGTTGTTGCTTCGCTCACGCAGTTTTTTATTCCGATGAATATTCCCCCGCGCAAAGTCGCTTTGTGCGGATTTTCCTATTTTATTTCTGGACAAATCCATGGACGACAAGAAGCAGCCCCCAAAAATGAGACCCCTGCCAAACCTCATTTTCATGAGCCGCTGGCTGCAGGTGCCGCTGTATCTGGGCCTCATACTTGCGCAGGCCGTTTATGTTTACATGTTCTGGTCCGAGTTGTATTACCTTATCCTCTCGGCCTTCGGTAACGAGGCAGCACTCCAGCACATTCTCTTGGCCGTCGCGGTTGAGGGCGCCAAAGTACCTACCAAGCTCAATGAAGTTACGATCATGCTGGTTGTGCTTGGGCTGATTGACGTGGTGATGATCTCGAATCTTCTCATCATGGTCATTATCGGTGGCTATGAAACCTTCGTATCGCGCATGGATCTCGATGGACACCCCGATCAGCCGGAATGGCTTTCGCACGTCAATGCCTCGGTGCTCAAGGTAAAGCTGGCTACTGCGATTATCGGCATCTCCTCGATCCATCTGCTCAAGACGTTTATCAATGTCAAGGCCTACATGACTAATGGAGAATGGATCGCACAGACCGTTATTCACCTTGTATTTTTGTTATCGGCACTTGCCATTGCCTATAGCGACAAGATCATGTCGCCCCCGGAAAAATCGTCAAAAGGTGGCGGCGCTGCACACTAAAGGATTGTCATGGTCACCATCAAGCAGGAAGACTTCATCTCGTCAGTCGCCGATGCGTTTCAGTACATCAGCTACTACCATCCGGTCGATTACATCAAGGCGCTGCACGAGGCTTACCTGAGGGAAGAGTCTCCTGCGGCCAAAGACGCCATGGCGCAGATTCTGATCAATTCGCGGATGGCGGCCGAAGGGCACCGCCCGATTTGTCAGGATACCGGTATTTGCATCGCTTTCATTCGCGTCGGCATGGACGTGCACTTCGAGGGACCGCTGACGCCTGAGCAGATGGTTAACGAAGGCGTGCGGCGCGCGTACACAGACGTCAACAATCCGTTGCGCGGTTCCATGCTGAGCGATCCTGATGGCACTCGCAAAAATACGACAGACAATACGCCTGGAATCACGCATATTGAGCTTGTTCCCGGCGACAAGGTTGAAGTCATTGTCGCGGCCAAAGGTGGTGGCTCGGAAAACAAATCCAAGTTCGCCATGTTGCTACCCTCGGACAAAATCGTTGACTGGGTACTGACCATGGTGCCGACCATGGGCGCTGACTGGTGTCCGCCCGGCCTGCTTTCACTCGGCATCGGTGGCTCGCCTGAAAAGGCCATGTTGATGGCTAAATGGGGAATGATGGAGCCGTTCAATATGCATCAGTTACAAGCGCGAGGGGCCGCCAATCGAGCGGAAGAATTGCGCCTGGAACTTTTCGAGAAGGTAAATGCGCTAGGCATCGGCGCACAAGGTTTGGGCGGGCTCTCGACCGTGCTTGACGTCAAGGTCAACGATTACCCGACGCATGCAGCATCAAAACCAGTTGCATTGTTGCCAAATTGCGCGGCGACACGGCATATGCATTTCACACTCGATGGTAGTGGCCCCGCCGTGCTTTCGCCGCCGTCTCTCGAGGATTGGCCCAAACTCGCGCTCGACTTCAAATCATCGCGACGCGTCAATGTGGATACGCTGAACAAAGACGAAATCGCAACCTGGAAATCGGGCGAAACATTGCTGCTGTCGGGCAAAATTCTTACCGGACGCGATGCCGCGCACAAGCGCATGACAGACATGATCGCCAAGGGCGAGCCATTGCCGGTGGATTTCACCAATCGCTTTATCTATTACGTTGGACCGGTTAATGCGGTGCGTGATGAAGTGGTCGGCCCCGCTGGCCCCACCACTTCATCCAGGATGGATCGCTTTACCGAAACGATGCTTGCCAAAACCGGGTTGATCGGCATGATCGGCAAATCCGAACGCGGCGCCACCGGACTTGAGGCGATCAAGAAGCATCGTGCCGTTTATTGCATTGCCGTTGGCGGTGCCGCATACCTCGTCTCGAAAGCCATTCGTGGCGCACGCGTCGTTGCGTTTGCCGATTTGGGGATGGAAGCGATTCACGAATTTGAAATCAAGGACATGCCAGTTACGGTTGCAGTTGATGCCTTTGGTACGTCCGTGCATAAAACTGGACCAGCCGAATGGCGCGCCAGGATCGGCAAGATTCCGGTCATCGTCGCCTGAACACTTCATGTCGCTTCGAGACTGACGGGTTATCGTGTTTGAGCACGGAATACAGCGACCATTGAATTTTGCGGTCATTGACGGGTCCGCAGGGTACCGCAGTGTGCTTTGCGCGTTTCTGCACGCCGAATGGCCATCCGCCTGCATCGAAGAGGTCGATCCGTTTGCCGACACACTGCAGGGAATCGGGCAAGCCTTTGGTGTGCGCAGCGATATTATTTTGCTTGGCGGAATCGGTACATTCGCGGAGGCCTGTGCTGCGTTGAAGCGGCTCACAGCGCGCGGCAATTGCCCACCCGTGATATTGATGGTAGCGCGCGAGTTGGCACCACAGGTGACGTTGCTGATTCAGGGCGGCGCATCATCCATCTTATTCAAGGACGGATTTTCGAAAAACTCTCTCACGGCGACAATTCGGCGATTGCTGGGACTTCGCGCGACCGCCGCCACGGCTGCGCTCCCTGCAATCGTCGACGCAAGTTCTGCCCTGCCGGCGACTGATAGTCAGAATTTTGGCCAATTCAGTTTCATTTCAAATGGGCAGTTTCAAACCTTGGAAATCGAGCACTTCCGATTTGTCGCGACGTTGGCGAGTAGCCCGCTGGCACAGGTTTTCAGCGCTGAACGCATCGAAGATCGAAAACGCGCGGTGGTGAAGATCGCATTGAGTACGCCACATCACAACAACGAAGCGCGCATATTCAGCAAGCGTTTCCAATATGTAGATAGCCTGAAGGGCTGCCACGTGGTGCGATATCTGGATGCAGGTATCGCTGCCTCATGGCCGTATGTGGTAATTGAATACTTGCCCGGCGGTGATCTACGGCGCCGCATGGCGGCGGGAATGGCGCCGCGCGAAGCAATACAAGTGTGTCACCAGCTCGCGGGCGCACTAGCGGTGGTACACGCGGGCAAGCTGGCGCACATGGACGTCAAGCCCGAGAACATATTTTTTCGCGGCGACGAAATCGTGTTGATCGATTTCAATATCTCCACGAGTTTTGGCAATGTGGCGCGAAATCGCACCACCGGTGACGTACTGGGCTCGCCGTTTTACATGAGCCCGGAGCAGGCGCAAGGGATGAGTGTGGATGGCCGTAGCGACCTCTACAGCCTTGGCGTGATTTTCTTCGAAATGCTGACCGGCTCCCAACCATATGTCGGCGAAAGCGCCGTCCAGGTGATCTACAAACACATCCATGACGAAATTCCGTTGTTGCCCATGCGCGTCCGCGCCCTTCAGCCCATCCTCGATGGATTGTTGGCCAAGGATCGCAATGAACGAACAGCCTGTGCAGAAGACCTTGTCAGCCAGTTGTCACCGTTTCTTCCCTCCGGAAACGATAGCAATTCAAGCGCCACGCCAAACGCGGACGAATACGCAAACGCGGCGGTCAACATCGCCAGCTTTCACCCTAAATAATTTGTAAATAATTATGCTGCCACACGGCTCTGCCGATGCGCTGTTTCTGTCCCGACGCGCCGGCGATGGTTCACCGCTGTTTGTCCTCACCGCGAGCGCGCAGGATGCCGAGCGCCTGAGCGCTGAAATCGCTTTCTTCCAGCCTGCGCTGCGGGTGCATCGATTGCCGGACTGGGAAACGCTCCCATACGACCACTTTTCACCACACCCTGATCTGGTCTCTGAACGGTTGGCCACGTTGTACCAGTTTTCCCAGGGTCAGTTTGACGTCGGCATCGTACCGGTCACAACCGCAATGACGCGCCTGTGTCCACGTGAGTATCTCGCAGGGCATTCGTTCTTTGTCAGGATCAAGTCGAAACTTAATCTTGAACGCCTGCGCAGCGATCTGGCACTCGCCGGCTACACCAACACCACGCAGGTGATGGCCCCAGGTGAGTTCGCCGTGCGCGGCGGCTTGATCGATCTGTTTCCGATGGGCAGTTCGGTGCCTTACCGAGTGGATTTGTTTGGCGATGAAATCGAACAGATCCGCACCTTCGACGTTGATACGCAGCGCAGTATCTATCCAGTCAACGAAATCCGCCTGCTTCCGGCTCGCGAATTTCCGCTAGACAAAGATGGTCAGCATCGTTTCCGCGAAAACTTTCGTGATCGCTTTGAAGGCGACCCGTCGAAGAGCCGCATGTACAAAGACGTTTCGGCCGGCCTGGCGCCGAATGGAATCGAGTATTACCTGCCACTGTTCTTCGAAAAAACGGCGACCGTCTTCGACTATCTGCCGGAGAATACCTGCGTATTCCTGCATGGTGACGTGGGCGCACATGCAGAAGATTTCTGGAAAGACACACAGTCCCGCTTTGAGCTGATGCGCGGCGACAAAGACCGCCCGCTGCTGCCGCCAAAAGAAATCTTTCTTGCCGTCGACGAACTATTTGGCGGCATGAAGCGGTTCGCCAAGTGTGACCGCAGCGAAGTCTATGGCACTGCGCTGGCGTTGCCCGCAGTGGAAGTTGATCGCCGCGCGACTGATCCGCTGACCAAGTTTCGCGCCTTTGTCGGCGCATTCGATGGCAGGATTCTTATTACGGCCGACGGCATGGGACGCCGCGAAACGGTCATGCATTTCCTGTCTGAAAATGGCATGAACGCCGCGCCAGTAAACGAGTTTGCCGAATTCGCTGCGCGCCAAGGCAAACTCGACATCGTCTTCACGCAGCTCCAGAACGGCTTTGTCCTGCCTGGTGAGCGCCTGGCCATCATTACAGAAAATGAGCTGTATGCATCCGAAGTTAAGCAGTCTCGTCGCCGCGAAAAGACCCGCACCAGCACCGAGGGCATGCTGCGAGACCTGGCGGAAGTCAAGATCGGCGATCCTGTGGTGCATGAGCAGCATGGAATTGGTCGCTACGCGGGCCTCATCACGATGGATCTTGGAGAAGGCGGTCAAGAATATCTGGAACTGCATTACGCTGGCAGCGACAAACTGTTTGTCCCGGTTGCGCAACTGTCTGTCATTTCCCGCTACACAGGTGCTAATCCAGACACCGCGCCTTTGCATAAACTCGGCAGTGGGCAGTGGGAAAAGGCGCGCAGACGAGCCGCCGAGCAAGTACGCGATACGGCGGCGGAATTGCTGAATCTGTATGCCCGTCGCGCCGCGCGCCAGGGGTTTGCATTCCCGCTGAAACTCAATGAGTTTGACGCCTTCTCGGCAAGCTTCCCGTTTGAAGAGACGCCCGATCAAGCCGCGGCGATCAAGGCCGTGATGGCCGATATGACCTCGGGCAAACCGATGGATCGCCTCGTCTGCGGCGATGTGGGCTTTGGCAAAACCGAGGTGGCGCTACGTGCGGCCTTTATCGCCGTGGCAGCAGGCAAACAAGTCGCCATCCTGGTACCGACCACGCTGTTGGCCGAGCAACATTTCCAGAATTTTTCGGATCGCTTCGCCGAGTGGCCGGTGAAGATTGCCGAGTTCTCGCGGTTCCGCTCGGCCAAGGAAACGACAGCGGGGCTCAAAGGTATCGCCGACGGCACCGTCGATATCGCGATCGGTACACACAAGCTCATTCAGAAAGACGTGGTGTTCAAGAATCTCGGCCTGGTGATTCTCGATGAGGAACACCGCTTCGGTGTGCGGCAAAAAGAAGCGCTTAAGGCGTTGCGAACCGAAGTTGACGTGCTCACACTCACGGCGACACCAATTCCGCGCACGCTCGCGATGTCGCTCGAAGGCTTGCGCGATTTCTCGGTGATTGCCACCGCGCCGCAGCGTCGTCTTGCCATCAAGACGTTCGTCAATCCTCTCTCAGATGGCATTGTCGTCGAAGCCGTGATGCGCGAATTGAAGCGCGGCGGGCAGGCTTACTACCTCTATAACGAAGTCGAGACTATCCAGAACCAATACGAACGCCTTACCAGGCTTCTGCCTGAGGCCCGTATCGCGGTCGCACACGGTCAGCTGCCAGAGCGCGAACTGGAACGCGTGATGCGTGACTTTTACCATCAACGCTCCAACGTATTGCTATGCTCGACCATTATCGAAACCGGTATCGACGTACCAACGGCAAATACCATCCTCATCCATCGTGCCGACAAATTCGGACTGGCGCAACTGCACCAGTTGCGCGGCCGCGTCGGGCGTTCGCACCATCAGGCCTACGCCTACCTGCTCACGTCACCGGCGGAGGCGCTCAATGCCAACGCCAAGAAGCGGCTCGAAGCGATCCAGATGATGGAGGACCTAGGCGCAGGCTTTTACCTCGCGATGCACGACCTGGAAATCCGCGGCGCGGGGGAAGTGCTTGGCGATTCGCAGTCCGGTGGCATTCAGGATATCGGTTTCACGCTGTATTCAGATATGCTCAATGCTGCTGTCAAATCGCTGAAAGCCGGTCGCGAACCGGATCTGCTGAAACCCTTGAATGTATCGACGGAAATAAATCTGCATACGCCGGCGTTATTGCCGGAAACCTATTGCGGCGACGTGCATGAGCGGCTGGTTATCTACAAACGCCTGGCCAATTGCTTTGATGAAACCACGCTCGATCAATTGCAAGAGGAATTGATCGACCGGTTCGGATTGCTGCCGCCGCCGACGCAAACGCTGGTCGATTGCCACCGTCTGCGCATCCTCGGCAAGCCACTGGATTTGCTCAAGATCGACGCCAGTGCTCAGGCCATCATGGTGCAGTTCGGCATTGACACGCCGATCCACCCGCATCGCGTCATCCAACTGGTTCAGCAGAAACGGCACTACAAGCTTGCCGGACAGGATAAATTGCGCATTGAAAAGAAAGTGGAAAACGTGCGTGAACGTGTCACCGAAATCAAGAATATCTTGCGTGAGCTGACCCCGGCAGCGACGGACCCTGCAAAGGCAGCAGCATGAGTTTCGACCTGATCATCCAGGGCGAGGATATCGCCAGTGCGGATTTGCGGGCACTGCATGCGCTTAGCGGCGCAAACGGTATCGAACGTATCGCACACGTCGCGCACCAGGCGTTTCGGTTGTTACACGCTGACGCTGGGTCGCGCACTGTGGTCAAGGCTCATTGCGATGCAGTACAGCTTGATTTCGCCTTCATGCCATCGGGTCGCACGTTGGCCGACGTCGGCCTGCTGGCGTTGGACATGGATTCGACGCTCATCACCATCGAGTGCATCGATGAGATTGCGGACTTCGTCGGCAAGAAAGCCGAGGTTGCTGCGGTCACTTCCAGCGCAATGCGTGGCGAAATCGACTGGCCGGAAAGTCTACGGCAGCGAGTCGCACTACTGGCTGGGCTCGATGAATCCGCGCTGGCCAGCGTCTATGACAAGCGACTTAAATTGTCTCCCGGTGCGGATGCCCTGCTTGGCGCCGCAAAAACGGCCGGCATCAAGACGCTGCTGGTCTCGGGTGGATTCACCTATTTTACGGACCGCCTGAAAGCACGGCTGGACCTGGATTTTGCGTTTTCCAATACGCTGGAAATTGTCGACGGGAAATTGACCGGGCGCGTTCTCGGCACGCTTTGCGACGCGGCTGGCAAGGCGGCGCATGTATGCGAAATCGCGACCGAGCTAGGATTGCACCGCGACCAGATCATCGTCATCGGCGACGGCGCCAACGATTTGAAGATGATGCAGGAAGCTGGATTGTCGATCGCCTTTCGGGCCAAACCCATTGTCCAGATGGAAGCGTCCATCGCGCTCAATTTCGTCGGACTCGATGGCGTGCTGGCGCTATTCGAGAAAAATTAGCGACGTCAATATCGGCGGTCATTTCGGGGCGATTTTCCAGTCGTTTGACACGTCAGCCAAACGTCACTCGAGCGGCTTCAATCCTTCCAGCAGGGTAGGCAGCAATTCCGTCACCGTCGGATGAATATGCACGCCCCGGCTGATCTGCATATAAGGTTTATCGGCATACATCACTTCCAGAATCGACTGCACCACCTCGTCGCCGGATAGTCCCAGCAATGCAGCGCCGAGGATGCGTTTGGTTTCAGCGTCGACGACGATTTTCATGAAGCCCTGCGTCTCGCCGGCTTCGCGCGCACGACCCACGCGCGTCATCGGCATCTTGGCGGCCAGCAATGGTCGACCTGTCGCGCGGGCCTCGTTGAAACTCATGCCGACGCGGCCCAATGGTGGATCGGTGAAGAGTGCATAAGTCGGAATGCGGTCAGTGACACGCCGGTTGTCACCATCGAACAGATTCGCCGCGACAATTTCATAGTCGTTCCAAGAGGTGTGCGTGAACGCGCCACGACCATTGACGTCGCCCAGTGCGAAGACACCCGGTGCATTCGTTTCCAGCTTGTCGTTCACGGTGATGAAGCCGCGCGCATCGACGGCGATACCGGCGTACTCAAGCCCCAAATCATCGGTGTTTGGCGTGCGCCCTGTCGCCAGCAGCAAATGTGATCCCACAATTCTTGGCGCGCCGCTGTCGCAAGCGACACCGACGCTGATGGCTTCATCGCGCTGCTCCACTGCAAGGCAAGTCGCGCCGGTGCGAACCGCAATACCTTCACGTTCGAGAATGGCACGAATTTCATCGGACACGTCCTCGTCTTCGCGTTCGACCATTCGCGGACCCATTTCGCAGACAGTGACTTCCGCACCGAAGCGCCGGTAAATCTGCGCAAATTCCAGCCCAATGTAACTGCCACCGATGACGATCAGATGCTGAGGGACAAAGTCCACATCCATCATCGAGATATTGTCGAGATAGTTCACGCCGTCGATCCCGCGTAGTTTTGGCGTGGACGGGCGGCCACCGACGTTGATAAAAATTTTCTCGGCAGACAACGAACGCCCGGCGACCTCAACTTCGCGCGGCCCGGTGAAGCGCGCCTGGCCGCGAATCACGCTAACGTTTTTCGCACTTGCCATCCAGCCGGTGACGCCGGTTCGCGATGCCTGCACGATCGCATCCTTGCGTGCTTTGACCGCTGGCATGTCGATGCGTGGCGGCTGATCGAGCATCACACCGTATTCGGACGCCCGCCGCGCCAGCGCCGCAACACGCGCTGAGGCCACCAGCGTTTTGGTGGGGATGCAGCCATTGTTCACGCAAGTGCCGCCCATCTGATCGCGCTCGATCAAGGCCACTTTCAGCCCCTCCTTGCTGCAGCGCGCCGCCAAGGGTGGGCCTGCCTGTCCTGCGCCGATGACGATGACATCGAAATGTTCCCTCATGATTTTTCCTCACACAACGGTGGTGATTGATCGCATATTGATGCGTTTGGCTTAGGATAAACAATATCGCACGCATTCGCGTGCCACTCTGAGCAAGTTAGAGAATAATAGTAAACACAAGAACTGGTACGGCGTTTCAGGCCAAAATGTTTGGGGATCCCCGCCGATAAATGAGTCTATTTCCCAGCAACGAATCTGCCGCCGACTATATCTTTTCTGTTTTAGCAAGACGTCATCTGAAATACATACCGACGGAATCCGCCATGACTCAAGCCGAAGTCCGTCCTCCGCTGCCGCCGTTCACTCGCGAGACTGCGGTACAGAAAGTTCGCCTCGCCGAAGATGGCTGGAACTCGCGCGATCCGCAGCGCGTTTCGCTCGCTTACACGGTCGACACGCAGTGGCGCAACCGCGCCGAATTTCCCGTGGGCCGCGAAGCCGTCGTCACATTTCTTACCCGCAAATGGGCGCGCGAACACGACTACCGTCTCATCAAAGAGCTGTGGGCATTCGCGGCCAATCGCATTGCCGTGCGCTTCGCTTACGAGTGGCACGACGATGCTGGCGACTGGTTTCGCTCCTATGGCAACGAGAACTGGGAATTCACGCCAGAAGGCTTGATGGCGCTGCGGTTCGCAAGTATCAACGACTTGTCGATTCAGGCATCGGAGCGGAAATTTCACTGGTCGCGCGACAACAACGGACGGCGGCCGGATGACCATGCTGGTCTGAGCGTGCTGGGTCTGTAACATCGATACACGCGGTTTTTACCGTCGCCTCTCGGATAGCTTCAATGGCGCTACCGGCGCATTAACTATTTCTTTCGGGGTTTAGAAGCTCGACAAGGGACTGGTCGTGTTCAGATTGAATTGGTTGTTTTCGAGTGAAACTGCTGACGGCTAACCTAACGCTACGTCCTCACCAGTAAGGGCATTCCCATGCAGGTTGACGTCGCCGTGTTTGGTGTTTGATCGCTATGTTTCTAGACCTGACCCCAGCTATTCCGTTTTGCGCTAGCAACCATTCGTGATCCGATTCTGTTCATCAACGTTTTGGCAGCAGTCCTGTTCTGCCAGCGATACCAGTGCTGTCAATCTGTCCTGTTTTTTCGGAAATACAAAACTTCCGCCGCGCACCTCCGTAACAAGCGTAGCGCGAACCGTCCGAACCGTAGCCTTCTGTCAGTTTTGGACTTTCCAATAACGTGTCAAGCTGGGCTCGCATCAATTGAATTGGAGATTTTCTTGGCGCGACAAAATCTTCAGGTTCTATTCTTTTGCCTTCGACTTGTATTTCGTCCAGTTGACGAACTTCATTTACTAACGCCTCATCTTTTGCCGGTGGCGATCCAACTCCATTTAGGGCAGGTAGTCTGTCCCTGATTTTCTTATTCAGGATTTCTAGCTCCTGTGGGCTGAGCGCTTTGGGGTCTGGTCCTCGCTTCACGCCAACATTTTGAGCGGCTTGATCAGTTGTGGCGATCGCCGAATGCGAATGCATGATGGCGATTGACGCGCATAACGCAACAATCCGATGCAACAGAATTTTCGCGGTTTCCGATGATCTGCAAAGGACCGTGCGAGCCGCACCGCAAGAGCCGAGACTAGAGCCGGGTTTTTTCACGCGAACTTTCAATCTTTCGCGCGCTCGGGTGCATTTGCCGACTTCATTACAAATTCGACTAGCGTATCGTCCGGCCACATTAAGTCCCGCATGGGCAGTAAACCCGTAGATGGCTCCCGCCTTTCACCGTGGTTCAGCATGATCTTGGCCGTGCCTGACGGCGTAGATATCATCGGATACATTTTGCGCGAGGTCGGTTCGCATATGCTGCCGTAAGGCTTAATTAACAGGCGGGCGAAAAGCGGCATCTTAGCCTTCATGATGGCGTACTCAACTTCGCACTCCAGTCGCAGATCTCCCAATCGGCGCCTATTGGCTGGCACCCCGGGACTGTGGATGTCCGCCTTAAACGCAAAGTTGTCTGGTAGCAATCCCTTTTGCCGGTTCAGCACGAGATCCGCCCCGTCATCGGCGGCTGCTTGATTGCGCGCCAATACAAATCCGCCATCTGCAGAGAGCGGGATGGGAATTGAGGTATTTTCGCCGGAAAGGAAAAGCGTTGCGTTTTCCAGCGACGCATCCTGTTTTCGCGGTCGCAGCATCAATCGAAATGCCGCATTCGGCGCTCGGAAGCGATTTTCATCGAACGCATCCAGACCGGCCAGCATGTAGCGATACGGGACGATCTCCGGATCTTTGAGTGTGCGAACCTCTACCGGTTCCAATTGTTGCGCTTGAGAGGAATTGGCGGCAGATGGCTGAAGACTTTCCGAAGCAGGTTCTTTTGCAGGTGGCGGCTCTTGTGCCGATGCGGCCATGCTCGCCGCAAACACAAGCAATGTCATGCAATGCAGCAGATTGAAGTCTAGATACGCAGCACGTAAACACCAAACCCCGCACCCAGCCTGCCGTATGAAGGATAAAAGCTTTGACAGCCGCATGAATGCTAGTGTCTACAAAATTTTTGCAGCCTGTGAATGACAATCACTTACCCGGCGTTTCAACCTTCGGCAACGGAAAATACGCATAACCCTGCTTCGGCGCAGCCGATTCATCGTTACGCTTTTGCTCTTCAAGACTCTGCTTTTTGTCCCACCACGTTGCGCGATTGGTCTTCTGCAGTTCCTTGAGATCAGGGCGCTTGTCCAATAAGTCGCGAACAAATTTAGTGATATCTGATTCGTACATGGCAGTTTCCACAGCAGTTTGATGTTGTTCATCTTATCATTGCGCTGACCACGCCGTTTGCAATCCTGGCATGGCACTTGCTGAAGTTTTGCGCGATCAAATGAAAAAAAACAACACCTCAAACGACAAACCGCTCATGGAACTGCGCTATCCGCGATCCTTTCTGGCGTTGCTGCTAGTGGGTTTCGGCATCGTGACGCTGCCGTTAATTGCCGGGCTTGTTTCGAACGCATTCTCAATTGAGCGACTCTCCGGACAAAGTCAGAGGGCGGTATTCAATGCCACCGTCGCAACGCAGAACGCGCGGCAACTTTCAACAGTGGCGCTGGCAATGGAGCGATCGGCGCGGTTTTACGCGGTGGCCGGTGATCGCGATTCGATTGATTCCTACAAACAATCACGCGAGGGCTTCCGAAAGCTCCTCGCCGACCTCAGTGCCCAGCCGCTAGAGCCGGAGATGCAGGCTGCCGCGACTGTCGTTCAGCAAAAAGAGGCGAGTATCTTCACGCTACTCACCGAAAGGCCGCCATCGCAGGAACTGGGTAAACAGTTCGAGCGTGATTTCGCCGAGCTTGCCAACCGCACCCAAGCCCTGAATGAGCTGGCCAACCGCTTGATCGATCAGGAGGTCGAGGCCCTGAAATCTTTTGCCGCGAAATCGCGAAATCAGGTGATCTGGCAATTGCTGGCGATGATTCCGTCTGCGCTGCTGATGATCGC
Organism: Burkholderiales bacterium; assembly: GCA_038321965.1. Lineage (GTDB taxonomy): Bacteria > Pseudomonadota > Gammaproteobacteria > Burkholderiales > Usitatibacteraceae > UKL13-2. The sequence continues at coordinate 10,217 of JBBQFL010000046.1, read as the reverse complement.
CGGCTTCACTTACTTACTGGCCCGACCGATCCGCGATCTTGGTAGTGCGATACACCGGCTCGGTGAGGGGAAATTGGCCAAGCGCATTCGGGTGAGTGGGCCACACGATATCGAAATGCTTGGTGAACAGCTCGACTGGCTCCGCCAACGCCTGATATCACTTGAAGATCAAAAAACGCGTTTTTTTCAGCATGTCTCTCATGAACTGAAGACGCCACTTACGGCGCTGCGCGAAGGCTCGGAACTGCTCAGCGATGAAGTGGTCGGCAAACTCACCGATGAGCAGCGTGAAGTAGCGAGTATTCTGAAACAGAATTCACTGACGCTCGAAAAACTGATTCAGGATTTGTTGACCTACTCTCAAACACAGTCTTCAGACAGGCTTGGCAGGAAGACTGCGCTCGATATCAAATCACTGCAACTGAGAGATCTCATCGACCATGTCATCAACGCGCAAAGGCTTCCCATCGTCGCCAAGTCGATCACCGTAAAACGCGAATGTGAAAAAATCCCGTTTCAGGGCGACGCTGAAAAGCTGCGCGTGGTGGTCGACAATCTGTTGTCTAACGCCATTAAGTACTCACCTGTTGGCGGTACCATTATTCTGCGCTTGTGTAAGCACAAGGAGCACGCAGTCATCGACGTAATCGACAGCGGGCCTGGTATTTCGCCCGAAGACCGCGATCGGATATTCGATCCGTTTTATCGTGGCAAGAACGCCGCCACATCTGCCGTAAAGGGCAGTGGTCTAGGGCTGGCGATCATGCGCGACTACGTTGAGATGCATCAGGGTACGGTGAAAGTCATTGCTGCTGCGGGTGCTCATTTTCGTATCATTTTGCCGAAGCAGTCAGCCTCAACATGACGCGGATTGATGAAATCTATTGGCCCGACATTACTCGAAGGTCCGCAGTGTTGGCGACAGATGACGGCTGCGCGACTGATCGACCTGCTTAAGTGAGAACCTCGCAAATGCAAAACCTGTTGCTCGTGGACGACGATCCTGATCTGCTGAGGTTGTTGTCGATCCGGCTGAAAGCAAGCGGCTATCACGCTTCTACAGCAGACAGTGGCGAGCAAGCCCTGTCAATGATTGCGGCCGAGCGACCGGATCTGGTGATTACCGATCTACGCATGGCAGGCCTCGATGGCATGGCACTATTTCACGAGATCGAACGTCGCCACACCGGGCTACCGGTCATTATTCTGACAGCGCACGGCACCATTCCAGATGCCGTCGCTGCCACTCGCCAAGGGGTATTTGGTTACATCACTAAACCCTACGACGCCAATGAATTGTTGACGCAAGTGCGGCGCGCCTTGTCTTTGCATGGCAGAGCCGAGGCATCCGCGTCAGCGGCTGGTGCCGGCGTAGGCACTGCGAAATCAGATGCCGCTTGGCGCAGCGAAATTATTACCAGAAGCCCCGCCATGGAAGATCTGTTACTGCGAGCGGAGCGTATTGCCCAGGGTGATGCAAGTGTGTTGATCCAGGGTGAAAGTGGCACTGGAAAAGAATTGCTGTCGCGCGCCTTGCATCGGGCTAGCCGCCGAGCTGACCGGCCGTTTGTTGCGATCAATTGCGGGGCCATTCCCGAAGCGTTACTGGAGTCTGAGCTGTTTGGTCATAAGAAAGGTGCATTTACGGGCGCCACCGCGGATCATCCCGGATTGTTCTTCGAAGCGCATTCCGGCACGCTGCTGCTCGATGAGATTGGCGATATGCCGCTGGCGTTGCAGGTGAAGCTCTTGCGTGTTCTGGAGGCTCGCGAAATCCGCGCCGTTGGTTCGACCAAGACTGTGCCAATCGATGTACGTGTGATCTCCGCCAGCCATCGTGACCTGAATCAGGCCAAGGCCAGCGGTGCCTTTCGGGAAGATTTGTTCTATCGCTTGAACGTGGTCACGCTGAAACTACCGGCGCTGCGGGAACGGCGCGAAGACATCCCGCTTCTGCTTTCGCATTTCCTGAAAGAGCTGTCGAGACGTTACGCGAAGAACGTCAACGCTCTGTCTCACGACGCGCTGGAAATGATGAGTGCTGCGGCGTGGCCCGGCAATATTCGCCAGTTGTACAACGTGGTTGAGCAGGTGGTGGCGCTTACGTCCGGTGAAATCGTCTCAACCAAGGTGGTTGAGCAGGCAATGCAAATGGAATTGCAGGGCCTGGAGTCGTTCGAAGAAGCGCGAAGGCGGTTTGAATACGACTATCTGACCCGACTACTAAAGCTCACCCAAGGCAACGTGACGCAGGCTGCCAAATTGGCAAAGCGCAATCGAACCGAGTTCTACAAATTGCTACAGCGGCACAGCATTGAGGCTGCCCATTTCAAATCTTCGGGTGAATGAGCTAGCGCCGCCCAAATAGCCAAATATGTGGATGAGTCCGTCGCCGTTTGGAGACAATATTTATACTTATGAATCATACGCTTAGGAATTAGCCTCGTTATCTGTCGCCAATTAACGACAAAACCGCCAACAAACCTTGGCAGCGATTGCGCGCGAAAATACCTAAGTAATTGTTTATGATTGATTTAATTATTCTGGCACGAGGGTTGCTCATATAGGCTTGAATGCTTTTGGATCGCCCTCCCTCCCTGGGCGCTTTGTGGTTTGGCTAGGTCCCCAAATTGCGAAGGTTCTCCTCCAAGGGCATTCGAGAGTGCGCCTTCAGGGGCGGTCGAAAGACTGCCCCTACTTTTTTCTGAAAGCTATTCGCACTCTTCGATCCAAGCCATCTGAATCGCTTCCAGAATTTTCTCGCCTGATTTGTTCGGGTCGTCTTCAAACTCCTCTAGTCCACACACCCACTGATGCAAATCAGTGAAGCGTATGACTTTGGGGTCAATCTCCGGAAACTTGTCGCTAAGTTTAATCGCTATTTCGAGAGAGTCCGTCCATTTGAGTGTCATCAGTGGTTTTCCCGGGCGTGATTGATGGTGTATTTGGGGATCTCGATTACCAGCGGCGTGTCGCGCACTCTTGCTTGGCACGACAGGCGCGACAGCGGTGTCAGGCCCCAGGCCATATCGAGCATGTCCTCTTCCTTTTCCTCCTGCTCATCGAGCGAATTCAAGCCTTCTCGGACGATGATGTGGCAGGTGGTGCAGGCACAGGATTTCTCGCAGGCGTGTTCGATGGCGATGTTGTTTCGCAATAGCGCGTCACACACGGTTTCGCCATTGGGTGACTCAAATTCGAGCCCGGTCGGGCAGAGTTTTTCGTGCGGAAGCACTTGGATTTTTGTCATGATGCAGTGTGACTTTCGGTTGAGTGTAATGCAGTGCCAAGCACTGCATCCAGCGCTTTACCTCTTAGCGCGGCTGCGACGCCTGCGTCCATTCGACGTTCAGCAAAATTTTCCGTCGCTTTTGAAACGGCGGCAATCGCATCCTTGATGGCGCGATGGTTTTCGCCGCCGACGCTCGCGCCAAGGGCTGCGAGACTCATTTCGATTTCTTCGCGCTCGGTAACGCTGAGCAACGTGTCACCATCCTTGGATAGCGCTGCGCCAACAGCTTCCAGCAAACGCGCGGCATCCACCCGCTGTTCTGCAAGAGAACGTGCATCGGAATCCACTTTCGCGTATGCAAAGCTAGCTTGCAGCATGTCGGCGATCTCCGCATCCGTCAAACCATACGATGGCTTTACATCAATACTCGCTTCTACGCCACTGGTCATCTCACGTGCGGCAACGGAAACGAGACCATCGGCATCCACCTGAAAGCTCACGCGAATGCGTGCCGCACCCGCAACCATTGGCGGGAACCCGCGCAAGGTAAAACGTGCAAGCGAGCGGCAATCCTTCACCAGCTCGCGTTCACCCTGTACTACGTGAATTGCCATCGAAGTTTGGCCATCCTTGAAGGTGGTGAATTCCTGCGCGCGCGCGACGGGGATCGTTGAATTGCGCGGGATCACCTTCTCCGTCAACCCGCCCATCGTTTCCAAGCCGAGTGATAGCGGTATCACGTCGAGCAACAGCATATCGTCGCCGGATTTATTGCCGGCGAGGACATTGGCTTGAATAGCCGCGCCGAGCGCCACGACTTTATCTGGATCAAGATTATTGAGCGGTGCTTTGCCGAAAAAATCCGCGACCGCGCGCTGTACGTGCGGCATGCGCGTTGCACCACCTACCATCACGACGCCAACAATGTCCTCGATAGTGAGCTTTGCATCCCGCATCGCCTTTTTGACCGGTGCCAGCGAGCGCTCGACCAGTCCTGCTGTCATCGTCTGAAACTCGGCACGCGATAATTTGACATTGAGTGTCTGTCCGTAAGAAAGCGATACTTCCGCATGCGTATCGGACGCGATGGTGAGCTGCTCTTTAGCCGAACGTGCCGACATCAACAGGCGGCGCAAATCCTTGTGGTCAGCACTGGCTAACCCGTGGGTTCTACGCCAATGGGCAACAATGGCCTGATCGAAATCGTCGCCTCCGAGGGACGAATCGCCGTTGGTTGCCAACACCTCAAATACGCCGCGCGTCAATTTCAATATCGAAATGTCGAACGTACCGCCACCTAGATCGAAAACCGCAAACGTACCTTCGCTCGCATTGTCCAGCCCATATGCAATTGCCGCCGCAGTCGGTTCATTCAGCAGCCTAAGCACGTTAATGCCGGCGAGTTTTGCAGCATCTTTTGTGGCTTGCCGCTGTGCGTCGTCAAAATACGCAGGTACAGCAATGACTGCACCGACCAACTCACCGCCAAGCGAATCCTCCGCTTGCACGCGCAATACTTTCAGGATTTCCGCGGACACATCTACTGGCGACTTAATGCCTGCGACCGTTTCGATTTTTACCATACCGGGCGCGTCGACAAATCGATATGGAAGCGCGCCGTATTTGGCCACATCCGCCAGCCCCCGGCCCATAAAGCGCTTGACTGACACAATCGTATTTGCCGGGTCATCGGCCTGTTCCGCGCGCGGCTTGGCGCCGACTTCGCAGCGACCATTGGCGAAGTAACGCACGACGGATGCCGTCAGCTTGTCGCCGTCATGGCCGATCAAGACTTCGGCTGACCCGCTTTTCACCGTCGCGATAAGCGAGTTGGTGGTGCCCAGATCAATACCGACCGCAAGCCGGTGCTGATGCGGCGCAGTGGATTCGCCAGGTTCAGCGATTTGTAGAAGTGCCATGACTCATTGCCCAGCGTTAGTTTTCAATTGCGGCGACCGCATCGTCAATTTCTTCACCAAGTTTTTCAAGGAAGCGAAGTTTTCGTACGGTATCTTTGGCATTGGAGATTTCGTCGATGTTGGCGAGTTGTTCGCCCAATAGGGAAAACAGTGATTTTTCTTCAGCGTGCTTTTTCAATGCTAATTTATCAAGCGTCACTTCATCTTTGGCAGCCTTGGCCGCCACGACCTCTTCGCGCCACTCCATTTGCTGCATCAAAAACTCCATCGGCATTCCGGTGTTTCGTTCCTCTTCGGTATCAATACCCTTCAGCTTCAGAAAATACCGGCCGCGATTCAATGGCGATTTCAGTGTGCGGTAAGCCTCATTGGCCTGCGTCGCCCATTGCGCAGCAAGGCGCTTCTCGGCGTCGCTCGCCGTGACAAAACGATCCGGATGCACTTCACGTTGAACTTCCCGGTAGGCGCGTTCGAGCACTTGCGTGTCAAGCGCGTAGCTGAGCGGCAAGCCAAAAAGTTCGAAATGGTTCTTTGAAAAATCGGGATTCATATCGCGTAAAAAAGGGGCACGCAATGCGCCGCCCCTAGTTTTCCAACCCCCTCTTTGATGAGAGAGGGCGTCAATCAAACATTAAACGACTCACCACATCCACACTTATCTTTTTCCTGCGGATTGTTGAATTTGAATCCTTCGTTCAACCCCTCGCGCACGAAATCGAGCTCGGTGCCGTCGATGTACACAAGGCTTTTCGGATCCACAAACACCTTTACGCCATGGCTTTCGAAGGCCTGATCTTCGTTATTCACAGCATCAACGAATTCAAGCTTGTATGCCATGCCCGAGCAGCCTGTGGTGCGGACACCAAAGCGCACACCGACACCTTTACCGCGCTTGGCAAGGTAGTTTTGCACATGGTTCGCCGCGCGGTCTGTGAGTGTAATAGCCATGTTGTTCGATCCTTATGCAGCGTGTTCGACGGCCACAGCAGCGGCTGGGTGCTTTGCCCGGTAGTCGGCGATAGCCGCCTTGATTGCGTCTTCCGCAAGAATCGAGCAATGAATTTTTACTGGCGGCAGCGCCAACTCTTCGGCGATCTGCGTGTTCTTGATTTGGCCGGCCTCATCGATCGATTTGCCCTTGACCCATTCGGTCACCAGCGAGCTGGATGCAATCGCCGATCCGCAGCCGTAGGTCTTGAACTTGGCGTCCTGAATGATGCCGTCCGGTCCGACTTTGATCTGCAGCTTCATCACGTCGCCGCATGCAGGTGCGCCGACCATGCCGGTGGCGACACCGTCTTCGTTTTTGTCGAATGAACCCACGTTCCGCGGATTCTCGTAGTGATCAATAACTTTTTCTGAATATGCCATGTTCGTTACTCCAGTTTCGGTGATCGGAACATACCGCTCACCTGCACCCGCTCATTTGCGGACGGGTTCAATACAATCAGTGCGCAGCCCACTGCACCTTGCTAATGTCCACGCCGTCCTTGTGCATTTCCCAAAGCGGCGACATATCGCGCAATTTCTGGATACGCTCATTAAGCAGCTTGATCGCGAAGTCGATGTCGGCTTCGGTCGTAAAGCGGCCAATTGTAAAGCGAATAGAGCTGTGCGCGAGTTCATCATTTCGCCCCAGCGCGCGCAGCACATAGGAAGGCTCCAGCGAGGCCGAGGTACATGCAGAACCTGACGACACCGCCAACTCCTTGATGCCCATGATGAGCGATTCGCCTTCGACAAAATTGAAGCTGACATTGAGGTTATGCGGCACACGGTTTTCCATGTCGCCGTTTATGTAAACCTCTTCCATGCCTTTGACGCCGGCAAGCAACTTGTCGCGGAGCATTCGAATGCGTTCGTTCTCCGTTGCCATTTCCAGCCGCGCGAGTCGAAATGCTTCACCCATGCCAACGATCTGGTGTGTGGCTAGCGTACCGGAACGAAAGCCGCGCTCATGGCCACCACCGTGCATTTGCGCCTCAAGTCTGATGCGAGGCTTCCTACGTACAAACAACGCGCCCATACCTTTAGGGCCGTAACTTTTATGCGCGGAGAAACTCATCAAATCGACTTTAAGCGCTTGCAAATCGATTGGCACTTTGCCGGTTGCCTGCGCACTATCGACATGGAATACGATACCGCGTTCACGGCAGATTTCGCCGATTTCCGCGATCGGCTGGATGACGCCAATCTCGTTGTTAACCATCATCACCGAAACCAGAATCGTATCCGCGCGCAATGCTGCCTTGAATACGGCCATGTCGATAAGGCCATCGCTTTTCACGTCGAGATACGTCGCTTCAAAACCCTGGCGCTCAAGCTCACGAACCGCGTCCAGCGTGGCCTTGTGCTCGGTTTTTACCGTAATGATGTGCTTACCCTTGGTCTGGTAAAAATTGGCGGCGCCCTTCAATGCAAGATTGATCGACTCGGTGGCACCCGATGTCCAGACGATTTCCTTGGCGTCGCAATTGACCAGCTTGGCGACTTCTTCGCGCGCATTTTCCACCGCTTCTTCGGAGATCCAGCCATAGCTGTGGCTACGCGAAGCGGGATTACCGAAATTCTCGGTCAAAAACGGAATCATTTTCGCTGCCACACGGGGATCAACCGGTGTGGTCGCAGAGTAATCGAGATAGATAGGTTGTTTCATGACGGTGATAAGTAGGTTGGCTACAATTTTTTTAACTAACAGTGACCGAAGTCCCGGCCCTGACAAGATTTTTCGACGGTTTTTCCACACGCATCTTGATCAAACTGGCCGGGCCCGACATTGCCTGGCTGCGCTGCTTCTGCACAAGCTGCGCCAGCGTGACGCCAGCAAGATAATTGACGACGGTGGTATTGAGGCTTTCCCAGAGGTCGTGGGTCATGCACCGGCGGTCCCCAAGACAGTTGTCGCGGCCTTCACACTGTCGGGAATCAATTGGCTCCTCTACGGCGACAATGATGTCTGCGACCGTCAATTGATCGAGTGGGCGGCCAAGGTTGTAGCCGCCACCGGGACCACGCACGCTCTCAACCAGACTATTGCGGCGCAACTTGCCGAACAACTGCTCCAGGTACGAGAGCGATATTTTCTGCCGCGCGCTGATATTCGACAGCGTCACCGGGCCACCCTGCGCGTGCAAGGCTAAGTCGAGCATTGCGGTAACGGCGAAGCGGCCTTTGGTGGTGAGTCTCATGACGCGCATCCTGAATAGAGGCGGGCTCGTTAATTGGTAAAGCCCGAGTAAACAACTCAAGTATAGAAAAACCCAGTAATCTAGTCAACTATAAGTGGGGTATCAAGTGCTTGTCTTCAAGCCGCACGTCAAGTTACGTAGATGTAGCATCCATCGGCTTCTCCAGCCATTTTGGCTTCGAGATTGGCGTCAATGCTGGCGTTTGCCGTTTTATCGAATTCGTTAGCCGCTACCGGTTTTTCGTTGTGGTGCGAGCTGCGATTCCAGTTCCGCGAGCCGCGCCATCAACAATACCATTTGAGCTTCCGATTGATCCGAACGCCCTGCCAGCGTTTTCAGAATGGCGTTCAGGGGGTCGTTGTCGTTGGTAGTAATGGCATACGCCGAAAACGCGTGGCCTTCTTCCCCGGGCGCTACCCCCTCGACAATTCTTGCTGGGATGCCAACGACGGTTGCGCCGGGCGGTACCGCCTTTACAACAACCGAGTTGGATCCCACACGGGCACCTGCACCGACGGTAAACGGCCCGAGAATTTTGGCGCCCGCACCGACCGTAACGCCATCGGCCAACGTCGGGTGACGTTTGCCTTTGTCCCACGAGACTCCCCCAAGCGTCACGCCGTGATAGAGGGTGCAATCGTCGCCAATTTCCGCCGTCTCGCCGATCACAATGCCCATGCCGTGATCGATAAAAAATCGTCTGCCAATGGTGGCGCCGGGATGAATCTCTACCCCGGTGAAAAACCGGCCGATGTGCGAGGCTATTCGGCCCAGCCACTTCAGGCCCGCGCGCCATAACGGCCCAGACACGTAGCGGTGCCACCAAATAGCATGCATGCCGGGATAACACGACACCACTTCCCACCAGTTTCGGGCGGCAGGATCGCGTGCGTACACGCTTTGGATATCTTCGCGGAGTCGAGTAAACATGAGGAGAATTGTCGTCTATTTTGAGCAATTGGGCACGACCGGCCGACTTTCAATCAGGCGGTACCTGCTGTTTGGTTGTCTGTAACTGGAGCGCTGCCAGCCAGCCACGCAATATCGCAACCTCTTCCGGCTCCATGCGGGCACGCGTAAACAGTCGCCGCATCCGCGTCATGAACCGTTTCGGCTCGTCGGGATCCAGGAATCCACTGGCAATTGCCGTTGCCTCAAAGTGTTTCAGGAACCCTTCCACCTCACCGATGCTGGCCTGCGAGCGAATGGTGTCTGCCGCCACGCCAAATGCATTCGCCGTCATCATCACTTCGTACGCAGCCACTTGTACCGCTTGCGAGACGTTCAACGAAGAGTATTCGCCATTAGCCGGGATCGCCGAGACCAGCTGACAGCGATCCACTTCCTCGTTAGATAAACACATCGCTTCGTTGCCGAATACCAGCGCTACGTCACCAGACACGGCTTCCGCTACTGCAATTTGCGCGGCTTCACGTAGCGGCTTGAATGGGTGCGAGAGTTCGCGCTTCCTTGCCGTAAACGCAATTGCAAAGCGAACGTCGGCAATCGCTTCGTCGAACGTGGCGAACACTTTTGCGTTGGCTAGCACGTCAGTGGCCCCCGAGGCGAGCGCAATGGCATCGCGGTGTGTTGTGGCATCGGCCAATTTCGGCGCAACCAGTACCAGGTTGGTCAGTCCCATGGTCTTCATCGCACGCGCGGCGCTGCCGATATTGCCCGGATGGGAAGTTTCGACCATCACCACACGCATGCGCCCAAGCGGGCTTTGGGCTGGCAGTGGCGGGGACGGCAAAGGTTCATTCATATAAAATAGAGGCCTGCTCTTTACTGAAAATCAAAATGCATCCGATGTTAAATATCGCCGTCAAAGCGGCGCGCCGTGCGGGCTCTGTCATCAGCCGCGCTTCCAACGATCTG
>JBBQFL010000045.1:0-38349 GCA_038321965.1 Burkholderiales bacterium | reverse complement strand
ACCACCTCGGCTTTGAATTCGAGGGTAAACACGCGTCGCTTGAGTTGTTCTTTCTTGATGCCGTCGAGTACGTTATTCTTCTTGCCTGATTTCATGATTTTCGCTTTCGTTAAGTACTCCACGAAAAGCTTACAGGATCAGTATGAGGCCGCACGAAAACACGGCGTCAAACGCGTGGTTTTTGCCAGTTCGAACCACACGACAGGTTTCTACAAACAGTCCCAACGCATTGGCGTGGATGTGCCGATGCGGCCCGATGGCCTTTATGGCGTCAGCAAGTGTTTTGGTGAAAACTTGTCGCGTTTCTATTTCGACCGGTATGGCATCGAAACGGTTTGTCTACGGATAGGGTCATCATTCCCTGTGATCAAGGACCGGCGAATGCTGGCAACGTATTTGAGCTACGACGATTTGGTGGAACTTGTTCGCTGCTCGTTGTTCACCCAGCATGTTGGGCATACCGTGATTTATGGACTGTCAGACAATTCAGTGAAATGGTGGGATAACAGCAAGGCCGCACACTTGGGCTTCCATCCCAGGGATACGGCAGACACTCAGCGTGCGCGCGTCGAATCCGCGAACCCTGCACCAGAACAGAACGACCCGGTCCATATTTTTCAGGGTGGAGCATTCGTGGTCGCTGGACCTTTTGACAATTGACACACCGGGCGCAGTGCGCCTCAGATTGGAAAAAACTGATATGCATGACTCAAACGGAATTCGTTCGCGACGTGAATTTCTCAAACTGGCGGCGCTGGTCAGCTCAACTTCGCTATTCGGCACGGGCATGCCAACTGCGAGTTTCGCGTCTATCGCTGAGACCACGGGTGCAAGGTTAAGAGCGACCTCTGGCATCACTGCCAGGGGCTGGCAAGATTATCCGGCCATCCTTGCGCGCATTGGGGCGCCGACCTTCCCGATCCGGGATTTTCCCATTATGCAGTTTGGTGCGACGACCGATGGTGATTCGACATCTGCCCTCACAATGGCAATTTCAGCTTGCCATGCTGCAGGTGGTGGACGTGTAATGGTGCCCGCGGGTAACTTCTCTACCGGACCAATCGTATTGAAGAGCAATGTGAATCTTCACCTGATGGCCGGTGCCACGCTCAAATTCTCAACTGACCCTGCGAAGTACCCGACTGTGTTCACTCGGTGGGAAGGCATCGAGTGCATGAATTACGCCGCGCTCATATCTGCAACTGACGCTGACAATATCGCCATCACGGGCGAGGGCACGCTTGATGGTCAAGCCAGCGACCGTAATTGGTGGCAATGGAAGAAGACCCAGTTGCCTGACCAGAAGAGACTCATCGGCATGGGTGAGCAAGGCGTGCCGGTGGCTGAGCGCGTATTCGGCAATGGACACCTCCTACGTCCAAATTTCATTCAGCCGATGCGCTGCCGAAATATTCTCATTGAGGGCATTCACATCAAGGATTCGCCTATGTGGGAAATTCACCCCGTGTTGAGCAGCAACATCACTGTGCGTGGCGTAAAAATAGATTCACACGGACCCAACAACGACGGTTGCAATCCGGAGTCATGCCACGACGTGTTGATCGAGAATTGCGAATTCGACACCGGCGACGATTGTATCGCGATCAAATCAGGTAAGAACAACGATGGCCGGCGGGTCAATGTCGCCTCGGAAAATATCATCGTTCGCAACTGCCGCATGAAAGATGGTCACGGTGGTGTCGTACTGGGCAGCGAGTGCTCCGGGCATATCCGCAATGTGTTCATTGAGAACTGTGATATGGATAGCCCTGAACTTGATCGCGCATTGCGATTCAAGAACAACGCGGCGCGCGGAGGCATTCTCGAAAACGTATTCATGCGAAACGTCAAGATCGGCCGGGTACGCGAAGCGGTTCTCACGATCGATCTGCTGTACGAGGAAGGCGCTCGAGGTAGTCACGCCGCCATCGTGCGTAACGTGGAAATAGAAAATGTGACCAGCGTTGCCAGTCCGCGCGTGATGTACATCGTGGCTTATCCTGGCGCCATCATTGATCAGATCAAATTCATTAACTGCGCGTTTCGCGGCGTTGAATCCACGGAAGTCATTGCGACTTCCGGCTCAATCGAGTTGCGCAATGTCGTCATCGAGCCGCGCATCAAGCCCACGAGCAAGAGTACCCGCACGGCGCTTTAGCGACCCCCCGGAGCAGTCGGGACTCTTTCCACGGTTCTATTCAGCGTGGCAAGAATTCCCTTTAGGTAATGCAATACATACCGGCCAAACTCTCTCTGTAGAGCGGGGTGATCGAAGCGCTCGACTACCAGTCTGCTGTTGGCACCTTGCGCAGCATCGACTCAAAATGAACCCGCTTCCAAATGCCCCGGGGGCTTCGCGACCAACGAACGAAATACAGGTTTAACGTGTTCGCGAATGCAGAAAAACGCTGCGTTTAATTTTTTTTCAAGCTGATTACCAACACCCCAACAAGTACCAGTCCCGCTCCCAGAAGTTGAAGTGCAGTGATGGGTTCGCCGAGGAAAATTGCTCCCATGAAAATGGTCGAAATGGGACCGATGGAACTAATCATCGCGGTATTCGATGATCCGATTCGACGCATGCCTTCCGCCAGAATGATGACGGGCAGAACCGTCGAAATGATTGCCATCCAGCCAGCTAGCCAATAGACGCGTATGGTCTGGGTGGCGAGTATGGCCAACGGATGCACCCAGACAAAATGTAGCGTGATGGCAATTGTGGAAACAATTGACGAATACGCGGCAAAGCGAACGCCTCCCAGTCGTTTCACCATTTGTCCACCGCCAACCAGATATACGGCATAAAGCATTGCCGACAGAAGGACCAGTCCGCCGCCGAGCAACACCTTGTCGGGATTGAACTGCAAGTCGTGCGCAAACACCAGCGCGATGCCCACGTAGCTCGTACCCAGCGCAAAAATATCCCGTTTGCGAATGCGGTAACTGAGTGCGACCGCAGAAATCAATACAACGATTGTCGGATTCAAGAACAGAATCAGGCGCTCCAGCGCTGCGCTGATGTATTGAAGTCCCCAAAAATCAAACAGGCTCGCAGCATAGTAACCCGTCAGTCCGAGCACGATTACCGCACCCCAATCACGTGTCGATATTGGCGTTTGCCCTCGCGCCGACCACCAGGCGATTGCAGCAAAAAACGGAAACGCCAGCCCCATCCGCAGCATCAGCAACGTGATCGGATCCACGGCATTTTTCAGTACCGTCGGGTCGTCGTACGCGAGTTTGACAAAAATCGCTTTGGCTGAAAAAGCGATCGCAGCAACGAGAACGAACGCTACCCCCATCGAGTCAATCTTGCTCTTACCTGACATGATCCAATAATAACTCGACTGCGAATGGCCATAGGGGCCGCGCGCTAGGACGGCGGAATTTTGAGCGGTTGTAAAACGTAACGCGATTAACCGTGGTTCGCGTTGGCCCGTTATGCTTTCCAGTGTGGCGGAAAAGTTTTCTCGAAATAGGGCAGCGCTTCGATTCGCTTCATCCAGGCGGCAACTTTTGGTGGCACCAATGAGAGCATTTCGTACCCTGGTTTGCGCTTGTCGACACGACCGAAAAACGCTACATAGGGATACAGCGTGAAATCTGCGCCGCTCAGTTTGTCGCCTGCAAGAAAATCCAAATCATTATCCAGCCAGGCTTCGACGCGCAGAAGTTCGTCCGCCATCGATTTTTTGCCCACTGCGATCACCTCTAGATTGGGCGCTTTGTCTGCCGGCCCGAATATCTCTGAAAATATTTTGCTGTTGATGGGATCGACATAAGAGACCACCTCGGCAGCGCGGCGACGTGCGACCGCACGCAAGTGAACGTCCTTCGGCCATAGCGGCTCGCCGCTTTCGGGATAGCGGTCTTCCAGATACTCAAGCATCGCTGCCGATTCATACATGGCGAATCCATTGTCCATAAGTGCTGGCACTTTACGGCGGGGATTGACCGCCGCAAACTCGGCCGACTTCAGGTCGTCGTTGTCGAACTGCATGCGTTTGGCTAAATACGGCAATTTTTTGTGCTCCAGCGCAAGCCAGACTTTCCAGGCGTAGGGGGAGCCGGAACCAAAATAAAAAGTGATGGGATTGGACATTACATTCCTCGATAAGTGAATGATCTACTGCAACCATAGCGGCGACGGGACTACAGAAGTCTAGCACCGGCAATAGCGGGCAAAGCGTAGGCGCACGTTGTGCTCGCATTTGTCCTACGCAGGAAAGCGCAGATGACTGGTGCCCAACAAATCGGTGAAAAGCTGAAATGGTTTCTGGGTTGAATTCTTTTCGAAAACCCGCAGAAATATCGCCAGTCTGGCGGATAGCAAGTGCGAGAAATTGGAATTTTCGACGTTAAACCAAGGAGACAGAAATGCAAAAAATCAAAGAAGCAATGAGCACCACGGTGCAGGTCATCGGACCGGATGCAACGATCATGGAAGCCGCGCAAAAAATGCAGAGCGGAGACTTTGGCATGCTGCCGGTTGAAGAAAATGATCGACTGATCGGCACCATTTCAGATCGTGACATCACCATCCGTGCCGTTGCTGACGGTAAGGCGTCTACCACGAAGGTTCGTGAGGTCATGACCGAAGGAATCATCTGGGCGTTTGAGGACAATTCTGTCGCCGAGGCTGCCAAGCTGATGAGCGAACACCAGATTCGGCGGCTGCCGATCGTCAATTCTGCAAAGCGTCTGGTTGGCATCGTTTCGCTGGGTGATTTTGCGATTGAGAACGCTGACATTAAAGTTGCAGGCGAAGTGCTGTCCGAGATTTCACAGCCGGCGTGACCGCGCTTTCGATCATGCCATATTGATGTGGCATGACCTGATAAGCCTGCAACCCGGGCGTCAATTGTTGTCCTGGACTCAAGCGTTCTATTCTGCTCGCCAAAGGGCTGCATCTGATCCGAACCAGCGTTAAAACGGCCTTTCCAGCCTGCGTTGCTGCCGCCTGTAAACCCAGCACAGACGCGACGTTTCAGGCCTTTTTGGCGTGGGAAGGTCGTACCTACTCATTCTACAAAAGTTGCGCGCATTGATGGAACGATTCATGCTCCGTCTTTAGATGAATCATTTACCAGCGAGGACACCATGCCAGATCAAGCCGGAAATAGCTTTTCACACGTTAAACCGGGTGATACCAAATTCGAGGCTGAAGGACTGCGCGACTTTTTTCTGTATCGCGATCTTGGCATCGCCAAAGCAACCGGCGGCAAAGTCATTGCACAATTGGTGAAAGCCAATATCGCACCAAAGGACGGTACCGGCTGGCACCATCATGTGGTGGATTTTCACATCGTTTACATGCTCAAGGGCTGGGCACGCTTCATGTACGGCACCGAAGAAACGCTGGTAGCGGCGGGGGACTGCGTCCATCAGCGTCCGGGCATCGTCCACTACCTGTTCGATTACTCCGAAGACATGGAGTATCTGGAAATTGCTGCGCCCGCAGACTTCAAGACGGTTGAGGATCCCGGCCCTTGCGCCATTCCGTCGGTTACGCCATGGCAATGATATGCGCAGGGTAGGCGGCGGTGATTTTTCCGCGATCTTACGTGCTCTGCGCATCGAGCAATCGTCGCAAATGCGCCTCCAACGCCAACTTCAATGCCTTTGGTTTCACAATCTCGAACGACAGATCCAATCGCGCTAACTCGCGCGCGAACCAGTCCAAACTATCTGCTTGGGCATCCAGGCGAATAGCGCTTTTTTCCTGCGTCAGTTTGCCGATACTGGCTGGAATCATGCGCCGCACCGCCTGCATCTCATCCTTGAATCGAATCACGATGGTATGCATCCGTTCTAATGCGGCAATCGATTCGCGCAGGTATTTCAGGACGTCAAATGATTTGGGCATGGCGTAGGACTTGGGCAATGCAGTAATTGCCTGCACGCGATCCAGCCGGAACGAACGCAGACCGCGCCGTAAATGACAATAGCCAACTACGTACCAGGCGCCATACAGATAGCCCACGCCATAGACATCGACGTCGCGCTCGCTGGTGCTGCCGTCTGCCGCGCGATAGGTCATCAATACCCGCTGCGCGGCGCTGGCGCATTTGGTGATCTCTGCGAAGAACTCGCTGCCGCTGACGGCGTGTGGTCGCAATAAATCCAGCGTGACGACGGCGTTCAGATCACCCATTTTGCGGGTGAGTGATTTGGGCATCACCCGGTCAAGCTTGGCTTGCGCGCTTGCCACAGCGGGTGTCATGTCGCTCAGACCCAGCTCACGCGCGACCCGCAGACCAACGGAGAGTGCCAGCGTTTCGTCGTTGGTAAACATCAGTGGCGGCAGCTTGTATCCAGGCATCAGCGCGTAGTGACCATCGCGCCCACGCGTGGTGCGGATCGGTACGCCAAGCTTCTCCAGTTCAACGATGTAACGCCGCACCGTGCGGCGATCCACGCCGATGCGCTCCGCCAGCTCTGCGCCACTAAGGGCGGCATGCGCCTGGAGTAATTCGAGTGCAGTGAGGACACGGTGCAGCGGTTTTTCCATACGTCTAATGATACGTCGATATAGGTCTCGTCTTGTCCTATATCGAAACTACACTGCGTGCACTTTGGTTTAGATCACTCCACTTTGAAAGGCCACGATGACACCCGACCTCACCCTCTACTTTCTCGCCGTCCTCGCCGTCATCCTGCTGCCTGGCATGGACATGGCATTCGTGCTCGCCAGCAGCGTTTCCGCTGGCCGTCGCGGCGCAATCAGCTCGGTATTGGGCATTGCTACCGGCGGACTGATCCACGTGATCGTCGGTGCGACCGGCATGGCGGCCCTCATGGCGATGTTCCCGCAACTGTTCAATTTGCTATTGCTGCTCGGTACCTGTTATCTGCTGTGGATCGGTTGGTCGATTTTTCGTAGCGCAGATTCCACCACGATGTCCAACGCCTCGCCGGTCGTCGCCAGCGGTGCAATCTATCGCCGCGCAGTGACCACCTGTCTGCTGAACCCCAAAGCCTATGCATTCATGTTCGCCATCTTTCCCGCCTTCGTGCGCAGCGATACGCGCAGCTTGGTCGCACAGACGATTGCGCTTTGCGTGATTACGGTGGGAACGCAAATCGCAGTGTACGGCGCGGTCGCCGCACTCGCCTTGCAATCGCGGCGATACATGGAAAGCCGTCAGAAGACCATTGCCCGCACGATGGGCGCCATGCTGATGGCGGCTGCCGTGGCCACGGCGACGCAGGCCTGGTCCGCGCCCGATGAGAAATCCACCGGACCCATCAACCCACAAAAAGCGAGCCCAATCATGACAAACACCACCAAACCAACCACCACTGATCTCGAACAAGGTCGCAGCGATTTTGATTTTCTTGTAGGCGACTGGCAGACCGTACAAACGCGTTCAACCAAACCGCTGCAGGATGACGCGCCCTGGGAAACCTTCAATGCAACCATCCACATGGAAAAGTTGCCCGGCAACATGGGCAACATCGACTCAATGGTCGCACCGGAATGGCGCCACAACTGGGTCGGCGTTGCCATCCGCATTTTCAACGGCGAAACCGGCCTCTGGAGCATCTATTGGCTGGCCGGCAAGACCGGCGGAATCGACAGCTCTACCGGCCAGTTGATGGTGCCAGTTGTGGGCAAATTCTACAACGGCGTAGGCATCTTCGAAGCGGACGAAGTGATCGAAGGCAAAGCGTTGCGCGTTCGCTACACTTGGACTCAGGTCGACACCGACCACGTGAAATGGCAACAGGGTTTTTCATTTGATGGAGGCAAAACGTGGAAGACAAATTGGCGCATGGCGGGAACGCGAGTGAAGAAATGAGCGCTCAACTGCGGCCAAACTCAAGCATTAGCGCGGTGCTTGGAGCAAAAATACGCCGGGAAGTCCGCCGAATGGCGTTCTGCGGATTTGTGAACGACACTCCTTTTTCGATGCAACTCAACTCTCGTTATGCTTCAAACTGACACGCCGCCGCGTGCCCGCCGCCAAATCGTAAGTATTGAAGCTATTCATTGTGCGGCCATACAAATGAAGGCTGACCGCGCGGGATCTTTCAAACGGCACGCCGGTAACGTGGATCTGATCCGGGTTTGGAACGAACGTGGTAACAGCACCACGTGCCAGTAGCGTGATGCCGCCACGCAACAGCTGGATGCCTTCATCCGCGCCACGGTCAGGCGATTCGCGGACGTAATTGCGCTCCTCAAGTACCCCTTCCAGAACACCGACAACTCCCCAGCTGCCGTGGTCATGAATTGGCGTCCACTGCCCCGGAAGCCACACCAACGTATAGAGAGACAGACCAGCATCCGGCGCATCGTAGACAAGATTGCGCGAATAGGCGTCCGGGTCAGTGCGAAAATGTTGCGGCTGTAGAAACGCCGTTGCGCTTTCGATGAGTTCGAGCATCAACGGCGCTAGCGCGAGTACGCAATCCGCAGGGTCCCCGTGATCGCGCGTCTGTTCGGTGGCCCGCGAAATGAAGGATGCGAGGGTGGAGTTGGTCATGGTGCGTTTGTTTACGGGTGCCTTGAAAGACGACCGGGGCATTGTCAATATGGCGGCTAGCGTACCACCGCGCTCGGCCTTATGAGAATCTCGAGTCGTCCCGCTGTGATTGGCCATACGATGACAAGTTAACGTAGAACGGCAATTGCAGATGGCACATTGCACACTTTGTTATTTCACTTTCAACTTCGCGTAACATCCGCTTACATGCCTAAGCACCAGCGCCCATGACCGAACTACCGAATATTGCCCGATTGTTTCTCGCGCTGTTCCTGCTGTCAATCTGGCTAACCCGTCGCTCGAACCTTACCCCTCTTTATTGGGCCATTGCCTATTTGTCGCTGGCAGCGGCGTCAATTTCGTACCAATTCGGCATAGGCCACGGCAACAATTTTCTGCTTTATCTGGCGCCGCTTTTCCCCGGCATTTACGTTGGCGCCTTCTGGGCCGGCACACAACACTTTCGGGAGCGGTCGGTCCGCTGGCCAATGTTCGCCTTTTTGACAATCGGTACCAGCAGCGTGATATGGCTGATCTATGCTGTTTCCATTGACGAATCCAGCCTTGCGGTCGGTGTGGCGATCGGCCTGGTAAATTCATGGGCGGCGTTGGTGATCTGGAAGCGCAATCCGCAATATCGAATCGTTGCCTGCATTGTATTTGCGCAGGCATTGCTGTTGATGCTTGCCTATTCGATGTTATGGGAAGGGCCCAGTGTCATATTCAGCATGGCCGCCGGTTACAGCATTCTCGCCATCGGACTGGTCTACGTGATCCTGCGCGAATCCAACGAAAGTATTTCACGCCAGGCAACTACGGACAAACTAACCACGTTGCCGAACCGCCACTTGTTGCTGGATCGCCTCGATACGACCATTCGAGCTTCACCTGTCTCCGGGCTCACCTGCGCAGTCCTGGTAGCGGATATCGATAATCTGCGCCGCATCAATGAAGCGTTTGGCCACGCCGCCGGGGACCAACTGCTGCGCGAGATTGCCTCGCGATTGCGTATTGTGGCGGGAGCACAACATACGTTGGCGCGCTATGGTGGGGATGAATTCGTATTGCTCGTATCCAAGCCGGTGAAAGACGAGGCGATACGCCGTGTGGAGGAGCTCGCGAACAATATCATCGAGACCTTCGGCCACGCATTTGTGGTCGCCGGTGTCAAAACGACGCTCACCGTCAGCATGGGTATTGCCATCTCCGGCGACGATGGTGACACTGCCGATTTGCTGGTCCAGCGCGCCAAGCTGGCGACGGCACAGGCGCCGCAAGTGGACCGCAATACCTGGCGTTTTTTCAATCGAGAAATGAATGAACGCGCGCAGCGCCAGCTCGTCATCGAGAGGCAAATGTGGCGAGCTCAGCAGCATGGCGAGTTCTCAATCGTGTACCAGCCCATCGTCGCCGCAAGCGGTCGCGCTTTCGCCAAGGCGGAAGCCCTGTTGCGATGGAACAACCCCGAAATAGGCCCAGTCTCACCTGATGAATTTATCCCCATCGCCGAACAGTCGGGGCTCATCATTGACGTCGGTCAGTGGGTACTGGATCAGGCCTGCCAGCAGGCATCCATCTGGCAACACGAACGCGCGCTGAAGTTGATTGTTTGCGTGAATGTCTCGGCATTGCAACTTCGCCGCCCTGGCTTTGCGGCGTCTGTCGTCGAGGTGCTGGCAAGACACGCTTTGGCACCGGAAATGCTTGAACTGGAGTTCACCGAGAACGTCATGATCGACGACGATAGCGTCGTGCTGGCCCAGATCAAGGAGTTGCGCGAGCGTGGGGTGAGCCTTTCGCTGGATGATTTTGGCACGGGCTTTTCTTCGCTCTCGTACCTCACCCGCTTTGAATTCAGCACCCTGAAAATTGATCGCACGTTTGTGCGCGCGCTGGAGAGCGACGAACGCAGCAGAAGGCTCGCCGAATCCATTTGTGCTATCGGCAAGAGTCTGGGGATGGCATTGGTTGCTGAAGGCGTTGAGACCGAGTTTCAGGCCACCACCATGACGCGGTTCGGCGTGGACTATATGCAGGGATTCTTGTTTGGCGAGCCGGTGGAAGCGGAACGATTAAGGTGATGCCGATTTCTGCAATCGAGTGGCTCACCCGTCCTACTTTTCAATCCTTCTGAAAATCACAATATGCTGCCACGGCAGCACCTTCGACGTCTTCTCCCACGCCAAGGGCACCCGCGCAGCTTCTCGCCGTACTTGCGCCTCGCTCATCTTGTGCAGCGCCTTGATCGGCACATTGTCATCCTCGGCACGGTATTCCACAAACACCACGCGCCCGCCAGGTTTTAGCGACCTGACGATGGACAGCAGTACTTCCAGGGGAAACTCCAGCTCATGATAAACATCGACCATGATGGCCAGATCGACCGAGCCTGCGGGCAGCCTGACGTCATCCACCGTCGACAAGATTGGCTTTAGGTTGCTATAGCGCTCCTCCCGGGCGATCACCGATAGCATCTGGATCATCTGCGGTTGCACATCCACCGCATAGACCTTTCCCATCTTGCCGACAATATCAGCCATGCGCCGCGAGTGATAGCCCGAGCCGGCACCAATGTCTGCGACGACCATGCCCGGCTTCAATTGCAATTGTGCAAGCAGCAGGTCCGGACGTTCTTCAGTTGTGCGTTCGGGACGCTCCAGCCAATTGGCCGCCTGCCAGCCCATGACACCTGCAATTTCCCGGCCCATGTAGGATTTTCCGATGCCATCGGCGCTGCGTCTGGTGGTTTGGTAGCTGGCCGCATCCGCAGCCAGTGGGCCATGGAGCCCCAAAAAGGCCAGCCATACGGCGGCGATCAACCGTTGGCGATTTAGCGTCGTGAAAAAGCAAGCGCTCATTTGTCTGTTACTTCCAAAGCCACATCGGCAATTATGCGTAATACTGCATTTTATAGTTTGAAGCTCCACACAGGGATTGCACAGGGAACATGTGCTGCGTGCGTTTTTCTATCGGTGACATGAACTTTGCAGCGTCGCGTGTTCCTCATGCAGGCGCGGCATAATGCTGATGGAGATGAGCTATCAAATCCGCCTACTTCAACAGGAGCAACCAATGAAATTGTTTTCTGCTTCAATGCTCATCGCGTTCGCCACAGCGGCGGTCATGCCTACGGTTTTGTCGGCGCAGCCGAAGGCTACAACACCGGCAGGCTCACCCAAAGAGATCACCTTCGGCATGATCTCAACAACGGCTGCGGGCGCAAACGCGGACGACTACAAGAAGCGCTGGCAGCCATTGCTTGACGAATTGGCCACACAGACCGGGGTACGCGTCAATGTGCTTGCGTCAACCAATATCGTTGAGGACATTCGCGCCGGCAAGGTTCAAGTCGCGTGGCTCAGTAACAAGCTAGCGCTCGATGCCGTGGGTACCGGCAAGATGAAGGTCTTCTCGCAGATGGTCAAGGAGGACGGTACCTCGGGCTATAGCTCGGTATTGCTGGTGCGGCGTGAGAGCCCGATCATAACGACCGACGACCTTTTCAAGGCTCCTGGTACGTATAAGCTCGGCTACGGCGCAACCGATTCCACTTCGGGCTACCTGATGCCCAATATCTTCCTGTTCAAGATCGCCAAGATCGATCCAGTGAAGCACTTCAAATCGGTCGTTAACCAAGGGCCCCGCGCCAACTTCCTGGCGGTGGCCAATAAAGAAGTCGACGTTGCGGTAAACAATACCGAAGACATGGCTATTTTTCAGAAGGAACTCCCGGAAAAATTCAAGGACGTGCGCATCATCTGGACATCGCAGCCACTGCCTGATCATCCAATCCTGGTGTCTCGTGAATTGCCAGATGCGCTCAGGGTAAAGATTGAAGAATTCTTCCTGAAGTACGGTGCCGATAAAGGCAATCAGGGTCACGTTGCGACGCTCAAGAAAATTCGGGGTCTCTCCGGCTTTAGAAAATCAGACAACACGCAGTTGAAAGCGGTATCCATTCTCGAAATGCACAATGAGATCGGGAAGGTCGAAGGCAATGCGGCGCTTTCGGCAGACGAGAAAAAACAGCGTTTGGCGGATATCTCCATCAAGATGCAGAAGTTGAATACGCTGATTTCGACACCGCAGTAAGTGGCTCGCGCGTCCCGCCGCGCGCAATGGCTACCGCAGCTGTCTATTCCAATGACGGCTTCTGTTGTGGTTGATATACTGTATTTAATTACAGCTAACAACCATCGAAGGAAAGCCATTGAAAACCACTACGATCGAACGCCGCTCGATGCGGGCAAAGCCGACCGATTGTCTGGCGGCGTTGAATAGCCAGCAGCGCGCCGCCGTCGAATATGGCATCGCGGCGGGCCATACGCGGCAGCCACTC
This sequence comes from Burkholderiales bacterium, assembly GCA_038321965.1. Taxonomy (GTDB): domain Bacteria; phylum Pseudomonadota; class Gammaproteobacteria; order Burkholderiales; family Usitatibacteraceae; genus UKL13-2. The sequence goes on along the minus strand of JBBQFL010000045.1, from coordinate 25,521 downwards.
CCCGGCGCGCTGTTGGTCATCGCTGGTGCCGGATCCGGCAAAACCAATACCCTCGCCTATCGCGTTGCCCATGCGGTCCGAAATGGCGCGGATCCATTTCGGCTGCTCTTGCTCACGTTTTCACGCCGCGCGGCAGTGGAGTTGGAGCGCCGCACTGGACATATTCTCAACACCTTCCTCGGCAGCACCGCTGGCCACACGCCGTTGTCGATGCCATGGGCGGGGACATTCCACAGCGTCGGCGCACGGCTGTTACGCGAGTACGCTGAGCGCATTGGGCTGCACGAGTCTTTTACGATCCAGGACCGAGGGGATTCGGAAGACCTGATGGGCCTGGTTCGCCACGACCTTGCACTGGAAAACAACAAGCGGCGCTTTCCGACCAAAGCTACCTGCCTCGCCATCTATTCGCGTGCGGTGAACAGTCGAAGCACACTCGGGGATGTACTCAAATCGACGTTTCCGTGGTGCGCTGAATGGGACGTCGAGCTGAAAAAACTGTTCGCGGCCTACACGCTGGAAAAACAGCGCCAGAACGTGCTCGATTACGATGACCTGCTCTTGTACTGGGCGCACATGGTCGCTGATGGCGAATTGGCACTGGAAATCGGCAACCGCTTCGATCATATTCTTGTCGATGAATATCAGGACACGAACCTGTTGCAGTCTGCCATCCTGACGGGGATGAAGCCCGGTGGCCAAGGCCTGACCGTAGTCGGCGACGATGCGCAATCGATCTACTCATTTCGCGCTGCAACGGTCCGTAACATTCTCGACTTCCCCTCGCAGTTTGCAGAACCAGCACACATCGTCACGCTGGACCGCAATTACCGTTCGACCAAACCGATTCTCGATGCATCCAACGCCGTCATCGGGCTCGCCAAACAGCGTTACACCAAGAATCTCTGGACAGAGCGCGCATCTTCATCCAAGCCGACCCTCACGACCGTCAGGGACGAAGCCGATCAGGCACGCTGCGTCGCCGCGCAGATACTCGAAAACCGCGAATGCGGCATGACGCTGAAAGCGCAGGCGGTACTGTTTCGTACCTCAAGCCATAGCGCTGCCTTGGAACTGGAACTCACCCGTCGCAATATTCCGTTCGTAAAGTTCGGTGGCCTCAAGTTCCTCGAAGCCGGGCATGTCAAGGATTTACTGGCGCTGTTGCGCTGGGCGGAAAATCCGCGCGGACGAGTTTCTGGGTTCCGCGCGTTGCAATTATTGCCCGGCATCGGCCCGGTTACCGCCACGCGTTTGCTGGATGCGATGGAAGCGGAGCCAGATGTCGAGGCCACAATTCGTGCGTTCCGTCCACCTGCAGCCGCATCGGAAGATTGGACGAAGTTTCTTGCCGTGTATCTGCAACTGCGCAATGCGCGCGCCGTTTGGCCCGCCGACATGGGACTTGCTGCCGACTGGTTTGAGCCGCATCTTGACCGCCTATACGACGATGCTCATGCGCGCAAAGGCGATATCGCACAACTCAAAGCCATCGCTGCGACTTTCCCGAGCCGCGAACGATTCCTGACGGAACTAACCCTGGATCCACCGAGTGCCACCAGCGATCATTCCGGGGTACCCCACAAAGATGAGGACTATGTGATCCTATCCACTATTCACTCTGCCAAAGGTCAGGAATGGAAGTCGGTACACATTCTAAATCTGGTGGACGGTTGTATTCCTTCCGATCTGGGCACCGGCACCAGTGACGAACTGGAAGAAGAGCGCCGACTGCTATACGTGGCGATGACACGCGCGAAAGATGAACTCAACCTGATGCTGCCGCAACGTTTTTATGTGCACCAACAATCCAGCATGGGTGATCGCCACGTCTACGCACTACGTAGCCGGTTCATTCCGGAAGCAATCCTGCCGCAGTTTGAGGAGCGGACATGGCCGCCGACCAGTGCTAGCGAATCATGTTCCAGCAGAAATGCCACGTCGTCGGTGCGGGTTGATCTGGCAGCAACGATGAACGCGTTGTGGCGCTGATCATGAGCTGCCGCCGCCCGTCGCAAGCGGCACGTGTAACTTGCAATCGTCAGTGTAGACATTGCACTCACAACCATCCCATGAAAAAAACTTACCAGTTAGTAAAATTTTCCTGATACGATCAAAGTCGGATAAATTCAGCAGGTTTCAAATTAGGTAGCGAGGCATTCGCACCAGAGATTACGGCATCTGAAGCAGTAGAATTTTCTCACCCGGGAGAAGCAATCGATGGACAACAAAAGTACCACCGGCGGCGTTTGCGCCGGACGATTGAGCAGGGACGAGTACGCGAAAAACTTCAGCGATTCGCATGCGCCGCTGAACCGCGTGCAGGCCGTCATCGAAGCTGACCGTTGCTATTACTGCTACGACGCGCCCTGCACCACCGCCTGCCCGACCGGGATCGATATCCCCACGTTCATACAGCGCATCGCACAGGACAATATTCGGGGCGCGGCGAAAGCGATCCTCGAAGAGAACATTCTCGGCGGTATGTGCGCGCGTGTATGCCCGACCGAGGTGTTATGCGAACAAGCCTGTGTGCGAAACACCAACGAAGACAAGCCGGTAGAAATCGGCTTGCTGCAGCGTTTCGCCACCGATGGCTATTTTGCCAAGCCGGGTGTCCCCATGTTCACACGGGCGGCGTCCAGCGGAAGACGTGTCGCTGTCGTCGGCGCCGGCCCAGCGGGACTTTCATGCGCACATCGCCTCGCCATGCTTGGGCACGCCGTCGTGATGTTTGACGCCAATGCCAAACTGGGTGGCCTGAATGAATACGGCCTGGCAACTTACAAGACGGTTGATGGCTTTGCGCAGAAAGAAATCGATTGGCTGCTATCTATTGGCGGCATCGAAGTGCATGCCGGCAAGGCGCTGGGCCGCGATATCGTTCTGGATAATCTGGTGCGCGATTTTGATGCCGTCTTTCTGGGCATGGGACTTGCGGGCGTCAACGCCATCGGTATTGCCGAGCCAGAAGCGGCAGGATTACGTGACGCCGTGGCGTTCATTGCGGAACTGCGCCAGTCGCCGGATGTGTCCCAGGTACCTATTGGCCGCCAGGTAGTCGTCATCGGTGGCGGTATGACCGCCGTCGACGCGGCGGTGCAATCCAGAAAACTTGGTGCAGAAGACGTGACCATCGTCTATCGGCGTGGCGAAGAGGCGATGGGTGCGTCCGACTACGAGCAAAACTGGGCAAAGAAGAATGGTGTAAAAATTAAGCACTGGGCCGCGCCGAAAGAAGTACTTGCAGAAAATGGCGAAGTGCGCGGCGTGCGCTTTGCCTACACACATTTGCAGGATGGCAAATTGGTCGAGACGGGTGAGCACTTCAGCTTGCCCGCTGACATGGTATTCAAGGCGATTGGGCAGGTGTTTGACCCTGCGACTACGGGTGCTGCAATCCTATTGAAGGATGGACGTATTAGTACTGATAATGAAGGTCGTACGTCGCACGCAACGGTGTGGGCGGGGGGTGATTGCCGGTTTGGGGGGCGTGATTTGACCGTTGAGGCGGTAGAGCATGGGAAGCGGGCGGCGATTTCGATTGATACGGTGCTGCATGGTTGAGAGTCAATCAATTGGCGGCGCCACTAGTTAACGACACCGACGCAGGCTGGCTCCTTCCCCCGGCGACGGGGGATGGGATGGGGCCGATGCATGACGCATAGGCACCCCCAGCCCGGCCCGGCGCAACCCTTGTGGTTGTTCCCCCACAACTGTGGGGGAAGGAGTCGGTCGGCGTCACAAAAATTCAGTGTGGTAACGCCAGCAAAAAAATTCAGGAGCAACAAAAATGGCTGACCTAACCTCTACCTTCATCGGCATCAAAAGCCCCAACCCATTCTGGCTCGCCTCCGCTCCGCCGACCGACAAGGAATACAACGTCGTGCGCGCGTTCGAGGCAGGCTGGGGCGGCGTGGTGTGGAAGACTGTCGGCGAGGATCCACCGATTGTCAACGTCAACGGCCCACGCTATGCGACACTGCTCTCGCAGGATCGCCGCGTGATTGGCTTCAACAATATCGAACTCATTTCCGACCGCCCACTGCAGCAGAACCTCGATGAAATGCGTCGCGTCAAACGCGACTGGCCAGATCGCGCCGTGATCGCATCGATCATGGTGCCCTGCACCGAAGAAGCCTGGCGAAATATTTTGCCGATGGTCGAAGATACCGGTTGCAACGGCGTGGAACTCAATTTCGGTTGCCCGCATGGCATGAGTGAGCGCGGTATGGGCTCTGCGGTGGGACAGGTGCCCGAGTACATCGAAATGGTCTCGCGTTGGTGCAAGCAATATTCGAAGTTGCCGATCATCGTAAAACTGACACCTAACATCACTGATATCCGCCATCCCGCGCGCGCTGCTAAAAAAGGTGGTGCCGATGCCGTATCGCTCATCAACACGATCAACTCGATCATGGGCGTTGACCTTGAACGCATGAGCATGAGCCCCAGCACCGACGGGCGCGGCTCGCACGGCGGCTATTGCGGCTATGCGGTGAAACCAATCGCGTTGAACATGGTTGGCGAGATCGCCCGCGATCCGGAAACCCACGGCATGCCAATTTCAGGCATCGGTGGCATCACCACCTGGCGCGACGCCGCCGAATTCATTGCGCTAGGCGCAGGCAATGTACAGGTGTGCACCGCCGCCATGGTGTACGGTTTCAAGATCATCAAGGACCTGACCGATGGCTTGTCTAATTTCATGGATGACCATGGCTATAAGTCCATCACCGATTTTCAGGGCAAGGCCGTACCTTCAGTTGTCAACTGGCAGCACCTCAATCTCAATCACACTGAGAAAGCCGTCATCAACCAGGATCTGTGTATTCAATGCGGCCGCTGTCATGTCGTCTGTGAGGACACTTCGCATCAAGCGATCGCTGCCACCAAAAATGGGGTGCGATTTTTCGAGGTCAAAGACGAGGAATGCGTCGGCTGCAATTTGTGTGTGTCGATTTGCCCTGTGCCGGATTGCATCACCATGCACGCACTTCCAGCAGGTACGACCGATACCCGCACCGGCAAGCAAGTAAGCGGACAATTCGCCAACTGGACCACCCATCCCAACAATCCCATGCGTGAGGCTGTCAAATGAATCAAGTGCTCAGTGAATCCCCGAAAGCCGCAGCTATAAGCAATGTTTATGAAATCGCCCACTGGATTGGTGGACGCATCGAGCGTGGCAATTCCGAACGCGCAGTCGACATCTACAATCCTGCGCTTGGTGTTACACAGGGTCGCTTGATACTCGGGTCCGAGACCGACCTCGACAATGCCGTCAGCGCTGCCGCCGCCGCCTTCCCATCTTGGGCAAATACGCCACCGCTAACCCGGGCGCGCGTGCTGTTCCGTTTTCTTGAAATCGCACAGTCGCGGCGCAACGATCTGGCTGAATGCCTCGTACGTGAACACGGCAAGACCCTGCCCGACGCGCTGGGAGAAGTGGCGCGCGGCATCGAGATGATCGAGTTCGCCACTGGCATTCCGCAATTGCTCAAAGGCGAATTCACCGACCAGATCGCGCGCGGGATGGATGCCTGGTCGATACGCCAGCCGCTCGGTGTAGTGGCCGGCATCACGCCGTTCAATTTCCCGGCGATGGTAACGATGTGGATGTACCCGTTGGCGTTGGCTTGTGGCAACACCTTCGTGTTGAAGCCTTCGGAGCGTGATCCTTCGGCGAGCCTGCTCGCGGCACAAATGCTCACAGAAGCGGGTCTGCCCGATGGCGTATTCAATGTCGTGCAGGGTGACAAATGCGTGGTCGATGCCATCCTCGCGCATCCGCAAATTCAGGCGGTCAGCTTTGTCGGCTCAACCCATGTAGCCGAATACATTTACCGCACCGGCACCGCACACGGCAAGCGCGTGCAGGCCCTGGGTGGTGCAAAGAATCATATGGTGGTAATGCCGGATGCCGATCTCGATCAGGCAGCGGATGCCCTGATCGGCGCGGCGTATGGCTCGGCTGGTGAGCGCTGCATGGCGATCTCGGTAGCGGTTGCGGTCGGCGATGTCGGTGACAAACTGGCGGCGATGCTCGCGCCAAAAGTCGCAGCACTCAAGATCGGCGAGGGCCATCAGGTGGGTGCCGAGATGGGCCCCATCATCACCGCGCAGGCGAAAGAGCGAATCGAAACTCTGATCGGCAAGGGGGTGGAGCAAGGTGCCCGCGCCGTGGTCGATGGCCGCAATTGCCGCGTGAGCGGATTCGAAAATGGATTCTTCGTCGGCGGCACGCTGCTCGATCATGTGCGCCCCGACATGGTGGTCTATCGCGAAGAAATTTTCGGGCCGGTGCTGTGTATCGTTCGAGTGCCTGATCTCGCTGCTGCCGTCCAACTGGTCAACAACCATGAGTATGGCAATGGCGTTGCGGTGTACACACGCGATGGCGGTGTCGCGCGCGAGTTCGTACGCAATATTCAAGTCGGTATGGTTGGCGTGAATGTGCCGCTGCCAGTGCCGATGGCGTTTAACAGTTTCGGTGGGTGGAAGCGTAGCCTGTTTGGTGATCATCACGCGTATGGGCCGGAAGGCGTTCGCTTCTATACGCGGCACAAAGCAGTCATGCAGAGATGGCCGGATAGTGTGGGGCGTGGTCCCGAGTTTGCTTTTCCACAACTTGGATAGTTTGGCTTTTGAGGAGATAGTATCGGGGAAGCAATCGGGTTCGCATCCAAGCTCACAAACATGCTCCTTCCCCCGCAGTTGTGTGGGGGTTGGGATGGGGACGATGCCTCATGCGAAGACTCCCCCATCCCGGCCCGCCGCAACTGCGGGGGAAGGAGTGAAAAAATCACAGGAGCACACATGAGCAGTTCACTAACCAACGTAGACCTGCAACCGACCACCGAAGCGCAGCGCACTTGGCGCTGGTATCACTTCGCGGCCCTGTGGGTCGGCATGGTGATGTGCATCCCTGCCTACACGCTCGCAGCCAGCCTGATCGAAGGTGGCATGTCATGGAGCCAGGCAGTAGGAACTGTCTTTCTGGGCAATGCCATCGTACTGGTGCCGATGCTGCTGATCGGCCATGCCGGCGCCAAGTACGGCATCCCCTATGCGGTACTTGCTCGCGCCTCATTTGGCACTATCGGCGCCCGGCTGCCAGCCTTGCTACGCGCGCTGGTCGCATGTGGCTGGTACGGTATCCAGACCTGGTTCGGCGGCATGATGATTCACACGCTTGCCGGTGTGCTCATCGGCCAGCCGCTGGGCGGCGACAAGCTCGGCGGGCTCGGCATCACGGTAAGCCAGTTGGTGTGTTTCATGGCGTTTTGGGTGATTCAGTTTTACTACGTCATCCATGGCATCGATTCGATCAGGAAGCTGGAGACCTACACCGCGCCGTTCAAGATCGCAATCTGCTTCGTGTTGCTGTGGTGGGCTTATTCGAAGGCGGGCGGATTTGGCCCGATCATCGATCAGCCTTCGCAATTTGTCGAAGGCGGTAAGAAGGCAGGACAATTCAGCGCCACGTTTTGGCCCTCTCTCACTGCCATGGTGGGTTTTTGGGCAACGCTGGCGCTCAATATTCCCGACTTCACGCGCTTCGCAAAATCGCAACGCGATCAGGTGATCGGCCAAACTATCGGCCTGCCATTGCCGATGGGGTTGCTCGCAATGATGGCGGTATTCGTGACCTCGGCAACCGTCGTGATCTACGGCAAAGCAATCTGGGACCCGGTCGACCTGTCGAGTCGCATGAGCGGCGCAGCGGTACTGATTGCACTCATTATCCTGCTGATCGATACCGTTAGCGTTAACCTCGCCGCCAACCTGGTTGGCCCGGCGTACGATTTTTCCTCAGTCAATCCGCGACGCATTTCTTACAAGACCGGCGGCTGCATTACCGCCGGTATCGCCATCCTGATGATGCCGTGGAAGGTGCTGGAATCCACGCAGGGCTATATCTTCACCTGGCTGATCGGCTATTCGGCACTGTTGGGCCCGGTAGCAGGAATACTTATCGTCGACTACTACCTCATTCGCCGCACGCAGCTCGATGTCGAGGATTTGTACAAGGAGAACGGACGCTACACTTACAGCGCCGGCTGGAACTGGATTGCGATCATCGCCTTCGTGCTTGGTGTACTACCGAACGTTCCCGGATTTTTGAATGCGGCATTTCCACAGGCATTTCCGGATGTGGGCGACTTTTTCAAACGTGTTTATACCTATGCGTGGTTTGTCGGTGTTGCCATTGCAGCGGTGGTCTACCGCCTCGGCATGCACGGCAAGCGGCTGCCCTAACATTGGGATCGTGAATCAATCAATCGAAGAACTGGAATAACGACATGGCAACTTCACTTCTCATCCGTGGCGGCACCGTCGTCAACGCTGACCGCGAATTTAGGGCTGACGTGCTTTGCGTCGATGGGCAAATCGCCGCAGTGGGTGATACTGCTGCGAAAAATGCACCGGCGGGGTCGCAAACACTGGATGCTTCCGGCCAATACATCCTTCCCGGTGGCATCGATCCACATACGCATATGCAATTGCCTTTCATGGGCACGGTGACAGCCGATGATTTTTTCACCGGCACCGCGGCTGGTCTCGCGGGCGGCACCACCAGCATCATCGATTTCGTGATCCCTAATCCCCAGCAATCGATCATGGAAGCGTTCCACACGTGGCGCGGCTGGGCGGAAAAATCCGCGTCCGACTACAGCTTCCATGTCGCCATCACCTGGTGGAGCGATTCTGTTCATCGCGACATGGAAACACTGGTGAAAAATGAGGGCGTGAACAGCTTCAAGCATTTCATGGCCTACAAGAACGCGATCATGTGCGACGACGAAACGCTGGTGAACAGTTTCCGCCGCGCGCTTGAACTCGGCGCAATGCCGACGGTGCACGCCGAGAACGGGGAGTTGGTCTATTTGCTGCAAGCCGAAGTCGCGAAGATGGGCATTACTGGCCCAGAAGGTCATCCGCTCTCGCGTCCACCGATGGTTGAAGGTGAAGCTGCCAACCGCGCCATCGCCATCGCCGATGTCCTCGGCGTGCCGGTGTATATCGTCCATGTTTCCTGCATCGAGTCCGCCGACGCCATCGCCCGCGCCCGTGCACGCGGTCAACGCGTGTATGGCGAAGTGCTGGCAGGTCATCTGTTAATCGACGACAGTGTCTATCGCCACCCCGATTTCGCACAGGCCGCCGCCTATGTGATGAGCCCGCCGTTTCGCCCCAAGGGCCATCAGGAAGCGCTATGGCGCGGACTGCAGTCGGGACAGCTGCACACCACTGCGACCGATCACTGCACCTTCTGCGCGGGGCAGAAAGCTGCGGGCAAAGATGACTTCGCGAAAATACCGAATGGCTGCGGCGGCATCGAGGAGCGTATGGCGGTCATCTGGGATGCGGGCGTCAACACGGGCCGCCTCACACCCAGCGAATTCGTCGCCATTACCTCGGCCAATGCGGCCAAGATCTTTAACATCTATCCGCAAAAAGGCTCGATCAGCGTAGGTGCGGATGCCGATCTGGTGCTGTGGGATCCGCAGGGCATCAAAACTATTTCCGCGAAAACGCAACACAGCAAGGTCGACATCAATATTTTCGAAGGCCGCAACGTGCGTGGCATTCCCAGCCACACGGTGAGTCAGGGCCGCGTGGTGTATGCAAAAGGCAACCTTATGGCAGAGCTTGGCAAGGGCCGCTATATCAAGCGGCCCGCGTTTGGCGCAAATTTTAAGGCGGCGGCGTTGCGTGCGCAAGATTTGGCGCCGACGGCAGTGGCACGTTAAGCCCCCTCTCCCTCGATCCCTCTCCCACGAGGGGAGAGGGAAGCCGGACAGACGATCCAGATCAGGAGAAACACCATGGACATGAAAACCAAACCCACCATCGACGAACTGCGCATCAACGGCGAACGCCTCTGGGCCTCGCTCATGGAGCTAGCGCAGATCGGTGCCACCCCCAAGGGGGGAGTGTGCCGCCTGACCCTCACCGACCTGGATCGCCAGGGCCGCGATCTGGTGCTCAAGTGGGCGCGCGAAGCAGGGATGACAGTGATGATCGACAAGATCGGTAATGGCTTTATGCGCCGTCCCGGCCGCAACAACGCGCTGCCGCCGATTGTCACTGGCAGCCACATCGATACCCAGCCCACCGGCGGCAAGTTCGACGGTAATTACGGTGTACTCGCAGGTATCGAAGTGGCACGCACGTTGAATGACCATGGCATCGAAACCGAAGCACCGATCGAGGTCGCCTTCTGGACCAATGAAGAGGGTTCGCGTTTTGTGCCGGTCATGATGGGCTCGGGTGTGTTCGCGAAGGCCTTCACGCTGGAACATGCTTATGCCGCCAAGGACACCGAAGGCAAATCCGTGAGAGATGAACTCGAGCGCATCGGCTACATCGGTACCGAGGAACCCGGCGAACATCCCATCGGTGCGTATTTCGAGACACATATCGAGCAAGGCCCGGTACTGGAAGACAATGAGAAGACTATCGGCGTCGTCACTGGCGTACTCGGCATCAAATGGTACGACTGCACCGTGACCGGCATGGAAGCGCACGCCGGCCCCACGCCGATGGCGCTGCGCAAGGATGCGCTGCAAGTCGCTACCGGACTGATGCAGGAAGTCGTCGCCATTGCGCTGCGTTATGCGCCGCATGGGCGCGGTACAGTGGGCATGGTGCATGTGCATCCGAACAGCCGCAACGTAATTCCCGGTCGCGTCAAATTCTCCATCGATTTGCGCAATGCGTCCGACGAATTGGTCGACAAGATGGACGCCGACATTCGCGCCGCAATCGACAAGGCCTCAAAAGAAAGCGGTCTACCGATCACCATCGAACTCGTGTCGCACTACCCTGCACAGCCGTTCCATGCCGATTGTGTGGACGCGGTCGGACGTGCGGCGGCGAAGCTTGGCTACTCCAACATGCCGGCCGTGTCAGGCGCGGGGCACGACGCGGTCTACATGGCAAGGTTGGCGCCTGCGGGAATGATCTTCATTCCCTGTAAGGATGGCATCAGCCACAACGAAATTGAAGACGCGAAGCCGGAGCACATTACCGCGGGATGCAATGTGTTGTTGCATGCGATGTTGGAGAGAGCGGGAGTGGTTTAGTCAGGTCGCAATTGTCTGCCAACGCCTCTTTTCGGTCGTCGCCGGTTGATCGCCAATTCGTTCGATGGACACGCGAGCCAATTCTCGTTGCAACTTCAAGTACAACGTGGGGTCACACTGGCATGATATTCAATCGCAATCCACGTGCCGGGAGAAAATGATGAGTCCCAAATCCCCCGTCCCTGGCCCTTCTCAGTCCAGTCAGAGCCTACCCGCCGATTCGGTCGGTGATCAGATCAACCAGAATATCGCGGTCGTCCTCGAACTTGATAAACGCGAGGACGACAAAGTCAGTCGTGCGCAGCGACTCGTCGAGACCGTGAACAGGTTCGTCGGGCGACCACTTTTTCTTGGCTGCACGATTGCCTTTGCGTCGATCTGGATCCTCGCCAATCTCCTGGCGCACCAGCTAGGTCTGCCACAGTTCGATCCGCCGCCTTTTTTCTGGCTGGATGGGATCGTCGGCCTAGGCGCTTTGCTGACAACTACCGTGGTTTTGATCGAGCAAAATCGGTTAGCCCAATTTGAAGAAAGGCGTTCGCATCTTGAATTGCAAGTGAATCTATTGACCGAACAGAAGACCACCAAAATCATCCAATTGCTTGAAGAACTGCGGCGTGATTTGCCGAGTGTGAGGGACCGGCTCGATCCCGAAACGGAGGTATTGCAGCAGCCGACAAACCCGCAACAAGTGCTCGCTACCATGGAGCACAGGCGAGAAGTGGAAGTGCGAACGAAGCACAAGCGCTGAAGCAACCAGACGACAGATCATCCCGAAATTCGCGCGCCTGACCGTGATATTTGACGTTAGTTTAGCTTCTGGCCAACGTGCAGAAACCCTGCCCTCGATGCGAAAGCACTGTCGTCATTCGACGATACCAAATCGGCGTTGGTACAACCGACGTGCGCCCATCGCAACCTGACCTGATCCAATGCAGTGGGTTTTGCCGGAATGGTGGAAAGTTGGGCAAGGACAGGCCGCGCCAACACGTTGGCGCACAAAAAAACCAGCCCACAGCGAGTTATTTAATTTCGTGCGCATAGAAAATTACCGCAGCTCATCGTGTTGGGGAAGTCCAATACTGCAGAAGAATAGCCAAGCGCTAACCCGTCAACGACCCAACCAACCAACGCGCGTGATGTGATGCGTCAGAAATACTCCAGTCTTGCGCGACAAACTCTTCAACATTGGTTTCGAGCAAGAGCCAGCCTAAAAACTCTGCGACGCGCGACGGTTGGATCAACTGGCCTTTTTCCTTGAACTGCCGATACATTTCGACACCGGGATATTCGCCGCTGCGAGCAGCGTCCTGCATGGGGCCGTCGACAACGCCCGGGCGCGCGCTTCCAACGACAATCTCTCTGTTCGGAAAATCTGCGTTCCAGGCGCGATATGCCATTAACAGTGCCGCCTTGGTAATGCAATACATGCCGTTATATTCGATAGCGCGATGTGCAGCGCCGGACGACAGGTTGAGTATTCGCGCGCCGTGGCGGCAATGCGGCAACAGTGCCTGCGTCAGAAAAATGGGCGCGTCGAGGTTGATTGCCATCATTGCCCGGTACGACTCCAAGCTTCGGTCCTTTAGACTGCCTTTGGTCGAGATGGCCGCGCTATGAGTCAGCGTCGATACAAGGTACTGATCACGAACCCGATCCACCACCTTTTGCCAGTCTGCCGGACAACCGAGGTCGGCACTGAGGATCTGGATTTGGTCTGGGTGTTCTGCCCGAAGCTCCTCCAGCGCGGGCTCTCTACGGGCAATACCGAGTACGCCGAGTCCACGCATTGCCAGATTTTTGCAGAGCGCCCGGCCTACACCACTACTTGCGCCAGTAACAATGTGAATGTCATTCATCGCGTTTTCCATTTCAAATTACGTCAATTCAACACCCATCACTCCTGCTCCCGCAACCCCGCCATCACCAACCGCGTCAACACATTTTCCGCCGCCTCAAAATCCTTCCCATCCAGCTTCGGCTTGCCAAGCAACATCGCAAACTGCGGCGCCAAATCGGCGTAGGCCTGCGTCACCGACCAGATCAAGAACATCAGGTGCGTGAAGTCGATGCGGGCGATGCGCCCTTCGCTTGCCCATTTCTCCAGCGTTTTTAAATCTTCACGCAGCATCGGCGCGACGCGTTGCTCGATCGCCTCAGCGTAGCGTGGTGCACCGGCAATTACCTCGCGCGTGAACACCTGAGATCCTGTGGGTTGCTCGCGCGAGAAACGCAGCTTGGCCGCGATGTAGGCACTCAATGCTTCCTGCGGATTTTCACTGACCGAGATGGCAGCCATACAATCCAGCCACAGGTCGAGTACGCGGTCGAGTACCTTGCGGTAGAGCGCTTCCTTGCTCGGAAAATAGTAGAGAAGACTGTGCCTACTGATGCCGACCGCGCTGGCGATGCCTTCCAAGGAGACGCCTTCAAATCCAAATTGTGCGAACAACCGCTCGGCGGCGTCGAGGATGGATTGCTCCTTGTCCTGACGTGGCGCATGCGGTTTTTTCGGCGCAGCTTTGGCATGTGGGGCGCTAGGAGCGTCAGCTGTTTTCTTCCGATCCGGCGCTGTACTTGTAGCGGTTTGCTTGTTCATCGCGCCGTCGTGGGTGCAGTCAGCGTACTTGTTGAGCGCAGGCAATTGGCAATTGTATCAGTGCGAAAAATTTGCCAAACACAAGTGCTGGCGCGGCGTTTCAGCCATTTAGTGCCGTAGAGGCTCGCCAAATGGCGTTTTACGTAAAGCGGCCTCACCCCTGCTTGCCGCCATCGATAGTAATGTCCACCATCAATTCGTTAGCAAGGCTTTCGAGGCCGCTGCGCAACTCATTGGTATCCAGGTCTGCGGGCACCAGCAAACGCGCATTCATCTGAAACATCTGCTCGCCGGACCAAGCGCCGCTGATGACTTCGGTCTGCAGTTTTTCGATGCTGATGCCGCGTCGCGCCAACTGGCTGGAAATACTATGAATGATGCCGGGGCGATCATTGCCGACCAGATCAAGTTTCAAGCGCAGCTGTGGATTCGAGCCACCTGCACCTTGCGCTCCCTGCTCGACAGCGATGCGCATACCGGGCGACTCGAGCAAACGCAGTGCAGATATCAAGGCCTCGGCATGTTCTGTCGCTACCTGCAGTTGCACGATACCGGCAAACTGGCCGGCGAAATTGGCCATCAGACTGTCGGTCCAGTTTGCGCCGAACTCGACCGCTTTGTCAGAGATCGCGCTGACGATACCGGGACGATCCGGACCGATGACAGTGATGACGAGTGAGCTGAGCATGGCGACGGTCCTTGTATCGACTTGTTATGGATTGGCTATAAGCGAGTCCATTATCGCCTTTCTTGCCGCAGTCTTCCTTGCGCTGTGAGGTCATCTTGATCACCTGCGGTTCTCGCGCTGCCGTCTGCCAGCAAGGATCCCGCCAAAGTTCAGTTCACGCAAAATGCGGCTGAGAGTAGACTGTTCGTGTCTGGGCAAGCGGAAGAGTTGCATGGCTGAAAAGTTGCGTGAAAACGAGCTGTCGAAAAGCCGCTACGGGCTATGCTGCGCCCTGTTTGTTTTAGCCACCTCGATCACTCACCCTTCGGTCGCAGCTTCTGCGACACCGGCACTCAGCGCGGGTGGTAGCCACAGCATCGCGCTGAAGTCCGATGGCAGCATCTTTACCTGGGGCAACGATGCGTCTGGCCAACTCGGTGTCGGTCGCTCGCTGGGCTCACCCAGTCCGCTCGTGGTACCCGGCGCAACTGGCATCGTCGCGATCGCCTCGGGCTACTCTCACGTGATTGCCCTGAAAGCGGACGGCGCAGTTTTGGCGTGGGGAAGTAACAACGAGGGACAACTCGGTGATGGCACCACCACCAATCGGTCAAGTCCCACGGCAGTGAGCGGGCTCAGCGACGTCGAGAAAATCTGGGCGCAGGGCTCGCACAACTTTGCGCGTAAACGCGATGGCAGCTTGTGGGCTTGGGGTGCAAACGGCGTTGGCCAGCTTGGGGATGGCAGCTACGACAATCGACTTGTGCCGATTCGACTGAACGGGTTGGACAACGTAACTGACTTGTCCATCGGCGGCGCGCACACGCTGGCGAGGAGGAATGACGGCACGGTCTGGGCGTGGGGCATTAATGATCATGGGCAGCTTGGCGACGGCAGCAAAACCGAGCTCTATACCGGCAGGGCGATACCCGCCCCGGTCGTTGGTCTGAGCAACGTGCAAGATGTCGCCGCGGGTGGCCAGCACAGCCTGGCACGCAAGAGCGATGGTAGTGTTGTTGCCTGGGGCGCAGCACCGCTAGGTGACGGCACAGCAAGCGATCGCCTGGCGCCAGTACCGGTAACGGGGCTTGGCAGTGCGATCTACATCTCGGCTGGCTATGGCCATTCATACGCGATCCGCAGTGACGGCACCGCCGTTGGCTGGGGCAGCAACGGCTACGCGGAGCTGGGGGACAACACCTATGACGACCGTTTGACGATTGTCCCGATCGGGGGATTGAGCGGTGCCGTCAAGATTTCGGCCGGCTTCCTGCACAACATTGCGCTCCTGAACGGCGGGGCGCTCGCGGTATGGGGTAACAACGACTATGGGCAACTCGGCGACGGGACCATCGCGCGCCGATTTGTGCCCTCTCCACTGGCCGGCATCAGCGGCATCAAAGATGTCGTGGTCGGCGATCTGCATACCATCGCCCTGAAGAATGATGGAACCGTTCTGGCCTGGGGCGACAACACGAGCGGCCAACTCGGCAACGCTACGCGCCTCATCCGCTCGACACCGATTGCGTTGACCCTGAATGGCGTGTCGAAAATTACCGCCGGCGGAGCCCATATCGTCGCGCTGAAAGAAGACGGTAGCGTATTCGCCTGGGGAAATAGCTGTTGCGGACAAATCGGCGATGCAACGCAATTCACGAATCGTTCGACGCCGGTACCTGTCAATGGTCTGGGTGTCGCCAGCGGTGTGGCGGAAATTTCTGCGGGAGGCTTGCACACGTTGGCGCGAAAAAGCGACGGCACCGTACTCGCATGGGGAGCCAACGATTCAAACCAGCTCGGCGTTCGCAGCGACACGGACGGGAGTAAACCGGCGCAAGTCATCGGGCTGACCGCCGCGAGCGCGATTGCCGCCGGGTCAGACTTTTCACTCGCATTGAAGAGCGACGGCACCGTTTGGGCCTGGGGGCGCAACGATAGCGGGCAACTGGGCGACGGAACCATCACCACGAGAATCTATGAAGGTCGCGCCACGCCGCAGCGGGTAGGAACGCTTTCTGGCATTACTGCAATCTCTGCAGGCTTCCAACACTCCGCTGCGCTCAAGAACGACGGAACCGTCATGACCTGGGGTGTCAACAATGACGGACGCCTTGGTGATGGCAGCACCATCAACCGTCTTACGCCAGTGCAAGTCAGCGGCCTGACCGACGTGATGGCGATCGCCGCAGGCGATACCCATACGCTGGCACTGAGGAAAGACGGCACTGTCTGGGCCTGGGGCAGCAATTATTCGTATCAGCTGGGTGATGGGACCGACGCCGGACGGGTTCTGCCGGTGCAGGTCACGGGCCTTAGCAGCATTGTCGCCATTACCACCAACCTGCATTCGTTTGCATTGAAAAACGACGGCACTGTGCTGGCCTGGGGCAGGAATGATTTCGGACATATCGGTGATGGCACCCTGGTTGACCGTCCCTCACCTGTCGTTGTTCTACGTGAAAACGGCGCCGGTACCATTGCCGCCAACAACTGGTTCCTCGACTTGAATCCGGCGATTGCCAAGACCATCCCCACCGAGAAAGTCCCGGTGTTTCTCGCTGTCGCTACGCCGGTCGCCAACGACATCGTAGCCAATTTCCAATTTCGAGCAGCCGATGTCGGCTCAAACCCCAGCCTCTACGTATTCGCCCTCGCTCCTGCCAACATGGTCAAGAATGTGTCGGCGCAGGCTCTGGCTGATCACAAGGGCCCGGTCACACGCGGTGTTGGTGTTGCCGATACTCCCCTGCCCTGCGTACTTGCTCAACTCAATGCTTCGGGCCAACTCACGGCCGTTACGGCAGGGTCTTTGCAGGCCTACCTCACCGGTGTGCTCAGCAGTCAGGGTGCCTCGGTCAGTGTACTCAACGGTGTTTCCACGGCGCTGCTTTCAGGCGCGGTGTTTTACGTAGGCTATGGGTCCAACTCAACGGCCATGATCAACGGCGGCACCAACCGCAGTGTAGTCAGCGTTCCCGGCAGCCAGGCCTGTCAGCCACAAGCTCCACAGACCGGCTGGTGGTGGTATCCGGCGCAGGACGGTCGCGGCTTTGGTATCGAGGTGCGCGGCAATACCCTGTTCATGTCCGGCTACCTGTATGACGATTCCGGTCACGCAACCTGGGTGGTTGCAGCTGGTGCCACCGCACTCGATGGCTCGTTTTTCAATAACACCCTCTATCACGTCTCCAATGGCCAGACGCTCACAGGAGCGTACAAGGCGCCTGCGCCGGTGACGCTCGATGGACAGATCACGCTTTCCTTCAACAACGCGCGTAACGGCACCTTGATCTGGCCGGGTGGCTCCATCCCCATCCAGCGCTTTGACGATGTCATCGGCTCGGGCAACGGCATCACGCCAGCATTTGTACCGGAGAACGGCTGGTGGTGGAATGAGAGCGAGAGCGGGCGTGGATTCTTTATGGAGTTCAAGAACAACTTTGCCTTCATTGCAGGCTATATGTATGAAGCCGACGGCAGGCCGGTCTGGTATATCGCTCAGAACCCGTTGACGACGCCGCAGAGCTTTAGCAGCAACTGGTATCAGGCAGGAAATGGCCAGACCTTGACAGGTCCGTACAAGAAACCGGTGTTGATCAACAGCAACGTGGGGCCGTTGACGATTCAGTTCAACGATGCAGCCAATGCGATCCTGACCTTGCCGGGCGGGCGGAATTTGGCAATTACACGGCATCGGTTTTGAAATCCGGCCACCGTGTAACCGGGTCAACGAAGGAGTTCCAATGGATCTGCTCACAAGTTTTCTCGGCCATGCTTTTTTCCCGCTGTCACAGAATCGTTGGCCGATCAGCGATACCAAAGATGAAGAGATTGCCAGAATGCCTATCCGTGTGACAGTACAGTCTTCGATGGCTGCCGTCCTGTGTGCCGCACTATTTTCATCATTAGCATTGGCACAGTCTGCAGCGGTGACAACCGTGACCGGTTCAATAACCGCAACTGGAACTGATACAACGCAGATCACTTTTTCTTGCACAGGAATGAACCCGTGCATAGGCACCTACAATATCTTGTATCGAAATTCCGGATGCTCCAACAGCTTAAGTGCAGTTGATGTTATTACGATCACAGGTCTAGATTTGACCCGACCGGGACCCGTCAAGGGCAACGTCATACTCACAAATGTTGGTTTCAGCGATACGCGGAACGCCGACGGAACCTGCTCTATCAAACCTGATTCCTTCAAGGACGTTGCCTTGACGTTTGACGGCACCTGGGGTGGTACAAACGGGACGCTCAACTTTCCAACGCAAATTGACGGCAGCGGAAGCGCTACTGTCCTGAGCGGTACTTTCGCAGCAACGACCGCCGTGCCGATCCAGCCAACGCCTTTCACCACAGTGAACGGCTCGATCAACGCAACGGGAATCGGTGGGCAAATAGCGCAGTTCACCTTCACATGCAAGGGAGCGAACCCCTGCACGGGCACTTACAAAGGCTTGCTAAACAGTAGCGGCTGTTCCAACAGCTTCAATCTGTTTGATGTCGTCACCATCCTGGGCCTAGATCTGGCACAGTCTGGTGCCATTCAAGGCGAACTAACATTAAAGAACGCCGGTTTCAACGACTCGAAAAACGCCGACGGAACCTGTTCCGTCCGCTCCGAAACAATCAGGAACATTCGACTCCCTTTTGGCGGAATCTGGAACGGCACCAACGGCACCTTGACCTTTCCGCAGAGGACAGATGGCGATGGGACTGCAATCGTACTGACAGGCGCATTTTCAGCGACACGGGTCGTACCAGTGCCGGTTTTCCCGTTGGTAGTCACAGGCGCCGCGAGTGTTGCAACGCCAGTTGCGACTGTTACCGCCAATATCCAATATCGTCCGCAGGATGTGGGTTCAACTGGTAGCGTTTACGTTTTCGCGCTCGCCCCGGCTAGTCTCGTCAAGAACGTCTCCGCCGAAGCCCTCATCAATCACAAGGGCCCCGTCACCCGCGGGACGAGCACAACCTCTGCGCCGCTCCCATGTGTACTCGCTCAACTAACCGCGTCCGGCCAACTCACCGCCGTCACTGCCGGCTCGTTGCAGGCCTATTTGACCGGCGTGCTCTCGAGTCAAGGTGCCACTGTCAGCGTGCTCAACGGCGTCAGTACCGCGCTCCTGTCCGGTTCGGTCTTCTACGTCGGCTACGGAACGAGTTCCACTGCGATGATCAACGGCGGCATTAACCGCAACGTCGTTAGCGTCCCCGGAACACAGGTCTGCCAGCCACAAGCGCCACAGTCCGGCTGGTGGTGGTACCCGGCACAGGACGGTCGTGGCTTCGGCATCGAAGTGCGCGGCAATACACTGTTCATGTCCGGCTATCTCTATGACGACACCGGACATGCGACCTGGGTGGTGTCGGCGGGTCAAACTTCGCTCGATGGCTCGTTCTTCAATAACACGCTCTATCACGTCTCCAATGGCCAGACGCTCACAGGAGCGTACAAGGCACCCGCGCCGGTGACGCTCGATGGGCAGATCACGCTCTCCTTCACCGATGCCCGTAACGGCACGCTGATCTGGCCGGGCGGCTCGATTCCGATTCAACGCTTTGACGATGTCATCGGTTCAGGCAACGGCATCACGCCAGCCTTTGTGCCGGAGAACGGCTGGTGGTGGAATGAGAGCGAGAGCGGGCGTGGATTCTTTATGGAGTTCAAGAACAACTTTGCCTTTATTGCAGGCTATATGTATGAAGCCGACGGCAGACCGGTCTGGTATACGGCGCAGAGCACGATGGCTTCCCCGCAGTTGCTTAGCACCAACTGGCTACAGGTGGCCAATGGTCAGACGTTGACGGGGCCTTACAAGAAGCCGGTGGTGATCAACAGCAATGTGGGACCGGTGACGATTCAGTTCAACGATGCGGCAAATGCGGTACTGACGTTGCCGGGCGGACGGAATGTGGTCATTACACGGCACCGGTTTTAGATGGTTGTGGATTATCGCAAGCGCCGGAAGAGTGAGTGCAGCAAAATAAGAAGCAGAGTACTCCTACCTGTTCTAGTGGGGCGATGCCGCAAGAGAATAAAGCACAATATATGTTGGCAACAATTGCAACAACATTGGATGAGAATCGCTCAGCTTCAATAATTGATGCTGGCGCACTGATTACTGCTAAGCCCGCGTTCGGATATCCACCATGCTAATGTCACCCAATACCAATGCGCCGCGCCGCTGGCGTCAACTTGTCGACAAAATTAAGCACCAGATGTGTCCTCGGCTCGTTACGGCAACGCAAACCGCCTCGGTTTCCCCACGTCGAAAAGTCAGTCTTATCATCGCAACTGTCATCGCGCTGACGACGACATTTCTGACAGTAAGCTTTGCGGCAACCCCATCGATCACTGCTGGCACAAACAGCTGTGCACTTGGTACGACGGGCAGTGTGTTTTGCTGGGGGACCAATCAATACGACGCACTCGGTATTGGAACTGACACGACTGGTATCGGCTCTGTAAACGCTGTTCCGGCGACGGTGACGGGACTGGCGACTGGCGTCGCGTCAATCACAACCGGTCAACTTCACAGCTGCGCTCTGAACACTTCTGGCGGCGCAATTTGCTGGGGAACAAACCGTTACGGCCAACTCGGTGACGGCACCACGACAGATAGTCCTACTCCAGTTTCCGTGTCAGGACTTGGCAGCGGTCTGCGGACGATATTTGCGAGTTTCTTTTACACCTGCGCGGTCACGACTGGCGGCAGCGTATTTTGCTGGGGAGGCGGCGGGCAATCAGGCGGCCCCGTCAATTTCACGACGATGCCGAAACTTGTAACGGGTTTGAACAACGTCGTAGCGCTGACAGGTGGCGTGGGCCACGCGTGCGTACTGACGACGGCAGGAGCCGTGCAGTGTTGGGGCGCAAATCCACACGGTGAACTTGGAAACGGCACGACGGTGTCGTCCTCAACGCCGGTTGCCGTCACCGGATTGACGTCTGGCGTCACATCGATCTCATCTGGCTTCCGGCAAACTTGCGCCGTAACGAGTGCGAAGGGAGTAGTCTGCTGGGGAGAGAATCCAAACGGCGAACTCGGAACCGGCAACACCACTTCAAGTTCGACACCCGTTTCGGTCACCTCGCTGACATCCGGTGTTGTCGCCGTATCCGCCGGATCCGGTCATACATGTGCGGTTACCGCTAGCGGCAGCGTGCTTTGCTGGGGATTAAATGATACCGGCCAGCTTGGCAACGGCACGCGGATCAACAGCACCACACCCATTGCCGTAGTCGGTCTACCCTCTACAGTTACAACCATCGCTGCAGGCGGCGGCTTTACTTGCGCGGTGACAGCACAAGGAAGCGTACTGTGCTGGGGCGTCAATGGCGTGGGCCAATTGGGGATCGGGGCAGCAAACGGATCAGATTTCTTCCTAAGGTTGACTCCGACCGCGGTGGTTGGATTACCCAGCGGCATCACTGCCGTATCTGCTGGCGAATCGCACAGCTGTGCTAGGTCCGCCGCAGGCGAAATGTTGTGCTGGGGTCAAAATTCTTCGGGCGCACTTGGCATCGCCACACTTCTCAATAGTGCATTTCCTGTACTGGTCAAAAGCTTGCCGCCAGATGTTACCGCCATTGCAACCAGCGGTGGACCACATAGCTGCGCGCTGACTTCGCTAGGCACCGTTTACTGTTGGGGTGCCAACTATTTTGGCCAGATTGGCATTGGCCAGGCTTCCGGTCCTGGCGGCATTGCACCAACTCAACCCAGGGGGCTTCCTGCTGCGGCAACAATCGTAGTGGGCGGCACTCACACCTGCGCCAGCGCGGCCGGAGAAGTCTTTTGCTGGGGTAGCGGTACAGCCGGACAATTGGGAACCGGCATGATTAGCAATATTTACAGGGAAGACGCACCCACCCGGATCGCCGGCATCTCCGGCATAGCTGCATTGGGCGCTGGCCTGCAACACACCTGTGCGATTGGTGCACAAGGGAATGTACTGTGTTGGGGAAACAACTCGTCGGGCCAACTCGGAAATGGCACCACAATAACCAGCCTTACGCCGGGTCCGGTCAGCGGATTTTCTTCTGGCGCTTCAGCCGTAGCGCTTGGCTGGTTTCACACCTGCGCCCTCACGACGGTCGGAGGAGTGAAATGCTGGGGAAGCGGTAGCGGGGGCAGTAACCCAGTTTCCGTCGCGGGTCTGTCCGGAGTAGTCGCAATTTCAGCTGGCAATTTGCACACTTGCGCACTCACGAGTACTGGATCGGTGTCCTGCTGGGGGTCAAACTCATTCGGCCAACTTGGAAATGGCACGATAATAAATAGTGGGGTGCCCGTGCCTGTTGTCGGCCTTTCGTCTGGTATCGCCGCAATTGCAGCGGGTAACGACCACACCTGCGCAGTCACTACACAGGGTACCGCCCTGTGCTGGGGCCGAAGCGTTAACGGCGAGCTTGGTGATGGCACATTCGCGCACCGCTCAACACCAGTGATGGTTCGCCGAGCTTTGGGGGCAGGGAGTATTGCCACGAATGACTGGTTTCTCGATCTGAATTCTGCTGTCGCGAAGAATATCCCAGCCGACAAGACGCCTACATTCTTGGCAAACGTGTCGAACACTGGAGCCAATTTCGCGGTCAACCTCCAATTCCGCGCTGCCGACGTAGGCTCAAACCCCAGCCTCTACGTCTTCGCCCTCGCCCCTGCCAGCATGGTCAAGAATGTGTCGGCGCAGGCACTGGCCGATCATAAAGGTCCGGTCACGCACAGCACCAGCACGACCACCGCTTCTACTCCGCTCCCCTGCGTACTCGCCCAACTCAACGCCTCCGGCCAGTTGACGGCCGTGACGGCAGGGTCGTTACAGGCCTACCTCACCGGTGTACTCAGTAGTCAGGGGGCTTCAGTCAGTGTGCTCAACGGCGTTTCCACGGCGTTGCTGTCGGGCGCCGTGTTTTACGTCGGCTACGGAGCGAGTTCTACATCAATGATCAACGGCGGCACCAACCGCAGTGTGGTCAGCGTCCCCGGCAGCCAGGCCTGTCAGCCACAAGCCCCGCAAACCGGCTGGTGGTGGTACCCGGCTCAGGACGGTCGAGGCTTTGGTATTGAAGTGCGCGGCAATACGCTATTCATGTCCGGCTACCTGTACGACGACGCTGGTCATGCGACCTGGGTGGTTGCGGCTGGCGCCACCGCACTCGATGGCTCGTTCTTCAATAACACCCTCTATCACGTCTCCAACGGCCAGACGCTCACGGGCACCTACAAGGCGCCCGCACCAGTGACGCTCGATGGGCAGATCACGCTCTCCTTCACCGATGCCCGTAACGGCACGCTGATCTGGCCGGGCGGCTCGATTCCGATTCAACGCTTTGACGATGTCATCGGTTCAGGCAACGGCATCACGCCTGCGTTCGTGCCGGAGAACGGCTGGTGGTGGAATGAGAGCGAGAGTGGGCGTGGATTCTTTATGGAATTCAAGAACAACTTTGCTTTCATTGCAGGCTATATGTATGAAGCCGACGGCCGACCGGTCTGGTATACGGCGCAGAGCACGATGGCTTCTCCGCAACTGCTGAGCACCAACTGGCTGCAGGTGGCAAATGGTCAGACGTTGACGGGGCCATACAAAAAGCCGGTGGTGATCAATAGCAATGTCGGACCGGTGACGATTCAATTCAACGATGCGGCCAATGCGGTACTGACCTTGCCGGGGGGACGGAACGTGGCGATTACGCGGCATCGGTTTTGAAGACGCTTCCTGGTGGTTTAATTTGTATCGCCATTTCCTACTAGGGAAGGTAGGGCGCGACAAAGGTAATCGGCGCAAAATCGTTGCAAATACAAATTCGCGCGTGCAGACTGGACGTAGCAATGCGAACATTGGCAACGTGTTATTGCTAGTTTGAATTCGCGTGGACGCGCGAAATGGAGGAGCGCATGCTTGTACTCTTGGCAATACGCCTATCGACACAAGGTCGACGGATGCACCGGAGCTGATCATTCAGTCCCGCAAGGTCAGGAATAGAAGTTGATTCAATGCTATTCCCTCACACAAGGCACATAACAAAGGACCATGCCATGACACTCTTTTCCGCACCTAACGCGCGCTCGGCGCGCGAGGCCAGTTATGTACTCGCACTGACGCTAACACTATTGATTGCGCCGATGAGCACGTCCCATGCGCAGATCCAATTTGTATCCGTCGGCAAGAGCATGGAATATGCGCAGACCTCGGCGACAGATGTCAACGTAAGACCACTGGCGCCAAACTATGGCGGCCCGTATGGATTCTCAGTGGCGGTTGCCGGTGCAAATATAGCCGGCATTACCGTACCCACATTTACCGGGCCAATCAATTTCGCGTCGGTTGGTTCTTGGTATAACGGCGGGAAACTCGTGTACGTACCGGCAGACGGGGAATGGGGCGCAGGACCTAATGGAAACAACTGGGGCTCGCCAACGCTGGCTGATCTGAATTCAAAGTTTCCCAGCGGAAACTATACGATCAGTGTCAATGGCACCAGTGTCCCATTGCAATTGACGGGAGACGCCTATCCCAGTGCACCGTTGGTGACGCTGACGGGCGGTGCGTGGTCCAACGGCAAATATCTGATTGATCCGACCAAAGCACTGACCATCACGACCAGCGTTTTTACCGGTTATGGGACGCATCGCGATGATGCTATCGCAATTTATGTTGAAGGCCTGAACGAGACCCTGCAACTTTTCTCAGCGGTACCTGGGACAAAATTCTTGAGCCGCACGATTCCGGCTTCGACTTTCGTCACCGGCAAGGACTACAAAATCGCCGGCAACTTCGTCGCCATCGTCGATTTGAAACCAAATGCAGCGCTTCCAGGCAGTTTAAACGCGGCCTTCTATAGTGCCTCCACGGCGGTCATCGTAAGTGCAGTCCCCCCGGTTTTCCCGCTGGTTGTGACAGGTGCTGCGAGCGTGAACACACCGGTCGCAACCGTGAGCGCCGCCATTCAGTATCGTCCGCAGGATGTCGGCACCACCGGTAGCGTCTACGTCTTCGCTCTCGCCCCGGCAAACTTGGTCAAGAATGTTAGCGCCGAAGCTTTCATTAATCATAAAGGCCCGGTCACGCGCGGGACCAACACTGCCGATACACCCCTGCCCTGCGTGCTGGCCCAGCTCACGGCCTCCGGCCAGCTTACCGCCGTTACC
>JBBQFL010000044.1:0-38434 GCA_038321965.1 Burkholderiales bacterium | reverse complement strand
GGAGCAGTTGACAGACCTTCAGCGCTTACGCGCCATCTTCCTGCGTGCGTTCGCCAAGTTCATGCTCACCACCGCTGATCCCCCCGCTTTGTTGACAATCTAATTTGCGCTATTTGATCGGCCAACTGCCGTTTTTAGGTTTATTTATCCGCGAGGCGAGCGACGACTTTTTTGTCGAGTTACGAGTTCATTGTCTTGAATCACACCGACACGCATTTTCATTTTGTAACCCACCGACTAAGCCAACAGCCGCGCAATACGCCTGAAGCCCGCCGCTTTAGGATGTAGCTCATCCATCCAGCAATCGTCCGCAACCGTGCCCGCCGTGCGCACGAACGTGGTGTTCCCGCACTTGTCGGCGAGGTTTTGCTGCCAGGCACCGAAGGTATCGATCAGCGTAGCGACAACTTCGCGGCGAAAGCCGCCGCGCTTGAGCGAGCCGGGCTGTGGGACTTTGCGAGCATCCATTGGCACCTTCAGCCACTGACCGGCACCCAAAACATGACGGCCATCAGGAATGGCGTAGTCGTAATTATGCAGACGCACCTGTGTGTTGGGTGCGATGGTGTTCACCTGCCTAACCAAGGTCTCGATATCACCGAAAATCTGCGCAAATAACACGCGCATGGCGACCGTCTCATAGCAATCCGCTGGCGTCGCCAGTGTTGAGCAATCTGCATGGAGAATATTGGCAAAATCATCAAAACCCGCGAAATCATTTCCGCCTGCACTGATAAAGACATGGGTCAGCGTGCCCTTGTAATCGGCCAGTGCGGTTTGAAACATGCTGAAAAATCGCTGGCCAGGATCGACCAGATCAGCCGCTTCCAGTCCACTATCGCCGATTGGCAGGATGTCCTCGTTCATGAAACGGTTCTGCAATTGTGAGGTGAGATTGGCCAGTGGATGCCAGAACCAGGAATCGCCAATACAGATGACTGTGGCCGGGCGGTTGGTCGCGTACAGGTCAAGTGGCGTGTTGTAGATTGGCATTCGTTAACCCTTACCTTACCTTGCCTAACGTAGCGACACTAGTTGCCAATCGCCAGTTTAAGTTGCTCCAGCGCCGCCGGATCTTCCATCGTTGTCAGGTCTCCCGTATCGCGCCCTTCACACAACGCCTGAATCGCCCGGCGCAGCAACTTGCCCGAACGCGTCTTCGGCAGCATCGTCACGAAGTAGACACGTGCCGGTCTGGCGATGGCGCCAAGCGCTTTGTCGACGGTCGCCATTACTTCTTTCTCGTGAGCCGCGGCAAGCTCTGCGGTCGCAGTGCGGCGCATATCCTTGACGACCGCAAACGCGATCGGCACCTGGCCTTTTAATTGATCCGCAACACCAATGACCGCAACCTCGGCGATGTTGGGATGCATCTGCACCGCTTCCTCGATCTCGCGCGTGCCAAGGCGATGCCCGGCCACATTGATCACGTCGTCGGTACGGCCCATGATGAAGTAATAGCCATCGGCATCGCAGGTCGCCCAGTCGAACGTGTTGTAGACCTGCTCGTCCTTGAATGTGGTGAAATAGGTCTTCGCAAAGCGCGCATCGTCGCCCCAGATGGTGCTCATGCAGCCGGGCGGAAGCGGCGGCACGATACACAGCACGCCTTTTTCGTCCGGACCAACCTGTTTGCCAGTTTCCTCGTGTTTGAGCTTCAGTTTGTAGCCGTAGGAGGCAAAACTCGGTGAGCCAAGCTTGCGCGGCGTCTCTTCGATTCCAGGTTCGGCCGAAAGGATGGGCCAGCCGGTCTCGGTTTGCCAGTAGTTGTCGATCACCTTTACGCCGAGCCCTTTTTCGATCCAGTCTGAAGTCGGCTGATCCAGCGGCTCGCCGGCGAGGAATAGATAGCGCAGCGACGATACATCGTATTTTTTCAAGTACGCCTCATCCTGCTTTTTCAATACACGTATCGCAGTCGGCGAGGAAAACATGACTGAGACTTTGTAGGTCTCGACAATATTCCACCACACCCCCGCGTCCGGACGGATCGGCACACCGTCATACATGATGGTGGTACTGCCATTGAT
Source organism: Burkholderiales bacterium (assembly GCA_038321965.1). Classification (GTDB taxonomy): domain Bacteria; phylum Pseudomonadota; class Gammaproteobacteria; order Burkholderiales; family Usitatibacteraceae; genus UKL13-2. The sequence continues at coordinate 36,404 of JBBQFL010000044.1, read as the reverse complement.
GAGCGGACCGTAGATGATGTAGGAGTGCCCCACCACCCAACCAATGTCGGAAGTACAAAAATAGACCTCGCCCGGCTTCGTGTCGAATACGTTCGGCATCGACGCTGCCAGCGCAACGGCGTAGCCACCGGTATCGCGTTGCACGCCTTTTGGTTTTCCTGTGGTGCCGCTGGTATAGAGGATGTAGCTCGGATGAGAGGATTCAACCCATTCGCAAGGGACGATGCTATTGAGATGCTTGTTTCGCAGGACGCTGTATTCCATGTCCCGACCGGGAATCGTGAGCATGCTTTTGTCGAGTCCACGATTGACGATCACGACGTATTTGGGTGGATGCGCGGCGAGCTTGATCGATTCGTCGGTCAACGGCTTTAGCGGAATGACTTTGCCCATGCGCGAGCCTGCGTCGGCCGTGATCATGACTTTTGGCTGGGCATCGTCAATGCGCGCCGCCAGCGAAGCAGCGGCAAAACCACCGAACACCACGGAGTGAATGGCGCCGATGCGAACCGTGGCCAGCATGGCAAATACTGCTTCCGGAATCATCGGCATATAGATCAGGACGCGGTCGCCCTTGCCGACGCCGAGTGTCTTGAGCACCGCTGCGAAGCGATTCACTTCAGCAAACATCTCGCGGTAAGTAAACGTCCGCGTCTGCTCGACTTCGGACGAGACCCACACCAGCGCGTTTTGGTCGGCACGCGTTGCCAGGTGGCGGTCGATGGCGTTGTAGCAGAGGTTGGTTTCACCGCCGACAAACCATTTGGCGAAAGGTGGTTTGGAAAAGTCACAAACCTCGCTGAACGACTTTGCCCAGTCGATGCGCACCGCCTGTTCGGTCCAGAATTCGTTTGGCGCCTCGATTGATCGGTCGTAAAACTGCTTGTATGTGCTCATCCGACCCTCCGCCATTGCATTCGTCACTCGAAACTACCGACGCCTCTGCGCGCGCTGAGGCAGAGAGAAAAATCAGTCGCCCAGCACTTTTTTGATGGCGTCGAGCAGCGCCTTTGATTTCGCCGGCTTGGTGAGATAACCATTGGCGCCCAGCTTGAGGCCTTTGAGAATATCGTCCAGCGAGCCCAGACTGGTCAGCATCATGACGGGCAGGTCCTTTAGAACTGCGTGCTGACGAATGCGATTGAGGATATCAAAGCCGTTCGCATCCGGCATCAGCACATCGAGAATGATGAGGTCCGGAAAATCCTTCAGCCCGACCAGAATTGCGGCGCGGTTGGCTGCCTTGCGCACCATGTAGCCATTGGCTAGCAGAATTCGCTCCAACAGGGTGGATGTGACTTCGTCGTCTTCGACCACCAACACGACCGGAGGTTTTCGTTTCGGTGTGCGACGTGGCGCGGAATCATTGATGCGCACAAAATAGCCGTTGCTGGCGAGCCTGGATTCGCCGATGACCGCCTCTTCCGAGAGTTCTTTTTGCTGCTGCACAGTGGGAACCGGTTCGGCGATTTTGGTGTCAGTGCTGAAAAGCTTGGTGAAATCGAGATCACTCGGATCGTCGTCGATGGGTGCGGCGGTCATGGCTGATCCTGAATCAATTTGCGCGGTGAAATAAGAAGGGGGGTGCATCAGTTATTCTATTGTGCTTCGGTTCGCTATGCATTGGCTGTGGTCAACGCGAACGCAAAGATGTCAGCCGTTAACATCTACGACCAGCCTGCCACGAACCTGGCCGGCCAAAATCGCGGGGGCATGTTCAATTACCTCTGAAAGCTTGATCTCCCTGGTGATCTCGCCGAGTTTTGTTCTATCCAGTTCCGCAGCAAGGTGCCCCCAGGCTTCGAGTCGGCGAGCCTGGGATGCATAAACGCTGTCGATACCGGCGAGCGTAATACCGCGCAGGATGAACGGCACCACGCTGGTAGGCAGATCCATGCCTTGTGCGAGGCCGCAAGCGGCAACTGTTGCGTTGTACTTGCACTGCGCGATCGCATTGGCCAGTGTGTGCGAGCCCACCGAATCGACCACGCCGGCCCAGCGCTCGCGCTGCAGTGGCTTGCCAGTTTGCGATAGTTCATTGCGGTTCATCACCGAGGTTGCTCCCAGCGACATCAAGTAAGGCGTTTCGTTGATGCGCCCGGTTGACGCCACGACCTTATACCCGCGCGCGGCCAGCAGGGCGATCGATACACTACCTACGCCACCCGAGGCGCCCGTCACCAGGATTTCGCCATGGTCCGGCGAGACGCCGTGGCGGGCCAGTGCAATTACGGCGAGCATTGCCGTGTAGCCTGCGGTGCCGATCGCCATTGCCTGGCGGGTATTGAGCTCAGCCGGAAGCCTGACCAGCCAGTCGCCCTTTAGCCTGGCTTTCTGTGCGAGACAGCCCCAGTGAGTTTCGCCGACGCCATGCCCGTTCAATATGACCTTGTCACCCGCTTTCCATAGCGGATGGGTACTGGATTCGACTGTCCCTGCGCCGTCGATACCAGCCACCATCGGCCATTTGCGTACCACCGGCGATTTGTTACAGATGGCTAGGCCATCTTTGTAGTTGATTGTCGAATACTCGAGAACAACCGTGACGTCGCCATCCACCGGCAGACTCGCCTCGGCGATTGCCGATAGCGATGCCGCAAAGCCCGTGTCTGACTTATCGAGAAAAATGCCGTTGAAAGTTGCCATACGCCCTGTCCCGGTCAGGGTTTGAGGCCGCCGATGGTGGCGTTCAGGGTGCACGAATCGCCATTCGGCCGCAGCGTCATGAGAGCGGAAAAAGCGTTCGGCCCGGGCCTGCCTTCGCGCATCGTCCAAGTACCGGTAATGTTCTCGGCAGCACAGGTGAAGTTGCCACTGCCTTCGATGAGCGAGCCAAACACGGCGGTGGACCCGGAAAAATTACACAGTGTGCCGCCGATTTCGGTGATGGTCAGCGAACCGGTCGCGACGCTGTGGTTGACGCTATAGGTGGCCTGATTGAGCGAGCTGCCATTGAGTGCTGCCGAGACGCAGCCACTGCCTTCGCGCTTCAAGCCGCCAAAATAGCTGCCGGTGAGATTGTAGAAGCCGATCACCTGGCGGGTAATCTGCTTGACTACCTGCACGCCGTTGACGGTGTAGGTCAGCGTGCCGGTGCGGGAATCTGAAAACACCAGCGTTGCCGTGCCGACCTTGGTCAGATTTGACGTCTGCAACGGCACGAATGGAACGACCGCGAACGGCGTGCCGGTCGCCTGAAAGATATCGCCGGCGAAGGTATTGCCCGTCGCCCCGGAACGATCTGCGCGCGACAGAAAGATCCAGGTCGCCTGATTGCCCGCGCCATAAATGAACCAGGTCGCGAACATGACATCACCCTGCTGGGAAATATTGATGCCCCAACCGGATTCATTCGGGTTCCACCATAGGTCCTGGTAGTTGTTGGCATGCGCTTGCGTCGCAGATGCTAGCCCAGCAAGTGCGAGCGCGACAGACGCCAGCATCGATTTCCAGTTTGTCATGTCACCTTCCTTGCAGCAGTTGCGGATTTTCTGCTGACGCGTGTTTGCGTGAGAAGTAATCCTTCGATTGCATTTCGCGCAAACGCGACGCCGTGCGTGCGAATTCAGCAGACACCATCAGCGTCGCATCGTTCCCGCCGACAGCGCGGGTACTGCCCGCCGATGCATTTTGACCACGTTCATCCACCACCAACATCTCCGGCCCTACTTCAGCCGACATAATGAGTTTCACGCGCTGGTCATACAGTACATCAACCAGCCAGGTGAAACGGCGCACCACGTCTACCCTCTCTTTGGCGTGCAATTGTGGGACACCGGAGATCAGTACGGTATGGTAACGGCTGGCGATTTCGAGGTAGTCCACCTGTGATCTGGGCTTCACACAGAGTTCGTTGAAATCAAACCAGATGACGCCCTTGGCGCGGCGCAAAAATGCAATGTCCCGCGAACCGACCTTAATGGTGCCACTCGAGGCGTAGGTGGCCTTGGACATGGCTTCGAACGCGCGCGCCAGCGATTGCTCGGCCGACAGGGACAGCGGCGAGTGATAAACCGGGATCGATTCCAGAATGCGTCTGCGATGATCGCGATTGCCGCCGATTTCGATCACTTCCAGCTCAGTATTGAGCAGCTCAATTGCGGGTAGAAAGCGTGCGCGCTGCAAGCCGTTTGGATACAGATCCTCCGGCTGGTAGTTTGAGGTCATAACCAACACCACCCCTTTGGAGATCAACATGTCCAGCAGGCGCCCAAGGATCATGGCGTCGGCGATATCGCTGACGTGAAACTCGTCGAAACACAGCAGCCGCAGTTGTTTGGCGATCTTGTCGGAAATCGGCTCTAGCGGATCTTCGGTACCCGAGTGGACACGCATCTCGGCGTGGATTTCCCGCATGAATTCGTGAAAGTGAACACGCCGCTTGCGCTTCAGGGTGGCAACATTGTAGAAGGCGTCCATCATCAACGACTTGCCGCGCCCGACGCCACCCCAGATGTACAGTCCGCGCGGCGGACGTTTGCCTCCACCGAAGTTGGTCACCAGCCGATTTACCGTGCCTTGCCGGTATTGCCGATATTGCTCCAGATCGCCGTGAAGTCGTTCGAGATGTTGCAGCACCGCGAGCTGCGCCGGGTCCGATTCAAAATCCGACTGCTGAGAAAACTTCCAGTACCACTCGAGCGGGCTGGACGCTTCGATGGCATCCGGGTGCTCAATTTCGCCGGAGATATTGGTCAGTGGGGTCGTGTGTAGCATTGGCTATCCGGCGGCGAAACGATCGTCGCTTGCAAACGAAAACTCCAGTATCGGCGCGCCTTTCGAGGCATTTTCTGCCTGGAAACCGCACCAATGCTCGTGTATGCTGATTCGACAAGACTTCATCAAAACACTGACAAGCATCACATGTTCAAAGTGCGTTTATCCACCGCCAATGCGGCTTCACGTACAGCTTCAGACAACGTTGGATGCCCGTGCACGATGCGCGCGATGTCTTCCGCCGCGGCCTTGAATTCCATCGCCGTCACCAGTTCCTGAATCAGTTCAGAAGCGTGCGCATGAATGATGTGCCCGCCGAGAATACGATCAGTCTTGGCATCGGCGATGATCTTGACGAAGCCGCCCGCCTCACCTTGCCCCAGCGCGCGGCCATTAGCCATGAATGGGAACTGCCCGGTCTTTACGGACACGCCTTCAGCTTTGAGCTGCTGTTCGGTCTTGCCGACCCAGGCGATTTCCGGCGAAGTGTAGATGATCCACGGAATCGTATTGAAATCCACATGCGGCTTTTGCCCGGCGATGGTTTCGGCCACGGCCACCCCTTCATCTTCGGCTTTATGTGCCAGCATCGGGCCACGCACCACATCACCAATCGCATAGACGTTGGGCAAATTGGTTTTGCAATGGTCATCGACTTCGATAAAGCCGCGGTCACTCACTTTCAAGCCGACGTTGCTGGCGCCTAGCCCTTCGGTGTTCGGCACGCGTCCGATGGACACAATCAGCTTGTCGCACTCCAGTTTCTGCGCGAGCCCTTTGTCATCGGTGTAATCCAAGGTAATAGCAGTTTTCTTTTGCGTGACTTTTTCAATCTTCACACCGAGCTTGATATTGAGTTCCTGCTCCTTGGTAAACACTTTCCACGCTTCTTTGGCGATCGATTCGTCGCAGGCGCCAAGGAAACTTGGCAGCGCTTCCAGCACCGTCACGTCGGACCCCAAGCGGCGCCACACGCTGCCCAGCTCAAGCCCGATCACACCAGCGCCAATCACGCCCAGACGCTTGGGCGCAGCACCAAACATGAGCGCACCTTCGTTGTCGCAGATGTTGACGTTATCGACCAGAATGCCGGGCAGGTGACGTGCCTTTGAACCAGTTGCGATGATGACGTGCTTGGTCGTCACAAGCTCCTTGCCTTCCGGCTTATCCGCATTCGAGATTTCGATCGTGTAGCTGTCGCCGGCCGTGAGGAATTTGCCGAAGCCCTTGAGCCAGGTGACTTTGTTTTTCCGAAACAGGAATTCGATACCCTTGGTCATCTTGCTGACGATGCCGTCCTTGCGCGACTGCATCTTGCCGATATCCACTTTTACGCCAGCCGCCGTGATGCCGTGCTCGGCGAACTTGTGTTCGACCTGCTCGACATTTTCCGACGACTGCAGCAAAGCCTTCGAGGGAATGCAGCCGACGTTAAGGCAGGTACCGCCTAATGCCATTTCGCCCTTCGGATTCTTCCAGCCCTCGATACAGGCCACATTAAAACCCAGTTGGGCGGTGCGGATGGCAGCGATGTAGCCTCCCGGACCGGCACCGATGACGACAACATCAAATTGTTTCGACATAGCAAACCCTTCGTAATGTTCTGGATCGATGCACGCATCGCACCACATTTCTCACCCTCGCCCTCTGGGAGAGGGCCGGGGTGAGGGAAACCAATTCGCTTGCTAGCTCAGCCAAACGCGGGAAATGTGCACACCCAGCGCCGCGCAGAAACCCGCGATCAATGGCGACGTGCCCTTCAGCAAAAATGGGGGATTCTTGAAAAACTGCGAGAGCCACAGCGTGAGAGCAACCGCCAGACCGACGCCGATCGTGACCGAAAAATGCGGGCCAACGTACGGGCCCAGAAACTTTGAAAAGAACACCGTTAGAAAACCGGTCAGAACGGCACCCAACAGAAAAAAGAAAATCTGACGTGGGATATGCTGAGGCCGCCATTTCTTTCGCGCCATTGCTGCCGGAGTTAGTGTCGCGACTCTAAATATCCAGCAGTAACCGTGCTGGATCTTCCAGTGCGTCCTTCATGGCGACCAACGCCAATACGGCTTCGCGACCGTCGATGATGCGATGGTCATAGCTCATGGCCAGATAATTCATCGGACGAATCACGATCTGCCCATTTTCGACCACCGCGCGCTCTTTGGTGGCATGCACGCCGAGAATCGCCGCTTGTGGCGGGTTGATGATGGGCGTGGAGAGCATCGAGCCGAATACACCGCCATTGGAAATTGAGAAAGTTCCCCCGGTCAAATCCTCCATAGTCAATTTGCCGTCTTTGGCTTTCTGGCCAAACTCGGCAATTTTCTTTTCCACGTCGGCGATCGACATTTGGTCGGCGTCGCGCAGGATTGGTACGACCAGCCCGCGCTCGCTGCCGACGGCGATGCCGATGTCGTAGTAGCCGTGATAAACGATATCGTTGCCATCGACACTGGCGTTGACGACCGGGTATTTCTTCAGCGCGTATACGGCAGCCTTGACGAAGAACGACATGAAACCGAGCTTTACGCCGTGCGCTTTTTCGAATTTATCTTTGTACTTATTGCGCAAATCGATGACCGGCGCCATGTTCACTTCATTGAATGTGGTGAGGATCGCTGCGGTGGCCTGCGATTGCAGCAGACGCTCGGCGATGCGCGCACGCAGACGCGACATTGGCACCCGCTGTTCCGTACGGTCGCCAGCCGGTAGCTGTACTGCAGGCGCAGCGGGTTTGGTGGCTAACGGTGCTGCGGCAACCGGTGCTGCAGTTTTATTGACGACGTCTTCCTTGGTGATGCGGCCACCGCGCCCGGTGCCGGTCACGTCGCCAGCACTGACATTATTCTCGGCCGCTATTTTGGCAGCAGCAGGACTCATCGGAGCCGACACGGCAGGCGCTGGCGCTGCGGCGGCCACGGGTGCCTGGCTTGCTGCTGCCGGTGCCGCAACTACCCCTTTGGCTTCCGTATCGATGATGGCGAGCAGATCCCCGCTGACTACTGAGCTGCCATCGGCTTTCAGAATTTTCACGATCACGCCGTCGGCAGGCGCAGGCAATTCCATCACGACCTTGTCGGTTTCGATATCGATAAGATTTTCATCGCGCTTGACAGTGTCACCCGCCTTTTTGTGCCACGACACCAGCGAGGCTTCCGAAACGGACTCTGACAAGGCGGGTACTTTGACTTCGATCTGCATGTTTGTTCCTATCGTTATCTTTTTTGATTGGTCGCTGGCGTTAGCCGTTTGCGGCCGACGCTGTGGTGGATACATCAAGCGATAGTGCGGCGTTGACCAGCTCCTTTTGCTGCTCGTTGTGCTTGGAGAGGTATCCCACCGCCGGCGACGCTGACGAAGGACGCAGTGCGTAGGAGAGTTTTTGATCCGGGCGCATTTCGCGCTGCAGATAATGCTGGATGCGATGCCATGCACCCTGGTTGCCGGGCTCTTCCTGCGCCCAAACAACCGATTTGGCGTTTGGATACAGCGCAATCTGCGCCCTGAATTCTTCGTGCGGGAAGGGGTAGAGCTGCTCGATGCGAAGCACCGCGATATCCTCGATTTCGCGCTTGGCACGTTCGGCGACAATGTCGTAGTAGACCTTGCCGGAACAGAACACAACCCGTTTAACTTTCTTGGCGTTTAGTTTTTCAGTTTCGCCCATCACGACTTCGAATTTGCCGTTGGCCAGATCTTCCAGCGGTGACGTGGCCTCTTTCTTGCGCAACAGCGATTTGGGCATCATCACGATGAGTGGCTTGCGCATTTTGCGGATTGCCTGTCGCCGGATCATGTGAAATAGCTGCGCTGCGTTGGAGGGAACAACGACCTGGATGTTGTGTTCCGCGCATAGCTGCAGGAATCGCTCCAGCCGCGCCGACGAATGCTCCGGGCCCTGCCCTTCGTAACCGTGCGGCAGGAACAGGCTGAGACCGCACAGGCGCGCCCATTTGGTTTCGCCGCTGGCGATGAATTGATCGATCACCACCTGCGCGCCGTTGACGAAATCGCCGAACTGCGCTTCCCAGATGACCAGCTCGAATGGCTGCGCGGTGGCGTAGCCGTATTCAAACCCGAGTACGGCCTCTTCCGATAACAACGAATCGATCACGACAAAATTGGCTTGCTCCTGCTGGATATTCTGCAATGGCACATAGATACCGGAATCCCACTTTTCACGGTTCTGGTCGTGCAGCACCGCATGGCGATGGGCGAAGGTGCCGCGGCCACAATCCTGGCCGCTCATGCGCACCGGGTGACCGGTCGCGACCAGCGACGCGTAGGCAAGATTCTCGGCCATCCCCCAGTCCAACGCCTGCTCGCCCCGGCCCATTTTGCGACGGGATTCCAGCAACTTTTCAACCGACATATGCAATTTGAAGTCGGAGGGAATCTGCGTGAGGCGCTCGGCATATTTCTTGAGCGTTTCCATCGGTACCGTGGTGTCGGCGGGGGCGCGCCAACCCTGGCCGATGTAAGGCGCCCAATCCACCGCCAATGGTGGCTTGATGCCATAGAGAATCTTGGTGTTGGTACTCTTACCCGCGTCGAGCCGCGCGCGAATGTTAGTCACCAGATCGTCACCGTAACCGGCTGCCGTGGTGCCATCGGCGGCCAGGCGATCTGCGTAGAGTTTGCGCGTACCAGGATGCTGCGCAATTTTCTTGTACATCAATGGTTGTGTGACGAACGGTTCGTCCTGCTCGTTGTGGCCGAGCTTCCGGAAGCAGACCATATCGATGACGACGTCACGACCGAATTTCATGCGGTAGTCAAAAGCGATGCGGCCTACCAGCAGCACCGACTCGGGATCATCGGCATTGACGTGAAATACCGGCGCTTCAATCATCTTGGCGATATCGGTGCAGTAAAGCGACGAGCGCGTGTCGCGTGTATCCGAGGTGGTAAAGCCAACCTGGTTGTTGACGACGATGTGGACGGTGCCGCCAGTCTTGAAACCGCGCGTTTGAGACAGCGCCAGCGTTTCCATCACCACGCCCTGCCCGGCAAACGCGGCGTCGCCGTGGATGAGCATAGGCAATACTTCTTTGCCTTGGTGATCGCTACGGCGATGCTGACGGGCACGCACCGATCCTTCGACTACCGGGTTGACGATTTCAAGGTGCGACGGATTGAAGGCCAATGTGAGGTGCACCCCGCCGCCATTAGTCTGGATGTCGGACGAGAATCCCTGATGGTATTTCACGTCACCGGAGCCGAGATCGTGGGCGTGCTTGCCTTCGAATTCGGAGAACAGATCAGCCGGCAGCTTGCCCAGGCTGTTTACCAATACATTCAGTCGACCACGGTGCGCCATACCAAGCACGACTTCCTTCACACCCTGTCCGCCTGCTACCTGAATGATGTCGTCAAGCAGTGGGATCAAGGTCTCGCCACCCTCCAGCGAGAAGCGTTTCTGACCAACGTAACGCGTATGCAGATATTTTTCCAGCGTTTCTGCTGCTGTGAGACGCTCCAGCAGAAACTGCTTCTCTTCCTTGTTGAGCGAAGGTTGCGACTGGATGGATTCGAACTGCCCCTGTACCCAGCGTTTTTGCTCGGTGGAACTGATGTACATGTATTCCACACCAACATAGCCGCAATAGGTCTTCTTGACGGCGGCGACGATATCCTTGAGCTTGGCTTTGTCGCTGTTGCCATTGATGCGGCCCTGCCAGGAACCGATCCCGAACTCAGCCTCGAGATCGGCTTCGGTCAATCCATAGTAGCTGAGCTCAAGCTCGGGCACAGGCATGCGTTCACTACGTTTGAGCGGATCGAGCGAGGAGTGACGCGAACCCAGCACGCGATGCGCGCGGATGAATTGCAACACGCGAAGCGAGCGCTTGTCATCACTGCCTGTACCGGCGACATTGACATACGCAATGCGGCCAGCGCCCTGTTTAGCGCGCTCAGCAAACGCCTCAATGACGGGCGTATGGGCAACGTCTTTGGCAGTGCTGCCCGCCACATTCGGCAACGCATCAAATTGTTTGCGCCAGGTTTCCGCGACCGTTGATGGATCGGCAAGGTATTGCTCGTATAGCTCTTCAATGTATGGCGCGTTGGCGCCATTGAACAGGGAGGACAGCTGGAATTCTCGCATCATGATGGGGGCCTCTGGATTCTCTTCAGTTACGCCTGTCGGCAGTTAAGCCGGACTTGCCACATTGACGTGTGATTTCAAACTCCAGCATTGGCGCGGCTTTCCAACGAAAAATGCCGCAGTATGCCCGTCAATGCTGGATCTAACTTATTTCTTCACATCGCGCCGTTGCGAACCCACATACAACTGACGCGGCCTGCCGATCTTGTATTCCGGATCGGCGATCATTTCATTGAGCTGTGCGATCCAGCCAACGGTGCGTGCCAGCGCGAATATCGCGGTGAACAGCGGCACGGGAATGCCGATAGCTTTTTGCACAATACCGGAATAAAAGTCGACGTTTGGATAGAGCTTGCGACTGACAAAATATTCGTCTTCCAGCGCGATTTTTTCCAGTGCCATCGCAAGCTTGAACGTGGGGTCATCGTGCAGGCCAAGTTCGTTCAGCACCTCGTGGCAGGTTTCGCGCATCAATGTAGCGCGCGGATCGTGATTCTTGTAAACGCGGTGGCCAAATCCCATCAAGCGCACATTCGAATTCTTGTCTTTGACCTTGGTGATGAATTCACCAATTTTGGCGATGCCGCCATCGCGCTGAATATCGGCAAGCATGCCGAGGGCTGCCTCGTTTGCGCCGCCGTGGGCGGGCCCCCACAGACAGGCAACACCCGCTGCGATTGCGGCAAACGGATTGGTGCCAGAGGAAGCACAAAGGCGCACCGTGGACGTGGAGGCGTTTTGCTCGTGATCGGCATGCAGAATGAAAATGCGATCCATGGCGCGCACCAACACATCGTTGACCTTATAGTCGGCTGCGGGCACGGCAAACATCATTCGCATGAAGTTTGAGGCGTAGTCGAGATCATTACGTGGATAGTTGATCGGTTGGCCCACCGTGTACTTGTATGCCATCGCCACCAGCGTGGGCATTTTGGCAATGAGGCGAATGGCGGAAATATCGCGTTGCTTGGCGTCGTGCAAATTGATCGAATCCGGATAAAACGCTGACAACGCGCCAACCAGACCGGTCATGACCGCCATCGGGTGGGCGTCGCGCCGGAACCCGCGCAGGAAAAACTGCATCTGCTCATGCACCATGGTGTGATTGGTAACGCGGCTGACGAAGTCTTTTTTCTGTGTGGGGTCGGGCAAATCGCCATACAGCAGCAGGTGGCAGGTATCCATGAAATCGCACTTGGTCGCGAGTTGCTCGATCGGATAGCCGCGATACAAAAGTTCGCCTTTGTCGCCGTCGATATAAGTAATGGTCGAATTACATGACGAAGTCGACATGAAGCCCGGGTCGTAGGTGAACATCCCGGTCTGCGCATAGAGTTTGCGGATGTCGATGACATCGGGCCCATGCGTGCCACTAAATACCGGCAGTTCAACCGATTTGCCTTCGCCGTACGTCAGGGTTGCATTACCTTTTGGTTTCATTCGTCGTCTCCCGAAGTTTTCATTTTTGCGCCGTCTTGATACGTTCTATCAGCGGGCGCAATCGCAGGTCATCACACCGTTTTCGTTCCATCAGTACATCCAGCAAATCGTTGTCGCCCCACCGAAGCAACTCCTCGAGCAACGCCATTTCCGTCGGCTCCAGTGCCGCCAATTGTGCGTCCAGAAATCTCGTCAGAATCAGATCATTTTCCAGCAATCCCCGTCGGGCATGCCAGCGAATACGCTCGCATTTTCGTGCACGATCTTCGATAGCGTCATACTCAATCGGGCTCGACGGGTCAGACGCCACGCCTGACCAACATTTCCTTGATCTTGCCGATTGCCAGTGACGGATTGAGCCCCTTGGGACACACATCCACGCAATTCATGATGGTGTGGCAACGAAACAACCGGTATGGATCTTCAAGATTGTCGAGCCGCTCGTTGACGGCCTGATCGCGCGAGTCGGCAATAAACCGGTAGGCCGCGAGCAGCCCCGCCGGACCAACAAATTTGTCCGGATTCCACCAGAACGACGGGCACGCCGTTGAGCAGCATGCGCACAAAATACACTCATAGAGTCCATCGAGTTGCAGCCGATCTTCGGGTGACTGCAGACGTTCGGTTTGCGGTGGCGGATCATTGTTGATCAGGTACGGTTTGATGGAATTGTATTGCTTGAAAAACTGCGTCATGTCGACGATGAGATCGCGGATGATCGGCAGTCCCGGCAATGGCCGCAGCTTGACTGGTTCTTTCAATTCGCTGATCTTGGTAATGCACGCCAGCCCATTCTTGCCATTGATGTTCATAGCGTCGGAGCCACAAATGCCCTCTCGACAGGAGCGGCGCAGTGCCAGCGTGTCGTCGATCGATTTGATGCGAATCAGTGCATCAAGCAGCATCCGGTCCGATGGTTCGAGCTGAATATCGTATTCCTTGAAATACGGCTTCTGGTCCTGGTCGGGGTCAAAGCGTTCAATGATGAATTTCATGTCGGGTCTCGTGGTTCCAGCGCAGTAAAAATGTCACTAGTAGGTGCGGGCCTTGGGTACGATCGATTCCGCTGTGAGCGGCGTCAGGTTCACCGGCTTGTAATCGAGCCGATTGCCGTCCTTGAACCAGAGCGTGTGCTTGAGCCAATTTTTATCGTCGCGACCATTCACGAAGCCCGGACGATCATGACAATCCGCACGATCGTGTGCGCCGCGGGTTTCCTTGCGTGCTTCGGCCGAGACCATGGTTGCTACCGCTACTTCAATGAGATTTTCAAGTTCCAGCGCTTCGATTCGAGCCGTGTTAAAGACCTTGGATTTATCCTTGATCTCCAGTTTCTTGGCACGCTCTGCAATCTCTTTAATTTTGGTTACCCCGTTCTCCAGCATGTCCGGGAACCGGAATACGCCGCAGTGGGCCTGCATCGTTTGCCGCATGGCGTTGCCAACTTCGTAAACGTTTTCGCCGTTTACCTGTGTGTCCAGACGCGTCAGTCGTGCTGTGGAAAAGGCGCCTACATCTTTCGGTAAATCGCGATGCGTATTGTTTTCCTTGATGAACTGAATCATCGAGTCACCTGAAGACTTGCCCATGACCAGCAAATCCGTGAGCGAATTGGTTCCCAGCCGGTTTGCTCCGTGAATAGATGCGCAGCCGCATTCACCTGCTGCATAGAAGCCGGGCACCAGCGAGTTGGCGTTGCCGCCTTTAGGGACCACCACCTCGCCTTTGTAGTTCGTCGGTATTCCACCCATTTGATAGTGACAGGTGGGCACCACTGGAATCGGTTCCTTGGTGCAATCAACGTTGCCAAATTTCAGGGCAATTTCGCGAATGCCGGGCAGGCGCTTGTTAATTACTTCTGGCCCCAAATGATCGAGCTTGAGCAGGATGTAATCGTTATTTGGACCGGCGCCGCGCCCGTCCTTTATTTCTGTGGCCATGGCGCGCGATACCACATCGCGCGAAGCGAGATCTTTCATGGTTGGCGCGTAGCGTTCCATGAAACGTTCGCCATCTTTGTTGAGCAAAATACCGCCCTCACCACGCACGCCCTCGGTAATGAGTACGCCTGCTCCTGCCACGCCGGTGGGATGAAACTGCCAGAACTCCATGTCCTCAAGCGGGATGCCAGCGCGCGCGGCCATCCCCAAGCCGTCGCCAGTATTGATGAAGGCATTGGTGCTGGATGCATAGATTCGGCCAGCGCCGCCGGTGGCAAACAATGTTGCCTTGGCGTGAAAAATCATCATCTCGCCGGTTTCCATTTCCAACGCGGTCACACCGAGCACATTGCCCTCAAGGTCACGAATCAGGTCCAGCGCCATCCACTCGACGTAGAACTGGGTGTTTGCAAATACGTTGCGCTGATAGAGTGTGTGCAGCATGGCGTGGCCGGTACGGTCAGCGGCACAACAGGAGCGCTGTACCGGCTTCTCGCCGAAATTCGATGAATGCCCACCAAATGGTCGCTGGTAAATAGTGCCATTCTCATTTCGATCGAACGGCATGCCGAAATGTTCAAGCTCGATCACCGCTTCAGGCGCGGTGCGGCACATGAATTCGATAGCATCCTGGTCCCCGAGCCAGTCCGAGCCCTTGATGGTGTCGTACATATGCCAGTGCCAGTTGTCCTCCCCCATGTTGCCCAACGAAGCGCCCACCCCGCCTTGTGCCGCGACCGTGTGCGAGCGGGTGGGAAAGACCTTCGACAACACGGCGACTTTCAAACCGGCATTGGACAATTGCAGTGCGGCTCTCAGGCCAGACCCGCCGGCGCCGACAACGACAGCATCAAATTTACGAACAGGAGTTGTCATGGCTTAAACGCCCCAGATGATAGTAGCCGACCAGATGGTGCAGCCCAGCAGAAACAACAACACGACTACTTGGAGGCTAACTCTCATGCCGGTAGGTTTGATGTAGTCCATCAGCACGTCTTTAATTCCAATCCAGGCGTGGTAGTAGACGGAAAGCAGAAACAGCAGCGTAAGGATGCGGAACAGTTGCGACCGGAACAGCTCCTTCCAGTCCACGAATGTCACGCTGCCTTTCAGCATGAAAAAACCAATGATCACGATACTGAACAGCAACATGATGACGGCCGTGACGCGTTGCGCCAGCCAATCCTTCCAGCCGTAATGTGCGCCTACGGGAATTTTCTTTGCGGCATTCACCATATCCGCACCCCGACCAATACCGTCGCGATCACCCCTAGCGCCAGGACAATGCGAGCAGACATACGCGCAGGCTCAAGTGCGATGCCAACGTGCACATCCAGCAACAGATAGCGAATACCCGCAAACAGATGATGCATATAGCACCAGACAAAGCCGAGCAAAATCAATTTTGCGAGCGGGTGCGCAAAAACTGACTTCCACTGATTGAAACTTGTTTCTGAGCCAAGCGTGCACTGAAGTACAAAAAGCACTGCCGGGATCAGAAACATAAACATGACGACGCCAGTGACGCGGTGAAAAATGGAGACCAAGCCCGGCACTGGCAGATGCAAAAGGTTAATGTCGACGTACTTGGGTCGCTGGCGCGAAGCGGGCTGCGGACTGGGCATGGCTGATACCTTTGTAGTTGTCTTTAGCTAGACACTTGAGAAGGCAAACGGTGAGTACTTGTGACTTCGGCAGGAAACTCTTGAACCCGCATTCAGATTTTAAGCTGAAATTCAACAAGCTGACTAGTGGCAGGCGGCCTCCCGACGGTCGACCCAAGTCTTGAACAGGTCCGCAGGACTGTTTGCTCTAGTTAGCTGATTTCACAATACTTTTTCTAATAAGCCCAACCGTGTATGCGTACGAAAGTCAGGCCAACTTGACACCAATTCATATGATATCATAAATTGATATCATATTTATAGGACGCGACCACCGCTGCACCATGGGCAACGCCATCAAATATCGCGGCTATACCGCACGCATCGACTACGACGCAGCCGACCGCATTTTTGTTGGCCGCGTATTGGGTATGTCGGAGCAGCTCGCGTTTCACGGAGCAGGTGTAGATGAGCTTCATGCCGATTTTGAATTCGCGATTGATCACTACCTTGAAGAGTGCAAGAAGGAAGGTCGAAGTCCTGAGAGGCCGACAAGCGGGAAGCTATTGCTTCGATTGCCGCCAGACATACATGCCGCCGCTACGGTAGCAGCCGCGAGCACGGGCAAGAGTTTGAATCAATGGGTGGTCGACGTTGTGGCGAGCGCGACTGCAAACTGAAGATTGTTTAGTGCGACTCAATCGAGAGCCGCTAAGCGAGCTCGTTGTAATACGAATAGCCCTGCGTGAGACAGAGACCACGGCGCCACTCCACCGGTTTGTCTCCGTAGGTAAACGCAATTCGGTCGACACATAGTAGCGGCGTACCGACCTTGACCGCCAGCGGCCCCGCCGCCGTTTCGTCGGCAGCTATCGCATATAGACGCTCTTCTGCTCTGATCATTCTGAGGCCGTAGCCGGTTTCCAGAAAACTATAAATGGAGCCTCGCGACTCGCGAATTTTCTCCAGCGTCAGGTTTGGGAACAGTGCAGACGACAGGACGATTTCATCAAAAATAATAGGCGACCCCGCAAACACAAGTACGCGGCGGATGCCCGTCACCGGCGCCCCGGTTTTCAGATCGAGCGCAGTCGCAACTTCGGCGCTTGCCTTGCCGCGCTTGACATCGATGAAATCTGTCGTTGGATGGACCTTCTCACCCTTGTCCGGAATGATGTGAAGAAATCGGTACTGATGTTTGGGCTCGGTATGCGTTGCGACAAATGTTCCCTTGCCCTGCCGCCTAATGAGGATATTCTCGGCGGCGAGTGCATCGATGGCTTTTCGCACCGTTCCTTGACTGACCTGGAAACGTGCGGCCAGCTCCATCTCAGACGGAATCGATTCACCCGGCTTCCATTCACCGGCGATCAAACTCTGCGTGAGCAGAATCTTGATCTGATCGTAAAGTGGACGAAAGCTGGGGCCAGGCAGGTTAATGGACATCGGGACGGTGCCCGCAAAGGCACGAGGTTGAATTCGCATGGATGCTATCACGGTCAAGTTTATGGACTGGTGCATTTTATGTCTTATATAAGATATAAGTCTATTGACTTTTCACAGGGTGCGGAATAATATTGTTGCAGTGCGCAATCGCTCCTCAGTCTCTCGTTC
Organism: Burkholderiales bacterium; assembly: GCA_038321965.1. Taxonomy (GTDB): domain Bacteria; phylum Pseudomonadota; class Gammaproteobacteria; order Burkholderiales; family Usitatibacteraceae; genus UKL13-2. Next base: position 18,981 of record JBBQFL010000044.1, on the reverse strand, counting down.
AGCCTCACTTGGCCATTCATACAGAATTCTGGATACATGACTCCTTATCTACGCCCTCGCCGTTCGATGCTTTACGTTCCAGGCTGTGCTCCGCGCTTTCTGCACAAGGCGCGCACGCTGAAAGTGGATTCACTGATCTTTGACTTGGGCGATTCCGTGCTGGTGGAAAATAAGGAAAGCTCGCGCAGCCAGATTGTCGAGGCGGTTTTGCAAGGCGGCTTTGGGCGGCGCGAGAAAGTCGTTCGCGTCAACGACATCGATTCCCCGTGGGGCATAGACGACATCAAGGCAGTGGCCGACATCGGCGCGGACGCGATCCTGTTCCCGAATATCGAAAGTAAATCCGATGTGATCGAAGCTTTGTCCGTACTCGACAAGTCTGGCGGTTCGCACTTGCCGATCATGGTGATGATCGAGAGTCCGCTTGCGGTACTGCGTGCGGAAGAAATCGCCTCTGCGTCTGACCGCATCGCCTGCATGATTATGGCGACCAGTGACCTGCTAACCCAGCTTCATGGACACAAGACGCCCGATCGGTTGGCGCTGCATTATTCGCTATCGCATGTATTGCTCGTCGGCCGCGCTTACAAACGCGGCGTGATCGACGGTATCAGCGTGGACATCAAAGATATGCATTCGTTTGAACTCGCTTGCCGACTGACGCGCGATCTGGGCTTCGACGGAAAATCATTGGTGCATCCCAATCAGCTCGCCTATTGCAACGATGCGTTTACGCCAAAGTCCGCCGAAATAGGCCATGCGCACGAAGTGATTTCAGCGCTGGAAAAGGCGCACCACGAAGGTCGTGGCACCATCATGCTCAACGGGCGCCTGGTGGAGCATCACCACGTGAATGCGGCTAAACGCCTGCTGGCTCTGGTGGAGATGACCAAAGAACTGGAAGTGGCCTGACGCCAATGAGTGAGATTTCCGCCCGTCCACTGGCTGGTTACTTTTTTGAGCACTACCGTCTCGGGCAAACATTTCATCACGCCATTCCGCGCACCATTACGCAGGGGGATGTCGCACTTTATCTGGCGCTCACGGGCTCCAAACTCCCTATGCATTGCAGTGAACCATTCGCGCAATCTTTGGGGTATCCATCCATGCCGGTGGATGACCTGCTAGTTTTTCATATCGCCTTTGGCAAGACCGTTCCCGATATTTCCTACAATGCTGTAGCCAATCTTGGCTATGCCGATTGCCGGTTTTTGCAGCCGGTTTTCATCGGCGACACATTGCGAACAGAAACCGAAATCATTGGCCTGCGCGATAACTCCAGTGGCAAGACCGGTGTGGTACATGTGCGATCCAACTGCTATAACCAGCGCGACGAAATGGTGTTGACCTGGATGCGCTGGGTAATGGTACATCGCAAGGACGCGGTTAATCCTCCGCGAACGACGGCCTTGGGTGTGGTCGATGCGCCCGCCCAGGTCGCACCAGAAGCAATTGTCGCCCCGATCTATTTGAAGGCGGCCAAGAATATGTCAACGGTGACTGGCGGTGCGCGCTTTTGGGAGGACTACGCCGCAAGCAACGCGGAGGAGTTCAGCAATCACGCGGCGTCAGGACTGACACCGTGGCAATTTGAACCGATAAAGCATCCCGCCGGTATGACGATTGATGAAACCGATCACACGCTGGCGACCAAGCTCTACCAGAACACCGCGCGCGTGCATTTCGATTTGCATCACATGAAAGATTCCCGCTTTGCGAGACGTCTGGTCTACGGGGGCCATGTCATGTCGATCTGCCGGGCCCTTGCCTATGACGGACTGGAGAATGTGTTGTCGATTGCTGCGATCAACAGCGGGTCACATCACAATCCCACGTTCGCGGGCGATACCTTATTTGCCATTTCGCTGCCGGTACTAAAGTGGCCCCTCAATGCTGAAATCGGCGCATTGCGCCTGCATCTTGTCGGCTACAAGAATATCGACCCAAACACGGCCGCATTCGCTGACGCGCCAGAACACCTGAAAGTGTTGTCGCTCGATTACACCGTGCTGATGCCACGGCGACCCAAATGAGGAATTTATGACGCAGCTCGTCCACCCCAGCAAAGCGCTTTTCGTCGGCGAGAAGCCGTTTCCTGTGATTCCGTCCTGCGAACATTTCGCCGGCAGCGAAAAGCTGATCGGTAAAGCATTAGAGCTGCAGGACAAGTTAGGCCCGGTATTTGACATCACCTGTGACTGCGAGGACGGCGCCCCGGCCGGGCAAGAAAAAGCCCACGCAGAAATGATCGTGCGGGTGCTGACGTCAGAGGCCAATAAATTCAAGATGGCCGGCGCACGCATCCACGACTATTCGCATCCTTTATGGAAGCAGGATGTGGACATCCTCGTCGCAGGTGCGGGCAGAGTGCTGACTTACATCACTATTCCCAAATGTACGACCTTTGCTGAAGGCGAAGAAATGGTTGCCTACATTGAGACAATTTCTAGGAAAGCATTGATCGGTCGCGAGATTCCCATCCACATTCTGGTAGAGACACATGGTGCTCTTCGTGATGCGCAGCGGCTGGCCGCTTTGCCGAACGTACAGGTGCTTGATTTTGGTTTGATGGACTTTGTGTCTGGCCACCATGGCGCCATTCCTGCATCGGCGATGCGCTCGCCCGGCCAGTTTGAGCACCATTTGCTGGTTCGCGCCAAGACCGAAGTGGTCGCGGCCGCATTGGCCAGCGGTGTTGTCCCGGCGCACAACGTCTGCCTTGATTTGAAGAACACAGAGGTGGTCATGGCCGACGCGAAGCGCGCACGTTATGAATTTGGCTTCCTGCGGATGTGGTCGATCTACCCCACACAAATTACCGCCATCGTTGACGCCATGAAGCCTGATCTGTCAGAGGTCGAAGATGCGGCAAACATCCTGCTCGCCGCACAGGCTGCCAACTGGGGTCCGATTCAGTACAAGGGTGAATTGCACGACCGCGCCACCTACCGCTATTTTTGGGAAATATTGCAGAAGGCCAACGTCACCGGCGTTAAAATATTGGACCCCGCCAATCGCGCTTTCTTCTCTTAAATTTTCGAGCACCCCGATGACAACCGCAACCCCCGGCAGCAAATTCCGCCAAGCGCTCATTGATGAAAAACCTCTGCAAATCGTCGGCGCGATCAACGCTTACACCGCGCGCATGGCACAAGCCACGGGCTACAAGGCGCTCTATATTTCCGGCGGCGGTGTGGCCGCAAATTCGCTGGGCATGCCGGACCTGGGCATCAGTACGATGGAAGACGTACTCACCGACCTTCGCCGCATTACCGATGTCACCACACTGCCGGTGATGGTCGATATCGATACCGGTTGGGGCGGCGCATTCAACATTGCGCGCACCATTCGGTCCTTCCAAAAAACCGGTGCTGCGGCAGTGCACATGGAAGACCAGGTCGGCACCAAACGCTGCGGCCACCGACCCGGCAAGGAAGTGGTAACGCTCGAGGAAATGGTGGACCGAGTCAAAGCAGCTGTAGATGCGCGTACCGACCCGAGCTTCGTCATCATGGCTCGCACCGATGCGCTGGCTGTTGAAGGCATCAATGCTGCCATCGACCGCGCCTGCGCCTATGTCGAAGCCGGTGCTGACATGATTTTCCCGGAGGCGATTACCGCGCTGCCGATGTACCAGCAATTCAAGGACGCAGTCAAAGTACCGATCCTCGCCAATATCACCGAGTTTGGTCATACGCCGCTGTTTACAACGACTGAGCTCGCATCCGTAAACGTCGACATGGTGTTGTATTGCTGTGGCGCGTATCGGGCCATGAACAAGGCCGCCCTTAATTTTTATCAGACGCTGCGCGCGGAGGGCACGCAAAAAAATGCGGTACCGACGATGCAAACGCGCGCCGAGCTTTACGAATATCTGGGCTATCACTCGTACGAGCAAAAGCTGGACGCCTTGTTTGCGGCAAAAAAGTAGAACTCCAGCACTGGCGAGGCTTTTGAAGCATTTATGCCTGAAGATGCCCGCCAATATTGGTTTTACGCAAAATAATCATCAAGGGTGATGCCGTGGCCGTTCTGAAGATCGATCATTTTCAAGTTGCCATCCCGATGGGCCGCGTGACTGACGCATTGGCATTTTACGAGGGCGTGTTGCAGTTCACGCGCATTCCCAAGCCAGCGGAACTCGATCAGCGCGGCGCGTGGCTCACACAGGGACCAGTAAATCTGCATTTAGGAGAGGAGGAAGAGTTCGAGGCAGCCAGACGGGCGCATCCTGCGTTGCTGGTCGATAACATCGACCAGCTGCTACATAAAGCCGAGCTTGGTGGATATCCACTTCGCATCGACGCAGGGCCGACGGGCTATAAGCGGGCGTCAGTATTCGACCCGTTTGGCAATCGTATCGAACTCATGCAAGAGCTGTAAGGTGCGCAGCTACCAAGTATTTGCACCAATTCTGAACAAGCATGTGCGCATTGCGCACCACACGACGGAGATGATGAAATGAGTACCGCAACTGCAGCACCCGCGACCACCGGCCCCAAACCAAAAAAATCCGTGGCGCTTTCAGGCGTCGTCGCCGGTAATACGGCGCTGTGCACGGTGGGCCTCACTGGCAATGACCTGCACTACCGCGGCTACGATATTCTCGATGTCGCCGAGGCGTGCGAATTTGAAGAGATTGCGCATTTGCTGGTGCACGGCAAGCTACCGAACGCCGCCGAACTGGCCTCATACAAGGCAAAACTGAAATCCATGCGCGGTATTCCGATGGCTGTACAGGATGTACTTGAGTCATTGCCCGCATCCACACATCCAATGGACGTATTGCGTACCGCGTGTTCCGTGCTCGGCTGCGTATTGCCGGAAAAGGATGACCACAACATCGCCGGCGCGCGCGACATCGCCGACCGCATGATGGCGTCTTTCGGCTCCATGCTGCTTTACTGGTACCACTTCGCGGTAAACGGCAAATGCATCGATGTCGAGACCGACGATGACTCCATAGGCGGCCATTTCCTGAACTTGTTGCACGGCGAAGAACCCAGTGAGCTGGCCGTGCGTTCCATGCATACATCGCTAGTGCTATATGCCGAACACGAATTCAATGCCTCGACGTTTGCCGCGCGCGTCATCGCCGGTACCGGCTCCGACATGTATTCGGCGATCACCGGTGGCATCGGCGCGCTGCGCGGGCCCAAGCACGGCGGTGCCAATGAAGCCGCTTTCGATATTCAAAACCGTTATGACGGTCCGGACGAGGCTGAAGCTGATATCGTCAAGCGCGTGTCAGAAAAGCAGGTCATCATCGGCTTTGGTCATCCGGTCTATACCGTGTCCGATCCACGCAACGTTGTCATCAAGCGTGTCGCAAAGCGCTTGTCGGAAGATGCGGGCAACATGAAGCTCTACAACATCGCCGACCGTCTTGAAGCCGTGATGTGGCGCGAGAAAAAAATGTTCCCGAACCTCGATTGGTTCTCTGCCTGCTCGTATCACATGATGGGCGTGCCGACCGCCATGTTCACACCACTGTTCATCATTTCGCGCACCTCCGGTTGGGCCGCGCACGTGATCGAACAGCGCATCGACGGCAAGATCATTCGCCCGAATGCGAATTACACCGGGCCAGATGATATGAAATTTGTGCCCATCGCCGAACGCAAATAGCCGCGTAACCACACGAATTTGAATCAATCTTTTAGAAAGAAGAGTATGTCTGCTCACATATCCAACGTCCGCCCCAAACCCGACAAAGTCCTGGTCGATATTGTCGACTACGTCACAAAATACAAAATCAAATCCAAAGACGCCTACGACACCGCGCGCTACTGTTTGCTGGATACGCTGGGTTGCGGCTTTGAAGCGCTGGAGTATCCCGCCTGCCGCAAAATGCTGGGACCAATCGTGCAAGGCACGCTGGTGCCCAATGGCGCGAAGGTGCCGGGAACTCAATTCCAGATGGACCCGGTGAAAGCCGCATTCGACATCGGCGCCATGATTCGCTGGCTCGACTTTAACGACACCTGGCTGGCGGCTGAATGGGGTCATCCTTCAGACAATCTCGGCGGAATTCTTGCCACCGCCGACTGGCTCTCGCGCAACGCCGTTGCGACGGGCAAGAAACCATTCACCGTGCATGATTTATTGACCGCCATGATTAAGGCGCATGAAATCCAGGGCTGCATCGCGCTGGAAAATTCGTTCAACAGAGTTGGACTCGATCACGTTGTGCTCGTCAAAGTTGCCTCTACCGCTGTGGTGGCGGAAATGATGGGCTTGAGCAAGGACGAAATCCTCAATGCCGTTTCGTTGGCATGGGTAGATGGTCAGTCGTTGCGCACCTATCGCCACTCTCCGAATACCGGGTCGCGCAAATCCTGGGCTGCCGGCGATGCCACCTCACGCGCGGTGCGCCTCGCGCTGATCGCCAAGACTGGCGAGATGGGCTATCCCTCGGTGCTTTCCGCCAAAACCTGGGGTTTCTACGATGTACTGTTCAAGGGCAACGCGTTCAAGTTCCAGCGTCCTTACGGTTCATACGTAATGGAGAATGTATTGTTCAAAATTTCCTTCCCAGCAGAATTCCATTCGCAGACGGCGGTTGAAGCTGGAATGACCATTCATCAGGAATTGAAAAAGCTTGGCAAGACCGACAAGGACATCAAGAAAATCACTATCCGCACGCACGAAGCCTGCATCCGCATCATCGACAAGAAGGGTCCGCTCAACAATCCGGCTGATCGCGATCATTGCGTGCAGTACATGGTGGCGATGCCGATCATTTTCGGCCGTCTGACTGCATCCGACTACGAAGACAGCATCGCGGCAGATCCGCGCATCGATACGCTCCGCGACAAGATCGTCTGCGTCGAAGACACAAAATTCACCAGGGATTATCACGATCCCGACAAGCGCTCGATTGCCAACGCTTTGACGGTGGAATTCACCGACGGCAAGAAACTTAAGGAAATCGTCGTTGAGTATCCGATTGGCCACAAGCGCCGTCGCAAGGGGGGCATGCCGGTACTGATGGCGAAATTCAAAACTAATCTGGCTCGTGTATTTGCAGAAAAACAACGTAGCGCTATCTGGGACTTGTGCACCGACACCAAGAAGCTCGACGCAACACCGGTTAATGAGTTTGTCGATATGATGGTTATCTGAAGTCAGCGCCGGTATCGCAAAATGAAATCAGCACGGTCTCCGTGCTGATTTGTTTTACAAAACGCATCACCACAGATACCGGTTTCTTTCGCGATTATTTCAAAGGCTTTAAAATAATTAATTCTGTCGCGTGACCACTCTGCCACGCGCTCATCCCGAGGACTCACCATGGCACACAATCTGCACGACACCCGTCAGCAACTGACGCTGAAATCCGGCAAGACCGCCACCTTCTATTCGCTGCCAAAACTTGCTGAGGCGTTTCCCAACGTTAAGCGGCTGCCATTTTCGATCCGCATCGTGCTGGAGAGCGTCTTGCGCAACTGTGATGGCAAGAAAGTGACGGAGGAGCACATCAAGGAACTCGCTGCATGGCAGCCGACGGCAGCCCGTACACTGGAAATTCCGTTTGTCGTCGCCCGCATTGTTCTGCAGGATTTCACGGGGGTGCCGCTATTGGCGGATCTCGCAGCGATGCGCGGCGTGGCAGCCAAGCTCGGCAAAAATCCAAAAGTGATCGAGCCGCTGGTGCCCGTTGATCTGGTGGTAGATCACTCGGTGCAGATTGATCATTACGGCACCGCCGATTCGCTGGATCTCAACATGAAGCTCGAATTCCAACGTAATCAGGAGCGCTACGAATTCATGAAATGGGGAATGCAGGCGTTCAATACGTTCAAAGTTGTGCCGCCCGGAATCGGCATCGTCCACCAGGTGAATCTGGAATATCTGGCGCGTGGCGTGCACGACAAGAATGGCGTGCTCTACCCCGATTCTCTGGTCGGGACCGATTCACACACCACCATGATCAATGGCGTGGGCGTCGTCGGCTGGGGTGTGGGCGGCATCGAGGCCGAGGCCGGGATGCTGGGCCAACCGGTCTATTTCCTGACGCCAGATGTTGTTGGTGTAAATCTCACCGGCAAGCTGCCGGAGGGCACCACCGCGACCGATCTTGTGCTGACCGTGACGCAGATGTTGCGGGCGGCGAAAGTGGTCGGCAAGTTTGTTGAGTTCTTCGGCGAAGGTGCACGCGCATTGAGTGTTCCGGATCGCGCCACCATCGCCAACATGGCTCCAGAGTATGGAGCCACGATGGGCTTTTTCCCTGTCGATGAAGCTACGATGGAGTATTTTAGGGCGGGTGGCCGCACGGCGGATGAGCTCGACAAATGCGAAAGTTACTTCAAGGCGCAAGGCATGTTCGGCGTACCGATGGCGGGCGAATGCGATTACTCCGCGACGCTTTCGCTTGATCTGTCCACCATCAAAACTTCGCTCGCCGGGCCAAAGCGTCCGCAAGACCGGATAGAGCTTGGCAACATGAAGTCGCAATTTACGTCGCTGTTTTCGAAGCCGCCAGCTGAAAATGGATTCTCCAAAGCGGCGGGCGATTTAGGCAAGCGTTTCAAGACCGCCGACGGGGTTGATCTTGGCTCGGGCGACGTGCTGATCGCCGCCATTACATCGTGCACCAACACCTCCAACCCCAGCGTGATGCTAGCAGCAGGATTACTTGCCAAGAAGGCGGTGGAGCATGGCTTGACCGTCAAGCCGTATATCAAGACCTCGCTGGCGCCGGGCAGCCGCGTCGTCACCGACTATCTGACAAAATCCGGCCTGCTGCCTTACCTCGAAAAGATGGGCTTCTACCTCGCCGGCTACGGATGCACTACCTGCATCGGCAATGCCGGCCCGCTGGCAGAGCCAATCGAAGAATCAATTGTGAAGAACGATCTGGTCTGCGCTGCCGTGCTATCGGGCAATCGTAATTTTGAAGCTCGCATCCACGCCAACATTCGTGCCAATTTTCTGGCCTCTCCACCGCTGGTGGTTGCGTACGCGATCGCAGGTAGCGTGCTGGTCGATTTGCAAACCGAGCCGGTGGGCCAAGGTACAAAGGGGCCTGTATACCTGAAAGACATCTGGCCGACCAGCCACGAAATTGCCGGCGTGCTGGGCTTTGCGATGGATCCCGCCGTTTTCAACGCGCGGTATTCAAATCTCGGTGCCGACAATCCGCTCTGGCAGAACATCAAGGGAACCGTTGGACAGGTCTACGATTGGCCAAAATCCACCTACATCGCCGAACCTCCGTTCTTCGCCAACTTCGGCATGGGTGCAGGGAAAGCACACGACATCAAAGGTGCCAAAGCACTCGGCGTGTTCGGTGATTCAGTCACCACCGATCACATCTCCCCGGCAGGATCGATCAAAGATACGTCGCCAGCGGGCAAATTCCTCATCGACAACAACGTCCTCAAAGCTGACTTCAACAGCTATGGCGCGCGACGCGGTAACCACGACGTGATGATGCGCGGCACGTTTGCCAATGTCCGCATTAAAAACCTGATGATCCCGGCCAAGGCTGACGGCTCACGCGTAGAAGGTGGACTGACACTGATGCAGCCATCAGGCGAACAACTGCCGATCTACGATGCCGCCATGCGCTACATCGCAGCAGGAACGCCAACTGTCGTCTTCGGTGGCGAGGAATACGGTACCGGTTCGTCACGCGATTGGGCGGCGAAGGGCACGCAGCTGCTAGGCGTCAAAGCTGTAATCGCCAAGAGCTTCGAGCGTATCCACCGTTCCAACCTCGTCGGCATGGGCGTGCTGCCCTGCCAGTTCAAAGGTAGCGACACAGCAACGTCACTTGGCATCAAGGGTGATGAGGATTTTGATATCGTTGGCGTGGAGGCAGACATCAAACCGCAAATGGATGTCACGCTGGTTATCAAGCGCATCGATGGCTCGATCCAAAATGTCACCGTGTTGTTGCGTATCGATACGCCTATTGAAGTGGATTACTACTTGCACGGTGGGATCCTGCCGTACGTGTTGCGGGAGCTGGTCGCGTAGCGCGCAGTTTTTCCAATGCATCATTGAAAAGAGCCGGAGTTTCCGGCTCTTTTTTCATACGGCGCTAAAACGAAAATCAAGCAAGGGCGCGGCGTTCGGAGCCGAAATGGCTGAAGAGCCGCACAGGAGCGTGTTTCGAGTCGGCCGGGTTTAGGCCACTTTCAACACCAGCTTGCCAAAATTCTCCCCCTTGAACAGCTTCATCAACGTCTCTGGGAATGTTTCCAATCCCTCAATGATGTGTTCGCGGGATTTCAGTTTTCCCTCTGCCATCCACTTGCCCAGCTGTATCGCGCCTTCCTTGTAGCGTGGTGCGTAATCAAACACCACGATGCCTTCCATGCGCGCGCGATTGACGAGTAGCGATAGGTAATTTGATGGCCCCTTGACCGGTGTCGTGTTGTTGTACTGTGATATGGCACCGCAGATGACAATTCGTGCTTTCAAGTTGATGCGGGTAAGCACGATGTCGAGAATCTCGCCGCCCACATTGTCAAAATAGATGTCGATGCCGCCCGGACAGGCTTCTTTCAAACCCTTGCGTACATCCTGATTTTTGTAGTCAATACAGGCGTCAAAGCCGAATTCTTTGATGGCGTAGTCGCACTTTTCTTTGCCACCTGCGATGCCGACCACCCTGAGTCCAAGGATTTTTGCCACCTGACCTACGGTGGCACCCACCGCGCCGGAAGCACCCGACACGACCAGTGTTTCACCCGCTTTGGGTTGGCCGGATTCGAGTAAACCAAAGTAGGCGGTCATGCCGGGCATACCAAGCACGTTCAGGTATGCGGTCAAGGGCGCGAGATTTGGATCGATTTTGACCATACCCTTGCCATCCGAAACAGCATATTCCTGCACGTTCAACATGCCGCTCACGGTGTCGCCTTCTTTGAACTTGGGATGCCGTGACGCAACTACGGTACCGACGCCGCCCGCCCGCATTACTTCACCCAGCGCGACCGGGGCAATGTATGACCTGGCCTCATTCATCCAGCCGCGCATGGCTGGATCAAGCGATAGAAATTGGGTTTTAACCAACAATTGGCCATCGTCGATTTGGCCGACAGCTACCGTGTCGAAGGCAAAATCATCGCGCTTAGGCTCACCGACCGGCCGTTTGACCAAGCGAAAGAGACGGTTCTGCAGGGGAGTATTCATGGCGATTTCCAATTTATTGATCACAAAAGCAAAAGCCGGCATACCACATGGGTAATGCCGGCCTTTGGCTCGACGTGCAGTTTGTGCGCAGGCGACGAATCGCCCGAGCAGTTACTTCAGGTGCGCAGAGACGAGCTTGGTCATTTCAAACATCGAAACGACTTTCTTGCCGCCGAAGACGGCCTTGAGCTTTTCGTCCGCGTTGATCATGCGACGGTTGATGGCGTCCTGCAGTTTGTTTTTCTTGATGTAGTCCCAAAGTTTCTTGGTGACTTCGGTGCGTGGCATCGGTGCTGAACCAATCACCGCGCCGAGAACGGAACTGACGTTCATCGGCTTCATGAAGGCTGCATTGGGCTTGCGCTTGACTGCTGGCTTCTTTGCTGCGGCTGGCTTCTTGGCGGCAGGTTTCTTTGCTGCAGGTTTTTTGGCTGCCGGTTTTTTCGCTGCGGGCTTCTTTGCAGCAGGCTTCTTGGCTGCCGGTTTTTTGGCGGCGGGTTTCTTTGCTGCTGGTTTCTTAGCAGCCGGTTTCTTTGCGGCGGGTTTCTTTGCGGCCATGTAAATCCTCCAGGTTGTTTTCAAAATGACATTAACTTACGCGGGGATTCACAGAGAGGCATAAGAGTGAATCCTTACCACAGCAGGGAATATAACGCATTATTTACTGAAATGTGCAACACGTCGTTGTAATCGTGCAACGCGCTTTTAGCAGGAGAAACGCCGCACGTGTTTCGTGGAGCGTCTATGATTGCAGATTTTTCGCGGTCGCCATGAACACTGACTCTTTCCTCGCGGCGCTCGCTGCACACGTCGCGACAGATCGCGACGAAGAAAATTATCGCTGCAGAATGTCACAGTTTGTTGTATCGAATCGACACGATTGGTGGAAACGAAGTACGCGGGACGGACACGTCACAGGATCGGCCTGGATCCTGAATCACACGGCTACACACGCGCTGCTGTTGCATCACCGCAAACTCAATTTCTGGGTGCAACCTGGCGGCCATCTCGACGACAGCGATACATCTCCCGCCGCAGGGGCGTTGCGGGAAGCGCAGGAAGAAACCAGCATTCCCAATCTGATCCTCGCCGATACCGCCTTGTTCGATATTGATATCCACGAAATTCCTGCGCGGGTCGGCGAGCACGAAACAGAACCCGCACACTTGCACTACGATGTCCGTTACCTCATCATGGCAACAGATGCGCGCATCACTATTTCCGACGAATCGCTGGATGCAAAATGGATATCGTTGCAAGCGTTGGCGCAGCCTTCCTATGAACGCAGCATCGCACGTATGGCCGAAAAATCACTCAAACTGAAACCATGAAACTCGCTGATCTCCGCACAGACTACAAACTTGCCTCGCTCGACGAAAGTGATGTCGCTGCTTCGCCATTTACCCAGTTCGACAAATGGTTTGGCGACGCCACCAAGGCGGAACTGCCAGAGCCGAACGCGATGACACTTGCCACCTGTGATAGCAGTGGTCGTCCGTCCGCGCGCATCGTGCTGATCAAGGAATACGACGAGCGCGGCATGGTATTTTTCACCAACTATCAGAGCCACAAAGGTCAGGACCTTGCCGCCAACAATCGTGCGGCGCTGCTGTTTTTCTGGCCCGAGCTTGAACGCCAGATTCGCATCGAAGGCCGCGTCGAAACCGTCAGTGCGGCTGACTCGGACGCCTATTACAAAACCAGGCCGGTGCTGAGCCGCATTGGCGCCTGGGCCTCGCCACAGAGTGAAGTGTTGGCCTCTCGCACGGCATTGGAAGCGCGCTTCGCCGCGTTCTCAGCCGAGCATGGTGAAAATCCGCCCAGGCCGGCGCACTGGGGTGGCTATCGGGTCTTGCCAAGTTTCTTTGAGTTCTGGCAAGGACGGCGCAGCCGCCTGCACGATCGCATCTGCTATCGCTTGTCCAGTGGCACCTGGAACATTGAGCGTCTCGCGCCCTGATCGTTATTGCCGGTAATACGTCGGCAGCGCCTGCAAATACTTCGGCAGGTTGGGATTCTTCATCAGCCGCGAAAAAAACTGCGGATCCTCATTCGTCGTCAGCGGGCTGAGTAGCGTTTTTTCGAACGGCAATCCAAAGCGACATTTCAGCATGCGTTTGGCGTCTGCTGGTGTCACCGGATCATTCGACTTGGATAGTTCACAACGCTGCAAATCCTTGGTCATCTGCTCACTGGAAACTTTCTTCGCGACGTATGCCGGCTCGAACCGCAGGCCTTCCTGCAAACGCGCTTTGACTTCGGCAACGCTCATCACCGGCAGTCCCGTACTCGCGCAGTTTGGCGCCATCGCCTTGGCGCGCTGAGCCTTGTTCTTGATCTTGAACGTCGAAGTGGTTTCGATATCGTTCAATGTTCCGCGCGCTGTCTGCATCAACGAACCATCGCCATACAGCGGCTCGCCGCGCACAATGACCATCTGAATATTTTCTTCATTCGCCGAAATCAGGTTGCGGTACGGGTCGGCAGTCCGGTCATCGACCACGATGACGTCGGCCAGATAGCCTTCACTGATTTGCCCCAGCCGTCTGCCCCAGTCCAACGCTTCCGCGGGCTTCCGCGTCACCATCTCGACCAATTCACGATCGCTGAATAATCCCTCGAGCGCGTGCTTGTTGACCAGATCGGCAACCTTTAATTCACCCAGTACCGATTTGCTACCTGAGGGTGCCCAGTCGGGTGCGAGGCTGATCGACAAGCCCGCCCGCTTGGCCGCAGCGACATTGGCGGTTTTTCCATAGAGCATGAAATTCGACAGGGGCGACCACACCAGCTTCGCACCAACTTTTGCCATTTCAATTAGTTGCGGTTCGGTCAAACCGACCCCGTGAATGGCGATCAGCTCGGGGCCCAACAAGCCACTGTCCTTTACGCTATTGAATTCGCCCACCATTCGCGAGGAAGCACCTTCCGCCAAATGTATAACCAGCGGCCCCTGCGCTTTCTCGGCCTGCATCTCAGCCCACGCCTTCGCGCTATTGCCGATATCGACACGGCTGGTCGCCACACGCGCTTCCACGCGGGAGTATTCGACGTTACGAACCAGACATTCCTCGCGCGCCGTCACCATACTCACCGAAGTGCCGAACAGCGGCGGACTGCCACCAGGCAGCTCCTGGAATTTTCCGTATTTACCTGGCGCCAAGCCGCGATTGAGTGCTCCGCCGCCCTGAATCGAGGTGGTCCCGCCCGCGAGTGCCTTGTATTCGCCGTAGCGGCCAATTTCCAACCCAAGGTCGAAATAATATGCACGCGTCATCAATTCCTGCGGATAAGTAATGCGCTTGTTGTAGACCGCGTCGTACCAGCGCCACTCGTAGCGGTCAGCGTATTTCTTCCTGATCGGCATCAGCGGATAAATTCCGTAATCAGGATGATTGTGCAGGTCGATCATCCCAGGATAGATCGCCCCTTTGGTTTCGATCACCACGGCATCCTTCGCCGCATCGGGCAACGCCTCACCCGCCTTTGCGATTGCCATGATTTTGCCGTTGGCCAGCCAGATGCGCGCATTCGGCTGTACTTCACCGGCATCGTTCATGGTCACTACTTTGCCGGCAAGCACCAGTCCGGACTCCGCTTTCCACTGCGCATGCGCGCCGCCGCAGCCTGACGCAGCAAACAGGGCAAGCAAAGCAATCCACGTTTTCTTCGTCATCCGAATTCCTTTTTCCAAAATGTAGTTAATGCGTTTTTCCAATAATATCGTGATCCGTCCCCAGCTTTCAGTGTTATCCACTTTGCCTACACCGCCCCCATCAGTGCAGCCAGACTACTTCGCCCTTGCCGAATCAAAGCGGAGGGTGCTGCACCGCTTAGCATCGGAAAATTTGCATGGCGATTTGTTGGCATCAGCAGTAATCTGCGCATGAGTGCTTGAAAAGCGAAGACCCAGCGCAACCTACATGCGATGTTGGACGACCTGTTTCGGCCTTTGCTTCGATCTACACAGCGCGCGCTCCGCACCGCTTGGGCATTGACCTCAAGAAAGGTCGTGCTGATCGACCTGGCCGCATGGAATCATGCGACTGCAGATTACCGATTTGTACGCCGCTTGACGGTCGAAGAGAATCGCCGATTGCGCCTGATCGCGTCTGATTTCCTCACGAGAAAGAACATTGTCGGCGCTGCCGGTTTCGAGGTTGATCAACTCGTTCGTATCCAGATCGCCGCGCAAGCCTGCATCCTGATACTCGAACTCGATGCGGACTACTACGATGGCTGGCGGGAGATCATTGTTTATCCGGGCCAATTTGCAAAGACGCATGATGTCATGGACGAGTTCGGCGTTGTGCACACAACGCGCGATCCGCTTGCGGGCGAAGCATGGTTGGGCGGGCCAGTCGTGCTGTCACATGCCGACGTTGCACATACGGAAAATGCGATGGACCGCGGGGACGGTTACAACGTTGTCATCCATGAGTTCGCACACAAGCTCGACATGCTTAACGGCGAGGCCAACGGCTATCCGCCACTGCATCGCGGCATGAGCAAGGAGACCTGGAAGCGCACCTTTCTTGCCGCATATCTGGCGTTTTGCAAACAGGTGGATGAAGCCGATGCACTCGCCCGCAGGGATGGCGGAAGGGCTTTGGACGCCATCCCGATTGACCCCTACGCCGCCCGGAGTCCAGCGGAATTTTTTGCGGTTATTTCGGAGGTGTTTTTTGAAATGCCCGAAGATGTCCACGAGACATTTCCTGCGGTTTATCAGCAGCTCAAGGCGTTTTACAAACAAAATCCTCTCGCAAGGTAGTTGGCGTAGAACAATCATTGACGCGCCGGTCAGGGCGTTTATGCCCGGTGAGGCGCATCCACGCTGGTTACACTAACCAGGCAGTTTTGGTGGGCGATTGGCCTGCAGCAACATGTTGATCGTATTGCCCGACGCGCGACGTTCGAATTCCTTGACGAACACGTCCTTTGAAGGCAAGAAATAACCATCCTTCGGCCAACGATCACCGACCTCTGGTGGCTTCGAAAACTTTGCAGCCTTCGCAAGGTAAGCTTCATAGGCGTCGACCACGCCGCCACGGTAGGCCGCAATGATTTGCACCATTTCGTCCAGCGTCACCTTGTCTTTCGGGTAGGACCACGTTGTGGCGCCCATCATGTCACCCAACTTCCAGTCGATTTTTGGGCTCTTGGGGTGTTCGTTATGGCAGGTGACACACCCCGGGGCGACAGCGAAATCAGCGAACATGGCGGCTTGAAGCTTGGTGTCGGGCGCATAAAAAAACTGCGGCTTCGGGGAGACGCGCATCATCTTGAATCTCTCCGCCTGCGTGCTGACAAAGTTATTCGACTGGGCAATCGGGAAATCTGATCCCAAAAAAAGCCCCAATGGCACTCTGGATTTTTGAATCGATGTCGCCGCCTCTCGCAGAAACAGTGCAGGCAGTGGCCCGGCGGCGACGTCAGCCTCGCGCCATTTTTCACTAAACTCCAAACCCGTCTTCATGCCGGCGCCAACGATGTCCTTGGTATACATTCCGCGCGCCGCATCATTTTCGGCAGCGATGATGCGAAACATTTTCTCTACCGGGATGGTGCGGCCCGCGCTTTCACCATCAACAAGCGGCATTGGGCGCTGCGCAAATAGGTAGATGCCCACAACCAGCAAAATGCCAGCCCACCAGACGGATTTTGAAAGTTTCAAGCTCGGGATTAGCGCCATCATTTGGCCTCTTTGGTTGGATATTTTTTGTCTGTGCCGTAAGGTGAGGGGCCGCCGTCCATGTATGCCTTGATGACCGCTGGCGAATACGCCTCCTTCACCAATTTCTGCACATTACGGCGATGATTGTTGTGATAGTCGTGGCAACCCAGGCAAGACGCCCAGTCATTTTTTTCAATGAGCAGGTGATGCGGCACATCGAGTGGATCAACCTTCAGCTTCAGGTCCTTGTGGCAGAACGAACATGCGGTCTCTGGCAGTGTCGAGCGGACACCGGTGTGCTCACGGTGACAGGACAAGCACAACTGAACACCAAGCTCTGCCCGTGCCTCCTTGAAGCGCGGCTCCAGAAACCGGTGTACCGGGTGTGAATCCTGATCCCGCGAGTGGCAGGCATCGCATTGCTGATTGCCCACCTTGGCATGGCCGAACTCCACATCGGCGGTGCGCATTCCCAGCCAGAAACGCACCTTCGCCTGGGCTTGCTGACGAACTGTGCCGGCTGACTCGACGTGACAGTCGATACAGTTCAATTTGGCGTGCCCAGTATTGGCGGGACCTTTCGCATAAATGTGTTGCCAGTTCGCCATCACCACGGTGACGCATCCCATCAGCCCGACGACCGTGCCGAAAAAATAGCACGCGGCTTTCAGCTTGCCTTCATGAGTCATGCTTTTGACTTTCCGCCATAAGTTCATCTCGGCGCCCTCTCAAGAAAACCAGACGGACATAATGCCGTGTGCAATTGCAAAACCCGTCGCGATACAGGACATTGCAATGTGGCTGCCTAGCAGGAGTTGCTTGGACCTATCGGACTTTTGCCCGCCAGCATTCAACCCGAGCAAGGCACCACTGGCAAGACTCGCCAAAAAGCACGCCGTGAGCCATAGGCTCAGGGCAAAGCCCAAACGACTGCTGTGGAGTAGCAGTCCGCCAAAAATTATCGGCCCCAACCAAATGTGAATACGGTAAGTATTGGCAAGCTCCTTCTTTCGATCCTGCCAACGCACCACCCCAAGTTTCCACTGCAAAAGAAATAGCATCACCAACCCCAAGCCCGTGAAGATGCTCGCGCCCGTCGTCTGCATCCACGCTGGCGACGGCCATTTGATGCCGATGAGCGCCTGCACGACAAAAAGCGCGACACCAATGAGCACGCTGTAGCCGAGTACCGACCGCTGCCGGACTGAAAGCATCGCCACACCAGCGGCATCTGCCACCGTTGTGCCGACGGCCAGGAATGATTCAATGTGCGTGCGCTGCGGCGGAATTTTTGCTATCCGAAGCAAATGCTGGACTTCCGTTTGCAATGGTGTGGAACCACAGATGAGCCAGTCCGCATCTGGAAATTCATTCGACAATCCTGTGATCACTGCGCCGTCAATCCGGCCTTCCTTGTTGGTCTCACGAATGAAATTGGAAATACTCGGCATCTGCGCCGTGATCGCTGACCACTCCTCGTAGCAGACCACCTGGTCCCTGCTGGCAACCGCGTAATCGACATGGATGCGCCGCGCAGATCCGGTTGTCAGCGCGGACCGACACATCGCCAACGCTGGCGTAACACCGATGCCGCCAACTACACAGACAAGCGGCCGCGTGTCTGACAAATCGAAAAGGAACGTCCCACTTGGAGGCAGCAGTTTGACCGCGTCGCCAACTTTCAACTGGTAAAACAGCCAATTTGACATCAAGCCGGATTCTTGTCGCAGCACGGTGATTTCGTAATGTGACTTTTCGGTGACAGATGAGGTTAGCGTATAAGGTCGTTGCACCTCAACGCCATCGATATTTGCCTGAACGACCAGGTGCTGTCCTGGTTTTTTTAACTCGTTATTGTCTAATCCTGTTGATTGAAAGCGGAACGATTTCACCCGCGGTGTGCGCTCGATAATTTCAATACATCGCGTCTCTTGCCACACACTTTCATTAGTCAATTCGGCCAACTTCGGCACGCAGCCACCGCACACCGTGCCCGCGCCGGTACGTGCCGACAATGCCTGATCCTGTAAGCTTTTCGTGGAGTACTTAACGAAAGCGAAAATCATGAAATCAGGCAAGAAGAATAACGTACTCGACGGCATCAAGAAAGAACAACTCAAGCGACGCGTGTTTACCCTCGAATTCAAAGCCGAGGT
>JBBQFL010000043.1:0-38740 GCA_038321965.1 Burkholderiales bacterium | reverse complement strand
CGTCGATGTATTGCAGCGTGTTGGTCAACATCCTGCGTCGAAGGTCGATGAACTGACACCACGGCGGTGGAAGCAGCTGTTTGCGGCGAATCCGCTGCGCTCCGATCTATACGGCGTCGGCCGGTAACGCAATAACGTCGGTGGGTTACCGGTTACTTCTCAAAAGCATAACTGGCTTTTGACTTCGCGTACCCTATCGCCTCGTAAAAACAATGCGCTTCATGGCGATGCACACCTGAACCTAACCTAAGACGGGTATAACTGGCGTCTATTAACCACTTTTCAGCAGCGACAGTGCAGCCTTATGATTCCCCGTCTATGAACTATTATGGTTCCAGCCACACTACTCCGACCCGAATGACGGCTTACCGTGAGCCACTCAGTGGCACGCATTGCAGACATTGGTCTCAATTCTCCCAGGATTTCCAATGACTGAAGTTACGTGCGCGGATTGCGGCGCAATCCGACCAGCTGAATTAGCGGCCACAGATGTACGTCCCCCTCCACCGTGCCCGGAATGTGGAGGAATAAAGCTGTGTCTTGACGCGATGGTACAAGAGTCTCTATCCATTACTGATAACACCTCTACGAGATTAACTCCTGGCAATCAAGCCAGAAACTGGCGGCAGCGGTGGAGTGTTCTCCAGTGGGATTTGCAAAAACTAAGGGCGCCACGTACTGACGTAATGAGCGCTGACGCGATTCATTCCTCGTTGCAGCAGCTATGCACTTTCTTCACTCAGGCTTACCACCTAAAGGACGCGTTGAAGGCTGATCCACTAGTTCGTTCTCTGCAGGAGCCCACCATAGAGGACGCAGTCTCAGGCGACGCAATGTTAGCGCTACTCGCAGACTTGGCGAATATTGAGAAGCACTTGCACCTAAACAAGGCGCCGCGAAGTGGTAGCACGCCACAATTCATAGAAACTTCTGGCGTCGGTAGTTCAACTGGGGTGGGTTGGCAATTATCCGCGAAGATAGCGCATGGCGAGAGAGTGTTGGACGGGCTGGACGTTGCGGAGGATGCGGTCGCGGCATGGCGGGAAAAATTACTGGAGTGGGGATTGATTTGACGCCTGCATCGAGGCTGGTTGACAGTTCAAGCCTCTTGTTCCTTCCTATTGAACAACTTATTGATTGAGGCAGCATGTCTGCGACGATCTCGACCTTTAGCGCGCATTGCGCATGAAAAGAAATTGATATGGGAGCGGCTCATTGCTGGCCGCGAAATCAACCTCTACGATTTCCGTGTCTGCTTAGTTCACCGTGTTTACCGCGGCTCAGATGTATTCCGTAAGGTAAGCGAACTAGCAATCTGCTTGGGAGTGCCGTGCTTACGAACAAAGTTCTGCATGGCGTCTGAAAGAGGTTTATCGATGTCAAAGTCGCCATAGCGTTCTAGCAATCCCTTCCAGCGATGAGCAAGCGCACCCGAGCGCTGCATTTTGGGGCATACCCACACCCAGCAAAGCCGCCAATTTTCCGTCTCTTTCCAAAAGTGTCGTTGCGCGAACCGAATTGCTTGGCCTGCGCGAGTCGCTGTACTCATCTAAATTTCGACTATGCGCAATTCACAGAGCCGCTTACGCGCCATTTGCTTGAGTCCGACATGTCGCGCGCGGTGGGTAATTCAGCCCGCGCATGCAACAATATTGAATCAGAACCCGTAAAGGAGCGCCTAAATCATGGCAAGCGCAACGAAGAAAAAGGGTAAACGGCATTTCGTTGCCGGTTTCGCGGGAAGTGGTGCTAACACAACAAGCAAGCGCGAATCGCTTTTGCGCGTGCCAGAGCCACCTGATGACGGGCGCCTGTCCAAGGCCCAGCTAGAAGCGATTCGCGCAATGGAGCCGCAAGACTTCACTCCGACTCGATCTTTTCTTGACTTGTTTCGCAAGTGAATCTCACGTCTTGGTGACCAGTGCAAGACTGGTCTTGGGCGACGCAGTGATGTCTAGCGCGCGTGAGGTTTTCCAAACATTGTGCGACTCAATGCGTGTTGAAAGTGCAATGTATCCTCTTGGTTACAGAAATTTCATTTAGGTTAGTGCCGCAAGCGTCAACGAGTTACTGGATTTACGCCGCCGGAAAACTGCGCGGACGATTGAGGCCTGGCAAAATGGAGTGACTTCGTTGGCATTGGCATGAGTTCCTATTACGCAACTTTACGTATGTTTACGTAAAATTGCGTAATAGGTCATGTCCTACTCTGCGGCGACCGAGAGCGTTGAGCTTGAATCATATTTGACGACCGACCAGCGCCAAAGGTTTCATTTTGCTCGCCACCTTAGAAAGAATCTGATAAGTGTCACGGTCCAGAGCATTTTGTGTTTCAAGTAATTGCCAATCGTCGCCTCACCCTCTCCGTCTAGGCTCCACTTGTTGGTCAAATACAATTGGTCAACTGCGGGTTTTGTTGAGCTGTGTGTGCCCCGTCTCAGTCGATCGAGAGGAAAACGCGAGGCCAGGATCCAATCCCTTTAGACCAGTTTTGGGTAAGCAATGTCGGTCTGCTCTATCGGCGCGCGGCAGATTACTCGCTGTGCGTAGTGGGCGTCTGCGCGGGAGATTAGTACTAGTCCCCAAGTTGTCATCCGCTTGCGCAAGCGGGGGCATTTGACTGGAAAGATGCGCAAGATTAGCGGGGTTGTGCAGTGCACCTTTGAGCAGGCTGAGATTGATCGGTACAAAAAAGCATTTGCATGCAATCCTGAACTTGTCACAGTTGGCAATGCAGCGGGCCGCTTGGGCTTGGACACGCATGAATTTTTCGGCTCTTCTGGAAAACGAGTGGGTAAATTTATAGGTTAAAACGTCTGAAAGCCGCATGGATGGATATTGGGTCTGCGGGTTTTCATTGTTGTTTGAATTTGGCATCATGTTTGGATGGCAAATTCTTTCAATCGCAAAAAGCGGCTCTCGGTTGCGTACGCGTACACCGGCTTTCGTCCGCAACCCACCGTGCGCGGCATCTTCGGTGATCAAAAGGCGCGCGTCATCACCCTTGTCCGACGCTCAAAAAAAAATCTGCGGCCGTTGTGGTCAAACCCAATCGGGGTGGTACGAACGGCGCATGCGACATATTTACTCATTGATTCCGCTAGGAAGGACGCTGCAGATGCGCGCAAGGCTGCCGCAGTGTTAACGTATTTTGGGAGGGACGCATCCATCAAACCGGAAGACAAGACCAGTCGCTCACGCAACGAAACCTGAACGACCGACCACCAAAAAATGAAAATGAGATTAAAGTAAGGCGCTCGCTTGCTACCATCGCCCATTCGATGGCTTGCGGTGATCTTTCCATCATGAAGGACGCGGTTCAAGTGCTTCACTTCAAGGAACTGGTTTGCGGCACGTTGCGGCAAATTCTTATGCCAAACTGAATGAAAAAAATGCAATCACTTCGTATTGGTTCAATATCTCGCGGCTGTATGCATCTTTTAGCGATTCAGTTCGTCGCAGCAATGAGCGGCTGTGCAACGCACTCAATTGAGCCAGAAGAAATAGTTCTCCCAATCGATGATCCTGTGTACACCAAGCCGCAGCGGTTAGTGGAAGTAGAGCCGGGCCGAAGACTAAACATCTATTGCACTGGTCGCGGCTCACCAACTGTCATCTTCGATTCTGGCCAGGCAGGTGAAACAAGTGAATGGGGATTGATTCAACCTAATATCGCCAAGAGGGTGCGAGCCTGCACCTACGACAGAGCGGGTATCGGCTTCAGCGACCCGGCAAAGCGACCCTCAGACAGCTCGAATATTGTTGATGATTTGCATCGATTGCTCGTTGCCGCGTCTGTAAAGCCTCCATATGTTCTGGTTGGACATTCGTATGGAGGAATGAATGTCAAGTTGTTCGCTTACAGATATCAATCAGAGGTTGCGGGCATCGTGTTCGTTGACCCCTCTCATGAGGATTTTTTAGAGAACGCGCGCAAAAGAGACCCGCGTCAGTTGTCGGTCGTGGATTATCAGAAGCTGAATATCGAGCGTGCTCTTACAAGACTGCGCGAATGCATTGCGAACGTACCAATTGGCTTTGTTCCGGGGACCAAGCTATACAAGAACTGCATCGGTGATGACGATCCGCGCTACAGTGCGGCGATCAATTCCGCGCATGTTCGCATGTACGAGAAAGTCGGCTATCAAGAAGCCAATATGAGCGAGGAAGAGAGTATTTTTCGCGCCAGTGCTGAACAACTAAGAGCAAATAGGCGTCAGCTTGGAGATCTCCCTATCGTCGTGCTTACGGCCGATACGTTGGGACGGGATAGTAAAGAGGTAGATCTTCCTACTACCCCACTTTTTTTGTCCTTGAAAGCACTTCATGAGGACATTGCGTCCTTGTCTTCACAGGGCATTAGTAGAGTTGTACGTAAATCAAAGCACAATGTACATACAGACCAGCCGAAGTCGGTTGTGGATGCCATCTTCCAAATTATCGTGGCTGCGGATAGCAAGAAGTAGTGGCTGCAATGTCCGCTCCGGGTCAGTTGCCGGTCGCGAATTCACCCATAAGCAGGCATTCACCGATGGAACACGCGTTCGTCTGGGTTGGCGCCGATCTTTTCCAGCGCGCGGGTCAAGACGAGCAGCAAGGTGCTGAGCTACTTCCGGTACAGCGGGCAATGCTGGCCAGCGCCCGCGCGACATTGCGCCACCGGGCTAGTCTGAAGCAATCGGGACGACTAGAAGGTCGCTCCAACCAGATACGGCTCGATCATCCATGAGCATGTTGATAGAGGAACTGGAGCGCCTTTTAACAGCAACATCGGCGCGCGCGATGTTGTGCGCCACTAGATCACATGCTGATCGCCTTGACGACAACCAGTTCCTTTGGTTCCTGACCCTTGGGGAAGGCGACCAAGTACAAGATTGTCCATACCATTCCCTCCGGATCGTCCGGCCGAGTGCGCATGCGTACTTTGCGTGTCGCGCTGCAAACGGACACGTCGAGGCTCGCCAGCGTATCCAACGTATTCTGGAAGTCCGCATGAATGTCGAGCTTAACAACTTGGCTGTAGAGTTCGGCGCAGTCGCGGTAGTCGCGCATGAGGTCGATCAGCGCTGCGAATTCACCGGCAGCCTGGCGCTCCATCTCGACCGCCTCGGTCGAGATGTCCGCTTCGGTTGTCTCGGCGAGCGTCGCGAGTATCTTGCCCGTGCTCACGATTTGGCTGGCAAGCGACACGTGATTTTTCTCGAACTCTTCCTGTTGCGCTTTGAGAGCCTCCGGGTCAGGGATCGTGAACGCCTTGTTGAAAAGGTCGATGTCCTCGGAATCGAAAGCAACGGCAAGAGCACGGCGGGTATCCGTGGACGAGGGCCCGCCGGCTTCGACTCGCTGCACGGTGCGCGGTGTGAGTCCGGCGAGCGTGGCGAGAGTCTCCTGGGACCATTTTCGGATTTCTCGCATTAAGCGGATCACCGCGCCAAGTTCGGCAGGCGAAAGAGCACGGGCTTCGGTGGTGGTCATGCTGGACTCCTATCAATTTCCATGCATCGAATATTGCGGGCTGCACGGAAAAGCTGCCACGACAGGAACACGACAGTTTGACGACAGTGGGGTTTAGCGCTTAGTGATGAGGGCACTGAGAAGGTACGCGACAAAACTTTGTCTTTCCTAGAATCGCGGCGTTCGCCATTCGGCCTTAGCCTACTCCAGCTGCAATTTTACTTGGACGGGTTAGACCAACCAATCGCAAAGCACCTGCACCCTACGCGAGAGATGACGGCGACGCGGATATAGGAGCGTCATCTGCATGGAGGCACCGCGATGTTGAGGAAGAACTTCGATCAAATCGCTCGTCCATCGAAGTAAGGCTAAGCGATAAATAGGGATGCCGGCCGGGGTATGTTTTCAATATGTACATAAGTCGCGTTTATGGTTCCACTTTTGCACACTGGGACACTTTATGGTTCCGGTGGTCCAAAATGAGCGCAGAAAACACCCGATAAATAGCCCGTATTTGGACACTTTATAGTTCCGACGCCGGACTTCTTATGCTTCCAGGCACACCAACCGCAATGTCTGATCCGTATTGAGCATCGCCTCCAGTTCAGTCTTGATCGCGGGCCAATCGGTAACGTCTTTGGCATATACGACTGTGGTCAGTAGCAAACTGCAGAGGGCGATAGCTCCTACGTTGCGCATGATGCGGTGCATTCTGAACTCTCTGGTTGTACGGTTTGGCAGCGCAAGTGGCGTTCGGCGCAGGCTTGGCGATCCCGTCAGGCTGCAAGCATCGCCTTCAGTTCCCCATTCGCGATCAATCGCGCCACATCCTCTGCGCCACCGACCAATACGCCCTTGACGAATACCATCGGAAATGTTGGCCAGCCACTCCACATCTTGAGTGCATTGCGACGCCGCCACGTATTGAAGTAGCTGCCGTACTCCAGATAGTGGTGGGGAATCCCCGCCGCATCGAGCGCCTTGCGGGCTTTCTTCGGCATCGGGTTTTGCGTCATACCGACGACAACGACAGGATGCGCCGCAATCGCGGCGCGAACTTCATCGATGATGTCGGCGTGATGGCTGGCGATCGTTTCGCGGATCGCCGCGTGGATGTGAGTTTCGTCGAGAATGGCGCGTGACATGGTTTGGGCTCCTTGGCATTGGGAAAATCAAGCCGTCATTATGGCGTGCGCAGGCATTTGATTCCCGGCGTGCAGATGACCGGTTGGCAGATAAACCGACTGTCCTGCGCGAGGTGTGCCACACTCAACGTCCATTAGCTGAAAAGTTGGCCCCATGTCCCGTCAGACCACGTTTGTAGTCCTTGTCAACGATGAACCCAAACGGGTCGGCGACACCCTCGTATTTGCCAAGATGGCCGCCCAGGCTTATCTGCGCCCCGGACACCCCGTCACGATTCGCTGTCCGTCGCCCACCGGCGATAACCGCTCCGAGCCGGTGTTGCTTAACTACGATTACGACCGGCAGGATTGGGTTGGGGTTAAGAAGTAGCAGGCCTCGGAAGCCGTGAGTGTGTAGGCTCGCCCTATTCAGCAAGCGCGAGGTGTAGCCTACATTAGCTTCACTTGAGGTGCCGCTGCCGCCGCTTTAACGTCGGGCAAGACTGTAGCGAGGTCACTATTTGTTGACCCGTTAAGCAGGCATGCAAAGTCGCCGTCGCAAATTCGAAGTTTGGCCTGCTCGGCGTGACTCCAAGCCAAATCTTCGAGATGTGTCTGCATGTAGAGTCCCAACGCCTGCTCAGCCTGCTTGTTGCTCTCAACAAATTTACCTGCTACCTGCACAAGTATCGTATTGACGGCCTGCGTTCCCACTTCTGTAACGCCTGAGACGAAAAGCAGCGCATCAAGGCCTGACAAACCGCATACATCCACCGCCACCTTGCCGCGCTTCAATAGCGCCGCAAGGTTTGCCAATACCGTCTTCCAATCGGAATCAGTCGCAAGCGTACCTTACGGCGGCGCGGCGCGCGTAGTCGCCGAACCCGCCGAACCATCACGCACTGAGATCAAGTGCTTCGCGACGATTCCATGATGCGTTTGTGGTTGCGCAGATTTTTCCCATTGAACTTGTGAGGCATCGAGCCGCCAAAATAGCAGCATGGTCATAACATCGCACAGTGCGACGCACGCCGCGATCAGGACAAATCGCTTGCGTCACGGCACTGGCCTTTTTTGGCTCAGCGTTTTTGTTCATCGCGTGTTGTCATTTTTCATTTGCGCAATTCGCAGGTCTAGTTAGAGCCTGGTTTTTACCTGACCACGCCCGGATAAGCCTTACGATATTTTTCAGCAAGTTCGGCTAGGGTCTTGCCACTTTCTGCGACGTACTCACGCGCGAGGGCACGTTCGCCTTTGGATAGCGACTTCTGTACCCACCGACTGGATTTTGTGAGGCTATCGCAGCTATACGGTTTCTCGCTAAAACTCGCATCGAGAGAGAGCCCCATTGCGATGGCGTATTCGTCGCGTAACGCCTGCAATCGTGCTTCGTCCCAGCCCAGCTTCTTGCCGACACCCGTCGCCATCATTCGCCCGACCATGCTTTCCTCGGTCTTCAGCATCTTGCTGGCGAGTAAATTGCAAATGCTTTTGCGCTTCTCATCCAAGGGCTCGCGGCCGAGGCAAATCGTTCCCAACGCACCGGTCGATGTGATCGTCGGTAACGCATTCAAACCGATCATCGCAATGCCTATCGAAACTTGGCCCAATGGCGATTGTCGTTTGACTGCGTCGCCATCGAAGACAGCGGCCAGCGATGGAATGCGTGTGTCGAACGCCTTGGCATTCGCCGCCCGTTGCAGCGCAGCGTCACGCGCTGCGATGTCTTTGCGGGTTGAAGCTTCTGCCGCCAGCATCAGCCACACCGCAGCGTTATCCGGTTCAATTTTTGTCCAGCCAGCGTAGCTGATGGATGCGCAGCTACCACCGCAAGCGTAAACCGCCATGGCATAAATCGTAGGGTCACTCCCCGCCAATGCGAGCTTGACCAATGGCTCTGTCGCTGCTGCTCGCATGCGCTGGCTTGCCTCGGTGGATTCATTGCGACGGCAATCGCTGCCCGCCAGACAAGGCTTGTAGCCGCTGCCTTCGATTTCCTTCGCCTCCCACTCCACTTGATTGAGCTGCAAATACAGACCCAGCGCAGTGTCGCGCAGCTTGTCGCTGCGAATAAGTGAGCCTGCCACCTCGGCAAGCGTGGCATTCACGGAACTGATGTCCTGCCCCTCGCCCCGCGCAAGAAATAGCCCTGCCTCGGCATCGGACAGGCCGCAGACCGCAGTCTTTTCTTCCTTCAACATGGCCGCGAATCTTTCCAGCAAGCCATCCTGATTGATATCCGACGTGGTTCGCTGCTGTGGTTGTCGCGTCGAATCAGAACGACCGTTCGCCGGTACGGTATGGGAAGCCTGTTCATTCACCACGGTGATCGCGGGCAGTGTGCGTTGGCTCGACAGATCATTTGATCGCCACCAATAAACCGCGATCACCGCGACCACAGTCAGCACGACGATTAGCACGGCGCGCTTAAGCTTGGATGCCTGTGTCATTTTTTTGGAGTCGTTGCTCATCGATGTTGGCCGTTGCATAAATTGCATAAGGCAGCTTCAAGGGCGCAGTCTGCAAGCCATTTGCATAAACGCAATGCTCTTGTGATCTGATAAAACTCAAGCACTGATGAGGTTCTTGAGCAATTTGCCTTCTGAAAGCCGCGCCGATAATGGCACAGCGTTGGGACCCACTTGGGTTGGAGTTAAGAAATAGACAACATCGGAACCGCGATTGGGTCGCCTCTTTCGGCCATGCAGCCGCGACGCTCACTTATCCAGACTCGGATAGATCCCGCGATATTCTCTGGCCACTTCCGCAAGCGACTTGCCGCTATTGGCGACAACTTCGCGCCCGATTTGCCGTTCGCTTTTTGAGAGCCTATTTTGATTGAGCAAGTTGCTTTGCGCGAGTTGCTTGCAGCTGAACAGGTTCCCGCTTGGAAATGCATCGTACATCCAGCCAAGTCCGACTGCCTTTTCGTCGCGTAGCACCTGCAATCGCGACGCGTCCCAGCCAAGCTTTGCGCCGATCGCAATAGCGTTGCTCAATCCGATCAGGCTCTCATCGTGTTGTAGTAGTTTGTTGGCAAGTGTGTCGCACATCGCTCTGCGCGCCGCATCGGTGGCGCTGTTTTTGTCGTGAAGGCAATAGCCGAGCAGCGAGAAGCTTTGCGGGAGCCCTGGGGCTAGGCTGGATATTGCAAGTTGATTGCTGATATCAAATTGCACCAAAGGCGATTGCGCTCTAACCAAGTCCGAATTTGCAGCCGATGCCACGGAGGGAGCGCGGAGTTCGTAGCCGTGGGCCATCGCCGCGCGGCGCAAGGCATCATCGCGCGCCGCTGTGTCCTTGCGCGCCACAGCGTCGTTAGCCATCATTAACCACACCGCTGCGTTGTCTGCGTCAACTGCTGCCCAATCGGCAATACTGATTGTTCCGCATGCCCCGACGCGGGTGCCTTCGCATGCGTAAATTGCGGCGGCGACGATATTGGGTTCGCGGCTGGTCAATGCGAGCTTGACGAGTGGTTCGGCTGAGGGCCGTACGTCCGGCATTACCTCGGCGCGCGGATCTGCATTTATCAATTTGGTCATGCAGTCAAAATCAAAGCCGCAAATCCGATATTTCCCGCCATCTTCAATGCGTCGGCCCCACTCCGGCAAAAGTGCTTGAATGAATAGTGCTTGCGTTCGCTCTTCCAGGTTACCTCCGGCCAAGAGTTTGCCGATCAACTGGGCCAGCGTTGTATTGAAGGCGCGCGTACTAGTCTCGGTATCGCCGGCGACGAATAGCGCCGCATCAAAATCGTTCAGCCCGCAGACTTCGACCTTGTCTCCTTTCAACAGCGCGGTGAGGTTGTCCAGAATCATCTTCCAGGCAGGCGAATCGGCTGGCGGGTTTTGCGGTCGCGCCATTCGTGCATCGGGAGCGAGGTTAGATTTTGAATTTAGTAACGCGTTTATCGCTTTGTCACGCTTCAAGGCTGTCTTGGACGCGTCAAGTGCGCTTGATATTTCAGCAGCTCGCCAACTAAACAGATATGCCACAACCGCACATAGCAGGATGACGACTGCCAGCAGCGCAACTCGCTTGCGGCGGGATGGCTGTTTCGTTTGGTCATGCATGTTGTTCATCGGTGGCTGGCATTTTGTCAGGCGATTTGGTGATCGCAGTATGACGGCAATTTGTGTGGCCGCAGCACGCGGGAAAAACGTGAAACACCAGAATTGGTGGGCACTGCAGGCCACTTGTGCCTATTATTCCTACCGCTTAACCCGCATCATCTCGGCGCGCCGATCCAGCACTAACTCAACGTGCGTGTATCGCGAGGGCACGTTGAAGATAATCCGATCCGCCAGCGCGGTGGCGCTGCTGACTGGCACTTCATTGACGTATTCCCATGACTGCCCATCGAAGCCAATGATGCGATACTCGCCGCGCGGGACGCTGTGCGCAATCCATTGCGGCTCGCCGCGTAACGCAGCGCCACCGACTGCGTGGCGAAATAACGGAATCGAGGGTTGCCGCCAGCCAGCGGGGAAATGCGGTGAATGGGCGGCACCGGTTTGCGCATAAAACGCGGTGAGCTCCTTCGAAAAAATATCGAGCACACCACGGCTAAACCAATGTACATGGCCGCCGTTGCCCAGGTTGCGCGCGAGCGTCATTGAATCGCGTAGTTGTTCCCAGGTTGAGTCCTTTGCGCCGTCTCCCGTCACGCGAATCCCCGCGATCAAATCGCGTTGACGATTGGCGCCTAGCGTTTTCATCCAAGCCACCTGCTCTTTCCACGTGCTTTCGAATGCCGGGTAGTTGAATCGGTAGGCTTGCGGGATAAATTCATCCCATCGCGGTGTGATGTTTTTTGACCTAGCCGATTGGGTGGGGATCGATTGCACACGATCTTCTGCCGTCCACGCCCCCCATTTTGGCCATTCGAGCAGGTAGTGATCCCACGACCATGAATACACCGCGGGCGATAGCGATACGATCAATCCGGGTCGCTTGGCGCGCACCTCCTGCACGAACCATTTCGCATACTCATTGACCTTGTCCGCGCGCCAACGCATCCATGCCGGATCGTTGTGATCGCTGGGTGGGCTCGCCCCGGCGTGCTCTTGTGCGTAGATTTTTTTGGTGGTGTCATCGTAGCCCATCGTCACATAGGGCCAGACGATACGATCATCGAGCTGAATACCGTCGAGGTCGTAGTGCTCGATCGCCTCCAGCACCAGATCGAGCAGGAATCGCCGCGCCTCTGGGTGCAACGGATTCATCCACACAAAACCATTCGGCGCGACTTCATTGCCGGCGATGTCACGCGACAGCCACTCCGGTTTCATCCGCCGCAAATGAGGATGGGTGGATTGATGTGCGGCCATGAAACCGTATTCGAACCACGCCAGATAAACGAGGCCATTGCGGTGCGCTTCGATCAATGTTTCTTGCAGCAAATCGCGTGGCGGCAGACTTGGCTGCGCGGGCGAATCACCATTATCTTGCAGTCCGAGCGCGGGGCGGCGATCAACGCCGATCATTGCGCGCAATACCTCCGATGGATATTGGGTATAGCCGTTTTTCCACACCTCAACATAGACCGTGTTGAGGCCGATGTCGCGCAGGCGTTGCATGGTCGAGGCGGTTTTTGCGGGGCTGGAAATGGCATCGTTGGCGGTGGTGGTGAGCCAGGTGCCGCGAACTTCCGAACCCATTGTCGGGGTCGAGAGGTTGGTGCCGGTGCAGGCAGTGAGCGTGGCAGCGAGGAGCGCCGCTACCGCAGACTTCGTGATTGCATTGGCGTATTGGAAGCCGAATTGATTCATGCTCGCAGTACCTTGGTTGACCTTTTTGTCTTTATCGTTAACGGCAACCAATTTTAGGGTCGTCGTCTCATCGAGTGATGAAATAGCAATCGAATTATTGCAGCGCTGTCACTGCTCGCCACAATATTTCAGTAGATATTGGGGCAACGCGATGAATCTGGATGAAACCATTCTTGCTCGAGGCCGGGGTTAGATCTGTAGACCACAAACACCGACCACCGCACGCAGCTTGCCGTTTGACCCATAAATGCCCGAAACACCGCGCCAGTTCTTGAGTTTGACTCACCTCAATCAGTTTGGCTTGCCTGGCCCATATAATTACTGCTCTCATTTCCGGAGCAACACATGACCATTGCCTTGATCGTTCACGGCGGCGCAGGAAGCTGGCGTCCAGGCTCGGATGACGATGCCATTCGCGGTACTACAGCGGCCGTCGCGGCGGGCCGCAGGATCCTTGAAAGCAGTGGCAGCGCGCTCGATGCAGCGGTTGCCGCATCGCTGGTACTTGAAGACAATCCGATCTTCAATGCCGGAACCGGCGCGGTACTAAATTTCGACGGCTTCGTTGAATTCGATGCCTGCGTGATGGTTTCAGCAGCCGCGCAGATCGGCGCGGTTTCGGGGCTGCAGCGCGTCAAAAACCCGATCATCGTCGCGCGACAGGTGATGGAGCAGACCGATCACGTCATGCTCACCGGCGAGGGCGCGACGCGCTTCGCGCGTGTGATGGGTCACGCCGACTACGATCCAATCACACCGGCGCGGCGCGAGGACTGGCTCGACAAGAAAGCCAAGCTAGCCGTCGCAGTCGGTACTGATGGCCAAGACGCGATGAAGATTCGCAAATTTCTCATGAGTCATCCCGAGTATGCAGGTGGCACCATCGGCGCGGTGGCGCTGGATGCGAACGGCGTTTTGTGTGCCTGCACCTCGACGGGCGGCGTGACGATGAAACTGGTCGGCCGTGTCGGCGACACACCGCTGCCAGGTTGCGGAACGTATGCGTCGAAATTTGCGGCGGCATCTGCCACCGGCACCGGTGAATACGTGATTCGTTCGATGGCCACGCGGCAGATTTCGGACAACGTTGAAAAGGGCATGAGCCTGGCCACCAGCATCGCCGCCGTGCTCGATGCGCTGGGCCGCGACTTCGACGCGGACGTGGGATTTATCGGCATCGACGCGAACGGAAATGCCGTCGGCGCGCATCGCACGCCGCATATGCCGCACGCATGGTTCAGCGGGTCGTCGGACATTGTGGCGAAAATGCGGCAGTAGGGCGATGGGGGATATCACTTCGAATCCATGCGTGCTTGCGCCTTCATCGGGGTCACATCCCGCTTCGCGGGTCCCTGCTCTTCCCGCACGAAGGCGCGCGCCTTGGTTTTCAGATTCGTCGGATATCGTGGCGAAGATGCGCGCCTGATGCCTGAAGCGAACAACATCCTTCTTGAAACCGAACGCCTGATTCTCCGCCGCGTCGAGTTGTCAGACCTTGACGACATGGCGCGCATCAACGGCGATCCTGATGTCATGCGCTACATAGGCGATGGCTCTACGTGGTCACGTGCGCAGAGCGAGGCGCGCATACGACGGATCCTGAAAGTGTATGAATTGTTCCCCGGCCTCGGATTGTGGATCGGCGAAGAAAAAAAGTCTCGCAAATTTGTCGGTGCTTTTGCCCTCATCTACATCCCGAAAACGGTCGAAGTGGAAGTTGGCTATCGCCTCGGCAAATCGGCGTGGGGGCGCGGCCTGGCAACCGAGGGGGCGTCTGCACTGGTGCATTACGGCATAGTCGAGTTGGGACTCAATCGCGTTGTTGGGCTCACCCATCCAGAGAATGAGCCGTCGAAACATGTGTTGATGAAAGCCGGACTTCAACCGCGCGGGATGGGGCATTACTACGACAAGGAGCTTTGCTACTTTGTAGCGGAGAAATAGGTCACTTTCCCTCGCTTGCAGCGCGCGTATTTCGCTGCATCGAAATACCGTTCGAGGGGCATGGAGCATGCTCCATGAAATCCCCCTCTCACCCCCAGCCCTCTGCTTCGCTTCAAGTGTTCCCTTGTCCCAAAGGAGAGGGTGAGAAATGATGCCAACTAGTCGGCCTTTACAAGGATGGCCTGGTACGCTCCCGACGATAGAAACACGCCAAACGTAATCGCCGCAATGCCGATGTAATCGCTGGTTCCAGGCCATTCTCCGAGGAGCGGAATTGCGCACAGCATCGCGAGTACGGGAACGAGTGAGGCGAAACTGGCGCCCAGTGATGCGCCCAAAATCGATACCGCCCGCGCGTACGCGAACAGCGAAATGATGCTCACGAAAATACCTTGATAGAGCGTCTGGATGACGATTGGGCCGATGGGTGCCTGCAAGATGCGATGCGGGAGAAACAGCAGGTACACCGGCAGATAGATCAATGAGGAAACAACCGATACTACGGCAGCCGCCTGCAACGGCGTGAAACCCGATTGTCCCGCTGAACGCATCGCAACTGTAAAGCTCGCCCAGCTCATGGCTGCGGCGAGAAACAGCAGATGTCCGCGCCAATTGCCACTCGCGAAATCTGTGAGACCTGCACCGACAAATATGAAAATGCCTACCGGGATGAGCATCAGGCCGAGTTTGCGTACGCCCGTGATTTTCTCTTTTAGAAAATACATCGCCAACAGTGCCGCCCACAGCGGCATCGTACCTGGGATTAGCGCGCCAGCGTGCGCGGCAGGCGCAAATTGCAATCCGCTGGAAGCGATCAACACATAGGGAACCCCAGCACAGCTGACGATGACGAGCCACTTCCTGATGCCTACTTCGCGCACGCCCCAACCTTGCCGATAAACCACCGGTGCAAGAATCAATCCGGCGCAGGCAAATCGCAATGCCGTAATGTCGTAAGCCGAGAGTGTGGTCGTCACACCGTATCGCGTGAGCAATATCCAGCCGACCCAGATCGAGATGGCGAACAGGCCCCAGGCGGCACCTTTGAGATAGCGGGCGCGGGATAACGGCATGTGCAGGGAAGAAATGGACGACGACTGGGGGGACAAGGCAAACTCTCAAAACTGGCCACTATTTTATCAGACGCCTTATGCGACTCGTGCGCATCACAGCCCTTACAATCACGTCATGAATGTTGCCAAACCGTACAAAATTCCGCGCTCTGCGCTGGTCGTGATTTACACCGCCAAATTGGAGGTGCTGTTGATCGAGCGGGCCGATTATGCGGGCTATTGGCAGTCAGTGACTGGCAGTCAGGAGGCGGGAGAAACTCTCGCGAAAACGGCGATACGCGAAGTGATGGAGGAGACCGGAATCGACGCTTCGCAAGCGGGAGCCAGCCTCGCTGATTGGAAGCTGGAGAATATCTACGAAATCTATCCCATCTGGCAACACCGCTACGCACCCGGCGTCGGCCACAATACCGAACACGTGTTTGGCCTACAGATTCCCGACCGCATCGCTGTCACACTAAGTGCGCGTGAGCATCTGCAATATGTATGGCTGCCCTATGAAAAAGCAGCGCCGTTGTGTTTTTCGCCCACCAATCGCGACGCCATACTCGATCTCCCACGTCGAGCAGCAACATCCGAGAACGATCCGCAGGTGAACCATGACTGAATGCATCACCGTTGCCACTTACAACATACACAAGGGCTTGAGTCCGCTCAACCGTCGCCTGGTGATTCACGACGTGCGCGAGAAAGTGCAATCGCTGAATGCCGACATCGTGTTTTTGCAGGAAGTGCAGGGCGCACATACCAAGAACGAAAACAAGTTCGATAACTGGCCGGAGCTGGCGCAGCACGAACACATTGCTGAGGGACGCTACACCGACCTTGTATACGGCCTTAATGCCGCCCATAAAGACGGCGACCACGGCAATGCCATCCTGTCTGCGTTTCCAGTGATTAATTGGGTCAATCGTGACGTCTCGCATCATCGCTATGAAGCACGCGGCCACTTGATGGCGCGACTCGACATTCCGGGATGGCATACGCCCCTGACCTGCGTTTGTATTCACCTGGGGTTGTTTGCGCGCAGTCGCAAAATGCAGGTCGAGCGCCTGATTGAATTCCTGCACGAGGCTTCACACGACGGGCCGCTGCTGGTTGCGGGCGATTTCAATGACTGGCGTGCAAAGGCCAGCGGTACCAGCAAACGCCTGAATGAGGCGCTGGGTCTGGTTGAAGTTTTTGAACACACGCATGGCAAGCCCGCGCGCACGTTCCCCGCGATGCTGCCGCTGTTCACTCTCGATCGCATCTACGTGCGAGGTTTGGAGGTCGAGCAGTCGGCCAGGCTGCACGGCGATGTAAACGGCGTGAAATGGCACAAGATGTCGGATCACGTTGGCCTGACTGTGACACTGCGGCCCGGGAAGTGAGCTTGCAGCGTCGCTCGCGCGTCGTCCCGGGCAATTCCCTCACTCTACTCAAGAATGGCGCCGCGTTTTTCCCGGCGCTGATCGCTGCTATCGACGCAGCAAGTATCGAAATCCGACTTGAAACATATATTTTTTGCAATGATGCTGCTGGATCGGCAATCGCCGACGCCTTGAAGCGCGCCGTGCAGCGCAAGGTCAACGTGCAAGTGTTGATCGACGGCGTGGGCTCGCACAATACGCCGCGCACATTCTTCGAGAGCATGCAGGCGGCCGGCATTTCGCTGCTGGTGTTTCGTCCCGAGCATAGGATCTTTAATTTTAAAAGGAGCCGGCTGCGGCGGGTGCATCGCAAGATCGCGTTGATCGATGGCCGGATCGGGTTCGTCGGCGGAATCAACTTGATCGACGATTTGAGCCACTCGATGTCAGAATTCCCCCGTTACGACTATGCCGTGCAGATAGAAGGCCCGATACTCGCCGATATTTATCTGGAAATGGCGCGGCTTTGGCGAACAGTCTCCTGGTGGAAATTTGGGCGGAACGACAAAAGATTTCCCCTTCCCAAGTTCCCGATCCATGTTCCCCCAGCGTTGGAGCGGGAAACACAAAAGGGCGGGACCAAGGTGTCATTCGCCATCCGCGACAACTTTCGGCATCGTCGCGACATCGAAAGAGCGTATCTGGCCGCTGTTGGCAATGCTCGCCATGAAGTCCTGATTACCAGTCCCTACTTTTTGCCGGGGAGACATTTCCGCCGCGCACTCAAGGCAGCGACAAAGCGTGGCGTCAAAGTGATACTACTTTTGCAGGGCCGCGCCGACCATCCCATGCTGCAACAGGCAACGCGCGCGCTTTACACGCAATTGCTTGGTGCCGGTGTCTGTATTTTTGAGTATCAACGAAGTATGTTGCACGGCAAGGTCGCGGTGGTCGATGAAGAGTGGTCCACGGTTGGTTCGAGCAATCTCGATCCATTCAGCCTGTTCCTCAATCGCGAGGCCAATGTACTGGTGTTCGACCAAACTTTCGCGTCCAACTTGCGTACATCAGTGATGGACGAAATTCGCATGAACGCGACGCAGCTTCAACCAGCGGATTGGCAGAAACGCGGCTGGTGGGAGCGCGCCATCTCGTGGGTCGTATATGGATTTGCGCGATGGGTGATGGGCTGGCTGGGGTTTGCAAAGCGCTGGGATTAGGCGGCTAGCAATGCGCATCATCAAGTCTCGTGTGTAACAATCTGAAGCTACGTCAATAAGCTGTGCTGGCAGTCAGCGTCAACCCTTCAATCCAACAGGAAACTTCGTGCAAATATCCCTCTACTCCGCAACCGTCCCCGTCTTCCGGCAAATGCTCACCAGCATGGCCGCAATCCTCACCAAGGCGGAGGCCCACGCCACCGAAAAGAAGATCGACCCGAATGCGCTATTGCAGGCGAGGCTTTTTCCGGACATGTTTCCGCTGATCCGCCAAGTTCAAATCGCTACCGAGTTTGCACGCGGTGTGTCCGCACGCTTGGCGGGCGCTGAGGTGCCGGTGGCGGAGAACAACGAACAAACTTTTGCCGAGTTGCAGGCGCATCTGGCGAAGTCGCTCGCGTTTCTGGATGGCTTCACTGCCGCGCAAATTGATGGCCAGGAAGACCGCGAAATTGTGTTGCGCCCGGGCACACCGAAGGAACGTAAATTCACCGGCCATGCCTACCTGGTGCACTATGCCCTGCCGCAGTTTTTCTTCCACGTCACGACCGCTTACGCCATCCTGCGACACAACGGTCTGGAAGTAGGCAAGAAGGATTACATGGGGGCGTGAGCGCCGCGCGCGGAATGCAGCGACGTATTTGCGCGCCTGCCGTTAATAAGAGCCAAACTCAATAGCTGTCGCGGCGTTTCAGACGCTTTCTGCCTGGGAGCCGCACCGTTGCTAGTTTTTGACTATTTGGCAGGGCGAAACTTCTATCTCAAGTTTGGCCGCGATTAGCACTTGCGCCACGGATGAGCGTGCCTACGCCCTCGCTGGTCAATACCTCCAGCAACAGCGCGTGTGGCACTCGCCCGTCAATGATGTGCGCGGTCTTCACACCATTCTTGACGGCGTCGAGCGCGCAATCGACTTTCGGTAACATGCCACCCGAGATGGTTCCGTCCTCAATCAATTCCGCGACTTTGGAAGCGGTCAGCCCGGTCAGCACTCTGCCCTTTTTGTCCAGCACCCCAGCAGTATTGGTCAACAGGATAAATTTCTCGGCTTGCAACGCGACAGCAATTTTCCCGGCAACCACATCTGCATTGATGTTGTACGAGGTGCCTTTTTCGTCAACACCCAGCGGCGCGATCACTGGAATGAAGTCCTCACTGTCCAGCAAGTCGATGATGGCGGTATCAATCTTAACGACCTCTCCCACCAGGCCGATATCAATTTTCTTGCGTTTGTCTTCTTTTGACGTAATCGTCATCTTGCGCGCGTGAATGAAATTGCCGTCCTTGCCGGTGAGGCCTACCGCTTTGCCACCTGCCTTGTTGATGAGCGTGACAATTTCCTGATTGACGAGGCCACCAAGCACCATCTCGACCACATCCAGCGTTTCATCGTCCGTCACCCGCATCCCCTGGATAAACTGGCCCTGCTTGCCGATTTTTTCGAGCGTGCGATTGATCTGCGGGCCGCCGCCGTGGACAACAACGGGGTTCATCCCGATCAGCTTCAGCAGCGTGATGTCTTCGGCAAAGTCCTCCTGCAGTGCAACTTCCGTCATGGCATTGCCGCCGTACTTGACCACGATATTCTTGTCCCAGAAGCGGCGGATATACGGCAGCGCTTCGATCAACACTTCGGCTTTTTGTGCGGCCGTAATGCGTGGGCTCATTAGCGCCTGTGCCGCATGTTTTGCCGCCTTGCTCTCGGTCTTGCTGGCAGCGGGGGACTTGGATTCTGGCTTCGACTTGGCAGTTTTCGCGCTGGCTTTCTTGCTCATTTGGCGGGCTCCGGTGGAATTAAAAATCAAATGTTTTATCGTTGCAGCGTGCGATTGGATAGCTCGTCGCTTTGCACGGCTTATGCAGACTCGGCCTTGGCGTCGCGCGACAGCAGACGCCGTACCGTTTCGCGCGGATCGGCATTAGCGAATAACACGGCGTTCACGGCCTCGGTTATCGGCATATCGACGGCATGCTTTTTTGCCAACGCCAGCGCTGTCTGCGCAGAATTGACACCTTCGGCAACGTGACCGAGCGAGGCGAGGACGGCATCGAGACTTCTGCCTTGCGCCAAATGCACGCCGACGGTTCGATTGCGAGAGAGGTCTCCGGTCGCCGTCAATACCAGATCGCCCAGGCCTGTCAGACCCATAAAGGTTTCAGGCTTACCGCCCATGGCGACGCCAAGACGAACCATTTCCGCCAGGCCGCGGGTGATGAGGGCGGCGCGGGCGTTCATACCAAGCTGCATGCCATCGCAGATACCTGCAGCAATGGCCATCACGTTCTTGAGCGCGCCGCCCAATTCGACGCCGACCAGATCATCGCTCGAATAAATGCGCAGCGCCGGACCATTAAGTTGTGCAGTCATTTCGCGAGCGAAGTTCAAATCATTGGCTGCCAGCGTCAATGCACAAGGCAATCCCTTGGCGACTTCAAGCGCGAAACTAGGCCCGCTTAACGCACCAAAGTGAATCCCGGCATTCGACCCGACCAACTGTCCGACGGTTTCGTGCGGTAGCCGTCCAGTTTCCTTGTCGAAACCCTTGCATGCCCACAGGATCGGCAACTCGGTCGACTGTCGGCAGAGCAAAGCCGTTGTGGCGCCGAGCCCGGTCGTTGAGGTGGCGATCAGCGACAAATCTGCATTTGCGAGTGCGACATCGAGTTTCGCCTCGATGGCGATTGAATCCGGCAAATTGATGCCTGGCAAATAACGCTGATTGTGGCGCGAAGCTGCTACTTCTGCCACATGCGTCGCGTCACGGCTCCAAAGTGTGACCTGATGCCGATGTGAGAACGAAATTGCCAGCGCCGTGCCCCATGCACCTGCACCAAGCACGACGAGATTCATGCGCCCCAGACTTGCGTGAGCCGGACAAAACCTGTCTGACCATCGCGGTGCCGAACGGCCATCCAGCCGTCGGCGCTGGCGGGCCCCGTGGATTCCAGTACGACGCTACGCTGAGCTTCAAACACGACACTGGCGCTACCGTTTGGGGCCGCGCGAATTTCGGCACTGGACCCGATTACCTGCATGAATCGCTTGTCGCCAAAAAACGAATTTTCCATCCAGCCGATCACGTTTCCGGCAGCGCGAACCTTGGTCCATTTGTCTAGCTTGACCAAGATTTCCACAGGGTGAAAGCTGGAAAGTATGAAGATTTTGTTTGCCTTTGTTGACAGGCCGTCATACAAGATGGCCGGTTTCTCGCCGATCGATCCGAAAAGCGCTGCGGGTGTTGAGGGCACTTTGGCGGCTTGCGCCAACGACAGTGTCGGCACCAAGCAAAACGCCGCCCACAGGGCGGCGGCGTTTTTGCTGGACATGAATTTTTTCATGACCATATTGTGCATCAATTGCCCTTAGTGCGTAACCAGTTGTGCAGCGTCCGGCGCGGCAGCTACTTGCTGTGACTCGTGCTGTTTTTGAGCCTGGTATAGCGCTTCAAAATTTACTGGATTGAGCAGAACCGGTGGGAAACCTGCGCGCACAATGGCGTCAGACACGGTCTCGCGAACATAGGGATACAAGATATTCGGGTTGCTGATTCCAAGGATCGGGTCAAGGTCGGCGTCAGGAACATTGCGGATCGCGAAAATACCCGCTTGATTGGCTTCAACCAGAAACATGGTTTTTTCGCCAATCTTTGCGGTAATGGTCAACGTCAGCTCGGTCTGAAACACGCCCGCATCCACCTTGCTCGATGAGTGATGCAATTGAACGTCCACTTGTGGTGCTTCGCGCTCAAGGAAGATTTGCGGGGCATTGGGCACTTCAAGCGAAAGATCCTTTACATAGATTTTTTCGACTGAATACGCGGGTTGATTGTCTTGTGTAGTTGCATCGGTCATCTCATTTTCCTCGTTAAGTTTTATGCGTGATACAAAATTCAGGCGGCCAGCAATGGTTCAAGCTGACCGGATTTGTCGAGCGCAGACAATTCGTCAAAACCGCCAACGTGGCGCTCGCCGATATAGATCTGCGGTACCGTTCGTCGCCCGGTCTTCATCATCATTTCTTCGCGTTGGACCGGATCCAGATCGACGCGGATCTTGTCGATGGAAACAACGCCTTTGGACTGCAGTAGTCGTTCTGCCATATGGCAATACGGGCAGACGCCGGTCAAATACATGGTGATTTTAGGCATGAGCTGACTGCAAACTATTTTTCGACGGGCAGACTGGCTTGCTGCCAGGCGCCAAATCCGCCTTGCAACTGATAAACGTCGGCGAAACCGTGTCGCTTCAACACTTTCAGTGCAGCGCCGGCGCCTGCATTCGCGCCGGAAGTAACTACCACCGGTTTATCCTTGAACTTTGCAATCTCATCAATACGCTTGTCGATTTCCGCGAGCGGAATGTTCTTCGACTTTGGAATGCGGCCACCACCGAACTCGGTGGTGGCGCGAATATCCAGAATGAGTGCGTTTCCGGTGTTCATCATACGGGTGGTTTCCAGCGTGCCGAGTTCGCGCGAATTACCAATTGATTTGGAAATCGTCGGCCACAGCAACATTCCGCCGCTGGTGACGAACAACAAAACCAGCATGATGTTTTGTGAAATAAACTCGGTCATATGTTGAGCAATGTTGTGTTGCGGCGACGGGGAGATTCAAGCCAATCGTTTGAATGAACGTTTGGCCGAGCGCGAAAACCTGATATTTTACCAACATGTAGCGACATTTTCGACGTTTCCGCGGCAAATACTTGCACTAGCCTAGATAGTGATGTTTGCCTTTAATACAAGATCTTATCGAGATTGATCCAATGAAAAAACTGGTATTGATGCGTCACGGAGAAAGCACCTGGAATCTTGAAAACCGCTTTACAGGGTGGAAAGATGTTGATTTGACTGACAAAGGTGTTGAGGAAGCACGGCGAGCGGGCCGGCTGTTGCGAGAAACAGGCCTGGAGTTTGACCTCGCATATACGTCGCTGTTAACACGTGCCATTCGTACGCTGTGGCTGGCACAGGAAGAAATGGGCCGTCAATGGATACCGGTCGTGAAACACTGGCGTTTGAATGAGCGCCATTACGGTGCGCTGCAGGGGTTAAACAAGGCGGAGACTGCAGCCAAATTTGGCGACGACCAAGTGCACGTTTGGCGGCGCAGCTATGACGTCCCGCCCCCTGCATTAACCACGGAGGACGAACGCAATCCCGCCAGCGATCCCCGCTATTCAACCTTGTTGCCAGAAGAGCTGCCCCAGACCGAGTGCCTAAAAGACACGGTGCAGCGCGTGGTGCCTTACTGGCAGATTGAAATTGCGCCGCAAGTGCGCGCAGGAAGAAACGTCATCATTGCCGCGCATGGCAATAGCTTACGAGCGTTGATCAAGCATCTCGATCATATAGGTGATAGTGAGATCGTCGGGCTCAATATTCCGACTGCCGTGCCGCTGGTTTATGAGTTGACTGATGACTTGCGACCCATACGAAATTACTACCTTGGCGACCAAGCGGAAATCGCCAAAGCGCAGGCCGCCGTGGCCAATCAGGGCAAGGCGAAGGCCTGAACTTGAACCAGGTGCCGTCTAGGGCAAGTCAAGGGTGAAACATAGCGCGAGTTTGATCGCGGCAATACTATTTACCCTATGTTGTGTGTCCAGTCGTGCCGACCAGAAAACTGAACTCAGTCAGCTCCGTGAACGCATCGAGAATCTGCAACGCGATATCGTTAAGAGTGAAGAGTCTCGCAACGAGGTCGCTGACACGCTGCG
Organism: Burkholderiales bacterium; assembly: GCA_038321965.1. Taxonomy (GTDB): domain Bacteria; phylum Pseudomonadota; class Gammaproteobacteria; order Burkholderiales; family Usitatibacteraceae; genus UKL13-2. Next base: position 15,078 of record JBBQFL010000043.1, on the reverse strand, counting down.
AACATCGGAAAGATCCATCAGCGAGGTCAATCGCGGCTTGCTGACGCTTGCCCGTGAGCAGGGCAAGATTGCACAGAGTCTCGCGGAGCTGAAAAAGAACATCGACACAGCTCGTACAGACGTGGTGCGCCATCAAGCGTTGTTAGATCGTACGATTCGCCACCAATACATGTACGGCAATGCCGATGCATTACGGCTGATGCTCAACGGTCAGGATGTGGCAGAAGTGGATCGGCAGATCCATTATTTCGGCTATTTGTCGCGGGCCCGCGCGACGATGATCGGCGGCCTCAAACAGAGCCTTGCGGCGTTGGCGAAATTGGAGTCCGAGGTCCGCAGCAAGCTGGAAGAGCTGGCGGCCAACGCGGACGCACAAAAGAAAGCCCGCGCCCAGTTACAGCGTGAGCGTGCGGACAGACAAAGGGTATTCACAAAAATCAAGGCGGACATCAGCAATAGTCGCCGCGAAGTTGGCCGCCTGAAGCGCGATGAAGATCGTCTCGCCAAGCTGATTGATCAGCTGGCGAAGGCGTTGGCACGAGACCGTGTAGAACGAAAAGAGCGGCAGAGCGATCACACTCGGCAGAAAGGTCAGCCCGTAGAGTCTGTCGCAGATGCTACATTTATCGGGCGGGCATTCGAGACGCTGAAAGGGAAACTTAAATTGCCCACGCGAGGGGAACTTCAAGGCCGGTTTGGCAGACCAAGAGAAGACGGTGGCGTAACCTGGAAAGGGCTGTTCATTCGTGCGGAAGTGGGGCAGACGGTGAAGGCGGTTGCCGACGGCAGGGTTGTATACGCTGATTGGTTAAGAGGTTTTGGAAACCTTGTCATCGTTGACCATGGTGGCGGTTATATGAGTCTTTACGGCAACAATGAATCCTTGCTAAAACAGGTCGGTGACAAGACGCAGAGCGGTGAAACGGTGGCTTCGGTCGGCTCGACAGGCGGCGCGCTGGAATCGGGTGTATATTTTGAATTGCGCCATCAAGGCAAGCCGTTCGATCCAATGAAATGGGTAGGACGCTGAATGTGAGATTGAAAATGAAGTTATCAATTGTGAGGTTTGCATGAGCAACGCACCGGAAAAAAATCCTGGCAGCGCCTTGAGCCGCAAAATGAAGGCCGGCGGGCTGGTAGGACTGGGAGCAATCGCGGGCGTTATGTTGAGCCTTAATTTCTCGGCGGTGGCCGAGCGGCAAAGCACGATGCTGAATTTGCCGCTGGAAGAAGTACGCATGCTTTCCGAGGTTTTCGGTCGCATCAAGAGCGACTACGTCGAAGAAATTGACGACAAACGATTGATCAAAGAGGCGATCAACGGCATGCTGACTGGCCTTGACCCGCACTCCGCTTTTCTTGACGCGGATGCATTCAAGGAGATGCAGACGACGACAACCGGCAAGTTTGGTGGTTTGGGCATTGAAGTCGGCTCGGAGGACGGATTTGTGCGAGTGATTTCGCCAATTGACGACACGCCGGCGTTTCGTGCCGGCATCAAGGCGGGTGACTTCATCATCAAGGTCGACGAAACCAGCTTGCGTGGAATTTCACTCACGGAAGCGGTAAAACGTATGCGCGGTGAAGCCGGTACGGAAGCCAAACTCACGGTCCTACGTCGCGGCGAAGCCAAGGAACTTGTGTTTAACGTCAAACGCGCCATCATCGAAATTCAAAGCGTCCGTTCACGTTTGATTGAGCCGGGTTATGCTGTCATTCGCCTCACCCAGTTTGAAGAAAACACCGGCGAAAAGATGACGCGTGCCATCAATGACGCTTACAAACAAAACGGCGGTGCGCTAAAGGGATTGGTACTTGATTTGCGCAATGATCCGGGCGGACTGCTAAACGCATCGGTCGCCGTGTCGGCTGCTTTCCTGCCTAAAGATGCACTCGTCGTTTATACCGATGGTCGCGTTGAGGATTCGAAGATGCGGTTGTTGGCGCGCAAGGAAAACTATTTGCGCAGTGCGGGTCGCGAAGACTATCTCGCCAAACTCCCTCCGTCTATTAAAGACGTTCCCATGGTCGTCCTCGTGAACAACGGCACGGCATCAGCTTCAGAAATTGTCGCCGGTGCGCTGCAGGACCACAAGCGGGCGACAATTATGGGTTCGCAAACGTTCGGCAAAGGCTCGGTGCAGACAATCCTCCCATTGGGCAACAACAGCGCGATCAAATTGACGACGGCACGCTACTACACGCCGAACGGCCGATCGATTCAGGCCAAGGGAATTGTTCCCGATGTTACTGTCGACGACGGTACCCAACGTGTTGCGATGCGTGAAGCCGATCTGGAAAGACATCTCGTCGGTGATGACGAAAGGAAAGCGGCTGACGCATTGAAGGCCAAGCTGGATGCGATACCTGACGCATCGGCAGTGCCGCCGGACAGAAAAGACAAAGATGGAAGCAAAGTTAAAGGCACGCCTTCCAGTGGCTTGTCTGCCCAAGATGGCAAAACTGTTGGCGCGAGTGCGGCTTCCGTTGCCGCCATCGACAATAAGTCCGAGGAAAAACCGGTTGAGTACAAACCGCTCAACGGCGTTGATGGAAAACCGATTGATTTCATACTGCAGCAGGCAATGAACCAACTGAAGGGGTTACCGGTTGCGTCCAGCCCGCGTGCATTGCTGGCTAGCGCCGGCAACATAACTGCGGTGCCGAAACCCAAGCTGAACAAAGTTGATAAGGCGGACAAATCGAGTAAGTAGTGCGTCGCGGACGAAGGTGTCCCGCGTCATACTGGTCGGTCGGTTGAATCGAGCATGGATGACCAAGAGCTGCTCCGCTACAGTCGACATATTCTCCTAAACGAGTTTGGCCTCGAAGGTCAGGAGCGGCTTGCTCAATCGCGTGCGCTGGTAATTGGTGCCGGTGGCCTCGGTTCGGCGGCATTGATGTATCTTGCATCGGCAGGCGTTGGTCATATTAGTGTGGCTGATGGTGATTGTGTCGACCTAACCAATCTGCAAAGGCAGGTAATACACCGCGAGGACACGGTCGGACTGAATAAGGCGGTCTCCGCAGTGAATCAGTTGCGCGCCTTGAACTCGACGATCAGCATCAAAGCGATACAAGAGAGGTTGGCTGGAGATGTGCTCGAAAACGCAGTCAAGAGTGCGGATGTTGTATTGGACTGCTCGGATAATTTTGTGACGCGACATAGCATCAACCGGGCCTGCGTGGTTTATTCGAAGCCACTTGTCTCCGGGGCGGCCATTCGCTTCGACGGTCAGATCACAAGTTTTGATTTGGGGAAGGCAGATAGCCCCTGCTACCACTGTCTCTTTCCTGACCAGGCCGACTTGGAAGAAGAGCGCTGTGCGGTAATGGGGGTGTTTGCGCCACTGGTGGGGATTATCGGCGCCATGCAGGCAGCCGAAGCAATTCGCTTGTTGTGCAATTTGGGCGAGCCTCTCTCCGGGCGCTTAATGATGTTCGATGGACTTTCGTTTTCCTGGCAGACGGTCAGATTTCGACGTGATACGAAGTGTCTGGTTTGCGCTTCGAATGCGGCTCGCGCCGTCAGAGGGGAAGAATATGCAACAGTTGGCTGAACGCAAAATTTCGTTGATTGCTGGCGTACTCCTGGCGTGTTTCGCGTTCGCGACAAATGCACAGGGGCTCTGGAAATATACTGACAAGGACGGAAAGATTACCTACTCCGACAAGGCTCCCAAGAATGGCGAAAAGGCGGAGCCCGTTATTGCCGATACCACTGGGACAGTTATTCCGGCCGGTCGAAATCAATCCTCAAGCAAACCGCAAAACAGCGGTCCGGTTACAGCACGGGCTTCGGAGCGAGCGGGCGAGCGAGAGACCTATCGTAAAGCTTTGGACGCAGCACGTGACGAGCTGGAGAAAGCGAAAAAAGCGCTTGATGATGGTCAAGAGCCTACGCAAGACGAGCGCCTTATCGTCGTGGGTCGAGGAGTAAATGGGCAACCTACCGGCGTCAATTCGATTAACCGCAAACCGGAATATTATTCTCGAATCGCCTCACTCGAAGAGGCGCTGAAGAAGGCGGAAGAGAAAGTGGCAGCGGCGGAACGAGATTTCCGTCAGAAGGCACCCCAGTAACTGCTGCGCTTGTGTTCAACCTTCAGCGATATCTTCGAGAGCCCAGCGCGACTTGATATTGAATGAGGTAAAGGCATTTGCAAGCATCGCGGGATCTGCGGTCATACGCATTGCCGCAGCAAAGGCGATCATTGCGCCATTGTCGGTGCAAAGCTCCAAAGGCGGGTAGTAGACCGAGCCGCCCTTCTTCTCAACGGCGTGCGTGAGTTTTTGGCGCAATGACTTGTTGGCCCCCACACCGCCCGCGACAACCAGCCGCGACATCGCAGTTGCGTCGAGGGCCGCTAACGATTTTGACACCAGGACGGCAATGATCGCATCCTGAAACGCTGCGGCGATATCTGCGCGCGCCTGAGCGTTTGGAGTGCCGTTGGCCTCAATGTTTCGAATAAGTGTCAGTGCTGCGGTCTTCAGCCCACTGAAGCTGAAATCCAGATCCCCACTCGCTATCATCGGTCGTGGAAGCTTGAAGCGTGCGGGATTTCCTGTATTCGCAAGCTCGCTTAGCGCCGGGCCACCGGGATAGCTTAAACCCAGCAATGTCGCAGTCTTGTCGAATGCCTCCCCAGCAGCATCGTCCAAGGTCTCACCCAAGAGGCGATAACGGCCGACGCCGTTCACCGCCATCAGTTGCGTGTGACCGCCCGATACTAGCAACGCGACAAACGGGAAGTCGGGTCGCGGCTCAGAAAGCAGTGGCGAAAGCAGGTGTCCTTCCAGATGATGTATTCCGATAACCGGTATGCCCAGAGCAGCGCCCAGCCCAGCTGCAACGCTGGTTCCCGCCAGCAGCGCACCGCCGAGCCCGGGCCCCTTAGTGACGGCAATCACGTCAATATCGCCAAGTAAGCGCATGCTTTCTCGCAAAACGTCCTCGATCAAAGGTGTGATGCGACGAATGTGATCTCGTGATGCGAGTTCGGGCACCACACCACCGTAGGCGGCGTGCATCTCTACCTGGGAGTGCAGCCGGTGGGTCAGTTGCCGCGTCGAGCTGTCATATAGCGCTACGCCGGTTTCGTCGCAAGATGTTTCAACGCCGAGTATCAGCAAGTGAACGGGCCAGGTAGGATAGGGCTTGGCAAAATTACCGTAAGTCGTTATTATATTGGGCTTTCTGCGATTTCACTACGCGAAAAAAGAAGGCGGTAGCACAACTTCAGACCCACAATCGACCGTATTCGGCGCTTGGCTGGGCATAACTAGAAAGGTATTTTGAATGTTAGTCCGATTGAAAGAAAACGAACCGTTTGACGTCGCATTGCGCCGTTTTAAACGCGCTATTGAAAAAACTGGTTTGCTCACCGAGCTTCGTGCCCGTGAGTTCTACGAAAAGCCTACTGCGGAACGCAAACGCAAACATGCGGCTGCAGTGAAGCGTCGCTTCAAGCGCCTGCGTAGCCAGATGCTGCCGCCTAAGCTGTACTAAATCAAAGTCGGTTAGAATTTATTGAGGCAGGTGACACACGTCGCCTGCCTTTTTTATTTGTGGAGATTGAAATGGCGCTACGTGAAAAAATCAGCGAAGACATGAAAACTGCGATGAAAGCGCGCGACACCGAGAAGCTTGGTGCAATACGCCTGCTGCAGGCGGCACTAAAGCAAAAAGAAGTCGATGAGCGAATTGAGTTGACCGACGCCATGGTACTGGCCATCATCGAGAAAATGCTGAAGCAACGGAAGGACTCTATCGAGCAATTCAAGGCAGGAAACCGTCTTGACCTGGTCGCCAAGGAAAAATTTGAAGTTGATGTGTTGTCCGCCTACATGCCGACGCAACTGACCGAGGAAGAAATCGCCGAAATTCTCAATGGCGTAATCGCAGAGACCGGTGCAGCTTCTGCCAAGGACATAGGGAAAGTGATGAACGCATTGCGTCCTAAGGTTGCCGGCCGCGCCGATATGGGTAAGCTATCTGCCATCATCAAGAGCAAACTGGCCTGAGAGAATTCGGTAACAACTCCCAATGCGTCCTGTTATCGTCAATCTCTGCACTCTCGGGTTCCGTCTTGAGGAAGTGGTCGAAACTCTCAATTGGGGACTGCATAAACTTGGCTACACGGTAACCCAACAGAACGGCGCGATCGACCCGAACGGAATCAACATTCTGTTTGCCGGATTTGGGCTGAACCCGGACCAACTTCCGTCGAAAGAAACGCGCCTCATTAACTACAATTTCGAACAGATAGGCGGCATGCCGCGGGTGCAGATTGGAGCCGAGGTTTTTGCGCTCATGCGCAATTTGCCAAACTGGGACTATTCAAAGGCCAACATTGCTGCGCTAAATGCCGCCGGAGTATGCGACACAAAATTTGTCCCGGTAGGCTACGCGCCAACACTGGAACGCATTAAACATGTCAAAAAAGACATCGATGTGCTTTTCTACGGCTCGATCAATGGGCGTCGCGAGCGAACGCTAAGAGCGATTCAGCAGAGAGGCATGAACGTTGTGTGGGACGATCCATGGGATCTGACCAGAGAGCAGCGCGATGATCGAATAGCGCGGGCAAAGATTGTCGTCAATTTGGCGTTCTACGACGGTATCCACATCTTCGAAGAGGTGCGTGTCAGTTACCTGCTGGCCAATCGCGTCTGCGTGCTTTCTGAATTAACCGAGCTCACGCAGATTGAGGCTGACTTGCGTCAGTGCATCGATGGCGCGTCGCTGACGCAGTTGCCCGATCTGTGCGCGGCGTATTGTGCAGATAACGAGCGCAGACATGCATTGGCTGAGCGTGCATACGACCGTTTCAAGGCACGCGACTGGTTGACGCCGCTAAAAAACGCGCTCGAGGCGTACCAGGACAACGCGACGTTTGCCCCCCGCGCCATCAAGTACGACGTCAGCCCGCCACCCAGAATAAATATCGGGTCTGGAAAAGCCTGGCGGCACAATTACCTGAATATCGACATCAACCGGGAACGTGGCGCAGACGTCATTTTCGACTTGAGTGAGCGCTTTCCGTTTGAGAGTTCCATGCAGTCGTGGAGATTCGGCAGGATTAAACTGCGTAAGGACGCATTCGACTACATACTCGCCGAGCATGTGTTCGAGCATGTCAAGGACCTGGTCCAGTGCATGACAAATTGCCTCGAATGGCTGCGTGTCGGTGGCACCCTGGAACTCGAGGTGCCGTACGATCTTTCATATGGCGCATGGCAGGATCCGACGCATGTACGCGCGTTTAACGAGCGCTCATGGTCTTACTACACCGATTGGTGCTGGTATGTTGGCTGGCGGGAACATCGCTTTGACCTGTTGTCGCAGGTTCATTTGCTGAGCGATATGGGTCAATCGCTCATCGATTCCGGTGTCGATACCGATGTCATGATCAGGACTCCGCGCGCCGTTGACGCGCTAAGGGTGAAACTGGTCAAGCGCGCGTTAACAGAATCTGAAAAGCGCGAACACGCACAGTATTTCCGTACCGTCTCCTAGCTTGAACTCTCGTGCCGCCCGCCTTATACATGCCCGTGCACTTGCCGACTTTCGCGTCTCCCGGTCAGATAACAACATTGGTGAGTGCTCGAACATATCCACCCGGGCACTTGTTTTGCGCGAATCGATGATTGCGGAAACCGGCTTTGAATTGATATTTTTTCGGCGATGAACCCGCATTGCGAGTAGTCGCTGTCGGCAATCAGGTTTTGGTCCAGCGCTTCCAACTCGGTGGAGCAAGCGTTGAAACCATGAGGCCTGGCGAACGCCGCGAGTCGAGGGTTTTGTGCGGTTCGCTTCTCGGCCGCCGACCGTGGCGACGTAGTAGTGTTGGTGTCAGCGGACAGCACGAATTGCGCGCTCATTTTCGAGAGCAGCGCAGCACCAACAAATAGCCGTCTGGTTACGCCTCTGAAGCCAATCATGTTGTCTCTTTCAGAAAGCGGTGCCCGGCATCGTACAAATGTTTCGATACGACCGTGTTCTGGTGAAAATGGTGCAAAACGTTGGGTTTGCTACCACGTGCACTAGAGTCACCAGTCGCCAGCGCGAATGGCAAACACTCACGATTTGCGACGGTACGAAAATCTTCCTCTATTTTTTCAACCAGCGGGTTGCGAAGCCACGCTTATCACTCGTGTTTGTACCAATTGGTGGATCGTCGGAATGCAGTCAGGAGTATCGGCCAGCAGACTGGCGCGGCAGGTTTCAGTCATGGGTGTTGCTGCGCAACAGTTCGATGACCCGTTTGGCGATTGCCAGCAGCTTCTCGTCTTGCATGCGCGCGCCCACCAGTTGCAGGCCAAGGGGCATACGCTTCTTGCTTCGATAGACAGGTATGTTGACGGCAGGAAGATGAAGCGTGCTGGCGAGGCGATTAAAAACCGGATCACCAGTCGACGAGAGCCCCTTGGGCGCCGCGCCCGCGGCGGATGGCATCAACATGGCATCGCAGTCGCCAAACAGTAGCGCTACCTGCTTCCTGGCCGCATCCGTGCGCGCCAGTGCTGCTTGATATTTGTCGGCAGGAATGGCAGCCCCTTCGTCGAGCAACGCAACCAGCTCGTCGCTCAATTGTTCACGGAAGTGTCGATGCTCTGACGCGTAAAGCCGCGACATCTCGGCAAGCTGAATGAGGCGTTGATCAAGTTGAGCAACATCGAACGCTTCGGGCAGTCGAACCTCACGGACACGAAGGCCAGCGGCAGTCAGCGCCTCAGCCGCTTCCGCGATGGCTACCGACATATCCACGTCTGCGCGCTCCATGAGGTTAGAGACCAGCAGGATTCGCAGTGCGCCTTTGCCGATGACAGGCAGAGCCGAGGCACGCGCGCCAATCATTGCGGTATACCAATGTGCCGCGTCGTCGACGGTGCGTGCAAACACGCCGACGGTATCCAGCGTATCTGACTGCAGCTTGACGCCGTTGCGTGGAACCAGGCCAAACGTGGGCTTGAACCCGACCACGCCGCAATAGGCGGCCGGCCGGATGACCGAGCCTGCCGTCTGCGTCCCAATAGCGATCCTGACCATGCCGGCAGCGACCGCCGCCGCGGAACCGGACGATGAGCCACCTGGCGTGTGCTCGGGATTCTGCGGATTGCGGGTTTTCGCCGGGTGGGTCCCCGCCAATTCAGTCGTCGCGGTCTTGCCGATGATGACCGAGCCTGCCGCGCGCGCCAGCGCCACGCACGCAGCATCTTGCGTCGCCATGTTGCCGGCGTAGATATCGGAACCATAAGTCGTTGGCATACCCGCAACGTCGATGATGTCCTTGACGCCAACTGACATACCGTAGAGTGGCCCGCGCTCAGCGGATGCATCGAGTTGACGCGCTCGCCCGCGAGCGCCCGCGTGATCAACATATGTCCATGCGCCGATTCCGGCGTCTAACATGTCAATCTGGCCCAGTCCATCCTCGATGACGAACTCACATTCGCCCAAATTGCCGTTCATCGGCTAACGCATCCCGGGCATCATGCCTTTCATGCCCCGCATCATCTTGGCCATGCCGCCGCCCTTCATCATTTTCATCATCTTCTGCATTTGCTCAAACTGGGCAATCAGGCGATTTATTTCCTGCACGGTCACACCGGCGCCAGCGGCGATACGGCGTTTGCGCGACGCTTTCATCAAGTCAGGCTTACGGCGTTCCAGCGGCGTCATCGAGTTGATGATGCCTTCGGTGCGACGCATCTGTTTTTCCTGCAAATCCGGTGAGCCCTGTGCGGCTTGAGACAACTGCGCGGGCAGCTTGTCCATGAGCGCTGACATACCGCCCATTTTGCGCATCTGTTGCAACTGCATTTTGAAATCGTCGAAATCAAACGCCTTTCCCGATTTGAACTTGTCGGCAAGTTTCTTGGCTTCGACGACATCGACGTTTTTCTGAACGTCTTCAATCAGCGACAGCACGTCACCCATGCCCAGTATGCGAGACGCCATGCGCTCGGCGTGGAACACCTCAAGGCCATCCATTTTTTCCGACACACCGGCGAACTTGATGGGTTGCCCCGTTATATGCCGAACTGATAGTGCAGCGCCGCCGCGCGAATCGCCGTCCAGCTTGGTCAGCACTACTCCGGTGAGAGGCAGCGCCTCGGAAAACGCTTTGGCAACGTTAACCGCATCCTGGCCTTGCATCGCATCGACAGTGAACAGCGTCTCGATCGGATTGACGGCCGCGTGAACCGCCTTGATCTCGGCCATCATGGCTTCGTCGATCGCTAGCCGCCCCGCCGTATCGACAATCAGGACATCGTGGAAATGTACCTTAGCCCATTGTTTCGCGGCAACCGCAATATCGACCGGCTTCTGTGCGATATCGCTGGCGAAAAAGTCGACGCCGATTTGCGTCGCCAGCGTTTTTAATTGTTCAATAGCGGCGGGACGGTAGATGTCGACGCTCACCAGCAACACTTTTTTCTTGTGCTGCTCCTTGAGCAGTTTGGCAAGCTTGCCTGCGCTGGTCGTTTTGCCGGCACCCTGCAAACCCGCCATCAGGATGATCGCCGGAGGTGTCGTGGCGAAATTGAGCGGCAGGCTATTCAGCGCGAGCCGCTGCGGCACGTTTTCAGGAGCACCATCACCACCCGACATAAGTGCGATGAGTTCACTGTGGACAATCCCAACAAATGCCTGTCCCGGCGTGAGGCTTTGCATCACTTCTACGCCCAGCGCTTTTTCTTTGACCCGCGCGATGAAATCTTTTACGACCGGCAGGCCAACATCTGCCTCAAGCAGTGCCATGCGCACATCGCGCAATGCTTCGGCAATATTGTCGTCAGTAAAACGCGATTGGCCGCGCAACGTTTTGACGATTCCCGCCAAACGGGTTGTAAGGTTATCGAGCATGGTGTTCCAGCGTGAGTATTCGCTCTGCAGCGAGGGGACGGAAAATTGGGATGGTGTAAACTCGGCGACTCAAAACAATGTTGCTTGCTTGCGGATTTGACCTTCTTTGATGCCAAGTTTTGACCTTCATTTTACCACCGCCGTTCTATACGCCGTGACCGCACTGGCGGCTTGGTTGCCGGCGGGATCGACGACAAATGTCAACGCTGGTGCCACGCGTGTGGGTCGATTTGCGGTGATGCGTGCAGCCTTGATCGTCGGCCTGATTTGTCACGGCGCCGCCTTGGCCTATGCATTATTCAGCGGCGAAGGACTGAATATCGGTTTTTCGCACGCCGTCTCGCTGATTGTCTGGCTGGTGATGCTCGCTTACACGTTGATCGGCTTTGACAACCAGCTATTGCGCATCGTTGCACTCTACCTCGCGCCAATTGCGGCTGTCGCGGCGATATTGCCGATGGTTTTGCCTGCTCATCGCGTTGTAAATTACGCCGATTGGGCGTTCAAAATGCACTTTGTGGTGGCGATACTAGCCTATGCGCTTTACACCGTTGCCACGCTGCACGCACTGCTGATGATGTCCCTTGAAACCCGCCTGCATGAGGGCAATCTGCCGCCTTTGTTGCAGGGACTTCCACCGTTGCTGAGGCTGGAAGCGCTGCTGTTTCAGTTATTGGGCGTGGCTTTTTTGCTGCTGACAGCGACCTTGGTTACCGGGATATTCTTCTCCGAAACCTTGTTTGGTAAGCCATTTCAAGTGACATACAAGACCGTTTTTGCCGCATTTTCATGGCTGATATTTGGTGGCTTGCTGTTCGGTAATCGCAAGTTTGGGTGGCGCGGCAAACTGGCGGTGCGTTGGACGCTCATCGGCTTCGTGCTGCTGCTCCTTTCCTACGTCGGCAGCAAGTTTGTATCGGAAATCATTTTGCAACGCGTATGAATCCACGCGTGTATGCAACAGAAATAACGAGGCGGGGCGCGGCGTTTGAGGCAAAAATGTGCCAAGATCCGCGCCGTTGCTTGAGTTTTAACCCAAAAATGGCACATCAGCAGCGACTTGCCGATTTGCGGCCAGGCGCCTGGGATGTGCCTTCTGCGCGAAACCGAAATCGCCAATTCGGCACAGTGATTGGCCGTATCCGTCAGCGACTCGATAGTGCAAAGTGACAGACGATATTCAAATTAGCTGGCTATTCGTGGCGCTAGCCGCGATGTTGCTGGGCTCCGGTTTCTTCTCGATGTCTGAAACCTGCATGATGTCGCTCAACCGTTACCGGTTGCGGCACTTGATCAAGCAGGGGTCGCGTGGTGCGCGCCTGGCCGGCGCGCTACTGGCAAAAACGGAAGAGTTGCTGGCATTTATTCTGGCGGGCAATACCGCAATTAACGCCGCCACTACCGTTCTCGTGTTGGAAATTTGCAGGCGGCTGTTTGGCGATGGCGAATACGTGCTCGCCATTGCGACGACAGCCGCATCGCTTTGCATTCTTATTTTTGCTGAAATCTTGCCAAAGGTGTTCGGTGCGCGATTCGCCGAACGGATTGCACTCGGCGCCAGCTACGTGCTTTATCCGCTAGTTAATTTCGTCGTCACCAAGATTGTGATGTGGACTGTCAACGCGATGGTGCGCGGCATCCTCAGAATTCTTGGCATCAAGCCGGTAACAGAAGGCGCGCCGCAACTGTCAATGGAAGAAATGCGCACGCTGGTACTGGAGGGCGGACAGTTCATTCCCAAGAAACATCAACACATCATGGCAAACCTGTTCGACCTGGAAAACATGACGGTTGACGACACCATGACACCGCGTGCGCTCATCGAAGGAGTGGATTTGCTGGACAACATCGAGGACATTCGCAATACGCTCGCGACCGCGCACCACACGCGACTGATTGTTTTTGAAGATGATCTTTCTAATGTGGTTGGTGTGGTGCATGTACGCAAAGTGCTCAACGCCTCGCGCAAAGAGCCGCTGTCGCTGGAGACGTTGAAGGAGATCTGTCGCGAACCCTACTTTGTGCCCGAAGGCACCGGGCTACTGGCGCAACTGACGCAGTTTCAAGAAAATCAGCGGCACATGGCGTTGGTCGTCGACGAGTATGGCGAGATACAAGGGCTGGTGACGCTACAGGATATTCTTGAGGAAATCGTTGGCGAGTTCACCAGTCAGTCACCGATGAATACCGGCCTCTATCGCAAACAGGATGACGGTAGTGTGATGGTTGAAGGGTCGTGTCCGCTTCGCGTGTTAAACCGCAAGCTTGGTTATCACTTCCCCCTGGACGGCCCTAAAACCATAAATGGGTTGTTGCTGGAGCAACTTGAGGATATTCCCGAGCCGGGTGTGGCCGTCATGATAGCGGATGTCGCCATTGAGATCATGCAAGTACACGACAAGATGGTGAAAGTGGTCAGGTTGCCACGGCGCAAATAATCTGACCAGCCTCTCGCTAAGGCTTAATATTCCCATCGCTCTTGATCAGGTTGTCCCATTCGGCAACTGGAATGCGCGCGATTGGTTCGCTGCCGCCTTTGCCGTCGGGCTTGTAAACCACGATCTCAGCTTCCTGCAGGGCGCCCATGATGCGCTCCTCTGCTCTTGGGCTGCCGTGGGTGTGCGAGACCAGCACACGATTGGTGCCCTTTGCCGGTGTCTCGGCAAGTTGTTTGAAACGCGCTGCGTTTACATCAAAACCGATTCGCTGCCCAATTTGGTGATTGAGGTCTTCAGTAACCTCAATAGGACCGAGACCCAAGCCATAACCCGTATCGCGTGTGCGGCAAAATTGCGCAGTAAGCACTTGACTGACCGGGATTTTCAGTTCGCGAATCGAACTGCCAATTTTGCGCGCCTGCTCGCGCCCCGTGTCTGCAATATTTCTCTGGAGGGCGCAGTTCTCCCACCACATAGGCACTTGAGCGAGATTGCCATCCTGGCCGATAGTTGACGAGCCGTGCCGCATGTACAAATTAAATCCACCTTTTCGTAACGCCTGTAATAGCGCCGCACCCTTTAGTTCTTTATTTACGTCAATAAGCGGGATATTTGTTTGAGCTTGTATCGGTGCGATGACTTGCGGCGCATGCGACTGAATGACGATAGCGGCATCGTTGACGGTCTGCCTGCCTATAAACTGCCATTGCGACGGTGAAAGCGTGGTGATGTAGTGGAAGCGGTTGCCTGGCTCGACTTTGAAAATGGCGGTGTGGCCCTCGGCCAATATCGATAGTGCAGGGTGGACAATCGCTGCAGGCAGCTGATGGCCGATCAGCACCCGATTGGTTCGTACCGGGACCGGTTTGGAGAGCAACTGCTGAATGCCAGCCGCGTACGCCGCCAGCGCTGAGGGTGATGCTTCACCCGTAGCAGGGTAATCATTTAGCAGAGAGTTGTTTTGTGGCGCCAAGACGCCGAGCAAAACGGCGGTATCGTACGCGCGGCAATATTCACTGGTCAACACTTCGTTCACCGCTATCCGCTGTCGGGTAAGCGCCTCGCCCATGGCGCGCATTTGCGCCTGGACTTGGGGCGCGATGCGACGCGTGTTCGAACAGTCCTTCCACCACGCGCCGGGACCTACCCGATCCACGGTATCCGGCTGCAACGAGCCATGACGAATGAACAGTACGTAGCCACCGCTGCGCAATTCCCTCACCAAACCGTCGGCAAGGGAAAATGGTGCGTCTTCGACCACCAACGGCAAAGGTACGCCGACCGTCGCAGTGGCGCGCGCGGTTTGTGAGCTTGCACTCACTGTTTGTGCGTGCGATGCAGGCGCGAGAGACGTTAGCAGGATACAAGTGCCCAGCGCGCCTAGCGCCGAGCTTGCACATCGATTCCGAGCAGACAATTTTTCCATGGGTTTTTATGGCGACTGGGGAACTTGAATAGTTGAAATTGGCGGCTACGAAAAATTGCATTATATTTCGGCGGCTTCGAAGCGCTCGCTACTCCGGCGCCATGCTTCAAAAATCGTCCAAATTTGTTGCTTGGCTATTCGTCCGCGTAATTATGTGTACAACTGGTTTGACCTTTGGCCGCAAAACCCGGATAATACTGGGTTCCGTGGAGAGGTGGCCGAGTGGTTAATGGCAGCAGACTGTAAATCTGCCCTCTTACGAGTACGCTGGTTCGAATCCAGCCCTCTCCACCACAGGTTCACGGAGCAGGTGAAGTCATTGCATCGCGGGTGTAGCT
>JBBQFL010000042.1:0-38904 GCA_038321965.1 Burkholderiales bacterium | reverse complement strand
ACGCAAGCGCTGGCGCGCCTTCCGAGCGAATTCCCCTATGAAGTCAAAAACTCACCCAATGGGAGAGGTGCAAAAATCTTCAAAAGTGGCTCTGCTGCAGGCCTTCAGCGGGATTTCGACCCTTCAACTGCCGTTTCTAGGTTCAACGCTTCCGACGATTCTGACAAGTAGCAATAAGAGCAATCCAGGTTGCAACGCTGCGTGATTTCCAGTGCGACGCAGCCAATTGCCATGCGCCGACCGATCATCTGCCATGGAGCCCACTGGCCATTGCGTTGCATGCGCTTGCGGGTGTTTTCAAGAGCACCCAGACTGTCCGTGGGCAGGGCATAGGGCTGCCACGCAGCCAACTCTCGCTTGTTCAAGAATCTTTCTGCCATTGCTCCAGCCTTATGCACTACGGTAAGGGGCGTTGCAGGCTTTCTATGGGGCAAAGAGTGGCTTGAAGTATTCGGCAGCGAATCTAAACTGCCGTCATTGCCTGCTCTAATGGAAACCCTGGATCAAAGTTTGCTACGTTGCCGGTCATAGAACGGATTCAATGTGGAAATCCCGGTTATAAAGTTTCAGCAGCAGCCCTCATCCTCGCCAATATCTTCGTTCCAGACTTCCGGATTGGCCGCGATGTACTCGGTGAGCAAGGTTTCGCAAGCCGCCGATTGCATATCGATGACTGCAACACCGCGCTCGCGCAGCCAGTCGATTCCGCCGCGAAAAGTTTTCGATTCGCCGACGATCACCGTGCCGATCTTGAATTGCACAATCAGCCCGCTGCAATACCAGCAAGGCGCCAGCGTTGTTACCATGATCTTGTCTCGATAGCTTCGTTGCCGTCCAGCTTTGCGGAAGGCGTCGGTCTCGCCGTGAATCGACGGATCATTTTCCTGCACACGGCGGTTGTGCCCGCGACCGAGCAATGTGCCATCAGCGGTGTAGAGCGCGGCGCCGATGGGGATGCCGCCTTCAGCGAGTCCAGCGTGCGCTTCTTCGATGGCGGTCTGTAGCATGGCGGTGCGATCGATGATTGGCTTCACGGTTTTTCCCTCGGAAATGCGCCAGCCCCGGCCGGGCTTTCACGCGATAGATTAACGCATACAGCATTGCCCAATATCACGCTGGGACGTGAATACGCTGCTTGATATGCTTCAAATGCGCCACGATTGTAAATGTCATGATCACCAGCAAAGACCACGAGCTCCACTTGCCGATATGCACAGCCGACCACGCGCCCAGTTGGTTCGGATATTTCCAAACGCCAAAAAATGTACTGATATTTTCGGCCAGCCAAATGAAAAATCCTATCAGCACGAAGGAAAGCAGCAGCGGCATGTTGCGGTCGCGATCCAGCGGACGGAACACGACGGTCGACCGCGAATACAGGCCCAGCGCACAGGCCGCGATGTGCCAGCGGTAGTCGCCGATATAATGGTGCGTGAAAAAATTCGCATAAATGAGAGCAGCGATCAACGTGGCCATCCTGTACGGCGGGTGCTGCTTGATGCGTAGATCGAACAGCCGCCATGCCTGGATAATGTAGCTGCCGATAGCGGCGTACATAAAGCCCGAAAACAGCGGCACACCAAACACCTTGGTGTAGGCAAAATCCGGATAAGCCCATGACTTGATGCCACTCGAGGTCTTGAACACTTCCAGCGCAAAACCGACAAGATGAAACAGACAGATCGCTTTAAGTTCATCCACAGTTTCGAGCTTGCTCCAGACCATCCAGGCCTGAATCGCGAGGGCGACGACGAGTAGCACATCGTAGCGCGGTACCCCCAAAATGCCTGTACGCGGTGTCGCGAAAATGGCCACGAAGAACAAAGCGGCAAATAGGCACGACCGCGCTTCCTTGATGCCGAAATAGAGGAATTCGACCGCAAAGCGGAAGCGGTGTGCAACCCGATGTGCCGCAGGCGGGCTGAGGAGAGTGTTGTCGAGAGTATGCAATCGCATAGGTAAATTTGGGCGCTGACGCGCGCTAAAGCAACCGCGAAATCTTGACAGACAATAGTGGCGAATAAAGGGCGAGGGTATTGAGATGCCGATCGCTCGGTCAAGCGTAACGTGGACACGCTACGCTTTCTCTAGAACAGCATATGCGCCGTGCTCGGATTCACCTGACGCCACTTCGCGCCAGCCAAGTTCGGCATAGAAGGCAATGGCCGGCTGATTGGCGCGAACACATTTGAGTTGCCAGGGGGCAGGCAGCCAAGGTTCGAGTGAGGCAAGCAAGCGTCGGCCTATACCCTGACCTTGTGCGTCCGCGCGAACGAACAAGTGATGTACGAACGAGGCATCCGGCTGGACCGAGACAAAGCCCAGTACCTCACCGCTATTCGTGGCGGCAACATGGACAACTTCACCTATCGACACAGCGCCAAAGTCTGTGGCGAGGCGGGCGTGCTCGGGCAGCCACTCGGCCGTGCCGACGGACGCGGCATATATGCGCTGCAATGCGTGTGTGTCGGCAGGTGTTGCTGGACGGACGTCGATCACTTCAGGCAAGCCCCCAATTTTGCGGCTGAGCCGTCTGTGTATCTTCGCGCCCCAAAACGCCCATTGTGGGCATAAAAACTGAAACACCAGCATCGACCGGCATCCCAGACCAAAAAGTCTTCGAACGCCGCACCAATACTGGTGTTTCTATTTCCTGCCGTGAACTTAAGCGGCAAGTCGAATCGAAATCCGCTTCTCTTCAACAGCATGACATGCCACCTGCCCACCGTCAGGATGTTCGATGAGAATGGGACGCTCCACCTTGCAACGCTCAAACGCATGTGGACAGCGCGGGTGAAACGCGCAGCCGGTCGGTGGATCCAGCGGATTGGGCACCTCACCGGCAACCGGCGTGCGTTGCTTACCGGTCATCTTCAGATCGGGAATCGCCGATTGCAGCATCTGTGTGTAGGGATGCATTGGCCGCTGGAAAATGCGTTTGGTTTCGGCGACTTCGACCAGCCGACCGAGATACATCACGCCGACACGGGTGGAGATATGCGAAACGACCGCGAGGTTGTGCGAGATAAAGAGGTAGGTGAGGCCGAATTCGCGCTGCAGGTCCTTCATCAGATTCAGGATCTGCGCCTGCACCGATACGTCCAGCGCCGAGGTCGGCTCATCGCAGACGAGGAATTCAGGATTGGATGAAAGCGCACGCGCAATCGAGATGCGCTGGCGCTGACCACCGGAGAATTCGTGCGGGAATTTCTCTGCGTCCAAGGGTGAGAGGCCGACCTGTGTCAGCAACTCATCGACACGCTTTTTCAGCGCAGCCGGATCGGCAATCAGATTGTGCGAAAGGATCGGCTCGGCAACAATTTTCCCGACACGCCAGCGTGGATTCAGGCTCGCATAGGGGTCCTGAAAAATCATCTGGAAACGCTTGCGCAGGTTCTGCAATTCGGCACCGTACGCCTTGGCCATGTCCACGCCGTCGAAAATGACTTCGCCGCGTGAGGGTTTGTAGAGCCCGCAGATGACCCGTGCTACCGTCGATTTTCCACATCCCGATTCGCCAACGAGCGAGAGTGTTTCACCGCGATTGATGGTGAAGCTGATGCCATCGACAGCCTTGAGGATTTGTTCGGGCTGGCCTTCGATGACGCGACTCAACCAGGGCTTTGAGACATCGAACTCGCGCGCGACATCGCGCACTTCCAGCAGAATCTTGGAATCAGACATGGCTGGTCTCCTTGCTCACGCCTGCAGCGCTTGTCCTGTTTTTGTCGTGCAGCCAGCATGCCGCTTGCGTTTTCCCGGCCGGTAGCAGGCTGGGGCGTTCGGTCGTACAACGGTCTCCGGGTACATCGCTCACCCTGGTGCAGCGGGGATTGAATGCACAGCCCGACGGAATCGCTGTCAGGCGCGGCATGGCCCCGTCGATTTGTGTCAGACGCTCAACGTCATCGCCGACATTGGGAATCGCACCCATGAGGCCGACAGTGTACGGATGCTGAGGATGGTGAATCACCTCCGATACTGGACCGATCTCGGCGATGCGTCCCGCATACATCACCGCCACGCGGTCGGCTGTTTCGGCAATCACGCCCATGTCATGCGTGACCAGCATGATCGATGTGCCGTGGTCACGACAGAGCTTCTTGAGCAGCGTGATGATCTGCGCCTGAATCGAGACGTCTAGCGCCGTCGTGGGCTCATCGGCGATGATGAGCTTGGGTTGTGCGGCGAGTGCAAGCGAAATCACCACGCGTTGGCGCATGCCACCCGAGAATTGGTGCGGGTAATGATCGATGCGCTTTTCCGCAGCGGGAATCCCGGTTTCCATTAGCAGTTTGATGGCGCGCTCTCGCGCTTCTGCTTTGGATACATTGAGATGCGTTTCAATCGTTTCGGTGATCTGGCGACCGACCGTGTACAGCGGGTTCAGGGAGGTCAGCGGGTCCTGGAAAATGGCACCGATTTCGCGGCCACGAATCTTCCGCATTTCTTCAAACGGCAGGTTGTCGATGCGTCGGCCGTTCAACAATATTTCGCCGCTGGCGATGCGTCCCGGTGGTTCCAGCAGGCCGATAACCGCAGCGCCCGTGAGCGACTTGCCGGCGCCAGATTCGCCGACTACGCCAAGCACTTCACCGGGCGCGATGTCGAAGCTGATGTCATCCACCGCAACCAACGTGCCGCGACGAGTGGGAAATTCAATGCGGAGGTTTTTGACCTGCAACAAGGGGGTTGTCATTGCCGGTCCTCTTACCGCAGCTTCGGATTGAGCGCGTCGCGCAACCAATCGCCAAGCAGGTTGATCGACAGCACCAATACGACTAATGCAATGCCAGGGAACACGGTAATCCACCACTCGCCGGAAAACAGGAAATCGTTGCCGATGCGGATCAAGGTGCCCAGTGATGGCTGGGTAGGCGGCACACCAACACCCAGAAACGAAAGCGTGGCTTCAGTCAGGATGGCCGTGCCCACGTGGAGCGTTGCCAACACCAGCACCGGGCCGGTGACGTTGGGAAGCACATGCGAAAACATGATCGCCAGCGGTGAGCGGCCGATCACTCGCGCGGCTTGAACGTATTCCTTGTTGCGCTCAACCAGCGTGGAGCCGCGCACCGTACGGGCGTATTGCACCCAGCCGGACGCAGCGATGGCGAAAATCAACACGTAGACAGCGATCTGGTCGTGATACTCCTTGCCCACGACCACGCGGGCAACACCGTCGATCAACAGCGCGATCAGGATGGCTGGAAACGACAGCTGAATATCGGCCACGCGCATGATAAATGCATCGAGCTTGCCGCCGATGTAGCCGCTGATGAGGCCCAGTGTGATGCCGATCATCATCGACAACATCACCGCGCAAATGCCGACCAGCAGCGTGATGCGCGAGCCGTGCATGATGGTCGAGAGCACGTCGCGACCCTGGTCATCCGTGCCTAACAAAAACTGCGACTTGCCGTTGGCCACCCAGGATGGCGGGGTAAAGGCATCCAGCAGATTGATGGTCTTGAGATCGAATGGATTGTGCGGCGCCAGCCACGGCGCGAATGCCGCGCCGAGTACGCAGATCAGCGCGGTGATCGCGGCGGCGATCACCAGTGGATTGCGTTTGAAACTCCACCAGACGTCGCCATCGAAAAATCGCTTCATTGTGTCTTGCATATCAATGCCCTCCACCCGAACGCTCGGCGCGCAAGCGCGGATCAACGGCGTAATACAGCATGTCGACAATCAGATTGATCAACACAAAAATAAAGCCGATCAGGCAAAGGTACGCGGCCATCACGGGAATGTCGGCGAATTGCACCGCCTGAATAAACAAAAGGCCCATACCGGGCCATTGAAATACCGTTTCGGTGATGATGGCGAAGGCGATGATGCCGCCGAGTTGCAGCCCGGCGATAGTGATGACCGGCACCAGCGTGTTCTTCAGGGCATGGCCAAAGTGCACGGCATTGTTGGTGAGGCCGCGAGCACGCGCGAACTTGATGTAATCGGTGCGCAAGACTTCCAGCATTTCAGAGCGGACCAGACGCAAGATCAGCGTCATTTGAAACAGGCCCAGGGTAATGGAGGGCAGTATCAACGCCTTCAAGCCGCTGAAGGTCAAAAAGCCGGTGGTCCAGAAACCCAGCTTGACGGTGTCGCCGCGTCCAAACGAGGGTAGCCAGCCCAGCCAAACGGCAAAGATCAGGATCAGGAAGATACCGATCAGGAACGACGGCAGCGAAACGCCAACCAGTGAGATCGTCAGGATCAGCTTTGAAATCCACGAGTCTCGCTTGAGCGCGGTATACACGCCCATCGGAATGCCAATTAGCAGCGCCAGTGACGCCGCGATCATGGAAAGCTCCAGCGTTGCAGGTAAACGCTCGATCAACAGCTGCGAAACCGGGCGCCCCAAGCGAAGCGAGATGCCAAAGTTGCCCTGCACGGCATTGCCAGCGAACTTGGCAAACTGCACATAAAACGGCTCGTCGAGCCCGAGGCTCTTGCGCACCTCATCGCGGTCGGCGGCAGTCGCTTCGGGCGGCAACATCAGCGAAACCGGATCGCCGACAAAGTTGAAAAGCGAGAAGGCGATAAAGCCTACTGCGATCATCACCACGATGCTCTGCAGCAGCCTTTGGATAATAAATGCGAGCATGGCCGGGCGCGCTAGTTAATCTTGAAGCGGAAGAAATAGGCAACGTTATTCGGCGTGAATACGGCGTCAACATTTTTGCGCATCGCCCACGGCACCAATTGCTGATGCAGCGGAATGACCGGCAACTCATTGGTGTTGATGAGCAGCGCCTCACGGATCAGGCCGTCGCGTTTTTTCAGATCACCTTCAATGCGGATCTGCGAGATCAACTGATCCATTTTTGGATTTGAATATCGACCGTAGTTCGAGTCACCAAGACCGGAGGCTTCGCCGCCGTTGGTATTTAGAAGCGCCTGCAAGGTGTACAGGGAATCGAACGTCGGCGTGCCCCAGCGAAGCAGATACATGCTGGTATCAAATTTCTGAATCTTGGGAAAGTAGTTGGTTTGCGGCACGATGTTTGGCGTGGCGCGGATACCGACTTGCGAGAGCATTGGCGGGATCGCCTGGCAGATGTCGGCGGCCGGCTGCACGTTGCCGCAGTCGAGTGTGATGGAGAACCCATTCGGGTAACCCGCTTCTGCAAGCAGCGCCTTGGCCTTTTCGCGGTCAAACGGCAGGCGTTTGTCGGCGTCCTTGCTGTATCCGCGTACATCCGAGGTCACCATGGTGCCGATCGGCACCGACAGATTGCGCATCACTTTCTCGCGGATGGCGTTGATGTCGATGGCATGCGATACGGCCTGGCGCACGCGCACGTCCTTGAACGGGTTTTTGCCCTTTACGTCGCTGTAAAGCAGCTCGCTGCGGGACTGATCAAAGGCCAGGTACTGAACGCTAGCGTCGTGACCTTCCACAACTTTGACGTTGGGGTTTTCCTTAAGCCGCGCGATATCTTGTGGCGGCGGGTCGAGCACGAAGTCGACTTCACCAGACAGCAACGCCGCTGCGCGGGTGGCATTGGACTTCACGGGGAGCAGATCAACCTGCGTGATGTTGCCCTTTTCAGGGCTGTTTTTGTTCCACCAGTCAGCATTGGCGACCAACACCGTCTTGATATCAGGCTGGCGCAACGTCACTTTGAACGGGCCGGTACCGTTGGTATTGCGCGAGGCAAATGTATCTTCGCGGTCTTTGTAGTTCTGGGGCAATTCAGTCTTGTTCTTGACCGCCCATTCTTTCGACATGACGCGGAAATTGAAGAGGTGATTGAGCAAAACGGGATTCGGTTCTTTCATGATGAAATCAACTGTGAGGTTGTCGACCTTCTTTGCGCTCGCCACGCCTTGAACCGCCGACTTCAATTGCGACAGCGGGTTGAGCGCGCGTTCCACCGAGAACACCACGTCATCTGCCGTAAATGCTTCGCCACCGTGAAACTTCACATTCGGTCGCAGCTTGAAGCGCCAGGTCTTTGGGTCCGGTTGGGTCCAGGACACCGCCAGCGCCGGCACAATTTTGAAATTCTTGTCGCGCATGATCAGGCTTTCATAAACTTGCGAAAGCACGCGATTGGTTGGCACGAGATTGGCCGAATGCGGATCCAGCGTTTGCGGATCATCCTGGCTGGCGTAGCGAAGCGTCTTTGCGTCTGCAGTGGTGACAAGCAGCGTGCAAATGACGATGCTTAGCGACAGCGACAGCGACAGCAGAGAAACTGGTTTGGTTCGGTTCATGGGGTCGCACCGGTTGGTCGAGTCATTGCCGCACGGCAACTCTTGGTCGCTAGCGGGCCAGTTCATCACGATGTTCGGGAAGGTCAGGTCCGGACATAAATAAAATTGCCCATCGAGTCGCGCAACAACCTGATGGGCAGCGGCGAATTATAACTTTTTTACGGTTTCAAGTCAGCGTGCAGGCGCGGGCCTGAGGGCCGGTTTTCGCGACTCGACGATCGGACGCTTGGATAAGTGCCATTCTGGTGAGCGTGATTTGTTTCTGAAGATAAATCCCGCGTAATTGACATGAGGTAAATTTCATTTTAGGCTTCCATCGGAAACGGGTTTGGCCACCTATTTGTTGAGCTCCGATAGCCCGTTGAAAGGGCGAGTCCTTAACTAATTCATTTCACATTAACAGCCTCTCAAGAGGATGGGCCTGCGATGCGACTGACCGTCCTACCGACCGAAGAGAACACCAGGCGGCTCGAAGCTCGTCTCTATGTTTCCATCGTCGAATCCTCCCATGACGCCATCATCAGTAAATCGCTTGATGGGATCATCCAGAGCTGGAACGCCGCCGCCGAGCGGCTGTTCGGTTACACCGCTGAGGAAGCCGTGGGCCGTCACATCTCTTTGCTCATCCCCGCCGACCGAATCGACGAAGCGGAACAGATCATCACACGCCTGCGAGCGGGTGAGCGGATCGAACATTACGACACCGTCCGGGTGCGGAGCGACGGCCAGCACGTTCCTGTTTCCTTGACCATCTCCCCTATCAAGGATGCGGAAGGCCGGATTGTGATGGCGTCCAAGATTGTTCGGGACATAACGGAGCGGCGGGATGCCGAGGAAGCCCGCCGCCGGAGCGAGCAGAAACTGGCCGATTTTTTCGAGAATGCCAACATGTGTTTGCACTGGGTGGGCCCGGATGGGACCATTCTCCGCGCCAACCGTGCGGAGCTGGAACTGCTCGGCTACCCTGCCGAAGAGTACGTTGGCCGTCACATCGCCGAGTTTCATGCCGATCAACCCGTAATCGACGCAATTCTGACCAGCTTGACGCGCGGCGACACGCTGCACGACTACCCGGCACGGCTGCGTTGCCGGGATGGTTCGATCCGCGACGTCCTCATCAACTCCAGTGTGCTCCGCGAGGACGGCAAGTTTATTCACACCCGTTGCATTACGCGCGACGTGACCGCCCAGAGACGAGTCGAGGCAGCGCTGCACGAAAGCGAGGAACGCTACCGCGCGGCGACTGCCGCCGTCAGCGATCTGATCTGGACGAACGATGCCGACGGGTTGATGCAGGGCGAACAACGGGGTTGGAGTGATTTTACCGGTCAATCTCGCGATGAATACCAAGGGTACGGCTGGTCGAAGGCGGTCCACCCGGAAGACGCAGAGCCAACCGTTAACGCCTGGAGCCGAGCGGTAGCTGAAAAACGCGTTTTCGTCTTCGAGCACCGTGTACGCCGCCACGACGGCCAATGGCGGCTGTGTTCGATCCGCGCGGTGCCGATTTTGAATGCCGACGGGTCGATCCGCGAATGGGTGGGAGTTCACACGGACATTACGGAGCGAAAGCGCGACGAAGACGAGTTGCGGCAACTCGCTACCGAGTTGTCTGAAACCGACCGCCGCAAAGACGAGTTCCTGGCGACGTTGGCGCACGAACTCCGTAACCCGCTCGCGCCGATCCGTAACGGCCTGCAACTGATGAAGCTCGTGGGCGGACAGGATGCGACCATAGAGCGGGCCCGCGCCCTGATGGAGCGTCAGCTCACGCAGATGGTGCGGTTGGTCGATGACTTGATGGACGTGAGCCGCATCAGTCGAGGCAAGCTCGAGCTACGCAAAGAGCGAGTCCCCTTGGCGACGATCCTGAAGAGTGCCGTGGAAACCAGTCGCCCGTTGATCGGGCAGATGGGCCACGAACTGACCATCAAACTCCCAAAGGAAGCATTAATTGTTGATGGTGACATGACTCGGCTGGCACAGGTGTTCCTGAACCTGTTGAACAACGCTGCCAAGTACAGCGACCGGGGTGGGCACATCCAACTGAACGTCGAACGTCAAGGCAATGAGGCGGTGGTGTCGGTGACGGACACCGGCATCGGTATCGCCGCCGACCAGTTGCCACGAGTCTTCGAGATGTTCACGCAGCTTGGGGGGGCTTTAGAGAGGTCGCAGGGTGGGTTGGGCATCGGGCTGACGCTGGTGAAGCGTCTGGTGGATATGCACGGCGGCAGCGTTGAGGCCAGGAGCGAGGGGCCGGGCATGGGTAGCGAGTTCGTCGTGCGTTTGCCGCTTGTAATCGAGGCGTCACGACCGCAAGCGTTGGGCGCCGAAGACGAGTCGGCAGCCACGATGGCGTCGCTTCGCATTTTGATCGTGGACGACAACCGGGATGGTGCAGATAGTCTGTCGGAGATGTTGAAAATTCTGGGCAACGACACGCGCACAGCCTACGACGGACAACAGGGCGTTGACATGGCGGGGGTGTACTGCCCCGACGTGATTCTGCTCGACATCGGCTTGCCAAAATTGAACGGCTACCAGGCCTGCCGTCTCATCCGTGAACAGCCGTGGGGCAAGGAAGTCATGCTGATAGCCGTGACCGGGTGGGGGCAGGCCGAAGATCGGCGCCGCTCTCAGGAAGCCGGGTTTGATCACCATATGGTCAAGCCGGTGGACCCGCAAGCCCTAGTGAAAATGCTCGCCGAATTGGATGTTGGTCACGAATCACTAACCCCCGCGCCCAGCTTGCCGTTTGAAACATAAATGCAGCCCGCCGATTTTGCGTTGACGCCGCAGTTCATTTGAACTTCAACAAGAGCAAGACGATGATGGCCAAGATAAAAGACAGGCCTTTCCAGAACGCCAATGGATTGCGCTCCAGTAGAGGCGGACGGGTCCTGTTCAAAAATGCCTGGTTGGGGTGACGCAGATCGAATAGATACTCGGACAGCTCCTCGTATCGCTCATACGGATTCGGTTGTAGCGCTTTCCTGAGCGCGCTATCAACCCAGGCTGGTATCTCGCGATGATCATCCAGCACGGAGTCATACTGCAATTTCCGTTGCGCGGCCTTGGTTCTCGATTTCGCCACTTCCGCTCCATAGGGCAATCTCCCGGTCAGCATTTGATAGGTGATTACTCCCAGGGAGAAAATATCGGAGCGCGCTGAACCGGTTTCTCCCAAAAAATATTCCGGGGCTGTGTATTGCGCCGTGCCTAGAATATCGCGTCGCTCTAAAGGGGTTGCCATTTCCTCGATGCCGGCCACCCGGGTCGAGCCGAAATCGATGATCTTCACTGTGCCGGTAGTGTCAATCATGATGTTTTCCGGTTGCAGATCCTGATGCAACATTTCCAGCCGGTGGAAAGCCAGCAAGCCTTTGGCAATTTGTTCGACGATGCCGCGTACGGTTTCCAGGTCCGGCTTTGGGTTGTCTACCATCCACTGCGCCAGCGATTGGCCATCGATGTATTCCATGACGACGTATTGATAGCGGCGTGTTCGGGTCTGCAAACAAGGTTTCAATACATGCGCGCTATTGAGGCGCCTCGCGACCCATTCTTCCATCAAGAACTGTTCCAGATGCGCCGGGTCGTGCTGAAGATCGATCGACGGTGTTTTGATGATGACCAGCTTGTTGGTTTCGACATCAGCAGCCAGATATACGTGGCTGCGGTGGCTGCCATGCACCTCCCGGAGGATTTTGTATCCGTCAAAATCCATTCTCGCCTCCAGTATCGGCGGCAGCGGCAACGCGGATAGCTGCCGGTACATCTCGCTGGCCTCGCCGATGGGTAATTCTTCGACCCGGACTAGCTGGATGGTAAGGTTGTCGATGCTGCCTTGCCGCAATGCCTCGTCGGCGATCGTTCTGGCCGCCTGGCCCAGCCCGTCATGGCTACCCTGGACAGTATTGACAATGAAATCGGCGTCGAGATGCTCATAGACGCCGTCGGTGGCGAGTATAAAAACATCGCCTTTCTCGACTTGCAGAGACTGGTAATCAATTTCCACTTGAGGATTTATACCAAGTGCGCGGCTCAGATAGCTCTGCTCCTGCGAAACCCAAATCCGATGATCGTTGGTCAGTTGTTCGATAACCCGGTCGCGCAGGCGGTAGATACGGGCGTCTCCCACATGAAAGATGTGAGCGGTGGTGGACTTGATGACCATTGCGCTAAAGGTGCATACATGGCCTTTGCCCTTATCGTAGCGGCCCTGGCTTTGCTGGGTCTGCGTGTGTAGCCAGGAGTTGGCGGCGATCAACACGCGCTCGGCTGACGTCTTTACCGACCAGGCGTCCGAGGTGCAGTAGTAGTCTTCAAGAAAACTGGTGACTGCGGACTCGCTGGCAATGTGGCTGACGTCGCTGCCGCTGATCCCGTCTGCCAGCGCGATGGCGATGCCTTTTGCGCTCAGCTGCGGCTCTTTCGGTATACAAATACCGTGAAAATCCTGATTGATTTCCTTGCGGCCTTTGTCGGAATACTGCCCTGCGGATATTTTCAGTTCATCGGACATTTTTCAACCCAGCGAGAGCCCCGGCCTCTGATGGGACCGAAGCTCTCCTGCATGGTGGCGTCGATTATTTGGCGGAGCGCTTTGGTGCCGTCTTCATGTGCGTGGCATACAGTGTGAGTCCGGTGAAGGTGAGACCGCCGACGAGATTGCCCAGCACCGTCGGAATCTCATTCCAGATCAGGTAGTCCATGATCGAGAAATTGCCGCCCAACAGCAAACCGGACGGAAACAGAAACATATTAACCACGGAATGCTCGAAGGTCATGTAAAAGAACACCATGATCGGCATCCACATGGCGATGACTTTGCCGCTGACCGAGGTGGAAATCATGGCACCGACCACGCCGGTCGATACCATCCAGTTGCACAGCACCCCCCGGATAAACAGCGTCAGCATGCCCGCCGCGCCGTATTTTGCGTAGCCCAGCGTGCGGCCTTCGCCGATAACCCCGATCGCTTTGCCGACGGCATTGGGCTCGGTTGAGAAACCAAAGGTGAACACGATTGCCATTAAAAAGGCCAACGTGACGGCACCCGCAAAATTGCCGACGAATACCAGCCCCCAATTCCGCAGGATACCGCCAATCGTTACACCCGGTCGCTTGTCTATCCAGGCAAGCGGGGTCAACACACAGACACCCGTCAACAGGTCGAAGCCCAGCAGGTACAG
Source organism: Burkholderiales bacterium (assembly GCA_038321965.1). GTDB lineage: Bacteria > Pseudomonadota > Gammaproteobacteria > Burkholderiales > Usitatibacteraceae > UKL13-2. The sequence goes on along the minus strand of JBBQFL010000042.1, from coordinate 25,480 downwards.
CATGCAGAAACCGACCGGGAACAAGATCGCACCAACGAGAGGCGCGCCAGTTTGAACCGAGATGGTGACAGCAAAAACCGCAGCCAGCGCGAGGATCGCGCCTGCCATATAGGCCCGAATCAAGGTATCCCTTGTTGCCATGAAGATTTTGGATTCGCCGGCATCGACCAACTTGGCGACGAATTCCGAAGGTGCTAAATAAGACATGTCTGATTCCTCTGGGAGCGTAATGACGGGAGGACGAAAAGAAGCATCCGCACCCACGTCTCAAGACATGAAGGTACTGGCTGGGACGCCGTCGTTCGTTTGATTTAGTTGCGCAGTGAGTATTTCGCCGCGCCATTCGTAAGCCGCTGCTGACTTGACTCAAACAGTGAACAGCACACACCGTGCCATCACTGGGATCAACGCGGGATTACCTGCCAGTCTCCCGCCGGGCAATGCATTTGCGCGCGCATCTGCCCCGGGGTGGTGCAAGCTGGCACGGGGCATGATCGTCTTTGGTGCAAATTTAACGGGCGGACCAGGCTACTTCGCTGCGTCGCGCGACAACCGGCAAACAGGGGAATGGAAATTCCGGCCGGCAAATTCAACAAACACCAGCACTGGCGCGGCGTTCATGGCATTTTTCGGATGCGGGCCTCGCCAATGCGGGTGTTTCAATGTTATATCGCACCCAGCAAGTTGCGCTCTACTGCTTCGCGGTAAGCTCAACGCCGACACCGCGATAGCCTATGCAACGGGACGACTGGTTAAACATCGGCTCGCCGCTCACCTGAAACCGCTGTCGCGAGCCATCGGCATTGACGCGACTAAAAACGAAATCCAGAAATGGCTGCTGTGCCGCAATATTTGCCTGCAGTATTGCCCGCTCCTCTTCATTCCAGCCTGCGACGTAGACATCGTTGGTTTCGCCGGCCAGGGGGCCAACGCGGATGCCGAGCATCTCCAGAACCGGGCCTGACACCTTCGTGAAATTCCCGTTCTCATCTTGCTCCCAGTACCAGTCGGTGGCAAGTTCGGTAAGGCTGCGATAACGCGCTTCGCTTTCACGCAGCTCGGCGGTGCGTTCCAATACCGTCTGTTCGAGCAGTTCGCTGTAACTTTCAAGTTTTTTGTACAGCAACCGCACTTCCAGCATGTTGCGGATGCGCGTCTTGACCTCAATGATATCGAACGGTTTGCTGACGAAATCCTTTGCGCCAGCTTGCAAGGCCCGCAACTTGTGGCCGGGCTGGGCAGTGATTACTACTACAGGAAGGTAGCCGTCGGCCTCGTTTGTCTTGAGACCTTCCATGACCTCAAATCCATCCATGCCGGGCATCTGTAGATCGAGCAGGATCAGGTCGTAGCGGTGCTTCCTGTGCAGCGCGCAGACCTCGTGCGGATTCATCGTTGAGGTCACCGCGGTGTAGCCGGCTTGCTGCAGCATTTTTTCTAGCAGCGCGACATTGACCTCCTGATCGTCAACGATCAGGATGCTGGCATTGAAAATATGGAATTCACTGACGATCATGGTGCTTTGTCCTTGGCAGTACCGGCTACGCTGGTCTGCGCAACGATCAGCGCCAAGTCCAGCGCGGCCATGAATTCGTTGACCTTGATCGGTTTGGTGAGATAGTTGAAAAATCCGGCCTCAAGGCCTCTGGCGATATCACGCGGCACCGCATTTGCACTGAGCGCAATGATCGGAATATGCGCAGTCACTGGGTCCCGCCGCAGGATTTTCATGGCGTCAATCCCGCTGATACCGGGCAGGTTGATGTCCATCAGAATAACGTCAGGCGGATGGGCGCGTGCGGACTCGATGCCGAGGGTGCCGTTTATTGCCGTAACCAGTTGCAGATCGGGCCGACGCTCGATGATTTGCCGGACCAGTTCCATGTTGGCCGGATTGTCTTCTACATAGAGTAGAGTGCGCAATGCCGCGCCCTCCGGAACTGGCGACAGGACGATAGCCGGGTGTGCTGCTTCCGGAACGGTAAGTTGGCGTGCAGCGGTCGCACCCAATTCGATCCAGAAAACGCTTCCCACACCAGTACTGCTTTCCGCGCCAATGGTGCCATGCATCAGTTCGATCAGCCGCTTCGATACCACCAGGCCAATACCGGTGCCTTCTTCCTGACCAGCTTCTTGTCCGAGACGATTGAACGGCTGGAAAAGCTGTGCGACTTGTTCAGGTGCCAGCCCCTCGCCAGTGTCCTTGATGCTGATACGAATGAATTCCGGCGCATTCGGGCTGGGTGTACATTCCACCGTAACCGAGCCCCCCGGCTTGTTGTACTTGATAGCGTTGAAGATCAGATTGATCAACACCTGTTTGAGCCTGGTCCGGTCAGCCATGATGTGGTAAGGAATGTCTAATTGCGGAAACGCAATGCGCACGCTACGTTTCCTTGCTTGCGGTTCCATCATGGCCCGGCATTCGAGCAACACCTCACCCAGCGAGACCGGCTCTCGCGACAGCAGCAACTTGCCAGACTCGACCAGCGAGAGATCAAGGATTTCATTGATCAGTTCCAGCAGATACCATCCGCCCTTGAGAATTTGCTCAAGGTTCTTTTTCTGCGCGGGTGCCGGTGGCGGAAACCCGGATTCCATGAGTTGGGCAAAACCGAGGATCGCATTGAGTGGCGTGCGCAATTCATGGCTCATGCTGGAGAGAAAATCCGATTTCACCTGATTGGCTTTCTCCGCAACTGTCAATGCGTCATGCAGCTGCTCCTCGACGCGCTTCCTCGCTGAATAGTCGCTGCCGATCTTCAAATAACCGATGATTCCGTCATGCTCATCGCGCAGCGCAGTAACCGACACGATGGCCGGAAAGCGACTACCGTCTTTGCAGATATACGTCAGTTCGTGGATGTCTTCAATGCCAAGCGAAGCCTTGTGGGCCAATGCTTCGAATCCCGGCGCTATCGTGATGCCAAGCTCCAGGCTCAGCGCGTTGGCGCGTGTCATTTCTTCAATTGGATCGTGTAGATCGCTGGGATTGAACTTGTTGACGACCTCGGCCGCCTTATAGCCGAGCATGTGCTCCGCAGCAACGTTGAATAACTGAATGATGCCTTTCTCGTCGGTGGCGATAATCGAGAAACTGGCGCTGGTCAGAATCGCCTGTTGCAAAGCCCCGGCTTTAAGCAACCTTTCCTGAAGCTGTGCTTCGTTAACGACTGCAGTTTCACCTGCGGCAGCGGGAATAGGTGGGGCGGCTAGCGTTTCGATGGTATCTACCTCGGGGTAAAACGTTTTTTGGCGGCGTGCATCCGCCGGGATTCAGAGCGGTGTGTGCGCTCACGCGACGCTCGGCCTGAACTACTTATACGCCTTCCTGTTACAAAATGATGTCTGTTTCTTGAAGTTGTACCTAAGGAACATGAAGCCATGAGTCGCGGGCAGTGGCTGGCAACTGGTGAAATATATTTGCGGTTACAACACTCCATCTGCGGAATAATGCTTTCACCATGAAGAAACTTCAGCCCGGCAAATTGCTGTTATCGAAATGGACGGCCATAGGTGCCGTTGCCAAACAAAAGCATTTTCTCGTTTGCGAGGTGATCCTGCCCGAAACCATCGCGGGCAAGATCGAGTGGGTGGAGATTGAAGCCGTTTACACCAAGGCCAGACAACGCATCGATTGGAAAGAACTAGGTGACGAAACGCGCTGGCGGCAGGGATGGGTTTGACAATGAATTCGCTTCCCGCAAATTTCCGTGCCATCGTGATCGGCGCGTCTGGAGCTATCGGGTCTGCCTTCGTCCGCGTCTTGAGCGCAAATGCGCGATGTGCCAGCGTCGACGCGCTTCATCGGCAGTCACAACCAGGTATCGATTTCGCGCATGAGGGCAGTATTGCCGAGGCTGCGGCGGCCCTCGCGGGAAGGGCACCGTTTCATTTGATCATCAATGCAGCCGGCGTACTTCACACGCCACATTTCATGCCGGAAAAGAAACTTGCCGACCTGCACTATGCGCAGATGCTTGAGACTTTTCAGGTCAACGCGTTTGGTCCGGCGATGGTGATCCGTCATTTCGCAAAACTGCTCGACCCCGAACGCGGCGTCGTGGCCGTTGTCTCGGCCAAGGTAGGTAGCATCGAAGACAATCGCCTGGGTGGTTGGTACAGCTACCGGGCCTCGAAAGCGGCATTGAATATGTTCGTCAAGACCGCGGCAATCGAAGTCAAAAGAACTAATCCAAACGCGCTACTGGTGGCGCTGCATCCCGGCACCGTGAATTCGCCGCTATCCCAACCGTTTCGCGGCGCTCAGAGCGGGCGTTCCGCCGACGATGCGGCGAAGGACATGTTGACCGTGATTGATGGTTTGACCGAAGCAGAAACGGGGCGGTTTTACGCTTACAACGGTGAGGAGCTGCCTTGGTAATCCGTGCGCGGTTACTGCCACCAAAACGCGCAAAGTAATGCGCTACCGCTTCGTCTAGTGCGTATTGTCCATTTAATCAGTCAATACGAAACCTAAAAAAATACGGAATATTATTTGGCGGAAATATCGCGGTGACATTCTTGCGCATGGCCCACGGAATGATCGCCTGGTGAAGCGGAAGAACCGGAATTTCGCTATTGAGGATTAACAGCGCCTCACGAATCATCGCATCGCGCTTTTGCCGGTCCGGCTCCACTTTGAAGGCATCGATCAACTGATCGTACTTTGGATTTGAATAGCGGCCGTAATTTCCGTCGCCATTGCCCGCATCCGCGCCGTTGTTGGTGCGCAACAGGTATTGCAGCGTCGATAGCGCGTCGGATGTCGGTGTTCCCCAACTGAGCAGATAGAAGCTGGTGTCGAATTTCTGCAGCTTGGCAAAGAAATTGGAGGTATTGACGATGTTCGGTGTCACCTTGATACTGATCTGTGCCAGCATCGGTGAAATGGCCTGGCAGATATCGGCAGCGGGTTGATTGTTGCCGCAGTCGAGGGTGATCTCAAAGCCATTGGGATAGCCTGCTTCGGCGAGTAGCTTCTTTGCTTTGGCGCGGTCCAACGGCAAGCGTTTATCGGCATCCTTTGCGTAGCCTTGGTCAGTCGAGGTGATGATGGAGCCGATGGGGAGCGATAGGTTGCGCATCACTTTTGACCTGATCGCCTCAACGTCGATGGCGTGCGCGATTGCCTGGCGCACACGCAGGTCCTTGAAAGGATTCTTGCCCTTTACGCTTGAGTAGAGTAATTCTTCGCGATTGGTGTCGAACACCAGATACTGCACCCGCGCTTCCAGCCCCTCGACAATCTTGATCTCCGGTACCGATTTGAGGCGCGCGATGTCCTGCGGTGGCGGATCGTTGACGAAATCGACTTCACCGGAGAGCAGTGCCGCAACCCGCGTCGCATTGGACTTTACCGGTAGCAAAATGACTTCCGTGACGTTGCCGCGTTCGGGACTAGCCGCATTCCACCAGTTGGGATGGGCGACCAACACCGTCTTCACGTCGGTCTGGCGCTCCTTGATCATGAAGGGGCCTGTCCCATTGGCGTTACGGGACGAGAACGTATCTTCCTTGTCCTTGTAGTTTTGCGGGTTGACCGAATTGTTCTTGGTCGCCCATGCCTTGTTCATGATGCGAAAGGTAAAGATGTGGTTGAGCAATACCGGGTTGGGTTCGCGCATGATGAAATCGACCGTCAGATCATCGATCTTCTTCGCGCGAGCAACTCCCTGGACTGCGGATTTCAATTGCGAGTTTGGCGAGAGCACACGCTCGACTGAAAACACCACATCGTCGGCTGTAAGCGCCGCGCCATCGTGAAATTTCACATTGGGCCGAAGCTTGAAACGCCAGGTCAGCGGGTCGGGTTGCGACCAGGACAGTGCGAGCCACGGCACCAGCTTGAAATCCTTGTCGCGACCGACCAGGCCTTCGTAGACGTTCATCAACAGGCGGTTGGTTACTGCCAATTGTGCGGAATGCGGGTCCAGGGTTTGCGGTTCGTCCTGGGTGGCGTAGCGTAGGGTTTTGGCGTTGGTCAGATTGGAGACGAGGGCGAGACAGATGCAAACGCATGCGGATGCAATCCCACTGAGGTGCAGTAGCCCCCTCTCCCTCGGTTCTTCTCGCACGAGGGGAGAGGGGTTGGGGAGAGCGAAGCGGGGGGCTGGGGGTAGCTTCAAATCCGCCGTCACGTCAAAGATCCGTAGCTACTTGATCGTTACCCCCATCGCATAAAGCCCGTTGTCCGCGCGATGCGCCACGTTCACGTTTTTCTTCATTGCCCACGGAATCATCTGATGATGCAACGGGATGTGTCCCACATCTGCTTGCGCGATCAGCAACGCTTCCCTGGTCAACTCGGTGCGCTTCTTGAAATCAATCTCGGTCTTCAGTAGTTCGATGACGGCATCAGCTTTCGGATTGGAGTAGCCGGAGTAGTTGTTGGCGCCGTCCGCACCGGTGCCTTTGGTGCGAATGATCTCCTGAAGGGTATAAAGTGAATCGAACGTGGGCACGCCCCATCCGTACAGGAACATGCTGGTATCGCTCTTCTGGACTTTAGGGAAATAGGCGGCCTTGGGCATGGAATTGAGCTTGATGCGGATGCCGATTTTCGACAGCATGCCTGCGATGGCCGTGCAGATTTTTTCATCATTCTTGTAGCGATCGTTCGGGCAATCGAACGTCACGTCGAAGCCTTGCGCGAAGCCCGCTTCGGCCATCAGTTTCTTCGCCTTTTCAATATCGACCGCCGGACGTTTTTCCAGATCCTTCGAATAGCCGCGCACCTGTGGCGCGATCATCGACATTGTCGGCAATGACAAGCCGCGCATCACCTGCTTGTGGATCGCCGGGACGTCGATGGTCAGCAGCATCGCCTGGCGCACTCGCAAATCCTTGAATGGGTTCTTGCCTTTGCTGCCATAGAGCAACTCGTCGCGGCCCTGATCGAAATTGACGAAGATGGTGCGGTTTTCGTTGCCTTCAATGATCTTGAGATCCTTGTTTTGGCTGAGCTTCGCAATATCCTGCACTGGAGGGTCCAGGATCAGATCGATTTCGCCGGAGACGAGTGCGGCTACACGGGTCGCATCGGATTTGATCGGCGTGTAAATGACTTCATCGACATTGCCGCGCTTGCCCCACCAGTTTGAGTTGGCGACAAACACTGTTTTCACGTCGGGTTCGCGCACTTTCATGACGTATGCGCCGGTGCCGTTTGCGTTACGCACCGCCCATGACTCTTCCTTGTTTTTAAAATCGGTTGGGCGCAGCACATTGAATTTTGTCGCCCAGGCCTTGTTCATCACGCGCAGTTGCGTGAGTTGGTCCAGCAGTGTCGGGTTCGGTCCGGTGCTGACGATATCCACGGTCAGGTTGTCGACCTTGCGAACCTCCTTGATGCCCTGAATGTAGGCCTTGTAGTCTGAAGTCTTGTCCATGGCCCGTGTGATCGAGAACACCACGTCATCGGCCGCGAATGGCGAGCCATCGTGAAAAGTCACTTTATCGCGCAGTTTGAAACGCACGGTACTGGGATCGACCTGCTGCCATGAAACCGCAAGACAAGGTTCGAGCGCCATTTTTTCATCACGTGTAATCAGCGGTTCGTAAACGTGGCCGTTCATCGGATTGTTGAGTCCCTCATTTTGCGAATGCGGGTCCATGGTGAGGATGTCGCCGGCACTGGCCCAACGCAAGGTTTTGGCGTTTGCCAAATCTCCCATCAGCGCCATGCTGGCGAGACCGGCGATGGCAAGTGAGCGTACGCTTACACGAAATTTCACGGGAAATGTCATATTAAGTTCCTGAATTTATTTGATAATTCGTTTTGCGCCTAAATTGTCGCAACCGTGGGTAAACCGCATTGTCACACGCTGACGAGTGTGCCCAAGCGTGGCCGCGAAGTCAACGCGCCCAGGCGGCGTCGACGCTTAGAATGTGTGTCAGCATTGGCGGGCGCAGTTGTGACGTGGAAGAGGACAAAAAGGAGAATTGAATGACGACCATCGTGGTGGTAAAAAAGGGCGGCGTCGCGGTCATTGCCGGGGACACGCTGACAACGTTTGGCTCCACGCGGCTGGCCAGCGTGCATGATGCGGCGCCTGAAAAACTATTGAAGCATGGCGACAGCTACTTTGGTATTGCCGGTAGTGCCGCGCACCAACTGGTACTGGAAACGCTGCTGTTGAAGCACCCGGAATTCAAATTCAACAGCCGCGCGCAGATTTATGAGAGTTTCCGAAAAATTCACCCGATCCTGAAGGAAGAGGCGTTCCTGAATCCGAAGGAAGAAGAGGATGATCCATACGAGTCATCACAGCTAACCGCGCTGGTGGTGAATGCCAGCGGCATCTACGGCGTTTATTCGATGCGAGAAGTATTCGAATTCGACAAGTTCTGGTCCATCGGCTCCGGGCGTGATTTTGCCCTCGGCGCCATGTTCGCGACTTACAAGGGTAGGCGCAGCGCCGAAGATATCGCCAGGATCGGCGTGCTTGCCGGTGCGGAATATGACACTGGAACAGGGCTACCGATGAATGTCGCTTCGGTAAAGCTTGGTGGGAAAGCGCGGTGACTTTGATGAAGCAGAGTTGCGACGCATGGTGGCCCGTTCCTGCGAAATGAGTGATGCAGACAAACGCTACATACGCATCGATAAATGGCTATGGGCCGCCCGCTTTTTCAAGACACGCCAGATTTCGATCGACGCCGTGAACGCCGGTCGCGTGGAGGTAAACGGCGATCGCGTCAAGCCGTCGAAAATGGTCAAAGCCGGTGATCAATTGCTGTTGCGCAAGCCGCCGGTTACGTACCTGCTGACGATCACAGGCATTTCGGAGAAGCGCGGTTCGGCAACGATTGCGAAGACATTATTCGAGGAATCGCAAGAGAGCATTGCCACACGCGAAAAGGTGGTGGCCGATTTGCGCGAAATGCCGCCCCCGTTGTTTCGTGGACGACCCACCAAAAAGGATCGTCGCACGCTGGAACAATGGCAGCGCAGCGCCGCACAATTGAATGACACGGATGATTGACTTGACGCGCCGCGTCGAGCAGGTGTTACCGCTTCAAGAACATTGACAACGCATCTTCCACCACACTGTGGCTACCCGGCAATTGGCCATTGGGTGTGATGTGATTGATGAGTTCGGGCAGTATCTTGGCGAGCCCTCCGGCCGCGTCGCCCTGTGACATACCGAGTTGGCTTGCGATCTCGCCAATCTTGTCCGACCCCAGCACGTTTGAGAGCTGGTCCGCGCTGACTGGCAGATTTTCGCCGGTGCCGACCCATGAATCGGCGAGATGCCCGAGACCACTCTGCTGGAACGCGTTGATGATCCCGTTTAGACCACCCATGCTTTCCAGCGCGCCACCGCCGGTGCCGCCGCCGCCCTTATTGGCCAGCATCTGCATGGCAATCTGTAGTAATGGGTTTGCCGCACCGCTGTTGTTCGTTGCGCCCGTCAAGCTGCCTAGTATTCCATCCAGCAATCCCATATTCGCCCCCTTGCAAAAAAACTTACTTTACGTCAAACCTGAAACCGAGATTGTTAACCTCATTTTTCATTTGCTGCATGGCAATTGGTACCTGTGAAGGATCACCACGGATCGACAATTCAATGATTCGCCCAGCGGCGAGATTTTGCGGAAGGCTGGAAAGTTTGGTGTTCGGATACCCAGCCACGATACGGTTCATTGCGTCAATGAGGTTGCTTTCGCCCGCCTCATGAATGACGATTATTTCCTCACTGAAGGCCACCTGGTTGAAGAGGTGTGCGTAGTTTGTTTCCAGCACCCACTCCATCATCGGCCATGCCATTTCCGGAAAACCGGGCAGGAAATGGTGATCGCCACAGGAAAAGGCGGCGATCTGGTTGTAGGGGTTCGGAATGATGCTGGACCCAACCGGAAACTCGGCCATCTTCAGGCGATTGGGGGTCATTTCAAAGTTTGACTTGGCCATCATCGACGCAACGGCGTCGGGGTGAGCGTGTAATGCCACGCCCAACGCCGCTGCGGCGCATTGTCTGGTGTAGTCGTCGGGCGTTGCGCCGATGCCACCAAAGCAAAAAACGAGGTGATTGGTCGCCATCGTCTCTTTCAGCGTCGCAACGATTCGTTCGGGTTCGTCGCCGATGTAACGAGCGTAGGCAAGATCCAAACCCCGCGCTTTCAGTGTTGCAATCGTCTTCGACAGATGCTTATCCTGGCGTTTGCCGGAAAGGATTTCGTCGCCGACGATGATGATGCCGATGGGTTTCATGTTGCGCTTTTGAGGGTGTTCGAGAGCCATAGTGCAAAACTGGAATGCCTTATTTGGCGCGGTTCTTCAGACCATTTCTGTCTGAAAACCGCGCCGATATTAGAGTCTTAATTGAGAATTAAGGATTCACGGCAATCAGCTGCACCTCAAATATTAATGTCGCATTTGGTGGAATCACGCCACCAGCCCCACGTTCGCCGTAGCCGAATTGCGGCGGAATGATGAGCGTGCGCTTGCCGCCGACTTTCATGCCTGCGACGCCTTCGTCCCAGCCGCGGATCACGCGTTTACCACCCAGCGGAAAGACAAATGGCTGGTTGCGATCAACCGAACTGTCGAAAACGGTTCCCTTGCCGCCGGGCTGCTTGGCGTCGTATAGCCAGCCGGTGTAGTGAACAGAGACGGGCATTCCGGCTTCCGCAACCTTGCCGGAACCCACTGTGGTATCAATCAGGATGAGATCCGTCGTGGTCGCCGGCAAAGGTGCCTTGGCATCGAGGAAGACCGGCGCAACCGGAGCAGGGACGGGCACCGGCGGGGTAGCCGCTGCCGTGCTCTGGCCGGGCAAGGTAGTTGATGTTGTTCCCGACTTCCCCTCGTCGCCGCGCGGCACGATATTGATTAGTTCCACGTCGAACATCAGGTTCGAGTTTGGCTGGATATTGGGCCGTGGCCGCTCGCCATACGCGAGACTGGCAGGAATGATCAGCGTGCGTTTGCCTTTGATGTGCATGCCGATAAGTCCCTGATCCCAGCCCTTGATGACCCTGCCGACGCCGATGATAAAGCTGAAGGGCGCAATACGCGTGCGGGACGAGTCGAATTGCGTGCCTTTTCCATCGGGCTTGGAAGGGTCGTATACCCATCCAGTGTAATGAACCAGTATCGGGCTACCGGAGACTGACTTTTGCGAAGCGGTATCACCGATTTCGCGATCAATGATCGTCAGTTGTGTCAACACTTTCGGTAGCGGTTGGTCTGGTGCAAGGCGCAGCGGGGCCGCACTGGCTTCCGGCAATGGTGCCGCAGTTGCTGCGACTGCGGCCGGTTTCGCCAGCTCGGTTGCGGCGCCGGCGTTCAAGGCCGCCAACATGACGGCGATAAGCGGTAATACGGGGGTTGTCTTTTTCATGGATGTTCCGATGTGGTGGGAGTTTTGCTACTTGCCTTTGGCGATACCTTCGCGACGCGGATCTGCGCCGCCCTGCCAGCCGGTTGAAGTGCGCATGATGCCATGCAAACCGCTGGGTAAATCAACCACGCGCACCTCGTGGCCCATGGCCTTTAACGCGCCTTCCAGGTTTTCGATGGACGTGCCCTTTTCGATTTCAGTTGGGCCATTGCGGCTGCCGAAGTGTGGCGACGAAATAGCCGACTGGATATCCATGCCCCAGTCGAGTGTAGAGATCAGCGTTTTCGCGACAAAATTGATGATGACCGAACCCAATGGGCTGCCCAGAACCAGATACAACTTGTCCTGCTCATCGAACACCAGCGTTGGTGACATCGAGCTTCGCGGACGTTTGCCCGGAAACACGGCGTTGGCGACAGGCCGGCCGTTATCTGTGGCCGTCATCGAGAAGTCGGTGAGGGTGTTGTTGAGCAGAAAGCCGCGCACGAATATCCGACTGCCGAATCGTGACTCGATCGAGGTCGTCATGCTGACGGCATTGCCCTCGCTGTCAACGATCGACATGTGGCTGGTGGACGGAAACTCCGGTGTATCGCCATCGCCCATCGCTACGACGAGTTTCTCCGGCGTGCCGGCAACCGCGCGCCTCATGGATTTTTCCGGCTTGATCAATTCGCTGCGGCGCCGGTTGTAAGCGGGGTCTACAAGCCCGGCAACGGGCACAGGCGCGTATCGATCATCTGCCGCATACCGCTCGCGATCTGCGTAGGCGAGCCGCCCGGCTTCGGAGAACAGATGCACCGCTTCTGAGGAATTGGGCCTGATTGACTTCATGTCGAAGCGCTCCAGCGCAGCGAGAATCTGCAAGACCGTCAGGCTGCCTCCGGGGGCCGGCATGCCACAGACACGGAATCGTCGATAAGGCGCACACAGTGGTTCGAGCGCACGGGCGCGATACCCAGCAAGATCGGATTCTGAGAGCGTGCCTGGGTTGGTTGGATGATTGCGCACTGCGGCGACCATTTCCCTAGCCAGCTCCCCCGTATAGAACGCGTCCGGCCCCTCTTTTGCGATGCGGCGCAACACCTCGGCGAATTCTGGATTTTTCAGGATGGTGCCTACCGGCTTCGGCGTCCCGTCAGGCTGATAAAAATAGGCGCGGGTCTTTGGGTTGTTCGGCATGACCGTGTCGGCGGCAATCTGGGTTTGCGCGCGTCTAGGGAGTGCGAACCCGTTTTCGGCCATTGCGATGGCTGGCTGGAAGAGGTCAGCCCATGGCAGCTTGCCGTGCCGCGCATGCGCCATCTCCAGTGCCCGCAACACGCCCGGCACACCAACCGACCGGCCGCCAACGACTGCATCCTGAAAGCGCATCGGTTTGCCGTCGCTGCCGATGAACAGGTCCGGAGTCGCCGCCGAGGGCGCAGTTTCGCGTCCATCGAAGGCAGTGGCAGTTTTGCGTCCCGCGTCGTAGTGGAGGATGAAGGCACCGCCGCCAATGCCCGACGCCTGTGGCTCGACCAGATTCAATACCAGTTGCACCGCTATCGCCGCATCGATCGCACTGCCACCGCGAGCGAGCATGCTCAACCCGGCATCGACCGCCAGGGGATGGGCTGCGGCGACCATGTACTTGGTAGCGTGCGCGAGTTTCTTTTCTTCAATGCCAGAGGGAAGTTCCTGACGTTCCGGCTGCGGGGTCTGTGCAAGTGCGCCAACTGCAAGCAGCGCAGTTGCGCAAGCGAGGCAAGCGCGCTGCATCGCGGCACTCATTGCAATTCCATGTCGGTACAGAAACAATTCTGGATGCGCTCGCCGCGAATTTTGGCTCGCAAAAAGGCTACGCTGCGGTTTTGCTCCTTCCCCCGCACTTGTGGGGGAAGGCGGGGATGGGGGTATGAATCCAGATTGAGACATTGGGTGAGCATCGCCCCCATCCCCACCTTCCCCCGTTGCCGGGGGAAGGAGCAAATCGCGATCCTCAGCTCACCCGCAACAAAAATTGGCCTTGATGCAATTCGAGAATTGATGCACCAAGAATTCAAAAATAAATTCATACGTTCAAGCACAGATACTTAATCTCCAGATAATCCTCGATGCCGTATTTGGAGCCCTCGCGCCCCAGTCCCGATTGCTTGACGCCGCCAAAGGGCGCGACTTCGTTGGAAAAAATGCCGGTGTTGATGCCGACCATGCCGGACTCCAGCGCTTCGCCAACACGAAATACCCGCCCCACATCGCGCGAAAAAAAGTACGACGCCAAGCCGAACTCGCTGTCATTGGCAAGGGCGATGGCCTCAGCTTCGGTGTTGAATTTGATCAGTGGCGCGACCGGCCCGAAAGTTTCCTCCTTCGATACTTTGGCACTCATCGGTACGTTGGTGAGCAGCGTCGGCTCGTAAAATCGTCCACCCAGTGCATGGCGTTTGCCGCCGCTGATGACGGTAGCACCCTTGGCAATGGCATCGGCCAGATGTGCCTCCACTTTTGCCAATCCCTGCTCGTCGATCAACGGGCCGATATTCACGCCCTCTTCCGTTCCGCGTCCGACTTTTAGCGCCGCCATTTTGCCTTTTACTTTGTCAGCAAATGCGTCGTAGATAGCAGCCTGTACGTAGATCCGATTTGCTGATACACAGGTCTGGCCAGCGTTGCGGTACTTGCATTGCATCAGGCCCTCTGCAGCGGCGTCCAGATCGGCATCGTCAAAAACAATAAACGGTGCATTGCCGCCAAGTTCCAGCGAGAGTTTTTTGATCGTGTCCGCACACTGGCGCATGAGGATGCGGCCGACTTCCGTGGAGCCGGTGAATGTGAGTTTTCTCACGATCGGATTGGCGCAAAGCTCATTGCCAATCGCAATCGATGACGCAGCATCGCCGGTGATGATATTGAGTACACCCTTGGGTATGCCGGCGCGGTGCGCGAGCTCGGCCATGGCCAGGGCAGAGAGCGGCGTTTGTTCAGCCGGCTTGATGACCATCGTGCAGCCTGCCGCAAGCGCGGGAGCTACTTTGCGCGCGATCATGGCGTTCGGGAAATTCCACGGCGTGATGGCCGCCGTCACACCGATCGGTTGCTTGATGACGATCAGGCGCTTATCCGCCATATGCGGAGGGATGACATCGCCGTAGATTCGCTTGCCCTCTTCGGCAAACCATTCGATGAACGATGCCCCGTACATGATTTCACCTTTGGCCTCAGTCAAAGGCTTGCCCTGCTCGGTAGTCAGAATCAGCGCCAGATCATCCGCATTCAGGAGCATGAGATCGAACCAGCGGCGCAGCAACGCCCCGCGCTGTTTTGCCGTCAGCGCGCGCCACGCGGGGAGGGCGGCATTGGCGGCGTTAATGGCGCGGCGTGTTTCTGCACCGCCACACAAGGGCACGCTACCGATTACGCTACTGTCGGCAGGGTTGTCGACATCGAACCTGGCACCCGAGTCGGCGTCGATCCATTCGCCATTTAGATAACTCTGCTGGCGAAACAGCGATGGATCCTGCAGCGGGGGGTGCTTCAAATCATTGAGGGCATTCATGGCGACTCCGAAATCATGGGGTGGGGAAAAAGGTTAGCGCTGGTGCATCTAGAAATGGCACAGATCAGGACAGTGAGGGCAGAAGCAGCCAGGCGTGTCGGCGGGCCTTGGCGTCGCCGGGCGCGTCCAGCATGGTCAGCGAACAGGTCTGCGCCGACAATGGCTGCAGCTTGATATCAAAGGACAGCATTTCATCACGTCGAAAGGCGGTGAAGTCCACTACCGAGCCGACCGGGTAACTGCGCAATCGCTTTTCCAGCGACATAGCGGTGACGCGCAGCCCATCGATAGCGATGATCACGTCGCCCGCTGAAAGGCCTGCAGCCTGCGCGGCGCCCCCATCGAACACCTGTGTGACCCTGGCATCGCCATTCGGTTCAGCCCCAATCTTTGCGCCGATGGTCGGCGGCGCTGGATCTTCATCTTTGGTCTTGCCCGGTGTTCGCCAAGTCATGTTGATGGCCATGGCAAGTAGCAGTGGCGATAGCTCGAGATCGATGGTGTCATCGACTGATTGCGCGAAAAACTCCTTCAAATCGAGTCCGCTGGCCCGCGCAGCAGCCGCTTCCACACCGCCTTCCGGCACGCCGATGCCATTGCGACCATAGGTTGCCCACAGGCTACGCATCACATCGTCCAGCGATTTCGTGCCGTTGGTGCGCTGGCGAATGGTGAGGTCCAGCGCCAGCCCGATCATCGAGCCTTTCTGGTAGTAGCTGACGATGGCGTTGGGCGAATTTTCATCCTGCCGATAGTATTTGATCCACGCATCAAAACTCGACTCGGCAACACTCTGCTTGTTGCGGCCTGACTGCGACATCACGCGGCCGATGTTTTCGGCGATCAATTCCAGATACGCGAGCGGCTCGATGAGCCCGCTGCGCACCAGAATCAGATCGTCGTAGTAACTGGTGATGCCTTCGAAGAACCATAGCTGCCGTGTGTAGCTCTCTTTAGTCAGATCGTAAGGCACGAAGGCCGCAGGCTTGATGCGCTTTACATTCCACGTATGAAAATATTCATGTGAGGCCAATCCAAGGAAACGCCGATAACCGTTGTTAACGGTTTTGTCGTGTGCCAACGGCAAATCGACGCGGTTGCAGATCAATGCCGTTGACGCGCGATGTTCGAGACCGCCGTAGGATTCACCTACGGCCATGATCAGGAACCAGTACTCTGACATGGGTGCTGCAGCAGTTTCAGGTTCGAATAGGCGAATCTGCGCCTCACAAATTTTCTTCAGGTCTGCGCACAACCGATTCGCGTCGGCGCGGTGTTTGCCGGTTATGGCGATGTGATGCATGACGCCACAAGCTTCAAACGTCGCGTGCGTGAACGTCCCCATCTCCACCGGGTGATCGATCAGCTCGTCGTAATTGTCCGCGAAAAACTTGCCGAACGATTTTGTCGTTGAAACCCCAGCATTGACGGGCGTTTCAGCGGCATTTTTGTCTGCGGGCCGCACCATTGCTTGAGTTTGTTTTAATGCGGTCGCCACCCGCCAATTCAGGTACCGCTCGCCTTCGGGCGGCACGATTTCCACTTCACAAGTTGCATTTTCAAATCCGGTCGGCAGCATGAAGACGCTGGTGCCGTTGTAGAACCCATGGGATTCGTCCAGATGCGCCCCGCGTACACCCAGGTCCCACGCATACACGTCGTAGGTGAGGGTGATGGCCCCGCTGACAGGCGCACAGCGCCAGGCTGCCTTGTCGGTCTTTTGGCAGGCGAGTGGCACGCCATTCGCGGTGGCGCGCAATGAAACGATATTCTTCGCAAACTCACGAATCATGTAACTGCCTGGTATCCAGACCGGCAGGGAGAAGCACTGCCCGGCAGGGTCCGGATCAGTTACGGTAACGGAGACTTCGAAAAGGTGCGCGGCAGGATTGCGCGGGACGATGCAATAGCGGACGGGGGAGACCATGGGAGTGACGGCGCTGGAAAATATAATTATAGACGGCGGTTTCGTTTATGATTTCTCGTCAGTCAACATTGATCCGCACTTTCACTCACGGCAGGAGCATCCATGAAACACATTCTCTCGGCGGTAACGGTCATGGCGGTCGCCATCGGTTTTACCATTGGCAGCAGCGCGAATTCGCAGGCAAAAACGTTCCGATGGGCGAGCCAGGGCGACATCGCCACTCACGATCCGCATGCACAAAACGAATCGTTCAATAATCAGTTCAATGGGCAGATTTACGAACAATTGCTGGTACGCGACAAGAAAATGAAGCCGATTCCCAGCCTGGCGACGGAATGGAAGCAAACGTCGCCGACGGTATGGGTATTCAAGCTGCGTCAGGGCGTGGTGTGGCACGACGGCTCGAAGTTCACGGCTGACGATGTCGTATTTTCTATCCTGCGCTCGCAGTCGGATACGTCAAACATGAAGGTCTATGGCAATGCCCTGGGTAAGCCACGAAAGATTGACGACTTTACTGTTGAGCTGACCACGCCAGTGCCGAATCCGGTCCTCATCGACATGGTTAGCGCTGGCAATATTTTCATGATGAACAAGGCGTGGAGCGAAAAGAACAAGGTCGAAAAACCGCAGGACTTCAAGAACAAGGAAGAGACTTACGCCATCCGCAATGCCATGGGCACTGGCCCCTTCATACTCGTGTCGCACGAAGTGGACGTGAAGACAGTTTTGAAAAAGAACCCTAACTGGTGGGGACTCAAGGAAAAACGCTTCGAAGGCAATGTTGATGAAGTGATCTATACGCCGATCAAAGCAGGTGGTACCCGCGCGGCGGCACTGCTTTCAGGTGAGATAGATTTCATCCTCGACCCGCAATTGCAGGACCTCGAGAAACTGAAGCAGGACAAAGGCCTCAAGATATACGAGGGCCAGGAAAACCGCGTCATTTTCATTGGCATGGATCAGGCCCGCGACGAACTGCTGTATTCCAACGTCAAGGGCAAGAACCCGTTCAAAGATAAGCGCGTACGTCAGGCGCTCTACCAGGCTGCGGATGTGGAAGCGCTGAAGAAAACAGTGATGCGCGGCCTTTCGGTGCCGACGGCAATCAACCTCTCCGCGCCAAAAGCTGCAGGCATACCGGATTCAATGGATAAACGTTATCCGCTGGACCTGGTTGCCGCGAAAAAACTGCTGACCGAAGCCGGTTATCCCAACGGTTTTGAAGTGACGATTGACTGCCCGAATGATCGCTACATCAATGACGAGCGTATTTGTGTCGCGCTGGCTGGCATGTGGTCCAAGATCGGTGTGACGGTAAAGGTTGCGGCGATCCCGAAGGCTAATTTCTTTCCGAAAGTTCAGAAACTCGATACCAGCATGTACATGCTCGGCTGGGGCGGTGCGACCACCGACGCCATGTTTACGCTTAAGCCGGTACTGCATAGCCGCAATGACAAGGGAGCAGGTGAATACAACTGGGGTAATTACAAGCTGCCGGCATTCGATGAGCTCATCGACAAAGCGGAATCTGAAATGGATATGAAGAAACGCCAGTTGATGATCAACGAAGCCATGCAAATGCATCACGATAATGTGCTGCATATTCCTTTGCATTTGCAGGTCATTCCGTGGGCATCCAAGGCCAGCGTCAGCGTGACGCATCGCCCGGACAACTGGCTGGAAATTTCCTGGATCAAGATGTAAGTGTTGAGTGGTAGCAACTGCGAGGGCCGGATTTTTCCGGCCCTCGCGCTTTTGGGACCGCGAGTACACTGTAGTTTGTGAAATCGATTCGTTGAGGGTACGACCATGGCATTTAGAGTGCTACTTACTGTATTTATTTTGCTGTACGGCGTGAGCGCGGCGGAGGCGAAGAACTTTCGCTGGGCCTCGCGGGGGGACGCGGCGACGCTGGATCCACACAGCCAGAATGAGACCTTCAACAACGGCCTCAACAATCTCGTTTATGAATATCTGGCTACGCGCGACCGGCAGACGTTTTCGAAGTTTGTACCGGGACTGGCGCTGTCGTGGACCAATACCGGTCCGTTGACGTGGATATTCAAGCTGCGCCAAGGCGTGAAATTTCACGACGGCACGCCGTTCACGGCCGACGATGTGGTGTTTTCGTTCGACCGCGCCCGCAATTCGACGGTGACGTTTCGCCTCTATTCGACGCAGTCGGGCATCGCAAAAAAGATCGATGATTACACCGTTGAATTCACCACACCGGTGCCAAATCCGGTGATGCTGGACACCATCACCAACATCATGATCATGAGCCGGGCCTGGTGCGAAAAGAACGGCGTAGTGAAACCGCTGGATTACGTCAAGAAAGAAGAATCGTTTGCCACCCGCAATGCGATGGGCACGGGGCCATATCGGCTGGTGTCATGGGACCAGGGCATAAAAATTCTCTACAAGAAAAATCCTGATTGGTGGGGCATCAAGGCTGGCCTGTACACCGGCAATATCGAGACCATCGATTACCGGCCCATCGCCAACGACGCGACACGGATGGCGGCACTGAAGACCGGCGAACTCGATTTCGTGCTCGATCCCTCGGTGCAGGACGTGCTTCGATTGCGCGATGACCCGGACATCAAGATCTGGGAAGGTCATGAACAGCGCCTGATCTATCTTGGCTTCGACCAGGCCCGCGATGAGCTGCTGTATTCCGATGTGAAAGGCAAGAATCCGTTCAAGGACAAGCGTGTTCGTATGGCGATGTACCTGGGCGTCGACGTCAATGCGCTGAAAACATCGGTCATGCGCGGCTTGTCCATTCCCACCGCAATTCCCCTGCCCGGCGGGCTGGGTGCGGGCGTGCCGGCAGAGATGGATCGCCGGCCTGCCTACGACCCGGCCAAGGCGAAAAAACTGCTGGCCGAGGCGGGCTATGCCAACGGTTTTGGCTTCACCTTGCACTGTCCGAATGACCGTTACGTGAATGATGAAAAGCTGTGTGTGGCGGTCGCGGCGCTGTGGGCAAAGATCGGGCTGAACGTGCGGGTCGAGACAATGACCAAAGCCAACTTCTTTCCCAAGGTGCAAAACCTCGATACCAGCGCCTTTCTGGCAGGGTGGGGAGGCGGTGCAACGGACGCGATCTTTATTCTCAAGCCCGTCATGCATAGCCGCGACGGGAAGGGCGCGGGCGATTCCAATTACGGTAACGCCAAAATCGAAGAACTCGATACCCTGATCGACAAGCTCGAAGGGGAAATGAATCTGGTCGAGCGGCAGAACATGATCAATCGCGCCACCAAGCTCATGCAGGATGAGGTGCACGTGATTCCGCTGCACCGCCAGATGATCCCTTGGGCATCACGCAAGAATGTGACGGTGCTGCACCGGCCAAACAACTTGGTGGATTTGCACTGGGTCGTGATCAAGTAGCCATTGGTCCGCGGGCAGGTGATTGCACGCAGGCGGTCAGGAGTTACGCAGTGGTTCACGCATCGACTGTGCGAAACGGCGACCCACCTGTTTGCGTTGCTCAGCCGTAAAAACAGCTTGTGACGCGTCGAGAGTGTTGTTGGTACTACCCTGCCACGAAAGCCGTTAGTGGCAAATGTGCCGGGGTTGCAATGGCGGGATAACCATCCGTTGAGAATCTCGCCAGCGCGAACCGGCCATTGAATGTCGGCGTAAATTGCTGCCGATATTTCAGGTCAAATTGGACGAAGCAAACAACTCGGTCGCGATAGATTGCCCGAAGTACGGGCGCGCAATAGCACAACATCACGTAGATCGCCTATTCATGCTCATCGTCAGCCGTTTAAGCTTGCGAGTTGCGCCAATGCTGGGGCAGGAGATTTCCATAGAGGAGCATACTTTGTACACAGAAATCGCTAATCGTTTTGTCACAGCGAATATCAAAGCCATCGAAATGACCGGCGTCGTCATGCGGATCATCAGTTTCACGCTGGTGAGTTGGCTGGGGCCGGAAAGCCCTTTCATGTTCGTGTGGGCGTTCAATACCGTCGACGCCATCATGCTGACCTGGTGCGCGGTGTTGAAACGGGATTCGGCCTACACGTTGTTGAACGGCTTCTGGATATTGGTCGGCCTGATCGGCATGGCGCGCGCCGCCAAGTTTATCTAGCGCGCGGATTTCGCGGCCTCGATCGTCGACCACGCGCCAAGCGCCACCCGGATATCGTGCCGGGCAAGCGACTCAAGATTGAGCTGCGTGAAGAATTCGCCAGGCTCGGGACGAACGGTGGGTTTTGAGAAGATCCCGGCTAGATCAAGCAGCGGCGCGCCATTTCAGACAAAAATATCGCAAACGCCGCACCAATACTAGACTCTCACCAAAATATCTGCAGCCATCGTTTCGTTGGCCGACAGATCCCGGCGTGTGCGCAGTTCGGCGTAATACGGCGTGAAATCGGGTGCGGTCGCGTCGAACAGCTCCTTGAAACTATCGATGACGAAGTACGTTTCCTG
Organism: Burkholderiales bacterium; assembly: GCA_038321965.1. Lineage (GTDB taxonomy): Bacteria > Pseudomonadota > Gammaproteobacteria > Burkholderiales > Usitatibacteraceae > UKL13-2. The sequence goes on along the minus strand of JBBQFL010000042.1, from coordinate 4,212 downwards.
AAACGTATCGATCTTGTAATTGGATTGCATCACCCGCAGCAGGTCGAAACGGATGCGGTTCGGTTTCGGGCTGTTGATGCAGTAGGGCAATTCACCGGCCGAAGAAAGGGTTCCGGCACCATAGGTACGCAAGCCGTTGCGGGTGCGGATCAAACCGAATTCGACTGTGTACCAGTAGAGACGCGCCAGATAGTCGAGCGCGTTGATGCCTTTGGCTTTGACGCCGCCTTTGCCGTATGCCTCAAGGTAATCGGCAAATACTTTGTTGAACAGCAGCGGCACGTGGCCAAAGAAATCGTGAAAAATATCGGGCTCGACGATGTATTCGAACTCTTCAGGTTTTCGCAGCCACACCGAGACCGGAAAGCGGCGATTGGCCAGATGCGTGAAAAAGACATCATCCGGCAGCAAACCCGGTACCGCAACCAACGTCCATCCGGTCGCTGGCTTGAGTTTCGCGTTGATCTCATCGAAATGCGGAATGCCCGCGCCGAAGTTGAGCGCACCGAGAATGTCAATGAATTCACTGCAGGCATACTGCGGCACCAGCGCTGATTGGCGTGCATAAAGCCGTTTCCACAAGTCCTGTTCAACCGCAGAATAGCGCGAGTAATCCTGCTCAACCGTGTAGTCGGGGCGGATTTGAGAATAGTCGCCACGCAGGGCGTGATCGGTTTGTCCGGCCACTATTCGTTCCCGCCTGCATTGGCGTCAACTACACGGTTCTTGATCGAACCAAAAATCGTCTCGCCATGATGATCGAACATATCGATTTCAACTTCGTCGCCGAACTTGAGAAATTCCTCCATCGCGGCGCCGAGTTCAACCTGTTCCACCAACCGCTTTTCCATGATGCAGGCGTAGCCTGTCGCTTTGTCGCGATTGGAAATCGTCCCTGAACCGATCAAGGTCCCGGCCATCAGCGGCCGCGTTTTTGCTGCGTGCGAGATCAGATCGTAAAGGGAAAAATTCATATCATCGGCGCAGTTGGGATTGCCGAACCAGTAGCCGCGTACGTGGCACACCAGACGGAAATCGAGCTTGCCCGCACCCTTCTCGTCACTCCAGGCGCCTCCCAGTTCGTCAGGTGTTACAGCCACCGGTGAAAGTGCGTTCAGCCCCTTGCCATTGACGAAGCCAAAGCCTTTTTGCAGTTCGGCGGGGATCAGCCGACGATAGGAGATATCGTTGATCAGCACCAACAGTCGCACCGCATCGGCACATTCGGCGGGAGTGGCACCCATCTTCACGTCGCCGATGATCACGCCGATTTCGCCTTCGAGATCGACGCCCCAATCCTCCGATAACACAGCGATATCGTCGCGCGGACCCAGCATCGAATCGCCGCCGCCCTGATACATCAGCGGTTCGCGGTAGTAACTCTCCGGCACCGTGTCGTTGCGGGCACGCCGAACCCGCTCAACGTGGGTGAGATAGGACGATCCATCCAGCCATTGGTGGGTGCGCGGCAGCGGCGCAGCAATTTTTCCTTCTTCCAGCAACTGTTGAAAATCGAGAATGGGCCGGTCGGTACCCGAGTCGATGGCTTCGAACTCATTTAGCAACAGGTGTTCGATCGTATGCCAATGTTCAAGCGCAAATTGCATGGTCGGCGCGATGTCGATTACCGCGACTGCGCGGGTAAGGTTTTCGTCGACCAGCAGCAAGGTGCCGTCGCGGGTAGGGCCTTTGAGGGAGGCGAGTTTCATTGGAATGTCCTGTTATTTTATGTTTGCGCTGTCGAAATTATCCCAAACGGCATCGTAGTCCGTCTGCAATAATCCTCCGGACATCGCAAACTCCGTCGGCGCAAACACGTAGCGACTCTCGAACATGAAGGCGAGGGTATTGTCGATCTTGTGCGGCTTTAATTCGACAGTGGAGGCTTTATCGAAGGTCGCCTTGTCCGGACCATGCGCCGAAAATGCGTTGTGCAGCGAACCTCCGCCCGGCAGAAATCCCTCGGCCTTGGCGTCGTAGGCACCATGAATCAGCCCCATGTATTCGCTCATGCAATTGCGATGAAACCACGGCGGGCGGAAGGTATTTTCAGCCACCATCCAGCGCGGCGGGAAGATTACAAAATCGACGTTGGCAGTTCCCGGCGTTTCCGATGGTGATGTGAGTACCGTAAAAATCGACGGGTCTGGATGATCAAAGCTGACTGTATTGATGGTGTTAAAGCGCGCGAGATCGTATTTGTACGGCGCGTAATTACCATGCCAGGCCACGACGTTCAATGGCGAATGATCGTACTCGCAAACCCATAAGTTGCCACCGAACTTGGCAACGACCTCGGTCTTGGTTGAGACGTCTTCAAACCATGCGGTGGGATATAAAAAATCGCGGGCATTCGCGAGCCCGTTGGCGCCGATCGGCCCCAGTTCGGGAAGCCGCAATGGTGCGCCGTAGTTTTCGCAAACGTAACCGCGCACGCCCTCCGAAATTTCCACACGGAATTTCACACCGCGCGGGACCACCGCGATTTCTCCCGGCGCAACCTCGAGGATGCCGAACTCAGTCTTGAGTGTAAGTGTACCGATCTGCGGAACCATTAGCAGCTCACCATCAGCATCGTAGAACACACGGGTCATGGCATGCGACGCAGTGTATAGATGAATGCCTAAACCCTGTTGAGTTTGTGCATCGCCGTTGGTGGCGATGGTCACGAGGCCGTCGATAAAATCCAGCCCTTCCTTGATTGTCGGCGGATTCCAGCGCAAGCGATTCGGGGATGCCGGCGTTTCATGGCAAGGGCTCGAGCGAAGCAACGCATGCTCCAGCACTTGATATGGCGCATGCTGGACAGAAGGCTGCAGCCGGTATTGCCAAGACCGCAGGTTCTCGGCTCGTGATGCTGTGAACGCGCTACCCGACAACTGTTCTGCATAAAGTCCGAACGCGACTTGTTGGGGAGAGTTGCGACCGTGCGGCAGTGAACCGGCGACGGCTTCGGTAGCGTGTTCGTTTCCAAAGCCGGAAAGATACGTCAATGCCGCCATGGTCAGAGCACGCCTCTGGCAATCTGGTCAGCTTCTATCGCCTCAAACAGCGCCTTGAAATTGCCTTCCCCAAATCCGTCGTTGCCCTTGCGTTGAATCACTTCGAAGAAAATCGGGCCGATCACGGTATCGGTAAAAATCTGCAGCAACTTGTCTTCCTTAGATTCCTTGTCCAGGCCTTCACCATCGATGAGGATTTTGTTTATCTGCAGACGCTCCAGGTCTTCACCGTGGTTGGCGACGCGCTTGTTGACCAGCGCATAGTACGAATCGGGGGTATCGAGAAACTTGACGCCGCGTGCGCGCAATGCTTCCACCGTTTCATAAATATTCGAGCAAGCTAGGGCGATATGCTGAATGCCTTCACCGTTATAGGCATCCAGATATTCTTGGATTTGCGATTTCTTGTCCGATGGCTCATTGATGGGAATGCGGATCTTTCCGCACGGGCTGGTGAGCGCGCGCGAGGTGAGCCCGGTTTTCTTGCCCTTGATGTCGAAGTAGCGGATTTCGCGAAAATTAAACAGCTTTGCGTAGAACTCCGCCCACGTATCCATGCGGCCCTCGTATACATTGTGGGTCAGATGATCCACATATTCGAGGCCTACGCCTTTGGGGTCGGGATCGGTTCCCGGGACGGGTACGAAATCGACGTCGTAAATTGTCCGTGGACCGTAACGATCGATCAGATACAACAGCGAGCCGCCGATGCCTTGAATGGCCGGGATGTTCAATTCCATCGGGCCAACCGGGCTATCGTAGGGCTTTGCGCCCAGTTCGACCGCACGTTTGAACGCCGCTGCCGCGTCCGTGACGCGAATGCCGAATGCACACGCAGAAGGGCCGTGCACGCGTGCGAAGGACTGCGCAAAACTGTCGGGCTCGGCATTGACGATGAAGTTGATGCCGCCTTGCTTGTAGAGTGTGACGCGCTTGCTGCGGTGCCGCGCAACGGCCGAAAAACCCATGCTTTCGAACAGGCGGCCCAGCGCCTCGGTATCGGGTGCGGTGTATTCGACGAACTCAAAACCGTCGGTCCCCATCGGGTTTTCAAACAGATCAGCCATTGTTTTCTCCTCCAGCTACATCAATTATCGTGAGCGGCAACAACGCCGCTGGTCAACTTCGTCGCCGGGTCGGACGGATTTCATGCAAGGAAATGTTACACAGTCAACGCGACGATATTCAATCACCGCGCTAGAATCATCAG
>JBBQFL010000041.1:0-39034 GCA_038321965.1 Burkholderiales bacterium | reverse complement strand
AAATCTATGAGTTGCCCTATTTGAAAGATGATGTTGTGGATCGGAAATTTTTGGCGCGCAACAAGGAACTGCTGAGATTGCTGGACTTGGGGCTATCGTTTTATCAAACCGTCGTGTTGCCTGATCAGCGCAAATCAGTGCTACCGACGCGACGCGGATCGGAGCACAGCCTGGACACCGGACGCCACTAACAGCACTGCTGAAAATCAAGAGAAATAGTCTAAACACTCCATTTGAGCGTGCTGCACAAGCTATAGAATCGATGGCAGTCATAAATCTTCCCTACATCTTTCTGCCAAGGTGAATGCAATGTCTAAACTCTTAAACTTCCTGAACAGTCTCGATAGCGATGCCGCAGCGTTAACAGCATTTCAGAAGGATCCAAAATCTACGATGGAACGAGCGGGCTTGAGCGCGACGGAGCAGCAGGCGATCATATCGGGGGACAAGTCAGCGCTGTCAAAGCTGGCGGGGATTGATGAGGCTGATTGCAAGATCCCTGTTTTCATTTCCCCCCTCTCAACACCTTCCAAGTAGCCGCTTTGAAAATCAGGTATCGCGGCTGAAATGGTGCCGGGCCACCGTCTGAGAGCCGCCGTGTGCTTGTTGCTCGGGCTTGCGCTGTTGCGGGGCGCTGGCGCGAATCAGCCAGCGACGATCGATGACCTCCTGTCTGAATGTTCCCAGCAATGCCGGGAGGCCACACAAGACAAGGCGGTCGCTACACTCGAAAAACTAAAGGCGCTTCGTCCAGCATTTACATTGTTTCAGGACGGGAGCTTTCACATTTGCGCGGCGGGCTCGCTTGGAGTCCGCGGCAAGCATGAAGAGCGTGTCGCATTGGTGGAGTCGTTCTTGCCTAGAGTGAAAGTGCCCGAGCAACGAGCGAACCTCCTTTACCACCTCACCGATGGCTATACGGCTCTAGGCAAATATGAACGCGCGCTAGATGCAATGAACGAGTCGATTCTCTTGTTGCCGTCGCTGAAGGATGCTCGAGAGAAGATCGGCATCTTGCAGGGCGGCATCGCTTTCATGACCTCGCTCCGTGCTTACGACGAAGCCGCGCAGTATGCGGAGCGCATGTATGCGTTACGCGATGAACCAGGTGGTGCCCCTGCAGCCTGTGTGGGCCTGACCAACAAGGTGGAGATAAATTTCCAAGGGGGGAATCGTGAATTGGCCCGCTCTTTGGTGAGCGATGCTGTCAATGAATGTGAGGCGAGCAAGAACAAGTTGTTTTCTCTCATCGTCAAAACCGATGCAGCAATCGATCTGATCGACGCAAGCGATTACGCGCGCGGAATCGAAGCCAGCCTTCCGCTCCTCAAACAGTTCACCATCGTGAGCCGGGATTCAGACTACGTCACTCAACTGGAAGAGGCGCTGGCCCGCGCGTACCTAAAGACAGGTAATCTCGCGCGTGCCGAGCAGTTTGGTCTGCTGGCCTATCAGCGCGCCCGGACCGCCCGAGTTCTTTTGCTGGAGGAAAAGGCCAGCGAGACGATGGCGGCAATCAAGCGCGCGCAGCGCCGATTTGCCAGCGCCGTTAGCTACTACGAGACTAATCTGGAACTGAAAAAGAAAATTCTGGACCAGCAATTACAAAAAAACCTGGCTTATCAGCGCGTCAAGTTCGAAATTCAGGACAGGGCGAATCAAATGGCCCTGCTCGAAGAAAAAAACAAAAACTTGAGCGTCGAAAAAGTGCTGCAACAGAAGAAATACCAAAACCTCATTTTGCTGCTGACCTTGGGCTCTGTGACGTTGGCCATGCTGGGGGCGTGGCTCTTCAAAACGCTGCGGTTAAAGCAGCATTTTCGCCTGTCCGCACAGGTGGATGGGCTCACTCAGGTGAGCAACAGGGCGCATTTTATGACGTGCGCGGGGCTGGTATTCATGGATATAACCCACACAGTGAGCCTCGTGCTTTTCGATATGGATTCGTTCAAGCAAATTAACGATACCTACGGCCACGCGGTCGGCGATTGGGTACTCAAGCACGTATGCGCCGTTGTAAAAGCTGAATTACGGAGCGTCGAAAAAGCTGCAAATGTGGATTTGTTTGGGCGCCTAGGTGGCGAGGAATTTGTTGTCTGCCTGCCGGGCTTTGCGGAGGTGGAAACACGTGCGTTGGCCCAGCGCTGCTGCGCCGCTATTGCCACGATTGATACACATCCCAGCGGTTTTGATTTTCCGATCACGGCCAGTTTCGGCGTTGCAACCCGCCACGTGAATGAGCCAGCAAGCTTTGAAGATACGCTGGTGCAAGCAGACAGAGCTTTATACGTATCCAAGAACGAGGGACGCAATCGCGTCTCGGTTTTTCAACAATCGAATGCATGAACTGATGAATACAGAAACAAGAAAAGGCAGATTGATTTGCGTTGGCACCGGCATGCGCATGGCGGGACAATTGACACCTATCGCGCGCAGTCACATTGAGACTGCAGACGTAACGATCGGCATCGTACCCAACAGCTTTGCGCGGAAGTGGTTGCAAGAGCTTGCGAGGGAATACGTTTGCCTGCTGAGCTATTACGACGATTGCGGCATCGACGGTAAAAATCGCCGCAATACCTATCGGCGCATGGCCGACAAAATCCTTGACGAGGTGCGAGCCGGCAAGACGGTCTGTGCGGCACTCTATGGCCACCCTGGTGTATTTGCCTGTGTCGGGCACATGGCCATTGCGGACGCTCGCGCCGAGGGCTTTAGCGCGGAAATGCTGCCTGGTATCTCGGCCGAAGACTGCCTGGTCGCCGATTTGGGGATCGACCCTGGTGACACCGGAATGCAGTCCATGGAAGCCACGCAGTTCCTTATCTTTGAGCGCAAGATCGATCCGACCGCCATGCTAATCCTGTGGCAGCCTTACATTGCCGGTGAACTCACATTCAAACGCTTTGAGACTACTGCAGCCAAGATGCAAGTGCTGGTGGACAAGCTGGCACGCGACTATCCGCTGGATCATCCCGTGATCTTGTATGAGGCTGCAACCAATCCCCTGGAAAAGACCCGCATGGAGTCCATCCTGTTGCGCGATTTGCCAACGTCAAAGCTAAATGGCATCACCACGCTGGTCATTCCGGCGGCTTATCCATTGAAGCCCGATAAGGCCATGATGGACCGGCTGCTCGCAATGCCGGTGGACGAAACCGCTGCGCTGGCAGCGGACTGATCAACTCGTGCGAATACCCAGGTCTAGCCGATCCACGATTCAGACACACGCGGGTCAACTGGCATTTATCGCATGCCCGCATATTAAGCAGTAGATCGCGGTTTGGCGACATTCCCAGACTGAAAACACCTGAAATCCCGCGCCGCTGCTAGAGTGTGTTGCGCAGTGCGGCGGCGTGCCTTAGCGGTTTTCTGCCGAGACTTCGGCGTCGCGACTTCCTAAACGATCTTCAAACTCAAATTCGGCAACTTGTCGATGTGGCACTCGATCACATCGCCTTTGACGACCGGCCCGACGTTCTCTGGGGTACCCGAATAAATGATGTCGCCTGGCATCAACTCGAATGCTTCTGAAAGTTGGCTGATTTGTTCGGCGACGTTCCAGATCATCTGGTTCAGGTTGGCGGTCTGCTTGATCTCGCCATTCACCTTTAGCCAGATGGCACCATCCTTGATATGCCCGATCTGGCTGGCGGGGTGCAACGGCCCGATGGGCGCCGAGCGATCAAAACTCTTGCCGATTTCCCAGGGCTTTTTCTGGTCACCCATGCCGCGCTGCAAATCGCGTCGCGTCATGTCCAGCCCGAGTGCATAGCCGTAAACGCAAGCCAGCGCCTTGTCCATAGAAATGCTGCGCCCGCCGCTATTGAGTGCCGCGACCAGCTCGACTTCGTAGTGATAATTCTTGGTGAGCGTAGGGTAAGGGTGGTCGGCCACGATGCCCGGCGCGACAAACTGGATGGCGTCGGTCGGCTTTTGGAAAAAGAATGGCGGCTCTCGCGTCGGGTCAGAGCCCATTTCGCGCGCATGCGCGGCGTAGTTGCGACCGATGCAATAAATGCGCCGTACCGGAAACAGTGCGCTGCTGCCGACGACGGGAATGGTGGCTTGCGGCACAGTAAATAGTGTCTTCATATCGCTGCTTGCTCCTCCTGGAAGTGCGCATCCCGCCAACGCACCAAGCGCGGCGGCGGCGCCGGTTTTCATCAATTCGCGACGATCATTTTCGCTCATGGTAAAGCTCCTTTTCGAAGTGTTCAGTAATCAGTTTATGCTTAACTGATTCGCCGCTACTTGAGGGCGGTCAAAAATGGCGTTGGTGATCCGGGAATTGAACATGTTGATTCAATCGCGAACGACGCCCTCTCCCGTCCTGTCGGCCACCCTCTCCCGCAAGCGGGAGAGGGGTTGGGGAGAGGGCGGCAATGGTAGATAAAAAAATAGGGAGCTTCAAAATTAAAACCAAAATACTCGCTGGTCTCTTTGCAATGTTGGTGCTGGCAGCTGCACAAGCGGAAACGCTCTATAAAGTCATCGGCGCCGACGGCAAGACAACCTACACTGATCGTCCGCCAGCCGACGCAAAGTCGACCACAGCGATGCAATTTTCGGATGCGCCCTCGACGCCGCTGCCCGACTCTGTTCTGAAATATCAGGCTGAATTGGCAAAGGGCGCGCAGGGCCGACTGGCGCAGGCGAAACGCCAGGATGCAATGGGGTCCGTGACGCTCTACAGCGCGTCCTGGTGCGGTTACTGCACGAAGGCGAAAGCGTATCTGCGTACCAAGGGCATATCTTTCCAGGAAATGGATATCGATACTCCCGGTGGCGGTCGTGCCTACTTCGAGGCTGGCGGCAAACGTGGCGTCCCACTACTCATGGCAGACGGTAAGCGGTTGCAAGGATTCAGCGACGGCGCCTACGACCACTTTTTCGCGGCGAAGAAATAGCCGGATGCGGCGAACCAGCCTGTCAGCGCCCTCATGCCTCTGTTCCCGGCTCCGGTCTTGCTCATTTTGCGGAGCAATGCATGCCTACGCCTGAAACATCCGAAAAAAGTCATCGCGCGTACAGAAACAGATACCCACGCAGAAGCTATTGAAGCGTTTTACGCCATCAATTGCACCCTGCAAGAAGTGATCTACCACGCCAGGTTACAACTGTTTGCACACGCATTTTCGAATGCCTTCAGAATACTGTCTGCCCGCATGGCAAACTAGGTTTCTTCCCGGCAGAAGCCGTTTCGCCGTCCGGCTGTTACGGCGGCAAATCCAACAAGAAAGTAATCACTTGCGTTTTTCTTTCGACAGTCTGCGCACCCGCATTGTGGTGTTTTTCGCCGCCCTGCTGATACTGGTACAAGGGCTGGCGCTGTTGGTACTCAATACTACCAACGTCCAGATCGCCAAAGAAACCATCGTCCAGGAATTGGGCGTGGGCGAGCGCATTTTTCTTCGCTTGCTCGATCAACAGCGCGATCAGCTCGAGCAGAATGCCAGCTTGCTGGCTTCCGAATTTGCGTTCCGGCAAGCCGTGGCGACCAACGATAACGCCACCATTCTGTCTGCGCTCACCAACCATGGTGCCCGTGCTGCAGCGAGCGTGATGCTGTTAATTTCACTCGATCAGACGGTCCTTGCCGATACCCTGCACCCGGAATCCCGCACTCAGCAGTTCCGCTTTCCACACTTGACTAAGGCGGCGCAAGCCAACGGCAAGGCCTCCGGCATCGTCACCATCGACGGAAGGCTATATCAGCTAGTGATCGCGCCGGTAAACGCGCCGACGGCGATCGCCTGGGTGGGTGCAGGCTTTGCCATCGACGACAAGACGGCGGGTGACCTGAAGAAACTGACCGCGCTGGACGTATCCTTTCTCAGTCAACGTACCGGTGAGCCTTGGCGCGTGCATGCATCGACGTTGCCGCAGAGCGTTCGCGATGGCCTGTTGCCGGCAGTTAGCAACAAGTCTGGGCAAGGCACGATGGCGCTGCGTCTGGAAGACGTGGACTACGAAGCAAAAATTGCCATGATCGAAAAGCAGGGTGACACGCAGATTGTGGCGGTACTGCAGCGTTCCATTGCTGAGGGCATGGAGCCATTCAAGCGCGTCAGCAACGCCTTTTTGGTATTGGCCGTCCTGGCTCTGGTCGCTTCAATTATCGGTAGCATGCTGATCGCCCGCAATATTGCGCGGCCAGTGAATGAGCTTGCTGCGGTGGCGCGCCGCATACAGGGCGGTGACTACGCGCAAAACGTGAAGGTGTCGCAGCGGGGCGAAATTGGCGCCCTCGCGGCTAGCTTCAATCACATGCTTGCGGGTATCGCGTCGAGAGAAAAAGAGAACCTTCGACTGGCTTTCGAGGATCAGCTGACCGGTTTGCCGAACCGCGCAAAGTTTCACGATCGGCTCACGCAGGCGCTGTTGATCGCAAAACAGTCGCCGCAACCCGGCGCGGTGATGATACTGGACCTGGATCGATTCAAATATATCAACGACACGTTAGGCCATCCGGTCGGCGATCTCGTGCTCAAGGAAGTCGCCAAGCGCTTGCGTGGCGTGTTACACGAATCCGATAGCGTCGCTAGACTTGGCGGCGATGAATTCGCCATACTCCTGCCCTCAGGCGATCCGGACTACGCACGCGCCGTTGCGCAAAAGATTCTGTACTCGCTCGAATCGCCTATCGTGGTTGAAGGACAGTTGATCGACGTTGGAACCAGTATCGGGATTGTGTATTACCCAGAGCATGGCGAGGACGCGAACATGCTGTTGCGGCGTGCGGACATCGCGATGTACGCCGCTAAGCGAACCAAAGGCGGATTCGCGATTTACGATATGCGGCTCGAAGAGGATCGTCAGGATCACCTCACGCTACTGGGTGAGTTGCGGCGCGCGATCGACCAGGATGAGCTGGTCCTGTATTACCAGCCAAAACTGAACTTTGCCAAGAACACGGTCACCGGCATGGAGGCGCTGATACGCTGGCAGCACCCCACCCGCGGCAACGTGTCGCCGGCCGATTTCATTCCCTTTGCCGAGCAGACTGGCAATATCCGCATGATCACCCGCTGGGTGATTGACGCCGCCATCGCGCAATGTGGTGCATGGCAGTCGGCGGGCCATCCCTTGAAAATTTCCATCAATATTTCGGCGCGTGATCTGCTCGATAAGGAACTGGTGCCCTACGTCGCTGCCAAGCTGACACAGTATGGAGTTGAGCCCGGCTTGATTTGCGCTGAACTGACCGAAAGCGCGTTGATGGAAGACCCAGTACGCGCTCGTGAAACGCTCGCACAGCTTCACAGCCTCGGCCTGAAACTTTCCATGGACGATTACGGCACCGGCTACTCGTCACTTGCTTATATCAAGGATCTGTCGCTGGATGAGCTAAAGATTGATCGCGCATTCGTGTCGGGCATGAGCAAGGACGCGCAAAGTGCTGCCATCGTGCATTCGACCATTGAGCTTGGCCATCGCCTGGGGATGATCGTCGTCGCTGAAGGCGTCGAAACTGTTCAGGAGCTTGAAGCACTCAAGCAGTTTGGCTGCGACTACGCCCAGGGCTATCACGTTTGCCGACCGATGGCAGCAGTGGATGTGATTACATGGCTGCAGCGGAGCGGGTGACGGATCGCGCTAATTTCCTGACCTGTCGATACCCACGTCAGGAAGTTGCGGACGAGTCGCCAGCGCGTGTTTCATCATCGCTTCAACCTCGGCGGCCTCATTGGCGCTGAGTGCCAGCCGAGGCGGACGAGTGACTGCACTGCCGCGTCCCATAATGTGCTCGCAAAGCTTGATGCACTGGACCAGATCGGCGCGGGCATCCAGATGCAATAGCGGCATAAACCAGCGATAAATTTCCATTGCTTCGGCAGTGCGTCCCGCGCGGGCAAGCCGGAACAACGTTTCGCCTTCGCGCGGAAACGCGTTCGACAACCCGGAGACCCAGCCGACGGCGCCGACCATGATGCTCTCAACCACCACATCGTCGAGGCCCGCGAACAATACAAACCGATCACCGACCATGTTGTAAAGATCGGTAAAGCGGCGCGTATCGCCGGACGATTCCTTGAAATAGACAATGGTGTCGCAGTCACTGAGCGTGGCCAGAATCGCCGGCGTCACATCGTTCTTGTAGATCGGCGGATTGTTGTAAACCATGACTGGCAAGTCGGTGGCCTTGGCAACGGTTCGAAAATGCGCCGCAGTTTCGTGTGGCTTCGACGAGTAAACCAGTGCGGGCATCACCATCACGCCGTCGAGCCCGATGCGCGCCGCTTCTTTCGCCATGTCGATAGCGAATGCCGACGTAAATTCCGCAATGCCGCTAACAACCGGCACACGACCCTTGGCGACAGCCTTCGCTGTTTCCATCACGGCGAGCTTTTCAGATTTGCTGAGCGAACAGTTCTCGCCTACGGTGCCGCAAATGACCAGCCCGGAAACGCCGTCCACGATCAGAGCATCGATGACGCGCGCGGTGGCGTCGAGGTCCAGCGAAAAGTCTTCACGAAACTGCGTGGTGACGGCTGGAAAAACACCGCTCCAGTGGGATTTCATATGCGCTCCTTTGTTGATCGGCGGTAGGTGATCCTGGTGTGGGGGGTGAAAACCCTAGCATTGGCGGGCCTCGTGGCACGAAAATACCTGAAACGCCGCACCCAGAAACGAGTTTCGTTGTTAAATTTAGCCCCGGCGTTGGCGCAGCTTATAGCCCGCTGTTGCCAGTGGTATCAAACCTGCGCAAGTACTTGTGTGGAATAACGCCTCCGTACGTCGACGCGACTGCCGAATTCGTATAGTTGTGGAACATCGTGCCGATCACCGGCAAGCCAAAATGTGTGCCGAGTACGGCAGCGCCGTTCAATGTTGCGGTCAGCGGTGTCATGCGCTGTGCGGCCTGCAAGCCACTGGTAGCTGTGCCGAAGACTATCGATCCCCAGCCATTGGGGCCTTGGAGGCCACGGCGGCTTAACGTGGAAAATGCTTCCCCCCTTGTAATGGCACCCTGTGAAGTAAACGTGCTGGCGATGCCTGGAAGTCTTGTGTTGTTGGTTGAGCCTAACAAGCCACTCTCGCCAAGCTCGACAACGTTCGTCTGTCAACACATGTCGGGTTCGACAACTGGCTGCCTTGGCGGAAGGAGCGCTGCCGGCTGAAAAGTCGATGCCGCAACACTAACAATAGTCGGTCCCGTGACACTAAGCCCGCCTTCTTCACGATTGAAAATTCTATATCCATACGTGTCGCACGCGCCAACGCCGGAAGTCGCGAAGTTATTGCGAAACAGGCCATTCGGCACGCCGCTGCCAACCCCAACATAATCACGCTTGGTCGGCATGGTAATCACCCAATCTGTTTTGGACTTCGTACCTGCGTCAGTTACAAATTCATTGATGGAATTGGCGCGCATCAATACTGCCGAGACCGCTTCACGCGGGCTGGCCCATACGGCGCGGAGTACTCCAGACGAATTGGCGACGGCGGGATTGCCGGTGACAAGTACATAACTCACCGTATCGATACCGTCTTGCGTCGAAATCGACGGTGTGACGACGCCCGAGGCAGAATACGGCACGTTACCCGGACCTGGTGCAACCGGTGCCCACCAGCCGTCGAGCGCGGTGATATCGTAGGTGTAATTGGCTCCGCTTGCCGCGTTGATGATGCTGGCGCGACCCGTTAATCCGCCACCGGGAGAGCCGAGATAACGTCCCGGCAATTTGACCGCCGGCGCTACCGATGCGGAAAGCCCATCATAGCCATCGAGTGCCGCACAGTTTGCCGGTACTCCAGCGCCGTTGTGTTGTATCAACGCGGCCATCGTGGCGTCAACGACAATACCCATCTCGAAGACTTCGATATAGCCCTCGCGGGTCCGGTCTAGCGTTCCCATCGTCGGGCTGTCGACATTGCTACCGGTGTACCAGGAATTCTTGAAGGCATTGAGTGGCAGGCCCGTGGCGTCGTTACGAATCACCCCGGCACTGTTGCCAAACAAGTCGCTCGGCGTCACGCAGGAATTGTCGCCGGTTTCAAGTTTTGCGCCGTCAGCCGTCGGAAGCACGACCCCGGTCCAACTGTCGGCCGGTGACAGAAATAAATTAAAGTCAAAAACCTCCCTGCCATTCTTTCCTTCGAGAAAGCGCACCTTGACGGCTTTGGTCAGGCTGGTGGTGTTGACGACGGAGAGGGCGGTGACGTTACTGCCGCGCACCGTGTAATACGGATAGAACAACACCTGCCCGAGGCCCTCCGGATTGACATGCACGGCGTTGGCGTTGCCTGCTGCACCCAAGCTGGCGAGCAGGCTGGCGCGAAGAATTGAGCAGAGGCGATTGAGTTTGATCACGTATGGCGATGAAGTGAGGGATGGACGTCAAGCATAGCCCCAATAGGCAACCAAGGACTTACCCCGGGGAAGTTCTGAACAACGCTAGTATTAAATAACAGTCAGTGCCCGCCATGGCAAATTGGAAACTCCAGCACTGTCGAGCCTCGCAACCCGAAAAGGTGTGAAACGCCGCGCCCCATTCATTTCCCAATCATGCGCTTCAATGATTGCAAAACCGCATCCGCCTTTTCCTTCGCGCTGCCCTTGTCGCGCAATCCACCCAATTCGCTGATGAGCCCGGTGATGGTCACACCCAGCGCAGAGGCAGTGGCAATCGCGAGCCGGGTCTTGAAGGCGGCGTCGAGGGAAAAGCTGGGGTCGTTCAAATTGCCTTCGAGTTTGAACGGCACTTCGATATGTCCATTGCGTCCGCGAATCATGTCGATCACGGCGTCTCTGGGCATGCCCATGAACGTGGCAGTCGCGCCTTCGTTGGACTTGAGTGCCAGATTCTTCAGCACCAGCAGGCCCGGTGCGGTCAGGCGTTGTGAAGCCATGGTTGCGGTAAGGTCTAGATCGAGCGTGCCGCTGCGCACGCCGGTTTCGGCTGCCTTGATGAGATAGGGTTCGAGTGCTGCGATCTCAACATCGCGCAATGTGGTTTTGAGCGCGCCGTCACGCGTTGCCAGCTCGATATCGCCAGCGACGGACAGCGAACCGACTTGGGATTGGCCTTTGATGCTTGCAGTCAGGCTCACTCGGCTCTTGCCGGTCAATTCCGGGATACGCAGATTGGTGACGGACGCGGCGACGTTTTCGAGCCCCACTTCCAGTGGTGGTGAACGAATTTCGGTATCGAAGAATAAAATCGCCGCGTCTTTTAGCGTGATGGCTTCGATCAAAACGCTGGACGCCGAGGCTGCTGCCGTGCTGGCACTTGCACTGCTTGATGTGTATATTTTTTCGGTGAGCGTCGGCAATAGTTTCAGTTTGCCATTGCGGTCGCGGACGATGGCGAGAGTTGCACCTTCGATGCGAATACTGTTGATCCGAAACACGCCACCCAACGCACCATGCAACACGCTACCCAGATCGGGCGTGATTACCACACGCGTTGCATTCAAGGCGTGCTTTACAGGCCAAGCACGTGGCGCATTGATTTTCAGATCGGTGATCTCGATATCGCTGAACGAGACGCGGAGTTCCCCGATTTCGCTTTGCGCGCCCAGAGCTGCAAGCACGCGTGCGCGAAGCTCGACTAGCGCAAGTTGATAAGCGATAAACACGCCGACCGCGAACACGGCGAGCAGACCGAGTGCAATGAGGCTCCAGCGGCGGGTTCGGCTCATGGTTGTGGGACGCAAATGCATATCATCAGTCCAGTAACCTCGATACGCGCATTTCATCCAAGCTGAGGTCAGCCACGATTCCCAACTGCCGCACGACTCCTTTGAATTCGTCGCTAGCCATTGCTGTGTCGCGTTACTTCTTCAAATGCTGGGCGAGAAAGCGCTCGGTACGCATGTAGAAATCGTGTACGTTTTCATCCTTGTTAAAACCGTGGGCTTCGCCGGAGTAGACAACATACTCGATGGGCTTGCCGGCTTTTTCCATCGCCGCCCGCATGGTCTCGCCGTGGATGAGTGGCACACGTTGGTCGTCCTGGCCCATGGCGAGCAAAACTGGTGCCTTGATTTTGTTGGCGTTCCTCGCGGGTGACGTTTTCTCAAATTGTTCGCGATCAAGGTCTTTGTCGCCGACGTAGCGTTTGAAGTCGGTTTCAAAATAATCCGAGCCGCGCGCGGTATCCGACCACGACACAGTTTGGAATAAATTGAGATCGGTTACGGCAACATAGGCAACGCCGCAGCGCCACAAGTCCGGATCTTTTACCAGCCCTTGCAGCGTTGCATATCCGCCATAACTGGCGCCATAAAGGCACATGCGGCCTTTGTCGGCGATGCCCGCCTTGACCAGATAGAGCGCGCCATCGGTGATATCGTCCTGCATCGTGAGGCCCCACTGCTTGAAACTCGACACGTAATGTTTTCTGCCGTAGCCGGTTGAACCACGCGGCTCGGGTTCCAGCACAGCATAGCCGCGCGAGGCCAGAAACTGCGCCTGTGGCCAGCGCCCCCACTCAATACCGCTGTAGCCGCGCACCCACGGGCCGCCGTGAATATGCACGACCAGCGGCAGGTTCTTGCCGTCGCTGTCGATCGGCGTGGTGACCCATGCTGGAATCTCCATGCCATCACGCGCCTTGTATTTGATGAAGGCGCGTTTACTCATCAGCGCGGGCGGCAGCCATTCGCGCGATTTCGATATTTCCTGCAACTTGCGCTTTTCGGCATCGAACAGAAAATAGCCACCCGGATTGCTGTCTGAGGCGGAGTAGATCAATACGTAGCGGCTATCTTCGTCGGCGAAGTCGATGGTGTTGACGTTACCCGGCAAGGCTTTGTCCAACGACGATTGCAAGAGAGCCATATCTTCGTCGAACCAGGTCGTGTCCGGCAGTATGGCGTTGTAGCGAATTCCCAGCAGGGCTTTTTTCTTGCGGCTGAACAGCAGGCCGCCATTGAGGTCGATCAGCGGATGCGCCAATAATTTTTCACCAATCTTTCGCTCGGCGATGTCGTACTTGAAAATGGCGCGGCGGTCAGAGTCGAGATTGGACGCCACGTAGAGCGTCTTGTTATCGTAGTCGAATGCCAACGGCCTGACATTACCCTGGCTGCTTGCGTCCGCTGTCTTGCCGATCATCTCCCACTTTTCGCCGTCACCGTTGCGATGCCACATGGTCAGTGCACGCGCGCGATTGGCATCTGTACGCTCTTCCTGACGAACGGCGATACGCGGTACCTGATTGCGGTCCAGCAGCCATTGCACAACGTTGCCTGGCGTATCTACGGTCATCAGCTTGTGTTCGCCAGTTCTCGTGTTGTAACGATACACATCGGCATAGCTTTTGCTGCGCCCGAAGATTTCCGCGATAACGTCACCGCTGCCATCAAACGTGCGGCTGAGTATGCGAAATGAGATATTGATGCTTTGCAACTGGATGGAATTTCGCCGCGCTTCGCGCTGTGCCGCGCGCTCAAGCGGGAACATGAGGTCGCGCACATTTTTGCCATCTGCATCGACTGCATAGACGCCTTTGAGCACGATCTCGCCGCTGGCTTCCTGCAGATCCGCCGAGCGCAGATAAAGCCTGTCGTTGCTGACCCATTCGAAATCGCTGACGTCTGCGTCTTTGAAGTTGGTAATGACGTTCGATTTCCCGGCGAGAAAATCGATCACGACTAGATTGTTGCGACCGTTGACCGGTCGCAAGGCGGCCAGCCGGTTGCCGTCGGGCGAAATAGACATGCGGGAATATTCCGCGCGGCGGAAAAACACATCCACCGGAATGTCCGATGCCTTCGCGTAGTTTGCAGGTATCTTGGCTGGCTCGCCAGCGTGGAGTGCGGCGGAAGCTACAACAGCAACCAGAAATGATAATAAGCGGGCAGGGCGGACGAATCGCATCGGTTACTCCATTAGTTCACGGCGGCAACACTCATACGTCGCTGACGCTGTCAAAAAAATGAAACTCCCCTGCTGGCGGGCGTTTCAGGCCTTTTCAGTCCGAACGCCGCGTCAGTATTGGAGTTTTCTACTTCAATGCCTTGTAACGCACCCGCTTTGGACGCGCGCCTTCTTCACCCAGACGACGCACCTTATCGTTCTCATATTCGTTGTAGTTGCCGTCATAAAACACCCACTGCGAATCACCTTCGCACGCGAGGATGTGCGTGGCAATACGATCAAGGAACCAACGATCATGCGATACCACCATGATCGAGCCGCCGAATTCCTGCAGCGCGTCTTCGAGCGAACGCAGTGTTTCCACGTCGAGATCGTTTGAAGGTTCATCGAGCAGTAGGACGTTGGCGCCTTTGAGCAAGGTGTAGGCCAGATGCAGACGGCCGCGCTCACCACCGGAGAGATTGCCGACCAGCTTTTGTTGGTCGCCGCCTTTGAAGTTGAAGCGGCCGATGTAGGCGCGCGACTGCATCTCGAATTTGCCGATGGTGAGGATGTCGGCGCCGCCGGAAATGGCTTCCCAAACGGTTTTGTCATTGGGCAATGAATCGCGCGATTGATCAACGAAGGCGAGGTTAACGGTCGGGCCGATTTTGACTTCACCGCTGTCGGCTTTCTCGACGCCCTGAATGAGTTTGAACAGCGTCGATTTACCGGCGCCGTTCGGGCCGATAACGCCGACGATGGCGCCCGGCGGCACGCGGAACGAAAGATCATCGATCAGCACACGGTCACCGAACGATTTGGTCACGCCAACGAACTCGATCACCTCATTACCCAGGCGCTCGGCGACCGGGACGAAAATTTCCTGTGTCTCGTTGCGCTTCTGGTATTCGTAGCTGGAGAGTTCCTCGAAGCGCGTCATACGGGCTTTGGATTTCGCCTGCCGCCCCTTTGGATTCTGGCGTACCCAATCCAGTTCTTTTTTCAGCGTGCGTTGACGCGCAGATTCGCTGGATTCTTCCTTTTTCAGGCGATCCGACTTCTGTTCCAGCCAGGAGCTGTAATTGCCTTCGTAGGGAATGCCGGTGCCACGGTCGAGTTCGAGAATCCATTGCACGGCGTTGTCTAGGAAGTAGCGATCATGGGTGATACCGACCACCGTGCCGGGGAATTTCTGCAGGAACTGCTCCAACCATTCCACACTTTCTGCATCCAAGTGGTTGGTGGGCTCGTCCAGCAACAGCATGTCGGGTTTGGACAGAAGCAGGCGGCACAGTGCGACGCGCCGCTTCTCGCCACCGGAAAGTTTGCCGATGATGGCGTCCCAAGGTGGCAGACGCAGTGCGTCTGCGGCAATTTCAAGTTGCGTATCCGTGTTGTCGCCGCCCTCGGCGTTGATTATCGCTTCGAGCTTGGCCTGCTCTGTCGCCAGCGCATCGAAATCGGCACCTTCTTCCGCATAGGCTGCGTACACCTCATCGAGGCGGGCTTTTGCCTGCAATACGCCGCCAATGCCTTCCTCGACGGATTGCCGCACCGTTTGATCAGGATTGAGTTGTGGCTCTTGCGGGAGATAGCCGATCTTGATGCCCGGCATCGGTACGGCTTCACCTTCAATTTCTTTATCCAGGCCCGCCATGATTTTGAGCAGCGTTGACTTGCCTGAGCCATTAACACCCAGTACGCCAATCTTGGCGCCGGGGAAAAATGATAGCGAAATGTTCTTGAGAATCTGGCGTTTGGGCGGAACAATCTTGCCCACGCGATTCATGGTGTATACGTACTGAGCCATGGTGGTTGCTGCCTTGCGAGGTAACGAGGTGTATCGGGGACCTTCGGGGAAGGCGCTATTTTACGCGAGCGAGGGGCAAAAGTGCGGGATCAGGTCATTTCTTGGCTTGCAGCGCATATGGCAACGTGGGGTGGCGCACCGCCAGGACGCACGTTGCTGTGCAAGCTGAATCGCGATACGCCCCGCTGCCAATCATGTTTGCTTATGGCCGGTATGCATGCATCAGGTTTTCTAATGAATGTAAAGGCGGCACCGGGTTTGCTTTGTCAATTGATGCCCCAACATGAAGTGTCGACTAACAGGAGTTCGCATGAGTACGAGTATCGCTTTTTTCGCAGCACAGCTTGATGACATTGACCGACGCAGGTTGCGTGAGCACTTCCTTCAACTGGACGCCACGGATCGGCATCTCAGATTTGGCGCATCACTCAACGATGACGCTGTCATTTGCTACGTCGATAACATTGATTTCGAGTGCGATGAAATCTACGCAATCGTCGATGACGCCGATTCCGTGTTGGGCGCGGTGCATATTGCTATTGCCGGTCAAGAGGCGGAACTCGGGCTTTCAGTGCTCGCCTCTGTCCGTGGTGAGGGAATCGGCAATGCGTTGTTCGAACGCGCCGTGATGCGCCTGCGCAACCGCTGCGTGCGCGAAGTACTAGTGCGCTGCCTGAGCCAAAATGCCGCGATGATACATCTGGCGCGGAAGCATGGCATGAATATTCAATTCGATGGGCCTGACCGCGAAGCCCGACTGGAGCTGCCACCGGCAACCTCCGGAACTTATATGCTCGAATGGTTGCAGGATCGGCAGGCAACATACGTTGGCAATTTGCGTGATAGAACCAAGCTGGGGCAATCCGTGCTAGCCGCATTTCCGCCGTTTCCGGCCGGCCCGCGATAGCAATCTGTGCAGATGCAAACGGGGGTTTAGTCGTCCGCGCATGATCCGGGCCTTTACAACTTAAAATGGCGCAATGAAAATTCCCCAGCGATTACAACCGTTGCTTGAAGACGGACTCATTGACGGCGTGGTGCGCCAATTGATGAGTGGCAAAGAAGCCATGGTGTTTGTAGTGCGCTGCGGCGATGAAACGCGCTGCGCCAAAGTTTACAAAGAAGCCAACAAGCGCGCCTTCCGGCAGGCAGTCGATTACACCGAAAATCGCAAAACCAAGAACACGCGTCAGGCACGCGCCATGGCAAAAGGCACTAAGTTTGGCCGACAGTCGCAGGAGGCTGCCTGGCAAAACGCCGAAGTGGATGCGTTGTATCGCCTTGCGGCGGCAGGCGTCCGGGTGCCGAAGCCGTACAACTTTCACGAAGGCGTCCTCATCATGGAGCTGGTGACTGATGGCGACGGGAATGCCGCGCCACGGCTGAATGACGTTGAATTTCCGCCAGACGTGGCCATCAAATATCACCATGCGCTCATCAAGGAAGTTGTGCGCATGCTGTGCGCCGGCGTAATCCACGGCGACTTGAGCGAATTCAATATCCTCATCGGCGGTGATGGTCCCGTGATCATCGATTTGCCACAAGCCGTCGATGCGGCAGGCAACAACCATGCGCAAGCGATGCTGGAGCGCGATGTCGCCAATCTGCGCAATTACTTTGGCCGTTTCGCGCCCGAGCTACTCGCAACGCATTACGGCCGCGAGATTTGGGCGCATTTCGAGGCGGGTACGTTAACGCCCGACACAATCCTGACCGGTCGATTCGATCGCAAGCAGAAAGCCGTGGATATGGACAGCGTGCTGCGTGAAATCGAAGACACGCGGCTGGAAGAGTCGGCGCGCTTGTTGCGCATGCAGGGCTAAAAAGAGTTGAAGTGGACGGACCACGTCGTCGCAACGGGCCGCCGAAACACGTTAAGCGGAGCGGCGAAGCGGTTTCGGTATTAGCCTGCGCTCAGCCAGTGAAAACGTATTTTCGATCAGTAGTGCGAGTATTGCCACGGGGATGGCGCCTGCCAGCAGTGTGGCATGGTCGTTCAATGCGAGGCCCGTAACGATGCGCTCACCGAAACCACCGGCACCGATGAACGCCGCAATGGTGGCGGTGCCGACATTGATGACCGCCGAGGTCTTGATGCCCGCCAGAATCGTTGGCCGCGCCAGCGGCAATTCAATCAGCCGCAGGATCATGGCTGGCGTCATACCCAGCGATGCCGCGGCTTGCTTCATGCCGCCTGAGACCTGTGATAGTCCGCTGTGCGTGTTGCGCACAATGGGCAGCAGCGCATAAACCGATAAGGCAATAAATGCGGGCACGATGCCGATCCTGCCGGTGATGGGAATCAACACCGCCAGCAACGCGAGAGATGGAATGGTCTGCATCACGCCGGTGGACCCGAGAATGATGGTTTCGGCAACTTGATTGCGGGCCGCGAGGATGCCGAGCGGTACGCCGACAAGCACACTTACTGCCAGCGATAGAAAGACCAGTGTCAGGTGTTCTATGGTCAGGCGCAATAAGTCAGGGCCGAAAAGTTTGTTCCAGAAGTCGTTGGCCTCGGTCTTAGGTAGGTCACCGACCATTTCAACTGCCGATTTTCCGTTTGCAACCGCAATCGGCGCATTGGTGAGGAACTCGCTTGCCACAATACTGAACGGCTTTTGCTCCAGTTCGGCTGCTGCGTTCATACGGCGCATCGTGGCTTCATCAATGCGGCCCTCAAGCTTGGCGATTGCCCCCCAGGTTTTCGGTAGGCGTGTGGGCAGATCTGCTTTGTAAAGCAATACGGCGTCATAGCGCGGGAAGTAGCGCGCGTCATCTATCAGCACAGTCATTTGGTACTTGCCGATCTTTGCGTCTGTAGCATAAACGTCGATGATATCGACCTGTCCCTGTGCGACGGCTTCGTATGCCAATCCATGATCCAGCCCGCGCGGCGTGGAGAAAGGCAGTGAGTAGGTCGACTTCAATCCGGGCCAACCATCGGCGCGTCCAATGAACTCCTGCGACAGTCCCAGCCTTAGCTCAGGATGCGCTTTGAGGTCCGAAAGCCGCGCGATATTACGGGATTTGGCGAGGTCGGTGCGCATCGCCAGCGCGTAGGTGTTGTTAAACCCTAGAGGCACTGCCGCTTGCAGCCCCATGGCCGCGAGCCGCGCGTTGATTTCAGCAAGAGGCGGCACATGATCGAGCTTGAGAATTTCTCTGGCGATGGTGCCGGTGTATTCGGGGTATACGTCGATACTGCCCGATTTCAGCGCACTCAGTACGATGGCCGTGTTGCCGAGCCCCTGCTGGTGTGATGCCGACGCCTCCCCTGCTGACTCCGCTGTCTGCTTGACGATTTCACCGAGTACATACGACTCGGTAAACCGCTTGGAGCCGACGTTCAACTGCAACGCGCTCAGTGGCGCGGCGACTGAAACGAGTATCAAGCCAACAGCAAGTCCACGCAGTAACGTCATCGCGTTAGTGTAGCGCGAGCTCGTTACAAAAAACTCACCTCGGTCGCTTCTAGACGACCAGCGTTTGCCTGCGCTTTGATACGCACAGTGCGGCCAGTGACCAGATTGGCGACAGTTCCGCCGACAAAAGTGGCGGCGGATGCATTGATGGTTTCGCCGCGTAAGGTAAAGTTGGCGACCGAAGCAAAATTGGCAATATCACCCTGCACGGCATACTGGATGCGCTCGCCAGCTGCAATGCGGCGAAAATCAGTTGCAGCGAGAACCCCGAAAGTCTTGCGCCCCTTGACCTGGACGCGCGAGCCAACCGTGATGCTTGCGGTATTCGCGGCCGTCGTATCCACATCCGTATCGTTCAGCCGGAAACGCCCATTGGCGCCTACACTTTGCACGATACCATCGAGCACGAGGATAGCGTTGTCACTGCGCGCCGCCGGGATGCCGGTAACGATCTGACTCGCAAGCATGCTGTTGGTATTGGCGGAGTACGTGCCCAGGACGCGAACGCGGGCGTTTTCAACAATGGAAGCGATGCCGGCAACAGTGCCCGTAGGTGTCGTTACGCCAGCCAACGAGCCCAGCGAAACGGCGACGCCTTGCACGGTAATCTGGAATGCCGACACATTGGACGCTGTTCCAAGCAGTTCGAGCGGTGCACCGGAAACGGCGGGCAGTGCAATTAATCGTGTGGCAAGAATCGTTTTGCTGTCTGCCTGCGGCAGACCATACGCTTCAATGCGCGTGCCGACCGCAAGGGTGACCAGTGAATTGAACCCGTCGAAAATCGTGTTCTGGTCAACCTGCACCGTAATTGGCAGGACGGTGATGCGCTGGTTGGACACATCGACTGCGCTGACCAGTCCAACAACGGCGCTTTCGACGATGATATTGGTCGCGATGCCGGGAGTTGTGCTCGTTGATAAAAGCGGAATGGTACCGGTTACTTCTGCGACCATGCCTAGCTTGAGCGAGCTGAATGATTGACCGGCGAGTGTGTTGATGAACACCGTCGATGCGCGGTCATCCAATCCGGTAGTAGCAATACTTGCAGTACCTGCGGTTGATAGCGGCCCGGCCGCATTGAGTACGTCGGAGGTTGTGCCTGGATCGCCAGAGCCACCGAATCCAGTCTTCGTATCCGCGCCACCACCTCCCCCGCCGCAACCAGATAGCTGGCCAACCGACGCGGAAACCACAAGCATCGCCGCAAGGGCTTTCAGTCCGGAGTTTTTTCGTTTCGTGATCATTATTTACTCGTCCTTCGCTTTCTCTGAGTAGAAATACATGCCAACGCGCATGCGCGTCTTGGCAACTCTACTGTGTTTGGCGTCGTCGTTTTCAAGGGCGATCGCATTTTCAAGCACGGTATTGAATGTGCGTTGCCATTCGTCGCGCATCAGTGCGTGCAATGTTGCTGCTGATTCGTCAGACAGCTCATCGGAGTAAACGCTTTGCTCCAGGAATTTCGATGTAGGCTCCACGATGTTGTTTACCGCCGCAGCGATGTGGTCCTCGATATTCTCGCTGGCCCGCGCAAGTCGATCCGACTCATCGCTCGACGAGAACAAACTTGACGTCATCAGGCGCACTTTCTCGCCATCAGAGTCGACAAATTTCAGTCGCACAAGTTCATCGAATACTGCCGCCGGGCGATGATCCGTCGTAACCGAGCGCACCAGGTCATCAAAAGACAAGTCGTTATTCGTCGTACGACGGGGCAGGATTTTCGGGTTTCCTTCACGATCCCGCCAGCGCCTGTTCGTGCGCCACATTGCGGCGACGGCGGTGGCGTAAGAGGCCATCGGTGGCCGTTCCTTTGCCGGTTCGTCACTGGTAAGACGGCGAATCTCTTTGCGGTTTAAGCCAGTGAGCAAGGATAGCTTGGTGCCACTTGGCGAATCCTCTTCAACGAAGTGCTCGTTCGCCGAGCGCACATACGCACGCTTCAATACTTCACTGGCCATCTGGAATGTCACGCCCTTGGCAATCATCAGGCGAACCAAGGGCACAAGCACACGCACGAGCGTGTCAAGAAACTTGTTCGACTGGCTGTTTTGAGGCGACTCGCTATTCATCCATCAGCAATTCAGATGTGTACTTAATTGCCAGGAAAAATTCCCCTGACACGAAATGCGGCGCAACGAGAGCAGTGTCTCTCACCAGGGGAAATCCCCGATTTGCAACACTTTCAAACTATTTCCAAAAGGGGCTTGCTTTTTTTTTTAGTTGCGGGAATAATTCCCGCATCAGTATCTTATTCGAATTTCACGGCAAAAGCAAAGGAAGCTTGATGTCAACGCAAACCGGAAATGTCAGCTTTGTCACGACGACAAGCTCGATGTTGCGGGCAGCGGACAGAGGGGCTTTCGTTGCGTTAGCTTTCAACAGGTTTAAAGCAGCGCCTACGGTAGCCGACACCAGCGTGTCACGACAAACAGGACTTGCGGGCATTTGGAAAAATTCCTTTGACCCGACAAGCCTGACGTTACATCCGAATTCAGGAGTAACGTCGACAATGAAAAACAACACGCTGGTGGTGTGCCCGAAGAAACTCCCGCGCGCCGTGCCTCTTTCGTCTCCACAGACCACGCATGTTTGTTTCAACCACACGCCACCCTGGGTGAGTAGATGAACATCGTCAACGGTACAGCGGTATATCCAGTGGTCGTCCAGCGGCCAGCGCAGCGGCGTAAGCCTGCGAATAGTAGACAGGCACGCTGGGGCAGGCACTTACGTCAACGTTTCCAACAGGTCAAAGAGATTCTCGCCGGCATGACGCTGATGACGGGCAGCGCAGCTTCTGGGCGAACCGAAGTGACTTCGTCAGCGCGAGTGCCTTTTTTCGCCGTTCTTAGCGTCATGCCAGCAATCGCGCATGTCAACACGCCGCGCATGCTCACAATTACCGCGCATTTTCCGTTGGGATGCGGACCAGGCAGCGCGACGGCGTCGGTCGTCTCCATAGGCGGCACAAATGTGCTCGAAGTTTGCTTTGACCAGCCCAGTCCTGATTTCGCGTTTTCGGATCTTGTCCTGGTTCCGTATACCGTCGAGCTCACCTACACGCCGTCAGAGCCGGGTGATCTGCCGGTGCGCATGATCACGGCAGACGGCGCGACGGTGGGCGAATCGGTCGTGATGACGCGCAATCACCGGGGAGAAGACACCCGGTTTGACGTCACTGGCAAATGGATCGATCCATCGGCTGACGAAAATCGACTTGCACTAGTGGCAGATGAACCCAGCAGCAATGCAGTGGTCGGCATATGGAATTTCCACGACCATCAAGGCGTCTGCCGTCAATACGCCATACAAAGCGTGCATTGGAAGCAGGCAAATGTCGAGGCTGAAGGCGCAATTTTTGATACCACACCAAGTATCGCGACCGCACCTTCGCCGGATTTAGCGGGCGCTGCCGCGGCAACGGCCAGTCAGTTGGGTCTGGCGCGAATTACTTTTCACGGGCTGAATTCTGCGCGCATCTTTGCGCTCGGCTTTGGTGGGAACGTGTTGTTTACGTCCAACCTGGT
Source organism: Burkholderiales bacterium (assembly GCA_038321965.1). Taxonomy (GTDB): domain Bacteria; phylum Pseudomonadota; class Gammaproteobacteria; order Burkholderiales; family Usitatibacteraceae; genus UKL13-2. The sequence goes on along the minus strand of JBBQFL010000041.1, from coordinate 16,456 downwards.
GCGGACTAACTACTAACTGCCTAGTTTGGGTATTCCCCACGCGTTGGCGACGCGGAGAATTTTTCCCCGCGTCTCAACATAATTCCTATGGGCGATAGGGATTGTTTGGGTGGCGATCACGATTATCCGGAATACCGTCGCCGTCACGATCCCAGCGGCCGCGATTCAAATACCAGCCGTCGCCACGCTGTTCCCAGCGGTGTGGTTGGTATATATATCCGCGTCGCTCTCGGACCCACACGCCGCGAGTCCAGACGTGACGGTGGCCGCGCCAGTTCCAATAGCCAGGCACCCAAACATAGCCGCGACGCCCTGCGGGAATCACCTCTGTGCGCAGTGGCGGCGGTGCCACTCGGATCACAACGTCGACTGGTGGCGCTGCGGCGCTAATCGTTGGCAACGCGACCGCACCGATTACTCCTGCTGCAATCAGTAGAGACAATAGTGTTTTTCGAAATGACATGATGTTTGATCCTTCTCGTAGCGCCGACCTTTGTTGCACTTGCTGCGACCGGGCGGCTGGCGATCACATCGTCAATAACGCAATGTTCTGCTTGCGGTTTACGGCGCCCGGTCATTGAAATTTGTAATCAGAAGTAACGTGGCTGACTAGAGACGTGTGAGTGTTCAAACTTTCCGGCTTATGCGTTACCCTAAGCCATTCAGGACACAAGGGGCGCGAGATGACTAGTGCAAGTAGTGAGGCAACCACGCAACTTATTGAGGATCTCAAGGCGCGACCCGCGTCGGAGGCCGCCAGACATTTAGGCGAAATTGATGCCGCGCCTGCATATGCTGCGCTGTCGGCCCTGAATCCAGCGTTTGCACAAGATATTCTTGCCGCATTGCCGTCTGCACAACGTCGGACGGTCATTGCCGAGGCGGTGCCGGAAATCGCGCAGCAGTGGAGTCGCAATCAGTCGTTTGAGCAAGGTGCGCTGGGTCGCTTGATGGAGCCCGCGGTTGGCGTGTTTGCACCAGGCACGACGGTTGGCGAAGCGATCGAAACGCTGCGAACATTGATTAAATCCGCGTTTATCACTTATGGATACGTAACCGATCCTGACGGAAAGTTACTCGGTATCGTCACGATGCGCGATCTCCTGTTCGCAGATCAACATAAAAAACTAGGCGAAATCATGCTGGCGAATGTGTTTGCGCTGAACCCGCAAATGCCGATTTCTGACGCGATGCGTTTGACGCTGAATCGGCACTACCCGGTTTACCCTGTTTGTGATGAACATGGAGTTCTGCTTGGCCTGGTTCGTGGGCAGGCCATTTTTGAATCAGAGGCGTTCGAGATCACCGCGCAAGCCGGCAGCATGGTAGGCGTAGAAAAGGAGGAACGCATTTCCACGCCGATGGTTCAAAGTTTCAAATTTCGTCATCCGTGGTTGCAACTCAATCTCCTGACTGCGTTTCTGGCTGGCGGTGTGGTGGCGATGTTTCAAGGCACTATCGACCGTATCGTTATCCTGGCCGCGTTTCTGCCAGTATTGGCCGGGCAGTCGGGTAACACCGGTTGTCAGGCGATGGCGGTGACGTTGCGCGGTATTACGTTAGGTGAAATCAAACGCGGTGCGGGCAAAGCGCTGGTGTTCAAAGAGGGTTTGTTGGGGGCAATGAATGGCGCGCCGATTGGCCTGATTGCGGGTACCGCGATGTACTACATGTCCAGCACGCAGCAGTCCGCGAACGCCTTGATGCTGGCGGTGGTCACATTTCTGGCCATGGTCGGCGCTTGCGTCGTAAGCGGTATTTCGGGCGCGATTGTGCCGTTGACCCTGAAGCGATTTGGTGCCGATCCTGCAACCGCATCGAGCATATTTTTGACGACCTCAACCGACGTTGTCAGCATGGGGCTGCTGCTGGGGTTGGCGACCGTGATGGTGCCGAAGTAGTCAACGTCACTCCTGAGGCAATAACGCATCCGGACGCCAGCATGGGCGGGGCACTCTAGCTTGATTCCTGATGGTCACGCTTTTCAAAGCAACGCCAACACTTCCTCCGCGTGATTTTTCGTGTCGACCGAGTCGATGATGTGCGCGATCTTGCCCTTTTCATCGATGATGAACGTCACTCTGTCCGCAATCCCGACGATTGCTTTTGCAGCCGATAACAACCCGCCACCGCCAATCGCGCCGTACGCTTTTCCGACCGACCGATCCGTATCAGCCAGCAGGGGAAAATTGAGCTTGTATTTGTTTGTGAATTTCTGGTGTGAGGCCTCGTCTTGCGTAGAGATTCCCAGAATCGCCGCGCCTTTGGCTTTGATGTCGGCGTTGGCATCGCGCAGTGAACACGCTTGCGCAGTACAGCCCGGCGTGTCGTCCATCGGGTAGAAATACATGATGAGCTTCTTGCCGCGGTAGTCTTTGAGACTTACGGTGGTGCCGTCGGTGAGGGTACCGGAGAAGTTGGGCGCGGGGTCGCCGGGTTTTAGTTTTGGCATGTATCACCTTTTCGTGGCTGTTTTCTTGCCAATGAAATAATAAGAAATACCGCTCCAACCGTAAATTACCGCCATCATCACCAGAACAATACCTGATACCTTACCGGCCATGTCGCCTGAGAAGGAGCACATCATTATTCCCAACAGCAGTGTGAGAGTTGCAAATGCCATTGAAAACCAGGCGGTCGTACGACTAGAGCGCCCAGTCTTTTCGGCTATTGCTTCAATGATGCTGTCATGGGAATCGGATTTTTGCGCACAAGTCGGCGAGCACAAAAATCGATTTCGTTCCGACCTATTTATGCAGTTGGGACAAAGGGCCATCCCACAGCAACTGCAGATTGCAACTGCCGCAGCAGCCTGATGGTTGTAACAATTCATGGTCAATTTGCCTAGATTTCAAGTATGTTGCGCGCGGCCACAACGAGTGTCGTTTTTTGAATTTCTTCCTGTTGCGCGCCTACGTCGTGTCGGCCTATCGGATCCCCGTGAACGGGGCCCCTCCTCTTAGGCCTCACGACGTTACCAATGAACCCCCTGCGTAATCTGCGCAAACGCCATCGCTTCCGGCGTCATTTCAACTTCCTTGGCAACTTCACCTTTCTTGCCCTGCGAAGCCGTTGAATCCGGGAACATGCGGAATGCGGCATTGAGGATGATCTTGGTGAGCTTCGGTGAGACGGCGTGCAATACCGCCCCGGCAATGCCCAGACGCGTAGCAATACGCACTGGCTTGTAGACGATCGCTTCCACAACCAAATCGGCCGCTTGCTCAGGCGACAAAGTTGGCACGCTGTTGTACATCTTGGTCGGCGCGATCATGGGTGTGCGCACCAGAGGCATGTTGATGGTGGTGAAATGGATGTGGTTATCGACAAACTCCGAGGCTGCACAGCCGGTGAAGGCGTCTAGCGCGGATTTTGATGCAACGTAAGCTGAGAAGCGCGGTGATTGCGTGAGCACGCCGATCGACGAAATATTGATGACGTGTCCGAAGTCCTGCTTCATCATGATCGGCAAAAAGCCCATGATCAGGCGCAGTGAACCGAAATAATTGAGTTGCATCGTGCGCTCGAAATCGTGGAAGCGGTCGAAGCTGTTGGCGATGCCGCGGCGGATCGAACGGCCTGCGTTGTTGACCAGATAATGGCAGGCGCCGTAGTCCTTTAATACGCTTGCGACCAATTTATCGCAGCTCGCCAGATCGGCCAGATCGCAGGAATAAAACTTTGCGTTGCCGCCCGTCTCCTTGATCTTTGCGAGTGTCGCCTGCGCTTTTTCAGGGTCGCGGGCAACGATGACGACTTTGGCGCCGGCTTCGGATAGTTTGAGCGCCGTCGCTTCGCCAATACCGGAGGTGCCACCGGTGACCACGACGACCTTGCCCTTGATCTTGCCCGCTAACGTGCGGTCGATAAACAGATCGGGGTCGAGGTGACGTTCCCAGTAATCCCACAAACGCCATGCGTAGGTTTCGAGTTTTGGCACGCTGATGCCAGTACCTTTGAGGGCTTTTACGGTATCGCGGTTATCAAATTTTGTCGGGTAGCTGATGAAGCTGAAGACATCTTTCGGAATGCCCAAGTCAGCGAGGATCTGGTTACGTGCGCGGCGAACCGGCGCTACCGACATCAGGCCATCGAGCACATAACTCGGGATGAAGCTGAGCATCTTGGCGTTCACGCGCATCGTCATCTGCGGCGCGTGCGCGGCTTTACAGAATAAATTCAATATTTCGCCAATGCGCATCGGCTCCGGATCGGTCAGATGGAAACACTCGCCATCGTGGCCTTTTTTGTGAGCGATATGATCCATCGCATCGACTACGTAATCGACAGGAATGACGTTCAGCTTGCCGCCTTCGATGCCGATAGTCGGCATCCATTGCGGCAGCGTATCGCGCATTTTTTGAATCAGCTTGAAGAAATAATACGGGCCGTCGATCTTGTCGATCTCGCCAGTCTGCGAATGCCCCACAACCATCCCCGGCCGATAGATGCGCCATGGCACTTTGCATTCATTGCGCACGATGCCCTCGCTATCGTGCTTGGTGCGAAAGTAGGGGTGATCGAGTTCTTCGGCTTCTTCGAACATGTCCTCGCGGAAGGTTCCGTCGTAGAGGCCCGCAGCTGCGATCGAACTGGTGTGCTGGAAACATCCTGCCTTGACGGCTGCGGCAAATTCAACCGCGTTGCGCGTGCCGTCGATATTAGCGGTCTGTTGGCTGGCCGCATCTGCGGAGAGATCGTAAATGGCCGCGAGGTGAAAGAGGTGCTTGATCTTACCTTTGAGCTTCGTCATGTCCGTCGCAGCCACGCCCAGCTTTGGTTTGCCCAGATCGCCAACAATCGGCACGACACGTTTTTGCGATGCCGGCAGTCCCCACCAGGGATAAAGGGCTTCGAGTTTCTTGATAGAATTTTTTCGCACCAGCACATAGATTGTGCCTTCGCGCTTCAGCAAGTTTTTGACCAGAAATTTGCCGATAAAGCCGGTTGCGCCAGTGACAAAGTAAGTCATGGTGTGTTTCCTCCAAAGGAATGATGTGCAGTTGTTTTTATGGTGGGCTGGCTGCCCACAATGGCCCTTGGTGAAATCATACACTGCGGGCACGACGGCGGTTATGCGGTGTGACTAACATTTCTGACGCGGCGGTCATATGCTGCGCTGCCGCATGATATTCATGGTTTCCTTTAGTGTGATTCCTCTAATCGCCACGCCTAAACTCCGTTCATTACCAAAACATCCGTTCACCGCTCAACCACACAGGAGTTACCACCATGGCCACTAAACGAATCGTCAAGACTGCCGTCACGCAGACAAAAGCACGCGCAAAAACCTCGGCTCGCAACGTACGCAAAGCGACCAACTCAACGAAGTCTGCTGTGCTGGTTAACGCCAACCCCGTCAAGAAAGCCGTCCTTGCAGGTCTGGGCGCGGCAGAGCGCATGCAGAAGCGTGTGAAGACCCAAGGCACCAAGATTTATGGCGGCATGGTCGATGTCATCTCGCGTGAATCGGGACGTCTGAGCGGATTTGGTAGCGACACCGCCAAAGCACTTGCGAAGAAGGCAAACCTGTTCGTTCGCGAAGGCAAGAAAATCCAGTCCAACGCACAAGCCGTCGCTGAAGCAAAGGCATTTGAAGTGACCAAGGAAATCAAAGCACTCGCCACCAAATCCGAAAAGGCGTTCAAGAAGAATGTCACTGGCACCGTAAACACCACGATGGCGAATGCCAAAGACGGTATCGTCAAGCTTGAGCATGTTTTTGAAGCGCGCGTTGCAAAGACCTTGAACACGTTTGGTATTCCATCGAGCCAAAACGTGCGTGAACTGCAAGCGCGCATGGCCGACCTGCAAAAGGCACTCGTACAACTGAACAAGCGCGGCGTTCGCGCGTAGGTCCGCCTGCCCGGCAAGTTTGCCCTGGCACAGTGCTGGGATAGAATCAAGAACAGCAAAAAGAAATGGGGAATATCTGGTGATATTCCCTATTTTTTTGTAGCGAAAAACATAACAGTTCGGAGAGAGCGTGCGCAAATCTGGCGAAAAGCAAATTAGCGGCTCAGTCGTGATTTCGCGTCCGACGCAGTTGCCCGAGAGCGCAGTGCGTACGCCGACAACAAAGCCCAATTCCAAAAAGCCCGCATCGGCGAAGAAGAAAATCGGTCTTGCACTTGCGGGCGGTGGTCCGCTAGGTGCGATGTACGAAATCGGCGTGTTGATGGCCCTGGACGAAGCGCTCGAAGGGCTGGACCTCAATGACATCGACGTATACGTTGGCGTTTCCGCAGGTAGCTTCATCACCGCCGGGCTCGCCAATCAGCTCACGCCCGCCGAGATTTATCGCCTCTTCATCGAGAACAAAGCCACCGACAAGAAAACCGGCGCGCTCAAGCCCGAAGTGTTTTTGCGCCCCGCGACGCGCGAGTATTGGCGCAGCGCAAAACTGGTGCCGCGCCTCGCGGCGAAAGCTGTCTGGGATTACGTTTCGCGGCCACTGTCGGGCAGTCTGATGGGTAGCTTTGGCATTCTCGGCAAGGCGCTGCCGACAGGCATTTTCGATAACCACGCCATTCGCGAATTCCTTCGCAAAGTGTTTAACGAGCCTGGCCGCACCGACGATTTTCGCAAGCTCAAGCATCAACTATTTTCTGTGGCCACCGATCTCGACACCGGCGAGTCGGTACGTTTTGGCGGACCGGGCTTCGATCATGTGCCGATCTCCAAAGCCGTCCAGGCGAGTGCCGCATTGCCAGGGCTGTTTCCGCCGGTGCGAATTGGCGGCCGCTATTACGTCGATGGCGCACTGAAGAAAACGCTCAATGCATCGGTTGCACTTGAGGCTGGCGCACAACTGGTGCTGTGCGTGAATCCGTTGGTGCCGTTCGACGCCAACCTTGCCAATAGCCGAGCCGGTGCAAGCCAACAGGCGCATATGAAGAAACTTGTCGAGGGTGGCCTTCCCGCCGTGCTAGGGCAAACCTATCGCGCCATTATTCACTCGAGAATGCACGTAAGCCTCGCCAACTACGTCACGCAATACAAGAGCGCCGATGTGGTGTTGTTCGAGCCGCGCAGCGACGATGCCGAAATGTTCTTCACCAATATTTTCAGCTACGCCAACCGTAGACGTGTGTGCGAACACGCCTACCAGCGGACGCGGCAGGATTTGTTGAAGCGGCATTTCGAACTTGAGCCGATCCTCGAAAAATATGGCATCACCATGAACCTCGACGTGCTCCGTGACGAGAAACGCACGTTAGATCACGGCCTTTTCAAACGCAGCCGCAAGTTGAGACGGGAAGAGCGATTACTCAGTGCGACGCTTGATTTGTCGGATGCGATTTTGGATTTGGAGCGCTGGGCGGGAAGGGCGAATGCAAAGGTGCGTGCGGCGTAGAACAGCCGCAAAAGTTACCGTTGATCGCCATTCGGCGCTGGTCACAGACGTAAAATGGCTGTGAAGCCGCGCCAGCAATTGTGTTTGGACGATTATTTGCCTGCGGCGGCTCTTACTGGTTGTGACGCTTGGGTGTCCCGCCATCCACCCCGTAGTAACATTCCTCCCATGTCGACGCAGTCTCCACCGCCACCATCCCGCTCCGCGCGCACCCGCGAGCGCATCCTCAAGGTAAGCCTTGAGCTGTTTAACCAGCTCGGCGAATCGAACGTGACCACCGGCCATATCGCCGACGAATTGAATATCAGCCCTGGCAACCTCTACTATCACTTTCGAAACAAGGACGAGATCATTCATCACCTGTTCGCAGAGTTCGAAAAAGCAATGGACCTGGCACCCAACGAAGTGTCCGACGCGGCCAGCGCCATGGAGGACATGTGGCTTTACCTGCACCTGATGTTTGAGCGCATCTGGGCCTATCGTTTTCTGTATCGCAACCTTGACGACCTGCTTACCCGCGACAGCAAACTCAAATCGCATTTCAATATCATCATCGGCCACAAACGCGAGGCCATGAAGTCGCTGTGCCGCGCGCTGGCTGACGCAAAGGCGCTGAAAGCAAACGATGCTGAAATTCGCGCATTGGCTGAGAACGTATTGGTCGTGGCAACGTACTGGCTGAATTACGAGCACCTGCGCGCGCGGGTAACGAACAAACACGCTGCTGAGCCGGACCCGGAGCAGCATCTGTCGCGCGGTGTTTATCAAGTGATGTCGCTGGTGTCGCCGTTTCTGCTGGGCGAAGCGAAGCAACATTTGCATCATCTGATGAAAAATTACGTCGAATAAAACAACGGTAACTTTGGAGAACGTCATGGCGAAATGGCATATATTTCCGCACGACCAGAAAGCGATCACTTACGCAGGCGACGCGCTCAAGAAAAACTGGGATGCGCTGCACAAGGGCGACAACGAGCCCTTCCCGAAAGAGGCGGGCATGCAGGAAGCGTGGCGACAATTCCACGCCGGCAACTTCGCAGCGGCAGTTGAAGCGGCAGAGAAGCTGGGCGGCGGCACGGTCGCGACCAAGGCGACATCCATTTACGCGACCCATCTTGAATCCAAAGATGCGGTGAAGGTAAAGCATTTTCAGGATGCGATGGAGTTGGCTGCTGCCTTGATGAAAGCGGAGCCGAAGAACCCGAACGCGCATTACCAGTATGCCTATGCTGCGGGGCGCTACAGCCAGAGCATTTCCATCATGAAAGCGCTGAAGGAAGGCTACGGCGGGAAGATCAAAACTGCGCTGGAGACGGCATTAAAGCTAGATGCCAAACATGCCGATGCGCACACGGCGATGGGTGCCTATCACGCCGAGATCATCGACAAGGTTGGCGCACTCGTCGGCAAGCTCACCTATGGCGCGAACAAGGACGCGGCGGTTGAACACTACGAAAAAGCCATCAAGCTCAATCCGACTTCGCCGATCGCGCACATCGAATACGCCAATGGCCTGCTGATGTTGTTCGCCGACAAGGAAGAGGACAAGGCCGTTAAGCTCTATGAAAAAGCCGGGAAGATGAAGGCCAAGGACGCGATGGATATCCTCGATATTGCAATGGCGAACAATGAACTGGAAGACTGATCGGCGATGAACGAACTAACCCTGGAAACCATCCGCGCGGCGCACGCCCGCATCAAGCCGCACATTCACCGAACGCCGGTGCTGTCGAGCAGCATTCTCAACAAAAAACTCGGGGCCGAAATTTTCTTCAAGTGCGAAAACCTGCAGAAGGTCGGTGCCTTCAAGGCGCGTGGCGCGTGCAATGCGGTCATGTTGCTCAACGATGACCAGATGAAGCGCGGCGTGGTCACGCATTCATCCGGTAACCATGGCGCAGCGCTGGCGTGGGCTGCGGGACTGCGCGGCATCAAGGCTACCATCGTGGTGCCGACCAACGCGCCGCGCCCGAAGAAGTTCGCCATCGAAGCCTACGGCGCGACCATCGTCTATTGCGAACCCAATGTCGCCGCGCGTGAAGCGGCGGTGGATAAACTCATCAACGAGCAAAACCTCGAACTCGTGCATCCGTTCAACGACTATCGCGTGATGAACGGGCAGGGTACTGCTGCGCTGGAATTGCTCGAGGAAGTGCCGGGCCTCGACATCATCATGTCGCCACTCGGCGGCGGCGGCTTGCTCTCAGGAACTGCAGTCGCAGCCAAAGGCATCAAGCCCGGCATCAAAGTTGTCGGCGGGGAGCCAGCTGGTGCGGATGACGGCTATCGTTCCTTCCAAAGCGGCATACGCGTTACCGATGCTGTGCCGAACACCATTTGCGATGGACTGCGTACCGGATTGGGTGACAAGACATTTCCGATGATCCAGCAGAACGTTGACGGCATCGCATTGGCCTCGGAAGAAAACATCATCAAGGCCATGCGCATGACCTGGGAATTATTGAAGATCGTCTGCGAGACCTCGTGCTGTCCGCCGCTAGGGTCGATACTCGAAGGCAATCTCGACGCGTACGGCTACAAGGGCAAACGCGTCGGCATCATTCTCACCGGCGGCAACGTTGATATGGACAAACTCCCATGGCAATCCTGAAAAAACTCCTGGCTGAAGATGTGGTCGGCGGTGTTCCACCCGCAGGGCATTATTCACCAGCGGTGATTCACAACGGCACTGTCTACCTTTCCGGCCAACTCGCCCGCGTGCCCGGCAAGGCGGCAGACTTTGTCCCGGAAGGCATCGCCGCGCAAACCACGCAATGCCTGATGAATGCCGACGCCATCCTGTGCGCGGCAGGCTCGGATCGCAATCACGTCATTCGTGCCACGCTCTACATTTCCGATATTGCGGACTGGGGCTCGGTTAACGGTGCGTTCATCGAATTCTTTGGTGGGCATAAACCGGCTCGGTCGATCATTCCGGTGAATAAATTCAAGAGCGGTTTTTTGATCGAGATTGATATTGTGGCGGCGGTGGCGGAGTGAGGTTGAGCGGCGGGTTGCCCAGGAAAAAATGCCAAAGTCTAGTACTGGCACAGGTTTTCAGGCAAAAATGGCTGGAAAAGCTCGCCAGTATTAGAGTTTTACTTATGAATCTTGAATCGTTTCTGCGGGATTTCCAAAAATCCACGTTGACGCTTTTCGTGATTTGTTAGTGGTGGTGTTATGCGGCAAGCAAAATGCTAAGGTACTGTGCATGATGATTATTTACCCAGTTATCCACAGCATGATAGGGAGCAGCGTGGAATGTTCGGGAGACTTTGTGCTCCCTAAATATAGTTATGCATCTTGAAGCGTGATCGTCGAACTGAAGGAGAGCAACTTTTGCGCGCTGCTGAAGCTACGCTCCGCGAGAGTCTTGTTGAGTTCTTACCATCGGTCGTGAAGTCTGGCGGACACTTGTTTACCAACTCACATTACAATCCTCATAAATTGCCGCCGTACCATTTCTCCAAGAAGGCTGAAGCTTTGATCGACTTTTCACTTGCAATTGTCGAAATGCGCGAGGCACTTGGACTTCCCGTTGCCGGGTCTGTCGGTCAACTATTCATTGACTCGTGCGAAGAAAACGCGAGCTCGAACGAACATCGTCGTGGGCCTCGTAAACTTGCGGCCGCATTACTTGCGAACCTCAGTCATGATGCATAACTCGTCGCTCAAGTTGGCTCCCTTCGGTCGCCGGACGCCGCAAAAGCGCGGTGCGTCTCAGCTCGGACGTTAGGGGTTATCGAATGGATAGCGAACGCACTACCGAAGAAGAGCGAGAAATGCAAATTGGCTTTGATCGCGGCACCTATGGCGTTAGCCGCGCCGACCTCGACGAAATTGGAGAGCGCGCGGCCCGCGATAACCTTAATACCGGAAAGTATGGTCATCCTGGTCTCGCTCCATTTGCTTTCGTTTCCGCGTGGTTGGCTGACGCTGAATTCGCCCGTTCGCAAGCTGATGCCGCCAAGCGAGATGCCCGCGAAGCAGAAACCCTTTCTATTGCCAAATCAGCAAGTTTTGCGGCGACCGCTGCGGCTGCTGCCGCTTCCGATGCCAACACGATTGCGCGGTCGAATCGCCTTATTGCTATCGCTGCGGCAATCATCGCGGCTATCGCTGCTGCAATAGCAGCATACGCCGCGACCAAGGGTGTCAAGTAAGTCATGTCATCCACCCCTAACACGTCGTTCCAGCGGACGACTTCGCCGCTCGCTGAACTCGGACGTTAGGCCACTTCCAAGGATTTTCGAAACCTATGGACAATAAGCAAGTAGACAAAATCGCTTCGAGCCGAAACCGTGCGGATTTTTCGGTGTCAAGCAGGAGGCTGAAGCGGCCAGGCGAGCGTTACTTCTTCGTTGCAATGGGCATATTCGCTATTTTCATAGCGATGATTGGGTTCGGACCCGATTTCATAAAAATTGCCTCTGGGTCATTTCCGCTCGTGTGGGTTATGCATGTGCACGGCGCACTTATGACTGCGTGGCTCGCCATGTTTCTGGCACAGGCAGTGTTCGCGGTAACAGGGCGAATGGCGCTGCATAGGAGGGCGGGCAAATTCGCCATCCCGCTCGGGTTCGCCGTATGGGCTTCGATGGTGGCTGTAGAGTTGCGCGCAGCTATTGTGCATCCTCGGCCAAACTTGGGCTCCTATGACGACTTGTTGCCCGGCGTGTACCTCTATTCACTGTTTCTTCTCTTCTTTACGAGCGCGATCTACCTTCGCAAGCTACCGGCTTGGCATAAGCGGCTGATGGTAGTCACGGTATTCCTTACGCTGCAGGCTGCCTTCATGCGCATGTATCTACCAATTTTCGTTCCCGGCTATTGGAACGACGCCTTATATCTTGATGTTGCTCTGTTTCTTCCGCTTGTTGTTTACGACTCAATTGCGGTCAGGCGTTTGCATCCAGCCACACTTTTAAGCGCAGCGTTACTCTTGTCAGCGCAAACCGTTCTTTCATTCGCGTGGGGCACTGACTGGTGGCGAAGCTTCGCATTTACCGTTTCGCAACTACTGCGCTCGATGTTCCTCACCACCTAATGATCGTGCCGGGCCGCAGCCTAACAATTCATTCAAGCCGACCGCCGGAGTTGGGCTATTTATTAGCAACCGTCCCGGCGCGGTGGTGGCTTAATTCAGGCGTTAGGCTGCTATAGCAACAGATGACCACATCCGACCTCATCTGGACGACCTGCGTCTACTTGGCTGCGTTCATCGCGGTCGCGTATTTTACGCGCGCTACAACCCGACGCGCCATCGGAGCGCTTGTCGGCGCCGCCGCCGCCGGTATCTACTTCTGCGCCGTGGTCTTCGTCGCTCAAAGAACCGGGTGGTGGCGAAGCCCAATCCCGGATCATGTCGCCGTTCTGCTGCTCTTCTATGTCGCCAGTGCGGTCTCGTTGGCGCCGATTTATCCGATTACATGGCGGGTGGCGCGGCGTTTCGGAGGGTCCGGTATCGCCGTGTCCGTCATTGCAGCGGCGCTGGTTGGTCCCCCTCGCGATTGCCTCATCGCCCGTTTTTATCCTGAGTGGATCGTCTTCGCACCGGGTCTTCTTCCGGTTCTCGTTGTTTCGGGAACATATGCAGGAGTCGTGGCTATCGGGCACTTCGTCATGCGCCTCGTCGCTGGTCCCGCTCAAGGAGATCGGCTGGTGCAGCGCCCACGGCGGGCAGCCCAACCCGGCGGTCGAGCGGACGCCGCAAAAGCGCGGCGCCCCTTACCTTAATCGTTAGACAGCTCTATGGAATGCAGCTTGACAAGCGACAATTCATAAATACAATGTACTTATGATTGCGTTTGAATGGGATCTGGCAAACGCTGCTGCAAACGTCAAGAAACATCGGGTGTCCTTCGAGGAGGCCAGATCTGTCTTCTTTGACGAATTCGCCACTCAGTTCTTCGACGAAGATCACTCACTGAACGAAGAACGTTTCCTGATATTGGGTATGAGTTCTGGCACCAAGTTACTGATCGTATGCCATTGTGAACGTGAGAACGGCGAAATTATTCGCATCATCTCGGCCCGCAGGGCAACAAAGCGCGAAAGCGCGTTCTATCAAGGTGGCTAAACATGAAAGCGGAATACGACCTCTCTAAACTGAAATCCCGCAAGAATCCGTATGCCTCAAGATTGAAGAGGCCTGTCACTATGCGATTGTCAGAAGATGTTGTGGAGTACTTCAAGGGTATGGCTCAAGATGCCGGCGTTCCGTATCAGAGTCTTATCAACCTCTATCTGCGCGACTGTCTTGCCCACAAACGAAAAGTCCAAATCAAGTGGCCACAAGCTGTCTAAATCGACGCTCCAAAGGGACGCCGCGCAAGCGGCGCGCCCTTCAGCTCAGACGTTAGGCCTCTCTTGAATGCCATAAGGCACACGGGTGTACTATTTGCAGCATGAAACCTGTGAACTGGAGTACCGAGAAAAATATCCGCCTCAAAGCTGAGCGTGGCGTATCTTTTGAAGAAGTAGTCTCGGCCATGTCGAATGGTGGCCTGCTTGTTGTACTAGACCACCCGAACACACTTTAATATCCGAACCAGCGCATGTTTGTGGTTCGTATCCGTGGCTACGCTTATCTGGTGCCGTTTGTGGAAACGAAGCAAGAAGTTTTCCTGAAAACGATTATCCCCAGTCGAAAAGCCACTCGCATCTATCTGCTTGAGGAGAATTGAAATGGACAAAGAAAGTAAACTTGAAGAGGAAATTCTGGCGTCTTTTGAAAGAGGTGAATGGCGGCCCGTTCCCAAAAACAAAAGTGAAATTGCACGCTATGCGGCAATGGCTTCCGCATCTCTGGCTAAAGACAAGCGAGTCAACATTCGCATTTCTTCCCGCGATCTCGACGACCTTCAAGCGAAGGCCGCAGAAGAAGCGATCCCTTACCAGACGTTAATGGCCAGCGTTCTTCACAAGTACGTCACTGGGCGTCTTGTAGAGCCATCACCCAGCCTAACCCCTCGTTCAAGCGGGACACGCCAAAAGCGGCGCGCCCCTTAACTTCACGTTAGGCCGCGGTGGCTGACTCCATAATGCTGCGGCAGGCCAAGGAAAATCTGACCATGCAACACGTCAACGCTGAGGCGAATACGCCCTTAATCGACGATAGCCCCATTACGAAACTTCTGCGCGTGCTTGCAGAGCAGGGCATTATCGCGGCTCTGCGAATCCTAAATGCGCGCACACCACATCGTTACACTGGAGTTTACAAGTACACGCCAGAAGTTCTCAGGAGCATGTACTTGGTTGATGCCTTCGACCCAAGTGTGGTCAAGGGCGGCGATGTGCAGAATGAAGACGCCTACTGCGTCCTGCTCCGCAACGAACCCAAGCTTGCGTTCGGTCAGGTAGAGGACGCCGCCTGCCCGATCAAGCTGGCGAGCCCCGTTGTTTCTTACTGCGGGGTGTTGCTCGTTCGGGCCGATGGCGAACCGTTTGGCTCGCTCTGTCACTATGACTTAGCAAGATGCCAAGAACCGGCGAGCCAAATGCCATACCTCGAGCTTATGGCACCGTACATTGTGTCGACACTCCAGGCGGAAGGTCACTAATGCTGCGCAGCACCGCTTTAGGGGTCAGCGTGAATTGTTTTTTACCCGTTTATCGACCGAAAGATGGGGGCTGCATGGAATGTTTTGAGGTTGCCGTGCGCCCTAAATTCAGTTGCATAGTCATGGTGATTGCCCAGAACCATGAAATTTGACTGGGATGTTTTGAAGGTCGAATCCAATTTGCGAAAGCACGGTATTTCGTTTGACGAGGCAAGCTCGGTGATTCTTGATTCGCATGCGTTATCGGATCGGGACCCGGATCATTCAATTGATGAAGATCGTTATATTACTTTCGGAATTTCCAGCTTGGGTCGGTTGCTTGCGAAAAGCCAGACCTATCGTCCTGGAATAATTCGAATCATCAGCGCACGACGCGTAACGTGCGGCGAAAGGAAACTATATGAAGAAGGCTAAAGACGAAATGCGCCCCGAATAAAAGCGATCTGATTTTGCGAAGCTTGAAAGCGGCAAATTCGCCGCTGAAGTGGCGAAAGGAACTTCTGTTGTCTTTTTGGAACCCACCATTGCGAAGGCCTTTCCCACCTCCGAAGCCGTGAACGAAGCACTGACCAGCTTACTCGAACTCGCGGAAAAGACGGTAAGCATAACTCGTCGTCCAACACGGACTCGCACGAAGGTGACGCGCGCCAGTTAGCTCGGACGTTCAGTCAAACCGATAATCTCGTCCGATTCAATCAGCGTTACACCCAACGCACTGCCACTCGCTGCCAACACCATCCCCCGCGCCACCAAGTTAGCCTCGACCGGGCGAACTCTCCTCGCCGGTCCAATCATCAGTGGCGCCAACGCTGAAAACACCGCAATCCCCAGTCGCTCACCCACCCGCGCTTCGGTGCGTTCGCCCAACAAAAATGACGGGCGAAAAATGTGCAGTGATTCAAAGTTCATCGGCTTCAGCGCATTTTCCATCTCGCCTTTCACGCGGTTGTAGAAAACGGCTGATTTGGCATAAGCGCCCAGTGCGCTCACTACCAAGAAACGTTTGGCGCCGGCAGCTTTTGCGGCGGTTGCGAATTTCAAAACGTAATCGAAATCGACTTTTCGAAACGCGGCCTGTGAACCAGCTTTCTTGATCGTGGTGCCGAGGCAGCAAAACGCATCATCGGCTTTCGGCAGTTTAGGCAGCGATTCAAAATCGACCACGCCCTGGGATAATTTTGGATGCGTCGGCAGAGTGGCTTTGCGCACAAGTGCGTGGACGGTCGCGTAGCGCTCATCCGCGAGTAGAAATTCCAGAAGGTGTTTGCCGGTAAGACCAGTAGCGCCTGCGACCAGCGCGGTTCGTGATTTGGCTACGGACATCCGCTCAGGATTCAATATTGCTCAGTTGCCCGTTCACCCTGAGCTTGTCGAAGGGTTCGCGGCCCTTCGACAAGCTCTCAAGAAACAGCTTTTTTAGCATGGTATTTCAATGAGTTACCAAGGTGATTATGTCGGGGAAGCGTTCACAACGGGTCCGGAAACAGCGCTTGGTGTGAGCGTCATGCCGAATTCTTGCGCACGTTTTTGCAGCGCC
>JBBQFL010000040.1:0-40851 GCA_038321965.1 Burkholderiales bacterium | reverse complement strand
TTTAGAGAGCATGAACGCACGACGCGGTGGGCAACTCGGGTTGCTTGTATGGCTTCATTTCGTGTTTCTGCCTGCAGAATTGCACGTTTTGTGCTGAATCCAGACCAGGCAGAATGGCGACAAGTCGAACGCCAACCTACCAAAGCGCCTGAAAAAGCGCGCGGAATGGCGTTCTGCGCGTTGGCCGCACTTGAAACGATGAAACCATCACCGCGTCGACAGACCTTTGCGGCTCGCTGGTGGGAATCGAACTTCCACACTGGGCGTCCCCTTTTATTCACCATTTTGACTTCTGTTCGTGGGAAATCCACGGCGAGTTTTTAATATTAAACTTGCGTTGGCCGCATTTGTTCCGCTCCGCTATCATGACTAAATGGGTTTCGAATTCTCATGGGATGGCCGAAAAGCGCTAGCCAATCTGCGCAAGCACGCAGTTTGATTTACTGAGGCGAGCACGGTATTTGATGATCCACTCGCAATTACCTAACCCGACGGCGATCACTCTACCGGTGAGAGTCGCTATATGACATTCGGCCTGTCTGCGTCAGGGCGGGTACTCGTGGTCTCTCACATTGAAATTAACAGCGGCGTTAGAACTATCAGCGCACGAAAGACAGATCGGTCTGAAAGGAAAATCTATGAACAAGGCTAAAGCAACTGATCCTCTCGATAGAAAGTTCACTCTGGAAACCATGCAGGGAAAGGGCGTTCGTGGGAAGTACTTCGCCAGGGTAAGCAAGGGTTCCAATGTTGTAAAACTTGATCCCGAAATTGCCAAGGTATTCACCAGCGCTGATGCCGTGAACGCAGCGCTTGCGTCGGTCATCGAAATATCCAAACTGACAAACTTACCCCGCCGTACCACCAAACGCAGAACTGCTTGACCGCAAACCCGAGGTCATAACCACAACGCGGTCGGGAAACCTCATACACCGACCTTGACACAGTTCTGTACGGTCCGTACAGTATCCACATGACTCGCGTTCAACGATACGTCCAGACTACAGGTGCTGAAGAGGCGCGCAAACAGTTGCCCGCGCTCGTCGCCGCTGCCGTAGAAGGCCGCATCACGATCATCACAAAGCACGGACGCGCCGTTGCTGCGATCGTCCCCGCCGATTCGATCGCGCCCGTAAAGAAACAATCGCCCATCACGCCAATCGCCGGAACCGGCAAAGGGCTATGGGGCAAAGACAGCACCAAGGCCATTGCGAAGCTGCGCGACGAATGGAGCCGCTAGACGCAGAGGCTTTGCCGCGCGGCGCACTGTTGCTGGTCGATAGCGCTCCCATCATCTACACGCTCGAAGCTCACCCAAAATTCGCAAGTCGTTACAAACCGATGTTTGTGCGGCACGCAGCCGGTGAGCTTTTGCTGGCCATAACGACCATCACCATTGCCGAAGTATTGACCGGCCCGCTGGGCGCGGGCGAGGAAGCATTGGCTAAGCGGTTTCGCGCCGTGATGGAATCTTGGCAAGTGGTGGAGTTGTCTGTGGACATCGCTGAAACTGGCGCGAGGCTGCGAGCTAAACTGAAGTTGAAGTTACCGGAAGCTATTCAGGTGGCGAGTGCGCTTGCCATCAATGCAGAGGCATTGGTGACACATGATCGGGATTTTGCGAAGGTGAAGGGGCTGAGGGTGGTGGGGTAGTGGCGATGATGAGCTGGGTGGTAAATATATCGAACACGGCCCCTTTACGCTTGAAGGAATACGATAAGTCCATTGAATATTTGGTCAAGGCCAAGGAAATATACCCTTCATGGGCAAGGGACTGGGTAGACCCAATTTTGGAGAAAATCGAAGTTGAACGAAATCCATGCTAACAAATCGCTCCACCTAACGCGTGGAACGGAGACTGTAGGACGGGCAAGTTTCTTCTGCCCGACATCGGTAATGGATCAATCGAAGGCGTTGGGCAAACGATTAAACCGTTTACCCAACCTACGGGCTGTGTCGGCCGCATGACTCATGAAGCACAAGCACTGGCGCGCCGTTCCAGCCCAATGCCAACAAGCGCCGCGCCAACGCTAGACTTTCACCAATTTATCCCAGCGCCTCCTCAATATCCGCCTTCAAATCCGCAAGGTCCTCAACACCCACCGACAGCCGCACCAGGCTGTCACTAATTCCCAATTCCTTGCGAATATGCGCCGGTATCGACGCATGCGTCATGATCGCCGGATGTTCGGCGAGGCTCTCCACGCCGCCCAGACTTTCCGCGCAAACGAAAATCTTCAGGCGTTCGAGAAAGCGCCGCGAATCATCGAGCGTTCCCTTGAGTATCGGTGTGACCATGCCGCCGAAGCCATACATCTGTTTTTTCGCCAGCGCGTGCTGCGGGTGCGAGGTGAGTCCGGGATAAAGCACCTTCTCCACTTTCGGGTGTGTAGCCAGCCACTCAGCAATCGCCAGTGCGCTTTCGCAGTGCCGCTCCATCCGCAGATGCAACGTCTTCAATCCACGCATCGCGAGGAACGAATCAAACGGCCCCAGGATGCTGCCAACCGCGTTGTGCAAATAAGTAAGCCGCTCCGCAAGCGCGCCGGACTCGCGCACCACCGCCATGCCGCCGACCATATCCGAGTGACCGTTCAAATATTTCGTAACGGAATGCACGACCAAATCAAAGCCATGATCGAGTGGGCGCTGCACATAAGGTGTGGCGAAAGTGTTGTCCGCAACTGAAATCAATTTGTGCTTTTTCGCGATCGCAGCTACAGCCGAAAGATCGACCAGCTTCAACAGCGGATTGCTGGGCGACTCGATCCAGATCATCTTTGTATTGGGCTTGATCGCCGCTTCGATCTTCGCTGGATCGGTCATGTCCATAAATGTGAATTCGAGCCCGGCCGAGCGTTTCCTGACGTTTTCAAACAGGCGGTAGCTGCCACCGTACAAGTCGTCCAACGCAATGACGTGGCTGCCGGTATCGAGTGTGTCTAGTACGGTGGCCGAAGCCGCGAGGCCCGACGCAAACGCAAAACCCTGCACGCCGTTTTCCAGGTCTGCCACACAGCGCTCGAACGCCATGCGTGTGGGATTGTGAGTGCGGCCGTATTCGAAGCCTTTGTGTACACCGGGACTCGATTGCACATAGGTGGAGGTGGCGTAGATGGGTTGCATTACCGCGCCGGTGGTGGGGTCGGGTTCCTGCCCTGCGTGGATGGCGCGGGTGCCGAAGAGATGTTTGGTTGTCATGTCTGTTCGCTTAAGTGGTTAATTTTTTGTCCCCTCCCCCGTTCGGGGGAAGGTTAGGATGGGGGCGCGGTGTTTGATGTTGAGGTAATTTAACCATTGACCCCACCCCAACCCTCCCCTTGAAAGGGGAGGGAGTATTCGTTTACTGCGCCCGGCGCCGCAAGTAATTCAGCAAGTCATAGCGCGTGATCAAGCCGAGAAATTTTTCGCCGTCATGCACAAGGGCAACAAAGCCCTTATCGAAAATTGGCAGCAAAGCCGCCACCGGCTCGGACACCTGGATCGTCTTGATTTTTTCCGTCATCGCACCGATGACCTTGGTCGCAAAGCGCGATTCATCGCCGATCACGGCCATGAGGATGTCGGACTCATCGATGATGCCGACGACCTTCTCATTGTCCAGCACCGGCAGTTGCTGAAAATCATATAGCTTCATGCGCGCGTAGGCGGCTTGCAAGGTGTCGTCGGATTTGATGGTCACGGTCGCACGATCATTGTGGCGGCGCGCGACGAGATCAGATAGATCGCCCTTTGCAGGCCGCTCAATGATGCCTTGATCGACCAGCCAGTAATCGTTGTACATCTTGGAAAGATATTTGCCGCCCACGTCGCAGACGATCGTCACGACGCGTTTCGGCGTGGTCTGTTCGCGGCAATAACGCAATGCAGAGGCGAGAAGGGTTCCGGTGGATGACCCGCCCATGATGCCTTCCTTCTGCAATAACTCACGCGCCGCGAGCAAGGCTTCACCGTCAGCGATTGCGTAGGCTTTGGTCGCTAGCGCAATGTCGAGGTTGGCGGGCACATAGTCTCCACCGATGCCTTCGACCAGCCACGAACCACTTGGCCCATGTGTGCCGGTGCTCACGATCTCATTGAGGATCGAGCCCTTGGGGTCGGCAAGCACCATTTCCACATGCGGCGCGACACGCTTGAAGAAACGGCCCATGCCCGTGATCGTGCCGCCGCTACCAACACCGACGACCAACGCATCCAGCCTGTGCTCCATCTGCTCCCAAATCTCTGGCGCGGTCCAGTCTTCATGCGTCTGCGGGTTGGCGGGGTTGGAAAACTGGTCAATGCAAAACGCGCTCTCGCCCTTTACCTGCATTTCCGCCGCGATGCGCTTGGCCATGTCCTGGTAATACTCAGGATGGCCTTTTGAAACGTCGGAGCGCGTCATCACGATCTCGACACCCATCGCGCGCAAATGAAAAATTTTCTCCTGGCTCATCTTGTCGGGAATCACCAGCAGCAGCTTGTAGCCTTTGTGGATGGCCGCCAACGCCAGCCCCAGGCCGGTATTGCCAGCAGTCGCCTCGACGATGGTGCCGCCCGGCTTGATCTTGCCGTCACGCTCTGCGGCCTCAATCATGCGCAAACCAATGCGATCCTTGATCGAGCCTGCAGGGTTGTTGCACTCAAGTTTTGCGAATAGCTCGCAAAGGCCTGTATCGAGGTGGGTAAGCTTGACCAGTGGCGTATCGCCAATCAGGTCGAGGACGTTTCCGTAGGCGGGCGAGGATGCGGAGCGGGTCATTGATTAACCTTGGGTTCGAAGCGCAGCCGCTTGTGGCGGCAGGCTTGGTTAGAAAGACGCGTATTTTACGCTGAAGGGTGGAATGCAGTTGCGCAGGAATTGCTCTCGATTGCGCAATGTCCGGTCGTGCAGAATGTAATTTAACATCCAGTATTGGCGGGCCTTCCGAAGCAAAAGCGCGCCAGGCACCGCGCCAGTGCTGGAGTTTGATAGGCTTATTCTAGCCTGACTGCGCGTGTCAGAATTCTGCATGTCTATAAGGAGAATGTCATGAGCGCCACAAAACTTTTCGATCTATCCGGCCGCGTCGCACTGATTACCGGCGGCTCACGCGGGCTTGGCTTGCAGATGGCGCACGGCTTCGGTGCCATGGGTGCCAAGCTGGCGCTGAGTGCGCGCAAGGAAAACGAGCTCGCTGACGCGAAGGCCGAGCTGATCGCCAAGGGCTATGACGTCTTCACCTTCGCCAGCGACCTGGCCAAGCCGGAAACGCTGGAGCCGATGGTTGATGCGGTGCTGAAGCATTTCGGGCGTATCGATATCCTGATGAACAATGCCGGGGCCTCGTGGGGCGCGCCGGCGGAAAAATATCCGCTTGAGGCGTGGAACAAAGTCATCGGCATCAATCTCACCGGCACCTGGCTGGTCACGCAACTGGTGGGCGTGAAAAGCATGATTCCGAATAAGTCCGGCAGCATTATCACGGTGGCGTCCGTCGCCGGATTGCGCGGGCAACTCGGGCCGATGCAGACGATCGCCTACAACACCAGCAAAGGCGGCCTGGTGAATTTCACCCGAGCACTCGCAGGCGAATGGGCGCAGTACGGCATCCGTGTGAATGCGCTCGCGCCGGGATTCTTCCCGTCGAAAATGAGCGATGGTTTGTTGAAAGTGCTCGACAAACAAATTCTCGGCATGACACCGATGGGTCGTCTGGGTGGCGATGAGGATTTGATGGGGCCGGCAATTTTCCTCGCCGCCGATGCGTCGAGCTACGTGACAGGGCAAACGCTTTCCGTCGATGGCGGCATCACCGCGGTTTAAGCTTTGTTCTGCGCCATCGAAAGCGCGACGGCCTCGGCAACCTTGATGCCGTCCACGCCGGCCGACAATATCCCGCCGGCGTAACTCGCACCTTCACCTGCGGGGTAAAGTCCCCGCACATTGAGACTTTGAAAATCCTCGCCTCGCGTAATGCGTATCGGCGAGGAGGTGCGCGTCTCCACACCCGTGAGCACAGCGTCATGCATGGTGAAGCCGCGAATCTGTTTGTCGAACGCCGGCAGCGCTTCGCGGATGGCGGTGATTGCGTAGTCGGGCAGGCTTGCGCGCTCGGCGTCCCCACCGCCGCCAAGGTCGACCAGATGTACGCCAGGCTTGTACGAGGGGATCACTGCGCCAAATTGCGTCGATGGCTTTCCCGCTAGAAAGTCGCCGGCCAATTGCCCTGGCGCTTCATAGGTGCCGCCACCTAACTCATAGGCGCGCGACTCCCATACGCGTTGAAAGGCAATTCCTGCCATCGGTCCGCCCGGATAATCGCGCGGGTCGATGCCGACGACGATACCGGCGTTGGCATTGCGCTCGTTGCGCGAATACTGGCTCATGCCGTTGGTCACCACGCGATTGGGCTCGGAGGTGGCGGCCACGACCGTACCACCGGGGCACATGCAAAAGCTGTACACACTGCGACCATTGCTGGCGTGGTGAACCAGTTTGTAGTCGGCCGCGCCCAGCAATTCATTGCCCGCGTTCGATCCCAGTCTGGCGCGGTCGATGAGCGATTGCGGATGCTCGATCCGAAAGCCGATCGAGAACGCTTTGGATTCAAGATGCACGCCGCGATCATGCAGCATCTGAAAAGTGTCGCGCGCGCTGTGGCCGAGGGCGAGAACGACGTGATCTGCGCGTATCTCTTCGCTGCGATTGTTTGCTACATCGACCACGGTCAGACCACGCAACTGGCCATGCTCGATATGCAAATCAGTCACCCGATGCATGAACCTTACCTCGCCGCCCAGCGCGATGATTTCCTCCCGCATCTTCTCCACCACGCCCACCAGCCGGAACGTACCAACGTGTGGTTTGCTCACATACATGATCTCGGGCGGCGCACCGGCTTTGACGAATTCGCTCATCACCTTGCGCCCCAAAAAGCGTGGGTCCTTGATCTGACTGTAAAGCTTGCCGTCCGAGAACGTACCCGCCCCACCTTCGCCGAACTGAACGTTCGATTCCGGATTGAGAATTCGTTTGCGCCACAGTCCCCAGGTGTCTTGGGTACGCTCGCGCACCTGCTTGCCGCGCTCGAGCACAATTGGCTTCAATCCCATTTGCGCAAGGATGAGGGCTGCAAAAATCCCGCAAGGGCCAAAGCCGACGACGATGGGGCGAAGCTTGTGCTGGTGTGCGGCGGTCGAGGCACGCATGGCTTCGTCGACAAAATGGTAGCTGGTGTCTGGCGCAGGGCCGATCGCCTTGTTGCCGCGCAAACGCTTCAGCAGAGCCGCTTCATCTTGCACACGGACATCGACGCTGTAGACAAACAGCAGCGCGTCTTTTTTGCGCGCATCGTAACTGCGCTTGAACACCGAAAATTCGATCAACGCCGATTTCGGGATATCGAGCTTCTTGAGGATCGCCGGTTCGAGCGCCGCTTCGGCGTGGTCGAGCGGCAGGCGCAGTTCGGTGATTCGTAGCATGGCTGGTGCGGTAGAGAAGTTGTAGCGAAGCATAGCATCGTGTTGCAGCCCTTCTCCCTTGGGAGAAGGGTTGGGATGAGGGGTGCAATCGCACGACAAGCGGGAACTTCAAAACAAACTCGCCATCTGACGCTGCTCGCAGGCACTTTTCTCGCGGAAACCCGCGCCAAATGGCGATCTACGTTTTCGCCAGCTGCCGCTTAGACGGCAAAACCTCAAGCACCAACGCAACCCCAACCAGCACCGTCACGCCGCCAACAATCGCGCCGCTGTTCAGCGTTTCACCGTGGAAAATTGCACCCCAGATCACGCCAAATACCGGCACCAGAAACGTCACCGAAATCGCCCGTGTGGGCCCTACATCGCGGATGAGCCGGTAGTAAAGAAGATAGGCGATGGAACTGCAAAGCACCGCTAGGCCCAGTAGCGAGAACAACACGGTCACGGGCGGCATCACAGGGGGAACCGACAGCAAGCCGATGGGCGCCAACAGCAATGCCGGCAGCGCCAGCGTTCCGACCGCAATCCCCATATTCGGCACACCCTTTGTGTACTTCTTTGTGTAGACAATGATGAATCCGTATAGGCAGGTCGCGGCGACGCAGGCCGCGGCCGCCATGAGCGTCTGTGTGGTCAGGGGAATCGGCCCCAGATTGACGATGATGCCCACACCCACCAATCCCAGCGCCATGCCCAGTAGGCGAAACGCAGTCAGGCGCTCACCCAGCATCCACACGGCAAATAGCGCGGCAAAGAATGGCGCCAGGGCATTGAGGATGGCGCCGTAGCCAGCGGGCAAGGTCTTCATGGCGAACGCGATCAGCGCGAACGGCACCGCCGAATTCAGCAGTCCGATAAACAGATATTGTTTCCACCATTTGGCCCATTGCAGATTTTCCTGTCGGATGAGCGCAAATGCCAGCAGCACCAGACCAGCAATGGTAATCCGCAGCCACATGGTGCCGATGCCGCCGAAGAACGGGGCCACCGCGCGCATAAAGCTGTAGGACCCACCCCAGATGGCGGCAAGGCTGAACAGACGGGCGAGATCGGCGGCGGACATGATGAGGCTGGGGAAGATTTGGACTTTTGGAGACAGCGAGTATCCCATGGCGCAAAAGGCAGGTCTGTCGCTTTCCGGGCAACAAATTCAAATCCATGTCACATCCAGGGTTCAAAAGCTTACGTAATAGTTAGCCGCGAAAAAATAATCACTTGCTGAGGATCACGATGTCGTCAGACTGGACCATGCCGTTTTTGATCGACGCCGTTATACTTCCGCACATGAAGCCTCCTTTGCCATCCAAGCCGCAAACGGTCGCCGCGCGCGCCGAAACCCGGCAGAAAATACCTGCCACCGTTGCGTCGCGGCGGACGCGCACTTCGACGGCAGCCACGGTATTGCCTTTAGTAGACGACGAAGCCGCCTTACATGAGTGCCTGGCAGGTATCGCAGAGCAGCAACAGTCCGCGCTGGCGCTTTTTTATGATCTCACCGTTAGTCGTGTCTATGCCGTAGCGCTGCGCATCGTCCGTCGCATCGATCTGGCCGAGGAGGTCGTCTCCGACGTGTACCTGCAGGTCTGGCGCGATGCCCACCGCTACGACACTGAACGCGGCAGGGTATTTGGATGGCTGGTGATCATTGCACGAAGCAGGTCGCTGGATTTACTGCGCCGTCAGGATGAGGCCTTCAGCCATCCCGAACCATACGATCTGGTCACCGAGCCTGAGTCGACGCAACACGGGCCAGAGGCGCTGCTGGCCGCGGCGCAGGCTGGCGGTGCGCTACATGCCGCGCTGCACCAGTTGAGCCCGCTGCAGAGGCAATTGTTGTCACAGGCTTTTTTCCGTGGGCTGAGCCATCAAGAAATTGCCGAACAAAGCGGCACGCCTTTGGGCACCGTCAAAACACATATTCGCCGTGCAATGAGCGAACTGCGAAATTTACTTGGCGCGGCGCAGATATCAGGAGATTGGTCATGAGTGGCAAACCGAAACGCACGGAAGCTGTGATCCCCGAAGATTTATTGGCGGCAATGTTAATGGCTGTGCCGACGACATCGCCCCCATCCCGCCGGCAGGCAGCCATGAAAAAATCGTTGCTGTCACGTATCAACAATATGGTCACTGAGAAAGCGGCCGAGAAAGGACCAGGGCTGCTTGTCGTTCGTGCGGACGAAGGGCGCTGGTTGAACTTCGCGCCCAGCGTCGATATGAAGGTGTTGCACGATGACGGTGATACCCGTACCTGGCTGGCCCGATTTGGGCCCGGTGGCTGCGTTCCTGCGCATACGCAGACGGGCGATGAGGAGGCCCTTGTCATGGATGGCTGGTGCTATCTGGATGATGTAAAGCTATATAGCGGCGACTACCATTTGATCCGCAAAGGCGAGCGTCACGGCAACATACTCAGCCCCGAGGGCTGCCTGATGTTTGTGCGCAGCCATAGCCTGACGCGGCACGCTTCCGAGTTGGCAGCAGTGCGCTAAACGCACGAGAAAGAGCTTGGCGGTGGCCCGTCAATTTATTGGCGTTGGGATGGAGCCGCTAATAGGGGTGCGGTTTTCAGGCCCATTTTGCTTCGAAAGGCGCGCCGAATAAGGACTTTGCTGTATTTTCCCAGCCTAAAGAAATTGTTTCGCAAGCCACCAGGCAACTGCCGCCATAAACGCCGAGCAGGGAATGGTCAGCACCCATGCCCAGACGATGCCCCCTGCTACGCCCCAGCGCACTGCCGACAGTTTGTTCGCCGCGCCGACGCCAACGATGGCACCGGTGATGGTGTGCGTGGTCGATACCGGAATGCCAAGGGCGGTCGCCAGAAACAGGGTCACCGCGCCACCGGTTTCAGCGCAAAAGCCGCCGACCGGTTTCAGCTTGGTGATTTTCTGCCCCATCGTTTTGACGATGCGCCATCCACCAAACATGGTCCCCAGCCCGATGGCCACGTAACAACTGACGATGACCCAGAGCGGCACGGGATCTTTCGCGCCAATGGTGCCGGCCGAAATCAGCAACATCCAAATGATGCCGATGGTTTTTTGCGCGTCGTTGCCGCCGTGGCCCAGGCTGTAGAACGATGCGGATAGCAGTTGCAATCGGCGGAACCAACGGTCAACTTTGCGCGGCGAGGTGCGTCTCAGAACCCAGGCTACCAGCACCATCATCAATGAGCCGAGCAGGAAGCCCAGCAGCGGTGACACCAGAATGAAAATCACCGTTTTGGTCACGCCGCTGGCGATCAGTGAGCCGGTGCCGGCCTTGGCAACAGCCGCGCCGATGAGTCCGCCGATCAGCGCGTGCGAGGATGATGAGGGAATGCCGTAATACCAGGTGATGACGTTCCATGAGATTGCCCCGATCAGAGCGCCGAGGATGACGTAGTGATCGACGATGGCCGGTTCGATGGTACCTTTGCCCACGGTGGCAGCGACCGTGAGGTGAAAAATGAAGATAGCGAGCACGTTGAAAAACGCCGCCCAAATCACCGCGTATTGCGGCTTCAACACGCCGGTGGAAACGATGGTGGCGATGGAATTGGCAGCATCGTGGAAGCCGTTCATGAAATCGAATATCAGCGCCACGGCGATCAGCAGCACGATCATTTCAAAACTGATGGGAAGCGTAGCCACTTGGGTTCCTTGGTGCGTGAGTGAGGCGAGGCGTTCTCGAGCGTCAGGCGTTCTCGAGCACTATTCCTTCAATCACGTTGGCGGTGTCTTCGGCGCGATCGGTCACGGATTCAAGCAGTTCGTAAATGGCTTTCAGTTTGATCAATTGGCGCGTATCCGGTTCGTCGCGGAATAGTTTTGACATGGCCGAGCGCATGACGCGGTCGGCTTCCGATTCGAGCTGATCGATTTCACTGCAGATCCTGAGAATCGCTTGCGAGTTGTCGAGATTCGAGAGCATGCCTACCGCCAGCTTTACCTTTTCAGCACAGGCGACGCAGATTTCGGCAAGTTTTCTGGCAGCGTCGGTGACTTCGCGGACGTCATAGAGCACCACGCACTCAGCCACGTCTTCCATCAAATCAAGAACGTCATCCATATTGCTGATGAGTTTGTGGATGTCTTCACGATCCAGGGGCGTGACAAACGTCTGATGCAGCAAGTGGATCGTCTCGTGCGTGATCTTGTCGGCTTTTTTCTCGATGGAGCCCACGTTTTGCGCGTGCGCTACACCGTTGCCCATGTCGCTCATAAGCAGGTTAAGCTCAATCGCACCTTCCAGAACGAGAGCGGCATGATCATTGAAAAGATCAAAAAAGCGGCCCTCCTTGGGCATTAATCTTCCGAACATGGCGACCTCCCAGCTGGTTTATGACATTTTCGCGACTGGCCGGATTGTAGCCGAAAGCAGTTGCGGATTCGGTGTAGGCGCCGAGGCAACTCGTGTGAACAAGCTACAATATGAAGAAAATAATATTCAAATCAATTTGCACGTTAATTGAATCAATATTACTCATTGCTTTCCCGGAGGATGTATGAAGTTTAAGAGTCTTGTTTTGGCTGCAGCGGTGTTCGCGTTCAGCAGTGTCGTCGGCGCGCAGACTTACCCCACCAAACCAGTCACGATGATCGTTCCGTTCGCAGCTGGTGGACCGACTGATACCGTTGCGCGCACGGTGGCATCGGTCATGTCAAAAACCCTCGGTCAGACCGTAATCGTGGAAAACGTTGGCGGTGCCGGCGGCACGATTGGCGTCGGCCGGGTT
Source organism: Burkholderiales bacterium (assembly GCA_038321965.1). GTDB lineage: Bacteria > Pseudomonadota > Gammaproteobacteria > Burkholderiales > Usitatibacteraceae > UKL13-2. Next base: position 28,688 of record JBBQFL010000040.1, on the reverse strand, counting down.
GTGACCGCCCCCAATGATGGCTATACGATTCTCCTGATGCATATCGGCATTTCAACGGCACCAGCGTTATATCGCACTTTGAAATACGATGTGAACAAGGATCTGGAGCCTATCGGCCTTGTGACCGAGGTACCGATGACGCTTATCGCCAAGACTGCATTCCCGCCGAAGGATTTCAAAGAGTTGATCGCCTATGTGAAGGCTAATAAGGACAAGGTTTCCTACGCCAATGCTGGTGTTGGATCCGCCTCGCACCTTTGCGGCATGTTGTTTATGACCGCGATTCAAACCGATCTGTTGACCGTACCCTACAAGGGCACCGCCCCGGCGATGACCGATCTGCTGGGCGGACAAGTTGACTTCATGTGTGACCAAACCACTAACACCACCTCGCAGATCAAAGGTGGCAAGGTGAAGGCCTATGGTGTGACATCGTTGACACGGGTTGCTTCATTGCCTGACCTGCCTACCTTGAATGAAGCTGGATTGAAAGATTTCAGCGTGGGCGTATGGCACGGCGTGTGGACGCCAAAGGGCACGGCGAAAGCAATTAACGACAAGCTGGGCGCGGCGCTGCAGGCGGCACTCAAGGACGAGACGGTCAAGGCCCGATTCGCCGAGCTGGGTACGGCGCCAGAGCCAATTGCCCGGCAAACGCCGGAAGCACTGCGCGCGCATCTGGCAGCCGAGATCAACAAGTGGGGCCCGATCATCAAGAAAGCCGGCATTTACGCTGACTAAATCTTTGCATGCTGCGTTTAAGCAACGCCCGGCTCGCCGGGCGTTTTCATTTGCGGCTAAACTCCTTCGCATGGTCAAGAAAGCATTCACCCAAAATACCATCGCGATGGTGTACGACTTTGACGGCACGTTGTCGCCACAGCCGATGCAGGAATACACCGTCCTGCCAAAGTTTGGCATTGAACCAGAGGCTTTTTGGGCACGCGTACACAAAGAAGCAACCGAGACGGGCTCCGATCCGATGCTTGTCTACATGCGCCTGATGATGGAGATGCTGTATAAGAACGACGAGGTACACATTAGGCGCGAGGATTTTTCCGCGATGGCCACCGGGATCCAGTATTTCCCAGGCGTTGAGGCGTGGTTCCCGAACATCAACGCTTATGTCAGAAAACGTGGCGGCACCAGTGTAAACGTGCACCACTACATTATTTCTGCCGGACAGAAGGAAATTCTGGAAGGCGTTTCGATCCGTAAATATTTCAAACAGATTTATGCCTCCGAGTACCACTTCAACCAATACGGCATCGCGACGTTCCCGAAGCTGCTCATTACCGACACCTCCAAGACGCAGTTTCTGTTCCGCATCAATAAAGGCAAGGAGGCGCTGTCGGAGTCCATCAACGAGCATATGCCCGAGAGCGAACGACCAATTCCATTCGCAAATATTATTTATATCGGCGACGGCATGACAGATGTGCCATCCATGGCGCTGACAACCAAGAGCGGCGGGCATTCGCTGGCGGTATTCAATCCAAAGCTCGCGAGGAGCAAAGCCACCTGTGTGCGGCTGCTGGACGCCGGGCGAGTGGATTTCATCGCGCCCGCCGACTACCGGGCGACCAGCAAATTGACCAAACGCGTACAGCTCCTGCTCGACTCGGTAATCGCCGGCATCGCTTACCAGTCTGAAGTAGCGGCTTGTAAAGCCGAGAACGCTTGACCCCGGGAAGATGAGGCCGTTGACGTATTCGCTGCTGCGGGATTTATCGCATGAGCATTTCATTTCTGGCGCAAAACTGGCCGAAAAGTATGGTGTGTCGCGAAGTGCGATTTCTGCCGCGCTTCACGATGCCAGCGAAGCCGGCATCGGCGTATTCAGTCTTACGCGCAAGGGCTATCGCCTTGCCGAGCCCATCGAGTTGCTGGACGTGGATCGAATTCGCGCGGCGCTGGGCAGCAGTGCTAACCGCGTGGACGTGGAGGTGCTGGCCAGCATCGATTCGACGAATTCTGAAGTGATGCGGCGTGCAATCGCCGGTGCCCCTGGTGGCATGTGTATTGTTGCCGAATCGCAGACCGCCGGTCGCGGTCGGCGCGGACGCGTGTGGTACTCCTCACTGGGTTCCTCGCTGACGTTTTCTCTTCTATGGCGTTTTGATCGAGGCGCAGCGCAACTGGCAGGCCTGTCGCTGGCGGTCGGTCTAGCTGTTTCGCGGGCCTTGGCCGATTCCGGTGATGGCGGGCTTCACGATCCCGGCCGTATTGGACTGAAGTGGCCCAACGATGTCGTCGCGTCCGGAGCGAAGTTCGCTGGCGTGCTGATTGAATCTCAAGGTGACATGCTGGGCCCCACGTCGGTCGTCATTGGCATCGGCATTAATATCAATTTGACTGAAATCATGCGAACCAGCATAGACCAGCCCGTGACTGACATGCGCACGTTGTGCGACCGGTCGCCGTCCCGCAACCTTTTGCTGGCGCGCGTATTGCAGGAGTTGGTCATTGTGCTTGACGAATTTCAACGGTCTGGTTTTCGCACGTTCAAATCTGCGTGGACAGCGCTGCATACCTTGCACGGTAAACCGGTTCGCGTGCTTCATGTCGACGGGAGTACGATAGACGCGATTGTGAAAGGCGTAGCCGATGACGGTGTACTGGTGGTGACCGTAAAGGGCAAAGATCTGCATATTGCTGCAGGTGAGGTCAGCCTTCGCGCGATCAGCCAATGAGTGAGCGGATTCTGGCCATTGACGCGGGCAATACGCGCGTCAAATGGAGTCTTAATATAGACAACGCGTGGCTGCATCGCGGCGTGGTCGCGACCGGCGATATTTCTGGTCCAACGCAGCTACGTGACCTCCTGGCGGCGCATGACGTAGACCGGATCGTGGTGTCAAACGTGGCGGGGACAGCCGTTGCACAGGCGATCAACAAGCTGGTCAATCCGCTTGGCAAAGCCGCCGATTTTGTCGCTGCCCGTGCCCGGCAATGTGGTGTGGTCAATCACTATGATGAACCGTCATGCCTTGGCAGCGACCGTTGGGCGGCGCTCATCGCAGCGCACGTTGCTGCAAGCAGCATGCCGCGTCCACAATTAGTCGTCATGGCCGGCACCGCGTTGACGATAGATACGTTGACTGCGAACGGACATTTTCTCGGCGGCGTCATCATGCCCGGCACAAAGTTGATGCGAACTGCGCTCAATGGTGGTACCGCACAATTGCCATTGCCCCAAGGGTTTCACCACACATTTCCTACAAATACAGACGACGCAATAACGACCGGCACGATCGAGGCGTGTGTGGGCGCCATCACTCGCTTACATGCACAAATGACGGCAATCGTCGGCAGTTCACCACACTGCATCGCCAGTGGCGGTGGTATGCATGAATTGGTCGCGCATCTTCAGCATCTTTCTTTTCCACTATCGATCAACGACAATCTGGTGCTTGATGGCTTGCTCGCCATTGCCAGATCCTCAAACCCTGCTCCTCAAGATTCCTAAAAGACCCATGGCACGTTTGATTTTCTTCTTGTTGCTGATCGCCAATGTCGCACTCGGCGCGTACTTGACTCTCAACGAATCCAGGCCCACGCCAGAGGGGCCGCGCGAAATCAACGCAGGTGCGCTCAAAATCATTGCCGTCACCGGCGCGGCCAAGGCCCAACAGGAAGCAATTACCGCCAAAGCGATCGCTGCAGCGCTGACAGGTTCTGCTTGCGTCGATTTCGCCGTCAAACAAGCTGACGCCGCGCGCGCGCAGATTGCTTTCACTGAAATGAAACTGGGGAATCGCTTGAGCTCGCGAATTGCCGAAGAGTTTTCGCGTTTTGCTGTGCAGTTGCCGGCGCAAAAGGACAAACGTGCCGCTGACGCCTTGGTCGCGAACCTGAAAAAAGCCGGCGTCAAAGATGTTTCTGCGCTGGGCGACAACGCGGTTTCACTGGGGTTGTTTTCGTCTGATGATGCCGCGCAAAAAGTCGTCGCCGACTTGAAAACTAAGGCACCCTTACTCGTGAAAGACGTGCAGGTGACGCCAAAAAGCCCGCAGGTCAAAGAAATAGTATTCATAATTCGTGAGCCAGATACCAACATGGTCGCGCGTCTGACGCTGATGCAGCGAGATTTCGACACTAGCGCCTTGCGCGCGGTGGCTTGTCCTGCCACTGCAGTATTCCCTGCGCCCGGAGATGCAGGTGTGCCTAACAGCAAGTAAAACTTTCGGCCACCGGGTACTGAAAAGTGTTGACCATGGCCTGCTTCCTCGGGTTACCTAATGGAAACCCCCACGGTCTGCATAAGGGTATCCCCTAGATAACGTTGATTTGCTTGAATTTATTTGCGCACAACGTCCAAAAAGTGATTTAGTTCACATTTTTTACAATTCATTATCTGTACATTCGATTTGGTTTGACCACACAAGAGCTGCGAAGTCATGCGGCCAATAGTGGGAAGTACAGCGCATTCTTTGGGACTTTCAGAACTGTGAAAAAAATTCCGGATTTTCACCGGCGGCTGCTCGCCAAGCAGGTTAATGAGCTCTTCGTTTTCGCACCCGCAGCGGTGGCGTTTTCGTTCATTGGCTCCATCGCAACCGTCGTCGTGTTTTACGACACGGGGGAGTTACAAAAGGGTTTGTTCTGGTTTTTGTTCGCGACACTGGTAATGTTCTTTCGCGCCGTCGTGGCATTCGGCTATCGCCAGCAAACCAAGCCAGTCGCCAGTCCGGAAGACTGGGCCAGACTGATGATTGTCGGCAACATTTTTGCAGGCATTCAGTGGGGTTTGCTTGGAACCGTTTTGTTCCCGGTTGAGCACAATTACCGCGAGCTGTTCACGGTATTGGTCCTGACCTCATACGTTGCAGGGTCCATCACCGCTTTTTCACCAGTAAAGTGGGCACACCTCGCACTCGCGATTCCCGCTTCGCTACCGTCGGCGATTTATATTTTCTGTTTGCGTGACGGCATGAACTGGATCGGTGGCGGCATGGCAATGTTTTTTATCTTTTGTGTGCTGTACTTTTCGTACCGGCAACACGACATTATCGCTTGTCGTCTGAAAGTCGAACTTGAAAACGAAGACATGCTGGCGCGCTCATTAGAAACCAACTCATCTCTTAGCCTGTCCAACAGCGAGTTGAAGTCCAGAACCGAAGTTGAACAGCGCGCAAAGTTCGAGGCGAGGACGCGCGCCGATCAACTGGGGGCGCATATTTCACGCACGCTGTTGCCAATTGCCGAATGTGATCGTAATTTGAATGTGATCGAATGGAACGCTGCGGCTGAAGCAACACTCGGATATCGCCATAAGGACGTACGCGGACAACACCTCACGTCACTGTTGTTGCCAGCCGAGAATCAGCTCTCGGGCAAACCGGCGATTGAAAAACTGATCCACCAGGATCGTGCCGCAACCATCGATATGCCGCTGCAAACCAGCCGTGGTGAGCGCATTCTCATGCACTTGTTCTTTACACCCATGCAAGTGGCGAATGGCGTCCCAACGCGAATCGCGGTGGTCATGACCAGGGCCTGATTGCCTTGCGGCGCGGCTGAAATTTGTGTGTGGCAGGTTGCCACTCGCGAACGTTTAACTACAGCACTTTGCCCGGATTCATGATGCCTATTGGGTCTAGCGCCTTTTTAATGGCGCGCATCATATTCAGTTCCACCGCCGATTTGTGGCGAGTGATTTCATCCCGCTTCATTTGTCCCAGGCCATGCTCCGCGCTGATCGATCCGCCCAGTTCATCGAGCAGCGGGTAGACAATGGCGTTTGCGGCGCGAGTCTGTTCAGTTGAGGGCAGCACGCCAGGGAAACTCAGGTTGTAGTGCAAATTGCCATCGCCGATGTGCCCAAAACAAATCACCTGTGCATCTGGAAATGCTTTGCCCAGCGCGATGTCGCCGCGTCGGATGAATTCGGCGATCCTGGATATCGGAACTGAAATGTCGTGCTTTACACTTCTGCCGCGCAGTTTTTCGGCCTCAGGAATGTGCTCGCGAATACTCCATAGCGCTAGCGATTGTGCCTCGCTAGTAGCGATGATGGCGTCAAGCGCCTGGCCAGTTGCGAACGCCGGCTCCAGCGCGGCACCTAGCGCATCTTCAAGTGCCGCATCCTTGAAGGTATCGGCAAGTTCAATCAACACCTGCCAGGTGTGGCGCGCAGTAAAGGGCTCAGTCGTCGCCGGAAAATGCGAAATGACGTGGTCAAGGCAAACTCGCGACATCAGCTCGAACCCGGTGAGACGATCGCCCATCGCCCCCTGAATTGTTGCAAGCAATGCCACCGCAGCAGCAGGATCCGGCACGGCGACCAGTGCGGTGCAGGTTCGCTGCGGCTTCGGGAATAGTTTCAGAACGGCAGCAGTGATAATGCCCAGCGTGCCTTCGGCACCCATCAGCAGGTGCTTCAAGTCATACCCTGTGTTGTCCTTGCGCAGCGCTTTCAGCCCATGCCAGATTTGCCCATCCGGGGTTACCGCCTCGATGCCAAGGACCAGATCACGCGCATTGCCAAAGCGCAATACGGCGGTGCCACCAGCGTTCGTGGAAAGGTTGCCGCCGATGGTGCAGCTGCCCTCTGCGGCAAGCGACAACGGAAAAAAACGATTGTTTGCGAGTGCTGCATCCTGTACTGCGGCAAGGATGCAGCCTGCTTCGACCGTCATCGCGTTGTTCGCCAGATCAATCGAGCGAATATGATTCATGCGCGTTAGCGAGAGTACGATGGCGGCGCCTGAGCTATCGGGCACACCTCCTCCAACCATGCCGGTGTTGCCACCTTGCGGCACAATCGCCGTACCTGTTTCGGCGCAGAGTTTAACCACGTTTGCGACTTCTTGCGTATTCGCTGGCCGCACGACGAGGCTGGTTTTTCCGATGTAATTGCCACGCCAATCGCGTACATACGGTGCGATATCGGCAGCATCAGTAACCATCCCGCGGTCACCGACGATCTCTTGGACGCGCGTGACGAAAGCCGGTTCATTCATGTCGAATTGCGTATTTTCGCCAGTGTGGCTGTTGTTGAGCGTTCGAACTGGAAAGGGATGGCGTGAACGCTGCCCCCCCAGGCCTTCACCTCAGCGCCACCAACGATCTGGTCGATCGGCCAGTCGCCACCCTTGACCAGCACATTGGGATGCGATTCGAGAATGCGCTGCAAAGGGGTGGCCTCGTCGAACCACGTTACCAACGAAACGCACTCAAGAGCTGCGAGTACCGCCATCCGGTCTTCGAGCACGTTGATGGGGCGATCTTCACCTTTGCCTAGCCGTTTGACGGATGCATCGGAATTAAGCGCCACGATCAGCGACGAGCCCAACGCCCGCGCCTCTGCCAGATAGGTGACGTGTCCGCGGTGCAGCACATCAAAAACGCCATTGGTGAAGACGCGATCCCGGTCGAGCAACTTGGCCCGAACCGTCAATTCACCCGGCGCGCAGAACTTGTTTTCAAAGGAAGGACGCATGGCGTGATTGTAACCGCCACGGTCAAATTCATCAGGCTGCGTGGACCTTTGCGGCCGGCGTTGAAAGGCTGGCGATCAGCTCTTTGCGAAACCGGTTCAAATCCGTCGAGGTTTCAAAGGTGCGATCAAATAAACTCGACATCTGCTTGAGAATTCCGTTGACGACACGGTTTTCCCAGACTTTGTCAAACTGGATCTGCGTGTCGAGCCAGCGTTCAAGCCACTCCGGGTCGGGCAAACGGGACTGCACTGTATCGTTGGGAAACAGATCCTTGTTGACATGAAGATTGGTCGGATGCAATGGTTTGCCGCTCTTACCGGAACTCGCCATCAACACGCCAATCTTGGCGAACGCCAATTTTGCCTCGCCACCGACTTTCCCAATGGCGCGTTTCATATAGCGGAAGTAAGCGCCAGCATGGCGTGCTTCGTCCTTGGATATCGTGTCGTAGATTTTCTTGATGACCGGCTCCGTGTGCCATTCCGATGCGCGCCGATACCATTGCGTGAGCCGAATCTCGCCACAGAAGTGAAGCATCAATGTCTCCAGTGCGGGCGCGGGATCAAACGGGAAACGCACCGCATGCAACTCTGCTTCCGTGGGCACCAGGTCAGGGCGAAAGCGATGCAAATAGTCCATCAAAACCAGAGAGTGCTTTTGTTCTTCATAAAACCAGATCGACATGAACGCGGAAAAATCGCTGTCATCCTGATTGTCCCGCAGGAACATTTCCGTCGCAGGCAACGCGGACCATTCAGTGATGGCATTCATCTTGATGGTGATGGCCTGCTCATCAGTGAGACGGGAGGGGTCGAAAGACTGCCACGGTATGTCGCTGGCCATATTCCACCGCGATTTCTCAAGGTCGCGAAACAATTCAGGATAGAGCATGGGCGCGGTGCTGCCGGGAAGATTGGGATTCATCGAAGGTTTCCGAATTAAGAGACGTCAAGTTACAGGCACATCAGTTTCAATACTACGGCGTTTATCGGCTGGCGGATGACGTTATTGCAAAAACCGTAGAGGAGCACAAATATACGACCGAGTTGCGACGCCATCGTTCAAGCTGCCCTGCCGACCAGCCCATGCAAGGTGGCCGAAACCATCGCTTCGACAATCTCATCGGTGCTGAGCTTGCCGGCCCGAAGCAAATAGTCGACGGTTGGGTCGCAGGAGCGGGCGTACAAGGTATAAACAATCACATCGTCGGGCAAGCCTGGCTGAATGTCGCCAACACGCTTGGATTCCTTGACCAGCGCATAAAAACGATTATTCACCTTCAGCGCTAGTGCCAGGTAGTCGAGATTGAACATCAACGCGCGCTGAAGTGCGCCGCGTGTGGACGGCAGATGCGGTACGCCCCCACGCATCCGGTGTTGTAGGGACCAGCGCAAAATCTCTTCCAGCCTTTTTATGGCGCTCCATTCGGCCGGCATTTTATCCAGGACTTCCACAGTCTGGCTCAGCAGGCGCGTCATCACCGCGGCGGCGAGTTTCTCTTTCGACGAAAAATGCTTATAAAGGCTTCCCTTCGCCACGCCGACTGCATCGGCCACGTCGTCCATGGTCATGAGATCGTAGCCGCGGTCCGATAACAGCTTGTTTACGGCGTCGAGAATGGCTTCCTCGCGCGCTTCAAACTGCTGTTTTTTAAAGGGAAGTCTGATAGAGAGCATAGAAATTTGACTTTTGGCTGACTTATTGATTCAATCTGTGACCGATCAGTCATAATTTGACTGAAGCGACTCTTGTGCGGATTTTGCCACCATTGCGGGTGAAATCCAAGAAGAAAATTCCTCCGCGGTATTGGGCCTCTGCAATGAACTGTTCGACGAACTTATGAAAATCGCCGTAATCGGTGCGGGAATCGCCGGACTGTCTTGCGGTTGGCTGCTTGAAAAGCACGCCCAGGGAGCGCATCAGGTGACCCTGTTCGAGCAGGCTGCAGCGCTCGGTGGCCACACCCACACCGTAGATATCATAGTCGATGGCATCGACTATCCGGTTGATACCGGATTTCTCGTCTATAACGACTGGACGTATCCAAATCTGATCGCCATGTTCAAGCATTTCGACGTTGAGGTGGCGCCTTCGGACATGTCATTTGGTATCAAATTGATCGATGCTGAAGGCCGGGGGCGGCTGGAATGGTGTGGGTCGGACAAAATTTCGACGGTGTTTGCGCAGCCTTCCAATCTGTTGAAACCCGCCTTTTGGGGCATGCTCAAAGACATGCTCCGATTCAATCGCGAAGCCACTGCGCTCGCCGACGGCAAACACGAAATGCGCGGAACACTGGGCGCGTATCTAAATGCCAATGGTTACGGCCAAGCCTTTCGCGACTGGTATTTGAAGCCTATGGCCGCATGCATCTGGTCGACGCCATCACAACGGATCGATGAATTTCCGCTGGCTACGTTCGTCACGTTTTGCCGCAATCACGGCCTGATTTCAGTGAGTGATCGGCCTCAATGGCGTACCGTAAAAGGCGGCGCGCGCAACTATGTGCGGAAACTGGCGGCCCAGGTTTCGGATATCCGTCTCGGTGCGGCGTTAACCAGGGTAACGCGCGACAGTAGTCAGCGTGAGGGCGTCATTATCGACTCTGCGTCGGGCCCAGAGCGCTTCGATCAGGTCGTCTTTGCCTGTCATTCCGATCAAACCATGGCGTTACTCGCGTCCGACGCGGGACCCGAACGTGTAGTGTTGTCTAAAATTCCCTATCAGCCAAATGTCGCAATCCTGCATACGGATCGGCGACTGCTGCCAGATCGGACGCGCGCATGGGCAGCCTGGAACTACATGGCTTGGCATCCAGACTCACCTCAGGCGCGTAATAGTGTTGATGCAAACTCGCCAGTATCATTGTCGTACCTCATCAATCGCCTGCAACCATTGCCCTTCACGACGCCTGTGATCGTGACCATGAACCCGCTCATTGCGCCGGACCCCGCGAAAGTGATCAAAACCATTCATTACGATCATCCTGTTTTCCTCGCCGAGAGCGCGCAGGCCAAGCGTGATCTGCGTGGCCTGCAGGGCAATCGCAACACCTGGTTCGCCGGCGCGTGGACACGATATGGTTTTCACGAGGATGGACTCATGTCAGGCATCGCTGTCGCCCGTGCATTGGGCGCAGTTGTGCCTTGGGCCACCAATGCGCCTGCAGCGAATGATCTCGCCACTGCATATCCGGGCGTCGATGCATGAATACGTGGCTCGATAATAAGGCGGTGGAAATTTGCACCGGGCGCGTGTTCCATAAGCGCTTCCGCCCTGTCGAGCACAAATTTTCATACAGTGTCTTTTTCCTGCGCGTGCCGCTTTCTCAACTTGCTACGTTAGGCAATCGCTGGCTGTCCAAAGACCGGTTCAATCTGCTGTCGTTTGCCACCCGAGACTACGGTCCGCGCGATGGTTCAAGTCTGGAAACATGGATGCGCAATTTGCTCAAGCGGGAAGGCATCGATACGGCTGACGGTGAAATTGTCTTGCAGACTTTCCCGCGTTTGCTTGGATACGTCTTTAACCCTATCAGCGTCTGGTACTGCTTTGATCGGCAAGGTCAGCTGCGTGCAGCGCTTGCCGAGGTCCGCAATACATTTGGCGAATGCCACAACTATCTTGTTGCCCATGACGACCAGCGACCGATCGATGCCAATGATTGGCTCACGTCGCGAAAGGTATTTCACGTCTCGCCGTTCTGTGAAGTAAAAGGCCATTATCGCTTCCGCTTCGAGCAGATTACCGGACGCGCTTTTGCGCAGATTGACTACTACGACACAAGCGACGCGAACGTTCTGGACGCCGAAAAGCTGATTGTTACCACGCTGCAAGGCGTGCCTGAGCCACTGACGTCCAGCACCGCTCTCAGCGCATTTCTTGGTCATCCGCTGATGACCTTTGGAGTCGTCGCGCGCATCCACTGGCACGCACTGAAACTGTGGATGAAAAACGTCCCGTTTTTTACCAAACCCGCACCCCCCTCCCTCGAAACCACCCGCTAACCGATACGCCTACACGCCATGAATACAACAACCAACGATCTTTCCTCGCTACCCCCAGCCGCGTCGCTCCCGGCAATCGCCAGATTGTTCTACAGCTTGATCAAGCGCCTTGACCGGGGTTCGCTAACGTTCACTTCGCCGGAAGGCCATACCACCCTGTTTCGGGGGGCGCATGACGGGCCGCACGCCGACCTGCGGATTGCCGACTGGAGCGTCGCAAGTGAAGCGATCAAATCTGCCGAAATTGGCGTGGCTGAATGCTATCGGGACGGCCGCCTCTTCACGTCGGATCTGACATCCTTCCTCGTCCTCTGTGTCGAAAACGAAAAGGCGCTGGAAGCAGTGTTCTACGGCAAACCACTGGTTGCCTTGTTGTTCCGGATTAAGCATTTTCTACGCGCAAATACGCGCGCGCAGGCGAAGAAAAACATCTTTGCGCACTACGATTTGTCCAATGCGTTCTACCAGCTGTGGCTCGACGACACCATGACTTACTCGAGCGCGGTTTTCAACGGCGACACCGCGCAGCCGATGGCTGCCGCTCAAACAGCAAAGTACGAACGCATACTGGGCATCCTGAAACCGGCGCCGGGTGAAACCATTCTGGAAATCGGTTGCGGCTGGGGTGGCTTTGCAGAATATGCGGCCAAATCGCGCGGCGTGAAAGTAACCGGTATCACCCTGTCGAATGCGCAACTGGAGTTCGCCAAGCAGCGCATCGACGCAGCCAATTTGAACCATCTGGTTGATTTGCAATTGATCGACTATCGCGATGTCACCGGACAGTTCGACTATGTGGTGTCAATTGAAATGTTCGAGGCAGTTGGGGAGCGCTACTGGGCGACTTACTTCAAATCTGTTCATGATCGTCTCAAGCCAAAAGGCCGCGCGGTCATACAGTCAATTACCATTGCCGAAGAGGTGTTCCCGCGTTACCGCGAAACCAGCGATTTCATCCGCGAGTATATTTTCCCCGGTGGCATGCTCGCTCCCATCCCTAGATTTATCGCCGATGCCAAGAAAGCCGGTCTCGCGGCAGGGGAGCCGTATTGTTTCGGCATCGACTATGCGGAAACGCTTAAATGGTGGTTACATCGAGTCAACGCCAAAGTAAGTGAGATCGAGCCGATGGGGTTCGATGAAAAATTCCTGCAGATTTGGCGCTTCTATCTCTGCTATTGTGAAGCCGGCTTCCGCACTGGCAGGACCAATGTCATGCAGATGGAGTTGACTCGCGAAATTTAAGGAGACGCTTGTGTGGTTTTCATTACACCGATTTTTGAGTGGCTTGCTGGGTATGGCGCTATTGCTTTCGGCCCTCGCCAGTCAGGCGCAGACATTGCCAGAATTGATCACCCGCGACCTGATGGGGCTGGCCATGCGTGGCGAAGCGACATTGCGTTTTTTCGGATTGAAGGTGTATGACGTGCGACTGTGGACGCAAATGAAGCCGTTCACTCACGGCGATCCATTTGCAATCGAACTGGTCTATGACTTGAATCTGAATGGCAAGGACATCGCCGAACGGAGTGTGAAAGAAATGCGCTTGCAGGGCTGCGAAGATGAAGCAAAGCTCAAGCGCTGGGGCGAGGAGATGGCGAGGATTTTTCCTGATATCAAGAAAGGCGACACATTGATCGGCGTGTCCATACCGGGCAAAGAGGCGCGATTCTACAACCGTGAGAAACTCATCGCGGCGGTGCCGGACCCCGAGTTCGCGAAGGCCTTTTTCGATATCTGGCTTTCCGAAAAATCCAGCGAGCCCAAACTGCGCCTTAAGCTGCTCGGCGTGCAGTAGCCTCACGAATATTGCCGCGAGATTATTGTGTTTGCGCCAGCCGCGGGTGCCACCACCCGTACCTCCACCTGGCGTCTGCTCGCATACAGCCTCACCAGTATTCCGCTGGCGATGGCGGCGCTGCCGATCTACGTCCACGTCCCAAAGTTCTATTCCGATGTTGTTGGCTTGAATCTCATCGCCATTGGTGGCTTGCTGCTCGCCGCGCGACTGTTTGACGCCATACAGGACCCGCTGCTCGGCTATATGAGCGATCGTTATCGCGATGCACGCATGGGTCGCATGCTCTGGGTAATCCTCGGCACGCCGTTTTTAGCCGCAGGCATGTATGGCCTGTTTCATCCGCCGCAATGGGATCAAGGTGTGATGGCCTGGTGGCTGGTGGCAATGTTGTTTCTGGTTTACACGGCGTTCAGCATGTTGCAGATCAGCTATCAGGCGTATGGGGCCGAGATTTCTGATGACCCTGTCGAGCGCACCCGTGTCACATCGTGGCGCGAGGGCTTGGGGCTGATGGGCGTATTTCTGGCGGCCGCACTTCCGGAGATTTTGTCCAAGCAGCACGGACAACGCCAGGGGTTTGCAGAGTTCTCAACCATTTTTGTGCCGCTGCTATTTCTGCTGGTGGCAGCAACGGTCATATTTTCGCCGCGCGCCGTGGCCCGGACCGAAGCCGCCACCAAGGACGCCCTGCGAGCAATGTGGAAGCCGCTGAACAATCCGTTGTTCAAAAAACTGTTGATCATCTTTATATTCAACGGCATTGCTGCGTCGATTCCGGCGACACTCGTATTGTTTTTTATCGACGACGTTATCAAAGCGCCGCAGCTCTCCGCCCATTTTCTGGTCGCTTATTTTGCCGCGGGCGCGTTCGGCATGCCGCTGTGGGTGATTCTCTCGGCACGAATCGGCAAGGGCCGCGCGTGGTGCGTGGGCATGGTGGTATCAATCGTCGCGTTCGTGTGGACATTCACACTCAATTCCGGGGACACGACGGCATTCATGATCATCTGCATATTGTCAGGGTTGGGCCTGGGCGCCGATCTCGCATTGCCGCCATCGATACTAGCTGATGTCATCGATGATGATGACAAGCGCGGACTTGGACGCAACGAAGGCGCCTATTTCGGCCTGTGGAATCTGGTCATGAAAATGAATCTGGCTTTGGCGGCAGGTATAGCGTTGCCTTCGCTTGCGCTGCTGGGCTACCGGCCAGGTGTTGCTCATGCGCCGGATGCTTTGCTATATCTGGCAGGTGTTTATGCGTTGCTTCCTTGCCTGCTGAAGGCGGTTGCCGTTATCGCACTCATTAAGTCACCGTTTTTTAATGGTAGCCAAGTAGCGCTACCGCAAGTTGTTCGCAAAGGAGTGTGAAAATGTTGCAAAAATGGTTGCTGATTGGCGCGATGATCATGGCGTCTGGGTGCGCCACGTTGACACCCCAGGACTATGCAAGTGAAAAGCCGAAGCTTGATCTGGCGACGTATTTTAATGGCAAGGTTGAAGGCTGGGGGATGGTGCAGGATCGCTCCGGCAAGGTGCTAAGGCGCATGGTCGTTGTACTTGAATGTACGTGGAATGGTAACGAGGGCGTGCTGGACGAATCGTTTCAGTGGTCCGACGGCAAGACCGAAAAGCGCGTGTGGAAAATCCGTAAGGACGGTGACCGGTATATTGGCACTGCAGGCGACGTGGTCGGTGAAGCGCGGGGTGAAGCGGCTGGCAACGCACTGCGCTGGAACTACGTACTGGCACTGCCGGTCGGCGACTCGGTCTACAACGTGGACATGGATGACTGGATGTGGATGATCGACGACAAGACGCTGGCCAATCGGACCACAATGTCCAAGTTTGGCGTGCGTGTGGCGGAAATCAGCATTTTCTTCAGGAAACCCTGAGACCAGCGGTATTTTTTTAAACTCCAGCACGGGCGCGCCGTTTGGGCAATAAATGCCTGCAGAAGCCCGCCCATGCTGGATCTACGGATTTACGGGTGAGGATAGCGAGTCATGTCACTGAACAAGAAAATCACTGATTGGACCAACAAACGCGTCTGGATTGTGGGCGCGTCTACTGGCATTGGTGCGGCACTGGCCGCGCAACTACATGCGCTTGGCGCCAAGGCGGCGGTATCGGCGCGCAGTGCCGACAAGCTCGATGGCGTCGTCGCCAGCCTGAGTATCGAGCGGGCACTTGCCTTGCCGCTGGATATCACCAAAGTCGAAACGATCAAAGCAGCGGAAGCAAAATTGATTGCGGCCTGGGGCGGTTATGACCTTGTTGTGTTCATGGCGGGCGACTACACGGCTATGCGTGCGTGGGAGTTGGATCTGAAAGTCGCCAAGCAAATGGTCACGGTCAACTGGGAGGGCTTCCTCAACGGCCTCTCTATCGTGATACCGCGATTCATCCAGGCTAAGTCCGGCGGCATCGCGCTGGTATCGAGCGTGGCGGGTTATCGCGGCCTGCCCAAGAGCCTCGTCTATGGGCCCACCAAAGCTGCGCTCATCAATCTCGCCGAGGTGCTCTACCTGGACTTGAAAGAAAAAGGTCTGGATGTCTACCTCATCTGCCCGGGATTCGTGAAAACCCCGATGACCGACAAGAACGATTTTGAAATGCCGTCACTCATCACCCCGGAAGAGGCTGCATCGGAAATCATCAAAGGGTTCGAGAAAGGTGAATTTGAGATTCACTTCCCCAAAGGCTTCACGCGCATGCTGAAAATGCTCCGGCACTTACCGTACTCTCTGTACTTTCCAGCGATCAAGAAGTCGACCAAACTATGACGCGCTCTGCAGCGCTGGCGCGACTGGTGGACTACTGGCACATGCTCACGCCGGAAACCGTTTCGGCCATTTCAACCGTTTACGTCGACGACGCCTACTTTCGCGACCCGTTTAACGAAGTCACCGGCATCGAGAAAATCCGTCATATTTTCGCCGACATGTTTGTACGGTTGGACGCGCCAAAATTCACCATCATCGAAACCATCGAGCAGCCACATGGCGCACTGCTGATCTGGGATTTCACCTTTCGCATCAAGACGCTCAAACCGCAACTCGCTCGTCGCATTCATGGAACCTCACACATCAGGTTTGCCGCCGACGGACGTGTTCAATATCATCGCGACTACTGGGATGCAGCGGGCGAACTATATGAACAGTTGCCGTTGGTGGGTTCGCTGATGCGCTATCTGAAAAAGCGCGCGGGCTGAACGAACTTAGGTCGCAGCTGCGGGCGGTTTTTCAACGAAGAACATGAAGCCGTGTACGGCCTCATTGTTTTCGGTGCGGATCACCGTGCGTATACGCTCAATGACGCGAAGTCCGTTCGACGCAGCGACCTGTTCTATATATTGACTGGAATGGGCGTAGCGGCCGCTAGGTTGCAAACGCAGGCCCTCGATGAGGTCATCCGGCGTTTCGGTCGAAAATACAAAAACGCCGCCGACCACGAGCCGCGCAGCGATTCGTTCGAACAGTGGCGCGAGATTGCCGACGTAGATCAGTACATCTGTCGCTGCAATCAAGTCCGCTGCTTCGGTCAACGCATGCAGGTATGTCACAAGGTCGTTTTCCAGTAGCTGGTCATAGATGCCACGGTCGCGGGCAACTTCCAGCATGGACGCGGAAAGATCGACGCCAACCAGCCTGGATGCCGAAGATCGAATCCGCAACCCGAACAATCCGGTACCACAACCCAGATCGACGACGAATGGTTTCCTCCCATTTGCCGCTTCAAACCGCGCCAGCCATGGCTTGATGGACTCAGCAAGCAATGCCGGAATCTTGTAGCCCAGACGTTCAACCAGGTGTTCGTCAAACGTCGCGGCCATGCCCGCATAAAGGCGTTCAACCAATTCGGCAGGTGTAGATTCCGGCGCCACCCCGCCTTCATACACAGCTTGACGAAAGCGTGCGACGTCATGCCGCGGATCGCGCGCCAATACCACGGCAACCGAGTCTTTGGCAGCGCCTACGTCACCTGATTGCGCCTGACATTCAGCGAGATCCAGCCATGCATCTAAAAAAGCGGCGTCGTGTTCAACCGCCGCGCGCAGGTGTTGCAACGCGTCGGCATAGCGCGACAGTCGCATCATCATCAAGCCGAGACCGTGATGTGCGTTGGAGAACGTCGGGCGCATCCCGATCGCCTGGCGATAGCACCGTTCGGCACCGGCGGGATCGCGCAATGCGAGCAAAACATTGCCAAGGTTGTTGAGCGCCTCGGGGAAGCGAGGCTGGTGCACCAGCGCCGACTCGAACGCGCGCCGCGCGGCGACAAATTCACGTTTGTGCTGCAGCAAGATTCCCAGGTTGTAATGCGCGACCGGCAACCTCGGCTCAAGCCGGATCGCTTCACGATAGTATTTCTCCGATTCGTCCCAGTGTTGCAGGGCGAAGTGGGCCAATCCAAGCTGCAAGATCAGGTGCGGGTTGCGCTTGTCTGATTGCCGGGCTATCGCATACTGAACGAGTGCCGCCTCAACTTTGCCGCGTCTCTGCTCGATCAGGCCCAGCCAGATGCGCACGGGTACCTGACGGGAAGCGTCGGGTACCGATTTGAGAAACATCGCGCATTGGGCATGCCCCCCAGCGAGGTCGCCGCGTTGCACGCTGGCTGCGATCTCCTGTACGGCGCGCTGATCTTGGGGATCAGCCAATCCTATCGCTTTCCGGCGCTAGCGTTTACCGACATTTTCCGCATATTCAAATACCTTGACGACACGCGAAACGCCGGCGGTGGTCCTGGCCAGTTCAGTCGCTGCCTCTGCCTCTTCGCGCGTCACGATGCCCATCAGGAAAGCGGTGCCGGATTCGGTCACCACCTTCACGTGATTGATCGAGAACTTGCCGTTGTTGATAAAGCGCGTTTTGACATTGGTGGTGATTAGGGTGTCGTTGGCGCGCGCCGTATAGGCCGTGTTTCCACCAATCACAAGTTCGTTGACAACATTCTTGACGCTCGCGATGCCGCGTATCGCGTCGGCCACTTCAGTCTTCACTTGCTCGCTAGGTACCTCGCCGGTAATGAGCACAGTTAGGTTGAAACTGGTCACATTGACATGCGTATCTTTGAAGCGATCAATCAGGCGACCGCGTGCTTTCCACTCAATGTTTTCGTCTTCAATGTAGACACCGGTCGAACGGCGGTCATCGACCATCAGCGCGGCGGCGCCGATGCCCGTGGCCGCCAGCGGAAAGCAGCCCTGAAGCAATAGCATGGATGCCGACACAATCAACATGACATAAAAGCCGGTAAGCCTAGACATTACAGTTCTCCAAACATGAGGTTATCGATGGCATCGCAGAGGCAATGCAACGTCAGAAGATGCACTTCCTGTATGCGCGTGGTTACCTGTGAATCAACGTTGAGGAGCACGTCACTGCTTTTCATCAGGCTGGCGACCTTGCCGCCGTTACGGCCCGTCATGCCGACGACGTGCATGCCTTTCAGATGGGCCGCTTCAATGGCGGCCACGACGTTTTTTGAGTTGCCGCTGGTCGAGATGGCAAACAGAACGTCACCGGTCTTGCCGAGTCCGCGCACCTGCTTTGAAAAAATCTCGTCAAACGAATAGTCGTTGGCCACCGCAGTGAGTATCGAGCTGTCGGTTGTCAGCGCAATGGCGGCCAATTCCTCGCGTTCCCGCTCGAAGCGGCCAATCAGCTCGGCCGCAAAGTGCTGCGAATCGCCGGCTGAACCGCCGTTACCGCAAGCGAGAATTTTGCCGCCCTGTTTCAGGCTCTCCACCATCAACTGCGAAGCCGCCGCGATGCGCGGCGTCAGTGCGACCGCTACACGCTGCTTGGTTTCGACGCTGTCCTGAAAATGTCGTTTGATACGATTTTCTATGTTTACCATAGACAAATTTTACGCTCCAAACGCGTTGGGTAGCCATTCGACATCGTTCAAATTCATTCCGTTCAGCACGACGGCATCGAACCGGCACGGCGGTAATTGCCTGAGGCTGGACAAATAATGCTGTGCAGTGGCGATGATTTTGGCCTGCTTGGATGGCGTGATACTCGCCAGCCCCCCACCGAAATTGACCTTACCCGCCGTCGTCTTGCGCAGCTTCACTTCCACAAACACCAACGCATCTGCGTGCCGCATGATTAGATCGATTTCGCCATAGCGGCAGTGATAATTTCGTGCAAGTAGCTTGAGTCCATGCCCGGTCAAATAGCGTTCAGCAATTCGTTCAGCGTCGTCGCCGCTTTTCCTTGGGCTGAAAATTTGCGCCAGCGTCATTCGGTCGGGCGATAGAGCTGCGCGCGGCCATCGCGTACTTCCACCGAAGAAAGCGCTCGTGTGAGCTGGCGCCCCTCAAGCGTGATACGGCCCGTTACCCCGTCGAGTAGCAGCACGCTGCGCGCGCCCTCAACGCCGCCGACCATTTGGCCAAGGCGCCATGCATCGATGCCAAGAGCGTAAAGGCGCTCGAATTCAATGGGCATTGGCAGCTGCGGTTTGGCGTAGGCCATCACGGCCGGATGATCGCTTTCGACGAACCAGGGCATCTCCAGAAAGCGAACACTTTCCAAATCAAGATTGGCAACGGCTTCCGCACGGGGGTCGACGGTATGCGAGGTCGCGAACACCGGCATCCCGGTCGGCAGATATGGGCGGACGAAGCGCGCTGCGGCGGGATCAGCCGCCAGGAAAACGCCATCGGCTTTCGAGCCGGACTTTTCGTTGAGTCTTTCCATCGCTTTGGAAACACGGGTGGCGTCGTTTGGATCACTGCCAAATGAAATACGCGCGACGATCAACCCGCCTTGCCGCATCCACTCCTGCTCAAAACTCTCCTGCACGCGCTTGTCTAGCGGATTGTTTGCGACCACCATGGCCAGGTTTCGTTGCCCTTCCGCAAATGCCATGCGCGCGACCAATCTCGCTTCCAGATCGAGACTCAACGAAATGTAAAAGAAGCGATCGGGGAGCTCCGTGTCGTTTGCAATCATCGGCGCATTCAGCGCGAGAGTCGGTAGCAGGCGCGATTCACGCGCCATGGTATTGGCGCCGTCTCGTGTGAGGCCGCCGACAATCGCTGAGGCGCCATCTGCTACCGCTTTACGATACTGTGCCGCCAATGACGCGCCTTCGTCGTCAGATGTATAAACGCGATACGCAGCGGCATTCTTACCGTCAGCTTCTGCGCCAGCCAA
Organism: Burkholderiales bacterium; assembly: GCA_038321965.1. Taxonomy (GTDB): domain Bacteria; phylum Pseudomonadota; class Gammaproteobacteria; order Burkholderiales; family Usitatibacteraceae; genus UKL13-2. The sequence goes on along the minus strand of JBBQFL010000040.1, from coordinate 8,263 downwards.
AAACCCCAGTTTTAGCGCCTCCGCGACTTTGCCCAACGTTTTGGAAGCGAGCGGCACGAGCAAGGCAATATGCGGGATGAATTTTTCAGGCTCTTTGGCAGCAGGTTCAGGTGGTATTACTCGAGGCTCCCGCTGTGGCTCACCCAAAATCAATTTGCTAACGATAACGGTGGGTTCTTCCTGGACAGATTTGACCGGCGGCGCAGTCACCGACTTCGCCGGCTCGACGACGGGTGCGCGTAGCCGTGCCGGCGTCGAACACGCAGACACGGTGATGGCAAGGACGAGCGCAAAACATTTGCACAGCGTGCGACCGTCAAAGGCTGGTAATGTTCGCCTATCGCGAATGGAGTAAAAAATTTGTGACGTCCGAAACTAAGCTTTCGCTAGAAAATGCATTATATGTGGTGGCCACGCCGATAGGTAATTTGGGCGACATCACCCGGCGCGCAATCGACACCTTGCGTTCAGCAAATGTCATTGCGGCCGAAGACACGCGCGTCACAAGAATCTTGGTGAGCCACCTTGGCATCAAGACGCGCGTGATTGCTGTGCACGAACACAATGAGCGAAACGCCGCAGATGGCATTGTCAATTTGTTGCAGCAGGGGCAATCAGTCGCATTGGTGACCGACGCGGGCACGCCGGCTGTCTCCGACCCCGGGGCAGTGGTGGTGAACGCTGTGCGTATCGCAGGATATAAAGTGATTCCGATCCCTGGTGCGTCGGCCGTCATCGCGGCGCTTTCCGCCAGCGGCGAGGGCGAGTACGGCTTTACCTTTGCCGGCTTTTTGCCCTCGGGCGCGGGCGACAGGAAGCGCGCGCTGGAGAGCTGGAAATCCTGCACGCACGCGCTGGTGTTCTACGAGACACCGCATCGCATCGTCGAGATGGTTGCGGCATTGCAGGAAGTATTTGGCGATGAGCGCGAGATCATTCTCGCCCGCGAAATCACCAAGAAGTTTGAAAGCATTCACCGCGTGAAATTGGGCGATGCCGCCGTCTGGCTGAATGCCGACGCCAATAATATTCGTGGCGAGTTCGTGGTAATTGTGGCAAACCCCAGCTTTGGCGAGCCTCTTGAAGGCAAAACGGCTGAAGATCAAGAACTGGAGCGGACTTTGTCAATTTTGCTCGAAGAGTTGCCGCTGAAGCAGGCGGTGGCGATGGCAGTAAAAATCACCGGCGAAAAGAAGAACAAGGTCTACGATCTAGCGCTTACATTGAAAGAGGCTGCAAAGTAGGCAGATATAATCATCCGCATGAATGAGCTAACCATCGCCCGCCCCGACGATTGGCATCTGCATGTGCGCGACGGCGAAGCGTTAAAAGCGGTGTTACCCGCTACCGCGCGTCAATTTGCCCGCGCCATCATCATGCCGAATTTGAAGCCGCCGGTGCGCACCGTCGACGAAGCGTGCGCCTATCGCGAACGAATCCTCGCCGCGCGTCCTGCAGGGTCCGATTTCGAGCCGCTGATGACGCTCTACCTGACCGACAATACCTCGCCTGATGACGTCAGTGTCGCCAAAGCAAGCGGCTTCGTTAAGGCGGTCAAATATTATCCGGCCGGCGCCACCACCAACTCCGATTTCGGTGTGACCGATATTGGCAAATGCGACGCCACGTTTGAGGCGATGCAGATTGCGGGCATGCCGTTGCTGCTGCACGGCGAAGTTGTGGATCCCGAAGTCGACATTTTTGCGCGTGAAACGGTGTTTATAGACAAGCACCTGATCCCGCTAGTGTCGCGCTTTCCGAAGCTGAAGATTGTCCTTGAACACATTACCACCGCCAACGCCGCAAAATTTGTCCTGGCCGCGAGCGACAATGTCGCCGCTACCATCACCCCGCAGCATCTGCTTTACAGCCGCAATGCAATTTTCAAAGGCGGGCTGCGGCCACACTTTTACTGTCTGCCTGTATTGAAGCGCGAGGAACATCGCCTGGCGTTGCTGAAGGCAGCCACTAGCGGCAATCCAAAATTTTTCCTCGGTACCGACAGTGCGCCGCACCCGAAAAACATGAAGGAGGCTGGCTGCTGCGCTGCGGGGTGCTACACCGCACCACATGCGCTGGAGCTATATGCCGAAGCGTTCGACAGCGTGGCAGCACTCGACAGACTTGAGGCCTTCGCCAGCTTCCACGGCCCGGATTTTTACGGACTGCCGCGAAACACCGGACGCATTACGCTTCGGAAGGAAAGCTGGATCGTGCCCGACGAAGTCACTTTTCCAAACTCTTCACTGGTGCCATTGCGCGCGGGCGAGGCCATGCAGTGGCGAATGGTTGCGCCGCAATAGCGATGGATTGGCAGGGTGCCAGACCGCAGTTTTTGACGCCACCATTTGATTCGATACGCGAACCACTTGGGCGTCTGATTGAAGACACTGATTGGCCCAGTATCACCAAACTCAATTCACTTGCAACCGGCATCAAGAATTTTCGCGGACGGCAAATACGATTTGTCGCCAATGAAGAGGCATTGAACACCACGCATTACGAAACCCGTATCGCCGAAGCAGGGGAAATCGCCACGCGCGCCAACTGGCACGACTTGTTTAACGCGATGTCCTGGCTCGCGTTTCCAGAGGCAAAAGGCGCGATCAGCGAAATGCACTCGCGCCTCCTCAACGCGCGCGGCGATAGCGAACTCCGCGATCGCTCCGCCCCGCGCGATGTGCTGACGCTGTTCGATGAGGGTGGGATCATCGTAACGAGCAGTGACCAATCTCTACTAGATCTCCTGCGGCGCTTTGAGTGGAAAGTGCTATTTGTCGAACGCCGGGCCGAGGTGATGACGCGCATGCGTTTCCATTTGTATGGCCACTCTATGCTGGAAAAAGCGCTCGATCCTTACGTGGGCGTCACCGCAAAAGCCATTTTGTTTTTGGTCGATGACGCATTTATTACGTCCAACTCCGCCCAGCAGACGCACTACGTAGATCAACGCACTGCAGCATGGTTGATCGACGAAAACAACCTCTCCTCGTCGAAGAATTTCTCGCCCCTCCCATGGCTGGGTGTACCAGGCTGGTGGAAACAAAATGAGTCGCCCGAGTTTTATGACAACACGCAATACTTCCGTAGTGGTCGTAAGCGAGACGCTCCCGACTAAATCACAGCCCCCTCTCCCCGGCGTGGGAGAGGGACCGAGGGAGAGGGGCTCGCACCAACACAAGAGCGAATGCCCGACGCATCTTGCAGTGCGTCTTGCATAGGCAGCACATGTCGCGCGCGCAGACCCCACCCACAAATCCACACCCAGCCCCGTGATACCATGAAAACGGAAGCGCGCCAGACGGTCGCTGCGAACTTGTTTTCGTAGAGGAAAGTCCGGACTCCACAGGGCAGGGTAGTGGGTAACCCCCATCCACCGCGAGGTGAGGATCAGAGCAACAGAGACGAGTCTGTTTGAGGAAACTTGAGCAGGGTGAAACGGGCAATCTCTACCTGGAGCAAACCCAAATAGGCAGGCGTTGACGTGTGTCCCGCGGAGCCTGCGGGTAGGGTGCTTGAGGCGCACGGTAACGCGCGTCCCAGAGGAATGACCGTCATAGCACGCAAGTGCCGTAACAGAATCCGGCTTATCGGTGCGCTTCCATTTTTGCCCAATTCGCACCGTTGTCGTCGTGCCAGACTGTCGGCGCCGACAATACACTGCACCATGATTCCTGCATTTGGTCGCAAATCGAACACTTCTTCTTTACCTGTCCCGGCAAGTGGCACAGAATCCGGCCACTAATTTCTGCGTCGACATCCTGCATGACACGCTGCCGACGCAGCAACGACAACAAGGGAAAACAACATGATGAAAATCATCCTGGCAATTTTGTTTGCAGCATTTGTTGGTGCCGTGCACGCACAGGCGCCAATCCTCCAAAACAGCAGCAATCCGCAACCAGCCGCCGCATCAACTCCTCCACCGCCCATCGCGATCGCTGCGAATGCGGGCAAGTTTGACGCCGTTGCCGCCACAAAGGACTTCATGAATCGTTTGCAGGGCGAAGCACGCGTAAAGTCGGATGCCTATGCCGAAGGCGGCTATTGGCTGCTGCTCTGGAATCTCCTCTATGGCCTGGTCATCGCATGGATGTTGCTCGCGCTGCGCATATCGGCGCGCATTCGCGATTTTGTCGAACACCACACGCGCCACCCGAATCTGCAAACGCTGCTTTACGCGTTGATCTACGTGCCGCTAACTGCTCTCATCAGCTTGCCGATCACGTTCTACGAGGGCTTCTATCGCGAGCACCAGTACGGCCTTTCCAACCTTTCTCTTCTCGGTTGGTTTGGCGAGACCGTTTTGAGCATGGGTCTCGACATGGTGATCATCGGTATTGCCGTGACCGGCCTATACGCGATACTGCGCAGACTGCCACAAAGCTGGTGGGCGTGGGGAACGGTTGCAGGTGCCGGTTTCATCATGCTACTGATCATGGCGGCACCGGTATTCATTTCGCCCCTGTTCAACACCTTCAAGCCGCTGCCACCGGGCCAGATTCGCGATGACATACTTTCGATGGCGCGCGCAAACGGTATTCCGATCGACAACGTCTTTTATTCAGACGCGTCGAAGCAAACAAAACGCGTCAGTGCAAATGTGAGTGGGCTGTTCGGCACCATCCGCATCACCCTGAACGACAACTTGCTCAATCGCACTTCGCCGGCCGAAATTCGCGCAGTCATGGCGCACGAGATGGGTCATTACGTCTTAAACCACGGCATCAAACACACGGTGTCGTTTACACTCATCCTCCTTGGTGGACTGTTGTTCATCAAATACAGCTGGGACTGGGCGGCCGCGCGATTCGGTAGCCGCTTTGGCGTACGCAGCATCTCCGATCCAGCCGGCCTGCCGCTGCTGGCGGCATTGTTTTCCGTCTACATTTTTATGGCGACGCCCGTCGTCAAAACCGTCATCCGAACCGCAGAAGTTGAAGCGGACATCTTTGGCCTCAACGCCGCGCGCGAACCGGATGGATTTGCAGAAGCGATATTCAAACTGGGTGAGTATCGAAAGCTGGAGCCGGGCCCGGTTGAGGAATTCATATTCTTCGACCATCCGGGTGGCTATAGCCGGATATTTGCCGCTATGCGCTGGAAGGCAGAGCAAGTCAATCACAGGCCTGCAGGGAGTGTTGCGAGGTAATCTGGTCAGCAGCTTAAATTGACCTGGCGATTGAGCCAATTTATTTGATTAAAGGACCAATATTTAACGCTTGGTATCCCCAGCATAAACAGGACGCAGTACCCGCGCAGCACCCGGCTTCATGGCAGGATGTTGGGCCGCCTTACACGCGGCGGGATCGAGCTTGCTTACCCATTCACGAAACCTGAGCACGGGTGTGGGGCTCATCACGCAGGCAGACAAACCGAACGGATGCCCGTATTGGAAGAACATGTGACCAAGCTCGTGTGCCGCGCCCGTGCCAGCCAAACGCGCAGCTTCAAGCTGATCATACGTTTCACCGCCCCGCATCGAGACGATCACCGGGTCGCTGCTTGTAAACGCGAATGTACTCCACCATGTCAGCATATTGAACGGCGAATCTCGGGCAAAAGAAGTAGTGCCAATTGTGAGGCCGCCACGAAGGGCCGGATGAATGTCAACACCAGCATACTCTGCGCTCGTGACCAGCTGGTTAGTAATGATCAGGTCGTGTACCTGCTCCCGTTCGCCCAGCGAATGCCAGAATAACCACTCGTTGTAAGGCGAGTCGTCTATCACTGGTTTGCCATCGCCTGCATTCATCTTCGCCAAAAGTGCCAGCCCATCGATGTGGGATTTCGCCAGTCGGCGTTTCCATTCGCCCGGATCGGTATCCACCTTTACGAGTCCGATTTCGCGCGCCGCATATTCGGCCCAGTCTTTCAACGGGCCCACTTGCTCATTAATCGCCAGCTCGTATGCGCTTTCCAGCTTCTGTCTATCAACTCCGCCCTTCTTGAAATCAGTGATGTATTTCTTGCGCCAGGCGTATTTCGATGCCGGGACCGACTTGAAATAATCATCGATGAAAAATGTTTCAACGGGATCGAACTCAATTTCGCGTCCAAGCTGGGATTTGCTCGCGGACCGCAATGCATCAAGGAAAGCGGCAATCTGCACAGCGGAGAATTGTTCAAGGCGCGGGTTGACAACGTGTGCGACAGATAATTTGATCACGCCATAGTTAAGCTTAGGCAAGGGAACCGGTACCATCGAGACAGGATAGACGCCGCGTTCGCCACATCCCGCGAGCACTGCTGACATCGACAGCACGATTCCTGCCACAAAAATTCAGGTTGATTGCATGGAGTAGTCAATTATTTGGAAAACCGCCTGTATCACTTGGACGACTTTGGCACCGCATCGTGCCCCGACCAAGCGTCACCAGTATCCACGATCCTTGCCAGCCGAAAAAATGCGATGAATTGCCAGAGGCAGTGCGGGTAGTCTGCGCGAGGTAAGTTCAATCAAATTCTCACTCGAGGATCACGTTGATGCCCGATGCCCAGCGCCGCGTCTCGATGTTCATTGCTATAGTCGCGTTCAATAACGAGGAGTTGTCATGTCAATCCAGCTCGAACGCGCAGAAACCTTCAAACGCCTGCACATCAAAGGCGATCCCGTCATACTTTTTAATGTGTGGGATGCCGGCACCGCGCGCGTTGTCGCGGACGCGGGAGCCAAGGCACTTGCCACCGGAAGCTGGTCTGTGGCGGCCGCCCATGGCTGCAGCGATGGACAAGCGCTATCCCTTCTATTGGCGCTTGAAAACCTTGTGCGAATCGTTGCCAGCGTTAACCTACCAGTCACGATTGATCTTGAAGCCGGATACGGTGATACGCGTGAAATTGTCGCCGATACGGTTACGCGCGCAATCGCGGCGGGTGCGATTGGGTTTAATCTGGAAGATCAAATCATTGGGGGCGAAGGCCTCTATTCGCTGGGTGAGCAGTCACTGCGCATTGCGGCTGCGCGGGAAGCTGCGGATCACGTCGGCATACCGGCGTTCATCAACGCACGGACGGATATCTTTTTAAAGGCTGGTGCTGAGCAGCACGATGATCGGCTCGGTAATGAAGCGCTGCATCGCGCTCTCACCTACGCGGAAGCCGGAGCCAGCGGATTTTTTGTACCGGGGCTTGCCGATGAGAGGCTGATCGGAAAGCTGTGCGAGGCATGTCCTCTGCCGGTCAACACTATGGTGATGTCGACGACGCCATTGGCCAAGCGGATGGCCGAGCTGGGTGTGGCGCGCATCAGTCACGGTCCAGGGCCGTACCGGCTGATGATGCAAGCACTCGCGGATGCAGCGCGACTCGTTTACGCAAAATAGCTATTCAGATATCTGCATACGGGAAGCTTTTCCCGCTGATCACCAATAAACAGGGCACACCGCAACATGCGCGTACGCGACCGCAACTGGATGCAAATCGAGGAATACCTCAAGCACGACGATAGAGCCGTGCTGCCCCTCGGCTGCACCGAGCAACACGCCTACCTGAGCCTCTCGGTTGATTCTATTTTGTCTGAACACGTCGCGCTCGCGGCGGCCGAACCGCTCGGTATTCCCGTCTTCCCCGTCGTGCCATACGGGCCTACCGCATCGTTCATGGCCTATCCAGGTACGGTGTCCTTGCAGCTCGACACCTATCTCGCGTTAGTGCGTGATGTGCTCGACAGCATGGTGACGCATGGCTTCAAGCGAATACTCATCGTGAACGGACATGGTGGCAATCAGCCTGCAGCGGCGATTGCCACGCAAATGACACAAGAACATGCAAACGTTGACGTGAAGTTCCATAGCTGGTGGCGGGCGCCGAAAACCTGGGCGAAGGTGCAGGAGATCGATCCATTGGCATCTCACGCATCGTGGATGGAAAACTTTCCGATTACACGTTTGGACGGCGTTGTCCAACCGTCGCATCAGCAACCAATGGCCGACTACTCGAAACTCCCGTCGCTCACGCCGCAACAGGCGCGCGTGCTTCTTGGTGATGGAAATTTCGGCGGCGATTATCAGAAGTCCGACGTCGTCATGGAAGCGTTGTGGCTGGTCGCGGTCGAGGAAACACGCGAATTATTGCTTGGCCCTTGGAAGAGCAGCGCCTCCAACAGCAAAATTCGCTAGGTGTATGAAAATACAGTAATTTGTTGAGATCCCCGATTAAATACTTGCGAAGTTACATTAGGTTTGTGGCTTATGTGATTAATTATCAACGGAGTTTTCCACAGACAAAATCTTTCTAGAAATATGCGCTAAGTACCTGACAA
>JBBQFL010000039.1:0-42666 GCA_038321965.1 Burkholderiales bacterium | reverse complement strand
TGCGCCTGACCTTGCCCAACATGTCCATGGTGATCACCTCGACTCCTGCTTAATGAATAAGCAGGTGATTGAACACCCTGGTCAATTTTCGTCCGGCACAACCCTCAAAAACTGCTCAATTTTCATCCGGCGTCAACACCCAGTATGCGTGATAGCGGCCCGGTGATGACTTTACAATCGCATGCGGCGTTATCGGTAATCCACGCAGTTTTTCCTTTGAATATTTCTCGCCGTCGCAATCGATGAACAAAAAGCGAATCCTCGATACGTCTGATTTCTTACGACCAGTACCGCGGCCCTTGTTAATCATCAGCGCGACGCCTAGACCATCCACACTCGCCTGCTCAATGCGCTTTCTAATTTTCTTGCTCTCGCTTGTTGTAAAGTGCTCGCCTTGGTCTTGTTGGCCTTTCTTTTGACCGAAGAGCTGAATCGTTGCGGGCACGTCGCCGCATACGAAGCGTATAAATCGAGTTACATCTGGCATGTTTGGTGCACTTTTCATGATTGTCCTTTTTTGCCCCTTCCCGCATCTATAAGTGGAGGGGATGGAACGACGTCTAAGAACTCTTCAATGTCTTTCTATTTATTTTTATTGAAGAAAAATAGAAATCGCTTCCATCTCCTCCACCCTCTCGTGGGAGGGGGCGTGAAAATTGATTGAAAAAAAGAGGGGGCGGGAAGCAGTGTTTTAAGTGTGCTCAGGTGTCATCGGCGCCCACGCAAGAGCTTGCGCTTCGACTTCGCCGTGGTTTGGTCGATCTGGCGGTTATTCACTGATGGCGCCTTGCCTTCACCTAGGAGCCATCTGAAGAACGCGCTTTCGTCGATAAGGATTTTGCGCCCTTGTCTAACGACTACCTGATCGAATCCGTTGGTGACAACTTCGCCAGCGGCATTGAGGTGGGGCTTTGACTCATTGATCAAATTGCGAATCCCCGACTGCGAGATTACGTTGGGGTGTTTTTCGGCGAATGGCGCCACGCGGTAAAGCAGCGGAATTGTGATGGGATCATGCAGTACGTTTTCGGCCTGCCTGGCGTCGATATCGTCTTGAAGTAGCCTCTGGGAACTGTCATTTTTTACGTTCACTTTGCTGTGCTCCTTTTGTTGTGAATGGAGCATCAATATTGGCATTTGGCGAAGGCGCCAATTCAGAAGTAGCGAGTCAGTTCATCTTTGGATACTTTGGTTTCGCGAATAGAACCGGCAATTCTAAGTACTGCGAGTCACAGTATTTCCTACCTCGCTTAATCGCATCGCTATAGGCTTGCGATAGATTTCCGTCCCTCGGGGTCTTCCACTCGCCAGCACCCGTCTCCCGAAGCACAGCACGAAGGTTTTCGTCGAATGTCACTCCCGACTGCTTCGTACAAATTGCCACCTTCTTCAATGTACCCTTGGCGGCCTGCTTGACGTACTCGACCGCGCTATTGGTCGCAGCGTTAGTTTTCAGTGCAGCATCTATGTCGAGTGCCACTAACGACGAAAATAATTCAGTAGGATCCTTGACGCTTTGAATTCGTTGTAGCTTCGCACCGACAATTGGCACTTTCTTCTTGGCGAGCTGTTCCTTTATTTCGGTGAGTAGTTCATTCACACGCTTAATTTGCTGTGAAATGTCATTGCCTACGTGAACGACTATCGCCACTTGTCCCGGACGAACGCGAATTTTCATGACACCTTTTTTTTTGCCAAGGAAGTAGCGGACTGATGTAAAAAATCTGGCACGGCTCTGGGCTAAATAGTTTTTTTTGTAGTGCTGAAACTTGTGCATTCCGAACTCGGCGGCGATACTTGCGTCCAACTTGGCGGCCACACTTGCGTCCAATTCGGGGGCGCGCTCCATATCGCAAGCTACCTGAAATTTCGGATTGCGCCGCAAGAACTCCCACGCCCATCTATTTCCGGACCAGCGCTCCCAACCTTGATACTCCAGCGCGATACCATTAATGTTTTTCGGCAGTTTGAATTTGCGTCGAGTCATTTGGTTTCCTTATCGGGTAGCGTGATTTCCGCGAAGATTGCCTTATTCATTTTGGTCACGATGGTTGTTGTGTGAGCGTCACTTAGATGAGCATACCGCTTCACCATTTGCAAGGTCCGGTGTCCTAGCAACGATGATAATTCGACAACCGTCGCGCCATTCATTGCTAGATAGGAAGCGCAGCTGTGGCGCAAATCGTGAAATCTAAAGTTCTTGATTCCCGCCCTACTTATCGCCGTGCTCCAAGCCTTCATTATCTCCACGGGCCGCTGTTCTGCTCGTTGCAGTGCACTTGGGAATAGCAGAGTGGCAGTGGTAGAGCGAGACTGATGCAGCGCGGTTAGCAACTCAAGCGCCAAGTCAGCCAGCGGCAACACGCGAATATCGTTGTTCTTCGTGTTCAGCAATGTGATCCGCTGGCGCGCAAAATCAATATCATCCCAGCGGAGCCACATAATTTCGCCGTGGCGCATGCCCGTCGAGAGTGCGAGCACAACGATTGTCAACAAGAACTTGTTTTCGGACGCTTTGCATGCTGCGAGCAGTTTTTCGCGCTCGGCATCCGACAGAAAGCGTAAGCGTCCGCGTGGCTCCTTCAATTTTCTTACGTTACGCATCGGCGACTCTTCAATCCACCCCCACTCCTTACTGGCATTCGTGAGGACATGCGAAATGGCGGCCAAGTAGCGATTAACCGTCGCGCCTGTGCGCAGTGCATTTCGAGCCGTCCTCCCAACGAGTAGCTCGTCTCTACACTCTGCAATGAGCGCGGGCGTTACGTCTGCCAAGCGCACGTCGCCAATTTGCCGTTTCCACCAGTTCAAATGCGTAGTCTGTGAACGGGCAGAACGCGGCTTCTGTGGCATTACCGTTCTAAGGTAACGATCGATCATTTCGTCGCATGTATGACGCTCACCTTCCACGCGTTTCGCATACCTTCCGCTTTTCATTTCCTCCTCGGTTCTTGCTGCCCAGAGAAGAGCGTGCTGATGTTTTGAAAATGTTTCGGACAACGGTCGTTGTCCCTGTTTACGAACTTTTGCGCGATAAGTTACTTTTCCCTGCGAGTCAATTCGTCGTTCAATAGTAGCCATGGCTTTCTCCATATTTGTTGGAAATGCCATCTCTATTTACAAGATCACTTTTTGATTTCGCGTCGTTTTCAATGTTTTCTGAAAACTTTTTTTGCGCGATAAAAAGCGGGCAAACAAAGACGCAGCAACGCTGCAACGCAAAAATGCGCCGGCTAAAGCTGCGACTTGTTGTGAGTTGTTGCTGCGAATTGGTCCTGACTGTCCCACAGGTGTCCCATGGAGGTCCCAGACGTGACAATGGCTTATCGAATATCTCGATAAGCCATTGTTTTAACTGCTAATTCTTGGCTCCCCGACCTGGATTCGAACCAGGGACCTGCGGATTAACAGTCCGTCGCTCTACCGGCTGAGCTATCAGGGAATCGTCGTTTGAACGATCAGATTGATCCAAACGAGAGAGCGATTTTAACCTTTTTTGGCTCCCATGGTCAACGCTGATTGCGCTTTTCGGATTGGTCGCAGCCTATGGCGACGTATACTCACTACATGAGTTCAAAAGTTCCGCTTGCTTGTTCTACAGCGATCCAAGCTTTCAGTGCCGTATTTTTCATGGTTTTCGTGGGGGCAACTGGCGTTTTTGCGGCATCCAATGCCGCAGAAGCGATGGCCAATGTCGGCAAGAAATTGGTCGCCGAGGCCAAATGCGAAGCCTGTCACGTGAGCAAGTTCGGCGGCGATGAAGCGGTCATGTATTCGCGGCCAGATCGCCGTGTCACCAGCAAGAGCGGATTGCTCGCACAAGTTGCGCGCTGCAACAACGAACTCAGCTTGGGGTTGTTTCCCGACGATGAAGCCGCCATCGCCGCGTACCTCAACACTGCGTACTACAAATTCAAGAACTAATCTGCGGGCGGGCCGGTCAAGGATTGCCGTGACATTGCGATTGCGCAAATGATGACAAACCAGACTCGAGTCACTCCCACCGTCGTCCCCTCAGAAATCCACTGGACAGAAAATGGCCACCCGCGCACTGCGCGTTGGCGATCTGAAAAAGGCACCCCGCCACACAAGCGCGTTGTCGTAGCCGACGAGGCAATTTCGGCGAATAGCGCCTATCAGCTGGCCTGCGAGGGCACGGCTTTGTTGTGGCGAGGCGACTTTCAGAATGCCAGGCAGATGTTACTGGCCATGGCTCGGCGGACAGATGAAAAGAGCCGCAAGGCGAACAAGCCCGGCGGCAATGTTGTGATATCCGATGTGCCAGTAACCGAAGCTTTCCACAAGCATCGTCTTGCGCAGTCCCAACGCGCCCGTACGCTCGGCATGATGCTGCTGCCGTTGAGCCACGACTATGCAGTCCCGTTGCGGCGGGCACCGGACTTGCAACTCGCGTGCATAGGAGCTTATGGGCCGCCCGAAAATGATACGGCCGCAGGAGACTCGCTGGTGTCGATGCGGGAACTGCTCGGCCTGATCGGCGCGCATGAGTGGCGCAAGAAAGGCGTCGAAGTCTCGGCGCTCAATGAGCGCATCCATCCTCATTACGGTGTGTTTGCACCGGTGCGTGGCGAATATGTCGGACTGGTGTACGAAGCGCCAATGCCGATCGCGTTTATTGCTGGTGCATCGCCATTGCCACTGGCTTTTGATATAGGCACCGGAACCGGCGTTCTTGCAGCAGTGCTCGCGCGGCGGGGCATTGCGCGCGTGATCGCTACTGATATGGATGCGCGCGCCCTGGCGTGCGCAAGCGAAAACATGGCGCGGCTTAACTTGTCTGCACAAGTACAAATCGTGAAAGCGGATTTGTTCCCGGAAGGGCGCGCGCCACTCATCGTTTGTAACCCACCATGGATTCCAGCAAGACCCAGCTCGCCGATTGAGGCCGCGATATTTGATCCTGACAGCCGCATGCTGCGCGGCTTTATCAACGGACTCGCTGCGCATCTGGAACCAGGCGGCGAAGGTTGGTTGATCCTCTCCGACATCGCCGAGCACCTCGGCCTGCGCAGTCGTGACGAATTGCTGAACCATTTCGCGCAGGCTGGCTTGATGGTGATCGACCGCAAGGATGTACGCCCAAGTCATCCGCGCATTGCCGATGCGGCGGACCCATTGCATCTGGCGCGCGCCGCAGAAGTTACCTCATTGTGGCGACTTGGCGCGGTGAATCGGTAACCGACCCAGATTGTGAAACACACCAATTGGTGCGGCCTCTGGGGCATTTTGGCTCTGAAACACCCACCAAATGGCGATCAATCATTATTTTTGCAGCACAGACAATCAACTACACCTGACTCAGCGCCTGGTCCAGCACCCGCGCCACATGAATCGCTTCCCGCTTCGCACCATCGGCGATCTGATGGCGGCAACTGGTGCCGTCGGCAACAATTGTCACGCTTGCTCCCGCCTTGCGTACCGCCGGTAACAATGCAAGTTCGCCCATCTTCATGGAGACCTCAACGTGCTCCGCCTCAAAACCAAATGCGCCAGCCATCCCGCAACAGCTTGATTCAACAGTCGTGACTTTGGCGTCGGGAATCCAGCCCAGTACTTCCTGCACCGGCGTGAATGCGGCAAACGCCTTTTGATGACAGTGGCCATGAAGCAGCAGTCCCGGCTGCGCTAACGCTTTGAGTGGCAGGCGGAGCCGTCCCGCGCTTTTCTCGGCAACCAGAAACTCTTCAAACAACATTGAGCGCATCGCGAGTGCGGCGCTTCCTGCGCCAGGAATCATCGCGAGGAACTCATCTCGCAGCGTCAACAAGCAGGACGGCTCCAGGCCGATGACGGGGATGTTTTTTTCAACATAAGGCGTCAAAGCTGCCAGCGTGCGAAGCGCTTCTTCTTTTGCCTTGTCGACCATGCCACTGGCGAGAAAAGTCCTGCCGCAGCAAAGCGGGCGTTCACCATCTGCGGCACCGACAACATGGACGGCGTAACCAGCCGCCTCCAACACGCGCCGTGCCGCATGAAGATTTTCAGGTTCAAAGTAGTTGTTAAAGGTATCCGCAAGCAGCACGACATCTTTCCAGTCATTGGCGAACAACTGCGAGATGCCGCCACGCGAGAAGCGTTCACTGGCCCACCTGGGAAGCGTCCGCTTCGCCGAGAAGCCAGTCAATTTTTCAGAAAGCCACGCCGCGCCCGGGAGCATGTCGCGCATGTTCAATAGCCAGGAAAATTTCGCGGCGGCGGGCGCATAGCGCGGCAGATACCCAACCAGTTTGTCGCGCAGCGTATGTCCGTGCTGCAGCTTGTAATGATGCAGGAATTCAATTTTCATCTTGGCCATGTCCACACCCGTCGGACACTCGCGCTTGCAACCCTTGCAGCCCACACACAGGTCCAAGGCTTCCTTGACTGCATCGGATGTGAATGCCTGCGCGCCTAGCTGGCCGCTGATGGCAAGGCGCAGCGTATTGGCTCTGCCGCGCGTGACGTGTTGCTCATCCCCAGTTGCGCGATAGCTCGGACACATCGTGCCCGCATCGAATTTCCGGCAGGTGCCGTTGTTGTTGCACATCTCGATGGCGCCGGCCAAACCGCCGGTGTCCTTCCAGTCGAGCACCAGCTCGATCTTCTGCGTTGCGTAATCCGGTTTGAAGCGAAACAGCGAGCGATCATCCTGCTTTGAAGGACGGACGATCTTGCCGGGATTCATCAAGCCTTTGGGATCAAACAGCGCCTTGACTTCACCCAACGCAGCCGTCAGGCGCGGGCCCAAAAACGGTGCAATCCATTCCGAGCGCACCAAACCATCGCCGTGCTCACCGGAATAGGCGCCCTTGTATTCGCGTACCAATTGCGATGCTTCTTCGGCGATGGCGCGCATTTTGTGTGCGCCGTCGGCCTTCATGTTCAGAATCGGCCGCACATGCAGGCAGCCCACCGAGGCATGCGCGTACCAGGTGCCCTCTGTTCCGTGCTTGTGAAACACTTCGGTCAATCGCCGCGTGTATTCAGCCAAGTGCGGTAGCGGCACAGCGCAGTCCTCGATGAAGCTCACCGGTTTGCCGTCGCCCTTCATCGACATCATGATGTTTAGGCCAGCCTTGCGAACTTCCCACACCGCCTTTTGCAAATTCACGTCGGGGATTTCCACCACGCCACCTGGGAAGCCGAGATCAGCCATCAGCACGCCAAGTTGCTTCAGTTTGGCGGCCTGCTCTGCATGGTGTTCGCCGGAGAATTCAACCAGCAATACGCAGTCCGGCTCGCCTTGCAAAAACGCATCTACTGTTTTCTTGTAGATGGCGATGCCGCGCGACAGATTCAGCATCGTGCGGTCGACCAGCTCAACGGCCGAAGGGCCAAGCTTGACGATATGTTGTGCCGCATCCATGCCGTCATAAAACCGCGGGAAGTGACAAACCCCCAGTGTCTTGTGCTTAGGCAGCGGTATCAGTTTTAGATGGATGCGTTCGAAGTAGCCTAGCGTGCCTTCCGACCCCACCAGCAGGTGCGCAAGATTGAATCTCGCCGGGGACAGGCGGTCGAGGTTGTAGCCCGCGACCCGTCTGGCAATCGGGAACATCCTTTCGCGGATTTCGTTTACTTCGCGTGCATAGAGCGCGTGCATTGCCTCGCGAATCGTTGCAAAACCCGCACCGTTATTGGCTTCCAGGCCACTAACGCCAAAGTGGAAACGTTGATTGGCGCTCAGCCAGGCATCGATTCCCAGCACGTTATCGACCATGTTTCCGTAGGTGATCGAGCGCGATCCGCAGGAATTGTTCCCGCTCATGCCACCGATGGTTGCCTGCGCTGCTGTCGACACGTCGACGGGGAACCACAACCCGGACGATTTCAATTTGGCGTTGAGGTGGTCCAAGACCATGCCCGGTTCGACCACGGCGCGCTGATTGGCCGCATCAAATTCAACCAGTGCGCTGAGGTACTTACTGTTGTCGATGATCAGCGCCGCACCCACGGTCTGCCCGCACTGCGATGTACCGGCACCGCGCGGCAAGATCGCCACGCTTTCCTCGGCAGCGATCTGCAAGGCGCTGATTGCAGCATCACGCGTTCGTGGCACGACCACACCGATCGGCATGATTTGGTAGATCGACGCATCGGTTGCGTACCGGCCAAGGTTGGCCGCATCGAACATGACCTCGCAATCGGCTTCGCGCCGCAGACGCGTTTCAAGCGGGCTTGTCGCTGGGCGTTTGGGCGCAAAATGAATCGGCGCGATAGAGGTGGCGAGGTTGGTGCTCATCTGATCTTGATCGCAGGCATTTATAGTCTCGTGTTATTCAACCATAGTGTAACCAAGCACTGACCATTGCATTGACGAAAGGCATTTGAACATGACGCAATTACCCTACCGCGCGGGCAGGCATTTCCTGCAAATCCCGGGCCCGACCAATGTTCCGGACCGGGTATTGCGTGCAATCGACGCGCCGACCATCGACCATCGCGGACCGACGTTCCAGAAATTGGGATTCGAAGTACTGGAGGGTATCAAAGCTGTTTTCCAGACGACCAATCCGGTGATCATTTACTCAGCGACCGGCACCGGCGCTTGGGAAGCCGCGTTGGTGAATACGCTTTCGCCCGGCGACAAAGTGTTGATGGTGGAGACCGGACATTTCGCCGCACTCTGGCAAAAAATGGCGATAAAGCTCGGCCTGAAACCAGAATATATCGCTGGCGACTGGCGGCATGGTGTCAGCGCCAGCGAAATTGCAACGCGACTCGCGGCGGATACCGGCCACGAGATCAAAGCGGTGTGCGTGGTGCACAACGAAACCTCGACCGGTGTGACCTCAGATATCCACGCCGTACGCAAAGCCATCGACAAATCTGCACACCCAGCCCTGCTATTGGTCGACACCATTTCATCGGTAGGTTCGGTCGATTACCGGCACGACGAATGGGGCGTCGATGTTACTGTTGGCGGCTCGCAGAAGGGCATGATGCTACCGCCCGGCTTGAGCTTCAATGCACTCAGTCCGAAGGCACTGGTTGCCCACAAACAATCGAAAATGCCCAAAGCATTCTGGGATTGGGAGGAAATGCTTAAAGCCAACAAGAGCGGATTTTTTCCCTATACACCGGGAACAAATTTGCTCTACGGGCTGCGGGAAGCGCTACTGATGATGCAGGAGGAAGGTCTGGCCAATGTGTTTGCGCGCCATCAACGCCATGCCGAAGCGACACGTCGAGCGGTGCGCGCCTGGGGATTGGAAATCGTCTGCGCCAATCCGGCTGAATACAGCCCCGCCCTTACCGCGGTGATGATGCCGGCCGCGCATGATGCCGATCATTTGCGGCGCGTGATCCTTGATCACTTCGATATGTCGTTGGGCATGGGGCTCGCAAAATTGCAGGGCAAAGTCTTCCGCATCGGCCATCTGGGCGATTTCAACGATCTCACGCTCATGGGAACGCTTGCCGGTGTCGAAATGGGATTGGTTGTTGCCGATGTGCCGCATCAGCCCGGTGGGGTCGGTGCAGCCATGCAGTATCTTGCCGAGTCCGCTCGTAACGCTTCCGCCGCTAAAATAGGCTCGTAATTATCGGTTTGTTTGCTTGCTAACAATCAACCGCCAGAGAGCGGCCTTTTAATTATCGGAGGATTCATGAATCGTCGCACGCTTCTTCGCGCAGTGATAGTCGCTGCGGTGTCATTGCCCGTCGCATTTTCCGCTTCTGCACAAACCTGGCCAACCAAGGCTATCAAATGGGTTAACCCGTTTCCTGCCGGTGGCGGCACTGATGTCTTTGCGCGCCCAATGGCCGGGAAGATCGGTAGCTCGCTTGGCCAGACTGTTTACATTGAAAATCTGGGTGGTGCCGCAGGTACGCTAGGTGCGGGCGTCGCGGCAAAGGCAGTGCCCGACGGCTACACATTTTTTGTGGGTGCCATCCACCACACTATTGCCGAATCGCTTTACCTCAAACGCGGTTACAAACTCGAAGAAGATTTTGTGCCCATCACGGTAATGGCATTCGTACCCAACGTGCTCGTTGTGCATCCCAAACTGGGAATCAAAACAGTTGAAGAGTTCGTGAAGTACGCCAAAGCCAACCCGGGCAAACTGAATTTCGGTTCAGCCGGCAGCGGCGCATCGCATCATATGGCGGCAGAGTTGTTCAAGCGGCTGGCAGGCATTGACATGGTTCACGTGCCGTACAAGGGCGTCGGCCCAATGATGCAGGATCTTCTAGGCGGCCAGGTCGATTTGTGTTTCGATTCGCTGAGTTCGTCATCGCCGCAAATCAAGGCCGGCAAACTTATCCCACTGGCTGTCACCAGCGCGACCCGTTCACCCGCGTTTCCCAATCTGCCGACGATGGCGGAGGCTGGCTACAAAGGCTTTGAAGTCACCACCTGGTATGCGCTGTGGGGCATCAAAGGCACGCCACAGCCCATCATCGACAAAATGTATGCCGAGAATGTGAAGGCGTTGAACGATCCGGATATCAAGAAAATCTGGGAGTCCCAGGGCGCTACCGTGGGCGGCATGCCACCGAAGGAGTTCGGTGCGTTCATTAGCTCTGAAATTGCCAAGTGGGGCAAGGTCGTCAAGGATGGAAATATCAAGATCGACAACTGATAAAAGCCGAAACACCAATGATGGCGAGGCGATTCAGCTCTTTTCGCTTGGAACGCCGCGTCCTGTCTAGAGTTTCAATAAATCTTAGCGCGGGCCACATCGAACCCGATCTTGCTGCGCAACCAATTCGGCAGCTGGTTTCCCGCTAGTCTTGCTTGAACAAATGATAGTACTGCCGGGAGACCGGCAGTACTTCTTTGTGCCCCTTCAAATGCAGGATGAGCTTCTCAGGCGCTTCCCGTACAGCGCGATCAATTGCATGTGCGTTGACGATCACGCCGCGATGCACCTGCCAAAAAACCTCTTCGTCCAGCCCCTCAATGAGCTCCTTCAGCGGCGAGCGCATCAATGCTTCATTGTCTTTCATCACAATGCGTGTGTACTTGGTGTCGGACTGAAAAAACAGCACGTCGTCGACGTTGATCAAACGGGTTTGATTGCCGAGCGAAGCGCGAAGCCACTTCAGTTTGGCCGCCGCCTTATCGGTAGCGGGTTTGCTGCCCTGGTTAAGCAATTGCTCAAGTAGGCCAGTCAGATCGGCAGGCTTCGCCGTCAGGCGCTTTTTTAACCGCGCGACTGCAGCGCCGAGCCGCTCAAGCTCGACCGGCTTCAGGAGGTAATCCACAGCGCCGTTCTGGAATGCCTGCACCGCATATTCGTCATATGCTGTGATGAATACGATGTGGGCCGCATCGCCGATCTCGGCGGCGACTTCCAGCCCGGTTTTGCCCGGCATCCGTATGTCGAGGAAGGCGATGTCGGGGCGATGCGCATTCCAAAGCTTTAGCGCCTCGATCCCGTTTTTGGCGACGCAGGCAACCTCCAGCTCGGGCCATATTTCTTTCAATGCCGCCAGCAAACGCTCGCGCATCAGCGGCTCATCTTCTGCGATCAATGCCGTCGTCATATTCCACTTCCTTTCAAGTTGGTACGTGTCACGATTTCAGATTTTTCCAGGTCCACATGGACAGGCATGTCGATCACCGCGATAAACCCGTGCGGCACGTTTTCAGAAACCGTCAGCCGCGCCTGGCTCGCATAAAGCGCTCGCAAGCGTTGGCGAATGTTATCCAGTCCAAAGCCGCCGCCCGCCGTGGAAGCGCTCTGTACAATCCCTAAACCGGTGTCTGCGACAGTTAGCAGCAGGCGATTATTTTCGGTCCTCGCCATCACACTGACTTTGCTCTCATCAGGGTTTGGTTCTACGCCATGTTTGATGGCATTTTCAACTAGCGAAATCAACATTGCCGGCGGCACAATGATATCGCCCAACGCGTCGGGAAGATCCAACGTGAACTCAAGTCGGTCAACCATGCGCGTTTTCATTATTTTCAAATACGCGTCAATCGCCCTGAATTCACGCGCGAGCGTCGTATTGTCCTCGCGCAGACTGGCCAGCCCGGCGCGCAGGAAGGTGATCAGTTGCGCGGTGAGCCGCGCAGCCTCGGGTGCCTTGTTTTCGGCCAGTTGTTGCACCGACGCAAGGGTGTTGAACAAGAAATGCGGCTCGACCTGGGCCTGCATGAGTTTCAGCCGCGCATCGGCCAATTGCCTACCCATACGTTCCTGCTGGGCCTGTCGAACCAATTGCTCATTACGGCGTAGCAATTGCCCGCGCCGGTACTGCACGATGCTGACCATCAAAACGGCGTAAACCATGCCAGCGATCAATCCTCCAATCAGAATCTTCGGTGCCACCAGCATGAACTGCTCCTTCACCCCGGCGAGCGTGCTCATCTGCGTGATATTGGCGCCGAGGCCACCGACAATGGCACCGGCCAGCGTAATTCCCACTAGTAGCAGCAGACTGCGTGCGCCGATCTTGAATCTGGTTGGGCCGAACCATGCACCGGTGAACGCGACGATGATGGACATCAACATGATCGCGCTCAGCACGCATGCGCCGAGCCAGCCGATATTGCTCAGCAGCGCCTTGCCGAGTATGGCCATCACCAGCCACAGTCCAAGGGCAATCATGACGTAACGCAGCGGCTGTTTCTTTAGAGACGCATCAAATGCGAGCACATCAGCGCGCTCACCGGGTGCAAGTTTGGCAAGGGCCTGGTTTTCTAGGCGGGAATACCACGCCTTAATGGATTTCAGCATTGTCATGAGACTCGTTGGTTGCGGGCAGAATAGCCAACATGGCGACCGGACACAACGTCGGCGCGATGAATAGCGACTCTACGGGACGAATCACGAATCAGCGGCCGAGACCGAGAGACAAAGTACCGTGCACAGTGTGTAAACTTAGTCCAATAAACACATAAAACCAACCGGAGGAAATTGATCATGGCTGACATCCTGCACAGGCGCACCCATGCACTGGGCCTGAAGGGCGCGCAATCCGCGGCTAACAAAATGGCCGAAAAGCTCGGCGAAAAATTCGACCTCAAAGGCACCTGGAGCGGTAACACTCTGAACTTCTCGCGTCCCGGTGTGAACGGCATACTCGTAGTCACAGAAACTGACATGAAGCTCGAAGTCACTTTGGGCTTCATGTTGAAAATGATGAAAGGCCCCATCGAGCAATCGGTGCACGAACAACTGGACAATGTGCTGAAGGATGCCGCAGCCAAACCGGAAGCGAAGCTGGTCGCCAAGTCAGCCACAGCCTCCGCGAAAACCCCAGCGGCAAAAAAAACTGCGCCAAAGCCAGCCGCAAAGAAAAAATAGCGCCGTCGACAAAATTAAACGGGGGAAGATCAGGCTACTCGTGGCGGCGTGCGCGAGAATTTTTCCCCGTAAATTGATTAAGCGGCCGTGCGATGTTCCAAGCCGCCGCCCCGCAACAACTCAATCCCGGAAACGACTTCACAACATCCGACCCGACCGCGCCACAATTCGTCGCTCGTCGTTATGTTTTCGCGTTCCACTCGCCGATAACCGAAAACGGATCAGCTTCGCCGCTGAGTATCCGCTCGATCAATACCTTTTCTCTGTTGGCAATTGTTGCCAAAAAATCGTCCGCGCCATGCATATGCCTGAATGCAGTAAAACCGGCCTCGAGAAACTGCTGCATTTCCCAGAGACCAGCCATCTTCGCGGGTCCTCGCAACATCTTGAGCGTGGAAAAAATTAGTGGCTTCCTCACCATCCGATCCAACCCTTCGCCAACTGCCTGCATCAACACCACCTGACGCAAGCGGTCGTCACGTCGTCCCACCACGCGAAAAGCCCTCAAATAGCTGGCTTCGGTAAGCGTTTGCCTGCCCAATGCCATTGTAAGTGCCTGATCGAATTCTTCGGCAAGTACATCAAGCTCCAGCGCCATCGTCACTGCTTCAAATGCAAACTTTGGCAGCAACCGCTTCATCGTCGGGTACATGCGCACGAGGTCGCGATCGCGCACGGTGGAATCCTTGATGCCGTATAGCTCGTTCAAAAAAAAAGCGATGGCGGGCGCATAGCGTTTGTCTGCCGCAAGGTCTGCATAGGTCCGTGTTAACCGTCGCTGCTGCCAGGTTTTGACCTCTTTCAGACGTCGCTCAAAATCGCTATCTTTGCCATCACGATTGGCTAGCGCCCCGCGTAGTTTTTGGAGTTTTTCAAGGCGCTCAAGCATTGTTCTGATACCTTTTTTTCGGTCGGGATGCTGCAATGCAACAGCGCAAGGAAGGTCTAACCAAGTCCATTGCATTCAGCTTGCGGCAATAGTAGATCGTCTACGTCGTTGCGGCCCTCGTGCGGTAGCTATGGCAACGCACCTTCGGACCGCGTCTAGCAGACACCCCCACTCTCGCCACACTCTGAACGCAAGCAACTTGGTCAGACCTTCCTTAGAGCATTCAATCTAATACTCTCATTAATAAGCAAAAGTTCACTGGTATTCTAGCGATCAATTCACCAATCTGATCGCGGCACCTATGGATCTCAGTCAACCCGGTATCAATGTCTCGGCAGCGCTGCATGACTTGTTCACTCGTGCCCGTGCTGCGTACAGCGCGGTGCGCATGCCTGATGTGCACGCCCGCCGCGAGTCGCTCTCGCAACTTGAGCGTCTGCTCATCGAGAACGTGGAAGAAATCGCCGCTGCCATTAGCGCTGATTTCGGCAACCGCTCGGCTCACGAAACCAAGTTGCTGGAGATTTTTCCGTCGCGTACAGCGGTCACCGACGCGAGGCGCCACGTGAAATCGTGGATGAAAACACGCCGCTCTTGGGCTTCGTTCTGGTTTCTGCCGGCGCGCACGGAATTGCGTCCGCAACCGTTGGGCCTGATCGGCATCATCGTGCCATGGAATTACCCGGTTTTCTTAGCTGTCACGCCACTCGCCGGTGCCCTGGCAGCAGGTAACAGCGTCATGATCAAGATGAGCGAATTTACGCCGAGGACAGGTGCATTGTTCGCGCAGTTGGTGGCGAAATATTTTCGCCCGGATCAGGTCTGCGTCGTCAATGGCGGTGCTGACGTGGCGCAGGAATTTTCGTCCCTGCCGTTTGACCACTTGCTATTTACGGGGTCTACTGAAGTCGGCAAACACGTCATGCGTGCTGCCGCGAATAATTTGACGCCAGTGACACTGGAACTGGGCGGAAAATCCCCTGCCATCGTTGGTCCAGAGTGCAAGATCGACGAAGCAGCCGAGAAGATCCTGTTCGGCAAGTGCCTCAATGCCGGGCAGACCTGCATTGCGCCGGACTACGTGCTGCTGCCGCGCGCGCAGGAACAGGCATTTGCGACCGCAGCACAGCGCGTTGTGGCGCGGCTCTATCCGACGCTCGCGAAGAATCCCGATTACACCAGCATTGTCAGCCAGCGTCACGTCGATAGGCTCAACGGCTACCTGCACGATGCCGCTGCGCGTGGTGCGATGGTGCTGCCGATCTCGCCCGCCAATGAATCGCTGGAGGGTACGCAGAAAATTGCGCCAACGTTGCTCGCCAACGTCAACGACGACATGCGTGTCATGCACGAGGAAATTTTCGGGCCGATTCTGCCGCTGGTGCCCTATGACAATCTCGACCAAGCGATTGCCTACGTCAACGCGCGTCCACGGCCATTGGCGCTTTATTACTTCGGCAATTTTGACGATCACATCCAGCGGGTGCTCAATGAAACAGTCGCCGGTGGTGTCACGGTCAATGATGCGCTCCTGCATGTGACACAGGATCACCTCCCGTTTGGCGGCGTCGGTCCCTCAGGTATGGGTTCGTACCATGGCAAATTCGGCTTCGACACATTTTCCAAGTTGAAACCGATTTATCATCAGCCATCACTCAATGGTCTGCACTTGTTCAAGCCACCCTACGGCGTGCGCTTCGAGTCGCTAATCAAGTTTCTGCTCAAGTAGCATGGCCGTCTCGCGGCGCAAATTCCTCAGGATCGGGGCAACAAGTGCGTGCGTGCTGGTCGCCGCGCGGCTACTGGATCGTGAGGTTTTCGCAGCGAGTGATACACGCGGTTCCCTCGACCTTCGTAAACTCTCCAACAAAGACGCCGCCTGTATCGCAGCACTTGCGACGGCTGTCCTCAAAGGTGCCTTGCCCGATGACCCTGCCGCGCGACTGGTTGCCATCAATGAAGTCGTCGTAGCGTTTGATCGCACCGTCGCCGGTTTGTTGCCTGCCGTGCAGACGGAAATGCAAGAATTGCTTAGCCTGTTGACGTTCGCTGTCACGCGCCGCTTGGTAGCAGACGAATCCAAACCCTGGGATCAGGCTAGCGAGCAGGACGTGAGCGATTTTGTTGACCGATGGCGGCAAAGTCGTTTTGCCTTGTTGCAGCAAGGCTATCAGGCACTGGTACGGGTAATCATGGCCTGCTGGTATGGCAATCCGTTGTCGTGGGGAACAATCGGCTACAGCGGACCGCCGTTCGGCAAAGAGCTGGGGCTGCTGTGAGCGAATCGAGCGTCAAGGATCCGATCAGGATTGCCCTCGCGGACCAAACGCGCAATTGGCGCGTAACAGATGGCACGCGGTTGACCGGTGACCTCAATATCGAGTGCGATGTGGTGATTGTCGGCTCTGGCGCGGGCGGCGGTACGGCTGCGGAAATACTCACCCAAGCCGGCCTGAAGGTCGTCATGATTGAGGAGGGACCATTCAAAAGTTCAAGCGATTTCCGTATGCGCGAACGTGATGCCTATCCGCAGTTGTATCAGGAATCTGCCGGCCGTCAAACCAAGGACAAAGGCATTACGATTCTGCAAGGTCGCGCAGTGGGCGGCTCAACTACGGTCAACTGGACCTCCAGCTTTCGCACGCCGCCGGCCACACTGAAGCATTGGCGAGATGTGTGGGGACTGGCGGACTACACGGAGGATGCGCTTGCCCCGTGGTTTGAAAAAATGGAGGCGCGGCTCAGCATTGCGCCGTGGCCAGTGGCACCGAACGAAAACAACGACATACTCCGCCGCGGCTGCGACAAATTAGGGATACACGCCGCCGCGATTCGTCGCAACGTCAAAGGCTGCTGGAACCTTGGCTACTGCGGCATGGGCTGCCCGACCAACGCCAAGCAGTCGATGCTGGTGACGACCATCCCGGAAGCGCTTGATCGCGGCATGACGCTCATTCACTCAGCACGAGTGGAAAAGCTCATTTCGCGCTATGGCCGGATTACTAGTCTGGTCGCGCGGGGCATGGCCGCGGACGGCGTCGGCGTCAATACCGAAGCGGGCCCGCACCGGATTTTTGTCACGGCGCGGCATTTTGTTCTCGCCGGTGGCGCCATCAATAGCCCGGGCTTGATGCTGCGCTCACGTCTGGCCGATCCCTACAACACCTTGGGCAAGCGAACGTTCCTGCATCCTTCGCCGGTGAGTGCGGCAATCATGGACGAAAAGGTGGAGGCCTTCACTGGTGCGCCCCAGTCCATTTACTCGGACCACTTTCTGGACACGATGCCGCACGATGGCCCCGTCGGCTTCAAGCTCGAAGCGCCGCCAATTCATCCGATTCTGGCTGGTATCACCCTGCAAGGATTCGGTGAGAATCACGCGGTGTGGATGAAGCGTTTGCCACATATGCACGTCGCCATCGCGCTGCTGCGAGACGGCTTCCATCCGCAAAGCACCGGTGGTCAGGTTGCCATCCGCAACGATGGCAGCCCGGTACTCGATTATCGAATCAGCGATTACCTGTGGGCAGGAATGCGCCATTCGCTGCTGGTCATGGCCGAGGTGCAGTTCGCCGCTGGCGCGAAGATCGTCATGCCAATGCACGAAGATGCAAAGCCGTATCGCAACTGGTTGGACGCCAAGCGTGCGCTGGAAGTGATGACTATGCAGACGTTGCGAACCCGTGTCGCCAGCGCCCACGTCATGGGGGGCTGCACCATGGGCGCCGATCCTCGCACCTCGGTGACGCGCAGCGATGGCCGCCACCATCAACTCGAAAATTTGTGGATATTTGATGGCTCGGTGTTCCCGACCTCCATCGGTGCGAATCCGCAGCTTTCGATCTACGCGATGGTCGCGCGCAATGCCACGCGGTTGGCCGAACTGGTCAAACCACCGGTGCAAATGTCCGCCTGAATGTGCGCTCGTGCGTGTAAGCGCCCGATGAGGGACAGGCAAAACACAAGCAACCACGCACCTCTTCGGCACTTTTATGCTGTAGAGGCGGGCAGAATGGCGATCGCCGCAACCCAGAACCTTCGCGACAACACCTGTTTGCGAGATAATGGCAGCTCGTCCTTGATCCTCTCCCCTCACCGTTTCATTTCTCTCACAATTGAAAATGCCAACCGACAAAACTGAAGCTGCCAGCAAAGACGCGGCATCTGCGCCCAAGCCCATTCCCGCCGACCACATTGTCGTCACCAAACACAAAGCCCGCATCAACGGCGAAACCATCGCATACACCGTGACCTG
Source organism: Burkholderiales bacterium (assembly GCA_038321965.1). Taxonomy (GTDB): domain Bacteria; phylum Pseudomonadota; class Gammaproteobacteria; order Burkholderiales; family Usitatibacteraceae; genus UKL13-2. The sequence goes on along the minus strand of JBBQFL010000039.1, from coordinate 24,260 downwards.
CGGCACCGTCGTCTTGAAGGAAGACATTGAAAAGGACGGTAACCGCGAGGCGGAAAAGCCACGCGCCAGCATCTTCTTCATGGCTTACACCAAAGACGGCGTGAAGGATGTGGCTAAACGGCCATTGACGTTTTCATTCAACGGCGGCCCAGGTTCGTCGAGCGTATGGCTACATCTGGGCGTGCTTGGCCCGAAACGCGTCAAGCTGGACAACGAAGGCAATGCGGGACCACCGCCCTACGAGCTTGTCGATAACGACTTTTCGCTACTGAACGAAACCGATCTGGTATTCATCGATCCGGTTGGCACCGGCTACAGCCGCATGGTCGATGGTGACAGCGTCAAGGAATTTCACAACTACAAGCGCGATCTGGAAAGCGTCGGCGAATTCATCCGACTTTATACGTCGCGGCAATTGCGTTGGGCATCGCCGAAATTCATCGCTGGCGAGTCCTATGGCACCACGCGCGCAGCTGGCCTGTCGAGCCTGTTGCAGGAAAAATACGGGCTGTACGTAAACGGCCTGCTGCTGCTATCCACCGCGCTGGATTTTTCCACCTTTCGATTCATGGTGGGACACGATCTGGCGCATGCGTTGTTTTTACCGACCTACGCAGCGACCGCTTGGTATCACAAAAAATTGGATAAATCGCTGCAGGCAAAACCGCTACGCGAATTTCTGGACGAGGTCGAAGCTTTCGTATCAACCGAGTACAGCGCGGCGCTGTTTCAGGGCGACAAGCTGGCACCCGCAAAGCGCAGCGCGATTGCCAAAAAGATCAGCCAGTACACCGGGCTTTCAATTGCGTACAACGAGCAAACCAACTTGCGCATCAGCATCCATCGCTTCTGCAAAGAGCTTTGCCGCGACGAGCACCGCACTGTCGGACGTCTCGATAGCCGCTTCAAGGGTATTGACCGCGATGCCGCCGGCGAGAATTTCGAATACGATCCGGCGCACAGCAATCTCGACGGCGCATATGCAGCCTGCCTTAATGACTACGTGCGGCGTGAGCTGAAATTTGAAAGCGATACGCCGTATAAAGTGATTTCCCAGCTCTACCTGACGTGGAATTTCGGTGCCGACAACCAGCACCTGAATGTCGCTGAGACATTGCGAAAAGCGATGAACATGAATCCGCACATGAAGGTGTATGTGGGTTCAGGCTATTTTGACCTTGCCACGCCACACTTTGCGACCGACTACGTACTCAATCACATGGCGCTCGACAAGAGCCTCGCGGCGAATCTTGACCTGCACTACTACGAGGCCGGACACATGATGTATATCCACATGCCATCGCTGAAAGCTCAGGCGAAGCATTTGCGCGATTTCGTGAAGAAAGCCAAATAAATCCGGCGAATTGCAAGACCCCAGCCGTTCAACGCGTCCCTGTCATTTCGCACCGGATAAAGTCGGTTGCGAAATGACAGTTGGCGGTCTATTTGTTCAGCCAAGCCACGATCACACCCAGCAACATCATGCCGATTGAGTCAAACACGATCTGCTGTGCGACGAGATCGGACGGCACGGGCTGTACGGCGAAGTAAATCAAGAAATGGGGGATGGTTGAAACGACGGCGATGGCCGCACCAAACCTTGCTCCTTGAACCAGCACTCCCTTGCCGGGCTCGTGGCCGCGCCGGTAAATCCAGGTAAGCCCGAAGCCGATTAACAAGTGTGCCAACAACATGTAGCCGAACTGCCCCTGTTGCTGCGATTCCGGGCGGTAAAGATTGGGTAGCCGCGCGTAATCGTTGTGCAAGGCGAGCGCATGCACGAGAAAACCTTGCATCAACGAGGCGAATCCCATCACCAGCGATGAAACAAGAAATTTTGTATTCATTACCCCTCCTCCGAATGGATTGTGGGGAGAGTCTATGCCTCAACCGGGCGGTGTTGCAATGTCAGTGCCCGGCTTTGTCGCCCCATAGTTCTTTCAGGCGTGCATCGCGTCCGCAGCCCTGGCGGTAGAAGCGATAGCGGACTGGATTCTTCAGGTAGTAATCCTGGTGGTAATCCTCGGCGGCGTAAAACTTCGTGGCAAACGTAATCTCTGTGACGATGGCCTCTTTGAATGGTTTGGACTTGTCCAGGGCTGCCTTTGACGCATCAGCAGATTTCTTCTGCGCGTCATCGAGGTAAAAAATACCACTGCGATATTGCGAACCGCTATCGCAGAACTGGCGGTTTTTCACCGTTGGGTCGATGTTGTGCCAAAACACATCCAGCAACTTTTCATAGGTCACTTTGGCGGGATCGTAGACGATCTGCACGGCTTCGGTATGCCCGGTCGAGCCGCTGGAGACTTCCTGATATGTCGGGTCTTTCTTGGTACCGCCGATGTAGCCGGAAGTGGTCGAAACGACACCGTCGAGTACATCGAACGGCCCTTCCATGCACCAGAAGCAGCCGCCGGCAAAGACTGCAACGGCCACTTTCGCCGGGATTGCCTTGGCGGAAGGCGTGGATTGCGCTTGCACCAGCGCAAAACTGGTCATGCCGATAACAGCGATGAGGGCAAATCTGATTACAGTCTTGAACACGGAAAATCCTTTATCAAAAGTTTGTTGCTGCATTGGTCGCAATGCGCGGTCTTACCTTGCAAAATTACATTGCGTAACTAACAGATACGCGCGGAAGTCGGCGATGGTTTCATCGGTTATGCTATTGGTGCCAGCCATATCCAAACATCTTTACGACAAAATTCTAAGCCCCTCGTTCATGCGTAGCTACCAATACCGCATCGTCAATGTCTTCGCCGAATCCATTTTCGGCGGCAATCCGCTCTGTGTCTTTGAATCCGGTACGGGCCTTACTGACGCCGAGATGCAGGCACTTGCCCTGCAATTCAATCTCTCCGAGACCACGTTCATCCTTCCTAGCGATTGCGCCAGCGCCCGGGTACGGATTTTTACGCCGACTTTCGAAATGGCCTTTGCGGGTCACCCGACACTCGGCTCCGCCCATGTGGTCCGCGAGTTGTTAAAACTGGGGGACGAGGTCACGTTGGAGATGAAGGCGGGGCTGATTCCCGTACACGCTGCTGGAGATGTTTGGACATTGAGTGCAAACCAGCCGACCTATCGAGTCGTCGAACTCTCCAATACCGAGCTTGCAGCCATGCTTGGCTTGGCGCCTCAGGATGTGGCGCCATCTGCCGCTTGGGTAAATACCGGTTCCGAACAGCTCATCGTGCCGTTGACCAGCGCGGATGCGGTACGACGCGCAGTGCCAAAAGCCGATCTGCTCAGCAAGATTGCCAGTGAGGCTGGGCGCTCGATGGCTTACGTTTTTGCGCCCAACGGCGAGGGCAAACTATTGTCGCGTTTTTTCTTTCTCAAGCACGGCGGCATTGTCGAAGATCCGGGCACCGGCTCGGCGACAGCGAACCTGGGTGGATGGTACCTCGCGCAAAACGCCTCCCTACCGCTCGCGTACAGCATCGACCAGGGCGAAGCCGTCAATCGTCCATGTCGGATCGGGTTGAAAGTCGATGCAGGCAAGCAGATATTTGTCAGCGGACGGGTGATCGAGATTGGGCGCGGCTCAATAAGCTTGCCCTGAACTGCACACGACTCATGATGGTACTCGAAACCGAACGCCTCACGCTGCGTTGGCTCACGGAAGAAGACGCACCTTTCATCGTCACGCTTCTGAACGATCCCGGCTGGCTACGATTCATCGGCGACCGTGGCGTCAGGACCATTGAGGATGCCCGCAACTACATCGTCAACGGTCCGGCTGCCATGGTCGAGCGTCTCGGTTTCGGCCTTTACCTGACCGAGCGGAAAACAGACGGCGAGCCGATGGGGCTCTGCGGATTGATCAAACGGGACGGACTGGACGACGTCGACATTGGCTTTGCCTTCCTGCCGCAGTTTTGTGGATGCGGTTATGCATTTGAGGCTGCTATCGCGGTACTGGGCTTTGGTAAAAGCAAGTTCGGGCTCAACCGCATTGTCGGTATCACCGCACCGGATAACGTGACATCGATAAAATTATTGGAGAAAATCGGCATGAAATATGAGCGCAGGTTGCAACTACCAAAAATAGACGGTGAATCGATGCTGTTTGCGTGTGATGCAGGCGATGAGTAATCGGCATATCTCCACCATGGGCGCGGCTTTCCAGACATTTTCGTCCGGAAGTTCCCGCCAATGCTGGAGTTTGGCCGGAACCGAGAGCGAGTGATGGCAAAGCCAACGCGCACCAAGCCAAATAAGCAGCATGTTCATCCGTCTGACCTGCGCGGCGCGAGTCGGCTCGCCATTGACGCGACCATTGGCATGACTAACCTGGTCGAATCGATGCATCACAATATCTCTCGCATGCCGGGCATTCTCGGTACTCCCTCAGACGACCCGACGCGCGGCATTACCGGCTTCGTCTATCGCAGTATCCGTGGCGTCACGCGCGCCGTCGGTGGCGGCCTGGATATCGCCCTTGGACAAGTTGCCGAATTGGTGAAGCAGGAGTCACCGTCGAACGCGCGTGAGGCCGTCGTCTCCGCGCTCAACGGGGTGCTTGGTGATCATCTGGTCGGCAGTGTAAATCCGATGGCAATCACGATGCAATTACGCCGCGATGGCCAAGCGTTGCCCCTGACCAAGAAAGCGCTGTCGCGTGCCGTCCCAAATGCAACCGGTCGAATACTGTTGATGGTTCATGGCTTATGCATGAGCGACCTGCAATGGCAGCGCAATGGACACGACCACGGCGCAGCGCTGGCAGCTGACCCCGCCTTTGTCATCCCCTTCACCACGGTATATCTGCACTACAACAGCGGCCAGCATATTTCCGTGAGTGGGCACGCCTTTGCCGAGCAGCTACAGGCGTTATTGAAAGCGTGGCCGGTGCCAGTCGAAGAGCTGAGCATCCTCGCACACAGTATGGGTGGCCTGGTCATGCGCAGTGCCTGCGACTTTGGAGAGCAGGCAGGTCACCGCTGGTTACCCAAGCTGAAGAAGATCATTTTTCTGGGCACGCCGCATTTTGGCGCGCCACTGGAGCGCGGCGGCAATTGGGTAAATGTGATTCTCGATGCCAGTCCCTACACTGCTGCGCTCGCGCGCCTGGCAAAAATTCGCAGTGCCGGTATCACCGATTTACGGCATGCAGGTGTGCGCGACGAGGACTGGGAAGATCAGGATCGCTTTGCCTCTTCAAGCTCGAAAACGCATGATCTGCCGCTGCCGAAAGGTGTCGAGTGTTATGCAATTGCCGCTTCGATGGGCAAGAAATCCGCGGCCGCTGCGGGCCGCATTGTCGGCGACGGACTGGTGCCTGTTTACAGCGCACTTGGTCAGCACAAAGACCCGGCGCGCACCCTCGCCTTTGCCAAATCCCACCAGTGGACCGGCCACGATATGAACCACATGGACTTGCTGGATCGTAAGACTGTCTATCGGCGGATCAGGAAGTGGCTATTGGAATAATTCCATTCGTCACTGAGCTAATTCATGCGGCACGATTGTGTAGATGGCAACCGTGAGTAAATCGGCGGTGCAGTTTGCTCCTTCCCCCGGCGACAAGGTCGGGATGGGGGCGATGCCTCACTCAGCGTTCACACCCCCATCGCTGCCCGGCGCAACCCTCGTGACTGTTCCCCCACAACTGCGGGGGAAGGAGCCGACCGGAGAATACTAATCGTCACTTCGCCTGCTCATAAGCCAGCTTCAACCACGCCTTCACATCCTTGTTGAAATCCGCCATGGTAATCAATCGCACTCGATGGCTCACCATCCCGTTCCAGGTCCCGGACAATTCCAATTTGCCTGTCGGCTCCACCCCCTTGAGATTGATGCCGATATCGACTCGTGTAGCGGTGGATGGCTGGACCAACGCAAACTGCTTGGCGCGGCGAAAACTGATATAGGCTTTCTTGGGGGCGAACTCCACGTCCGTACCGAATGCGGAAACGGTCACAGCAATCGCGTCGTAAATTGGCCTAAGCGAAGCCTTGTCGCCGGAATAGAGCAGGTCGACTGGATCTTCATCAGCAATCAAGGCGGACTTGCGTGCTTCCAGCGCGACCGCGTTCGCGTAGCCGTGCCCCATTGGCGCTTCTGTTTTCAAGTAAGCGACAATATCGCTGTGTTTGCTGGTGCCGAGACTGCGTGCAATATTTACCCAGGCTGCGAAAGACTTGCCGGTTTTCTCGGCAAGGTTCTTCTTCATCTTTGCGACCGCGTCGTCAACCGTACTCAAGCGTCAGACTCCAAGTTGGGGGTTAGCCACCATCACTGCGGTTTTACTGGGGTATTTTTCACTTCACGGCGCAACACCTTGCCCACGTTGGTCTTCGGCAGGTCGGCCCAGAATTCAATGATCCTCGGTAACTTGTATCCCGTGAGATTAGCTTTGCAATGCGCCATCACCTTTTCCTTGGTGAGCGTAGCGTCTTTTTTCACGATGACAACACGCACCACTTCGCCCGATTTTTCATCGGCGGCCGCCACTGCGCACACTTCCAGCACGCCCGGACACGATGCGACTACATCTTCGATTTCATTCGGGTAAACGTTAAAGCCGGAAACCAGAATCATGTCTTTCTTGCGGTCGACGATCTTGAAAAAACCCTTCTCGTCCATCACGCCAATATCGCCGCTCTTGAATGCACCATCCTTGGTCATTACGTTCGCGGTTTCTTCGGGGCGTTGCCAATAACCCAACATAACCTGTGGACCATCGATACATATTTCGCCCGGCTGGCCCATTGGCAAAATATTTTCATCATCATCGCGAATGGTCAGAATAGTCGAGCAAATTGGAATGCCGATACAGCCGTTGAAATCTTGCAGCGTAATGGGGTTGATGCAGGCGCCAGGCGAGGTTTCGGTCAGGCCGTAAGCTTCGATCAACGGTTTGCCGGTGACTTTTTTCCAGCGCTCGGCAACGGCGCGTTGCACCGCCATCCCACCACCGAGCGTTAGCTTCATATGGCTGAAATCTATCTTGTCGAACTCAGGATGATTCAGCAGCGAATTGAACAATGTATTAACGCCGGTCAATACATTCCAGCGGCGCGTTGAAAGCTCTTTTACAAATCCGTCCACATCGCGAGGGTTCGCGATCAATACTGTCTCGCAGCCGATCTTCATGAACACCAACGCAGAGCTGAGCGCGAATATGTGATAAAGCGGCAGCGGCTGAAACACCACCTCGCGACCGTCGTGCAAATTGCCTGCCGTCCAGGCGCCAACCTGCTCCATGTTCGCCACCAGATTACGATGCGTAAGCATGGCCCCCTTGGAAACGCCGGTAGTACCGCCGGTGTATTGCAGGAAGGCAAGGTCGGTGTTGACAATCACCGGTGCAACGAACTTTGCTGATCTGCCAGCCGACAATGCCGACTTCAACGTCACTGAGCCAGGCAAATTCCAGGTCGGCACCAGTTTTTTCTTGTGTTTGATCACGTAATTGACCAGCAGCGATTTGCCGAACCCCAGCAGATCGCCAAGCTGCGTCGTGATCACTTGCTTGACGTCCGTTTTGTCGACAACTGCCTGTAGCGTACTGGCAAAATTCTCGACGATCACAATGGCCTTGGCGCCGGAGTCCTTAAGCTGGTGCTCAAGTTCGCGCGGCGTGTAAAGTGGATTGCAGTTCACCACCACGCATCCGGCGCGCAAGATGCCAAACACCACCACGGGGTATTGGAGGATGTTGGGCATCATGATGGCCACGCGATCCCCCTTGGCCAGCTTGGCGACGACTTGCAAATAGCCTGCAAATGCCCGCGCCTGACGGTCAAGCTCATCGTAGCTCATGGTTTTGCCCATGCATGAAAATGCGGGCAAATCGCGGAACTTCTCGCAGGACTTCAGAAAGACATCGGTGATTGACGCGAATCCGTCCGCATCGATCTCGACCGGCACGCCTGCAGGATAGGCGCTCAGCCAGGGGCGATCACCGGGCATACCTGAAATTGCGTTGGCGGTGGTGTTCAAGTACGTCTCCTCAATAATTATTGGTATTTGCGCGGTCTGTCCACATTTGTCAAATGAATGTGGCAGCAGGCAATTTTTTGCTCTTCAGACGCATCTTAGCGCACTGGCGGAGACCTGAAAAACAATCGTCAGAGCCCATGCGTGCTACGCCGTTGTCTAGTGTGTTTACTCTAATGTTTGGCCTTAAAGTCACAGTCATCCAAAGGCACTGGCTTGAAGAAACGACGAAACTAGCCGCTCTGCCCTGGACAATAATATCAATCACTCCACGGAGCAGAAATCATGGCAAAGAAATTCAAAAAAGCAGCAGGCAGCACAAAATCCGCAACCGGCCCAGTAGGCGAGCTGGCAGGCAAGATCGGTGCAATTGCGTCCAGTCTCAGCGAGCAGCCCACCGCAAAACAGGTCATGGATTCGGCCCAGCAAATCTGGCTGGCCGGTCTGGGTGCTTTCTCCAAGGCGCAGAACGAAGGCAAGAAAGTGTTCGAGACCCTCGTCGCACAAGGCGCGAAAATCGAAGAACGCACGCGTCGCGTTGCTGAAGCCACGATTGAAACGGCCAAAGATCAAGCGACCAAAACCATCGACATGGCCACCGGCAAGTTCGACAAGCTTGAGCAGGTTTTTGAAAAACGCGTCCACAGCTCCTTGAATCGTCTAGGTGTATTGACCGCCAAAGACGTAGAGGCGTTATCGGTGCAGGTTGGCGAATTGTCTGAAGCGGTCCGCGCGTTGCTGGCACAGGAAAAGCGCAGTGCCGCCCGCACGGTCGCGAAGAAGCCTGTCGTGAAAAAGCCAGCCACCAAGGCGAAACCAGTCGCCAAAAAAGCCGCGCCGAAGGCAGCCCCAAAGAGGGTACGCAAGTAAAGATTAGCAACATTTACGCACTCACGCGGTGAGTGCGGAAGTCTCCTCCTCGTCCTGAATTCCTCAGATGCAGGGACGACTTGAAGCCCGATTCGCAAGGATCGGGCTTTTTTTAATCCACTTACTCTTTCAAAACGCGGTCCACGAGCTTGATGTAAGCCGTCATCGCCGCGTCTTTGGTCGTGCCTTTCAGCTTCGCCCAGGCATCGTATTTGGCACGGCCGACGAAATCCGTGAAGCCAGGCTTATCACCAACTACATCGCCGTCAGTGGATTGCTTGAAATGGGCGTAAAGACGCAATTTCATGTCGTTGCCGGGATCGGTTTTGGCCTTGGTAACGTCTTTGGTGGCCTTTTCAAACTTTTTCTGCAGGTCGGACATGGCGTTCTCGCTCCGGAAAGTGGTGATGTTGACTAACTGATAATCCCGTAGTTGGGGGTTTTCATGGGGGGAAACTAAGGCTAAAGTAACTGTATCGGATTCACCTTGCTGCCGCAATTTTTGCACAGGAGGGCAGCAGCGGCGTTTTCGGGGCAGGAAACCAGCGGAAACGCAGCCTGGTCAAGTTGACCGATGCAAAGCACAATAAACCAAGAAAACGCGAAAGCCGCACACCCAACTATGGTCACCACTCCACGAATTCCTGGTATGTCGCTCCTGAACCGCGAGCGGATGTCTGGTATCGACACTGCCTGGCTACGCATGGAGCATCCCACCAACCTGATGATGATTGTCGGGATCATGGTGTTCAAGGAAAAACTTGATTTCAAGAAACTGCAATCCACCATCGAACAACGCTTTCTGACCTACCCGCGCTTCAAACAAAAAGCGGTACAGGATCCGACCGGCGCCTGGTGGGAAAATGACGACGATTTCGAAATCAAGCACCACTTGAAACGTGTGAAGCTGGCGGGGAAAAACGGTCGGTCAGCATCCAAGAAAGACTTGGAGGCCTATGTGAGCCAGATGGCCAGCGAGAGTCTCGATTTCACCAAACCGCTATGGCAATTCCAGCTCATTGAAAACTATCAGGGCAATGGCTGTGCCCTGCTGACGCGCATTCACCATTGCTATGCCGACGGCATTGCACTCATCAGCGTGATGCTGTCACTCACGGCAGACAACGCCGAAGGCAGTATTTCCAAACCTGTCCCCAAAGAGAAACGACCCAGAGGCGGCGCGCACGACATGGATTTCTGGACCAGCGTGCGTAAACCAATGGCCAACGTCTGGTCTGGTGCCATGAAGCTCACGCGCGGGCTGGTTGAGCAAGGGCTCGAGATCGCCAAGGACCCGACGTCGATGCGCGAGTTTGCAACCAAGGGGATGGAGCTTGCCGACGAGTTGCGCAAGATCGCGATGATGGAGCCGGATACGCACACCCGCTTCAAGGGAAATCTGGGCCGGAAAAAACGCGTCGCGTGGTGCGACCCGTTGCCGTTGGCGGAAGTGAAGATTATCGGCAAGGCGCACGGTTGCTCGATCAATGACGTTCTGCTCGCGACTGCGGCTGGCGCTCTGCGCGACTATCTGCAACGACAGGGCGACAAATCTGAAGGTATTGAAATCCGCGCCGTGGTACCCGTCAACTTACGGCCAATTGAAAAAGCTAGCGACCTTGGCAACCAGTTTGGGCTGGTGTTTGTAGAACTGCCGATCGGCATCGAAGACCCGATGGAGCGTATGTTCCTGGTGAAAGAGCGCATGAGCGCCTTGAAAGGCTCATCACAGCCCATCGTTGCGTTTGTGCTGCTCTCCGCAGTTGGCATGGGGCCCAAAATTCTGCAGGATCAAATCGCTGCGTTGATCGGCCGCAACGCCACGGCCGTCATGACCAATGTGCCCGGCCCACAGAAACCGCTTTTCTTCGCCGGACGCGAAATCGACGAAATCGATTTCTGGGTACCGCAGTCTGGCGGCATCGGCATGGGCTTATCGATACTCACTTACAACGGCAAAGTGCAATTCGGCTTGATTACTGATGCGGGCCTGGTTCCCGATCCAGAGACTGTCATCAATAAATTCGGCGATGAATTTGAAAAGCTGGTTATGCAAACGCTGATGGGGCCGTACGGACCAGAGTTTGAGGTCGAGCTTGAAAATGCATTCGGTGGAGATCCGACAACCGAGGCGGAAGCGCCGAAGAAAAAGCTGAAGCGGCTGCGTAAATCCTGAGCCAATGCAGTTCGGTCATGCGTGTCGCCAACTTTTCTCCGTTCACCCTGAGCGAGGTATTCGCTCGTGGATCGAAAGGCGGAATTAAGAAACAGGGCGTTACTGTTAGTGTACGCGGGTTGCTTTCGGACAAAGACCGGTTGAGCACTGGTGCCGATATTGAGCCCGTTCTCTGAGTATGGTTGAGGCATCGTAGGCGAGCATGGTGAGTCCTTGCGCGGCTCTGCGCATTTTGTAGGGGCGCGGCATTGGATATCCCGATTGAGAGACTGAGCATAACGACATGCCCGCGTCCGGGAGTGGCACCGACCACTCAGGGAGACATTGTCATGGCACAACGAGTAGAGCAAGCGACCCGCACGGCACTGCACATCAAGCACCCTAACGCGGGCGGCATCGACATCGGTGGCGCGAGCCACTATGTAGCGGTGCCCGCAGACCGGGTCACGCAGGGGGAGGCTTGTGTACGCGAGTTTGGACCACATACCGAAGACCTCGGGATGCTTGCCGACTGGCTGACGGCCTGTCGCATCGACACCGTCGCGCTGGAATCGACCGGGGTCTACTGGATCGCGCTCTTTGATCTTTTGCAAGCGCGCGGCTTTGATGTATGGCTGGTCGATGCCAAGAACGTCCGGCACGTCAAGGCCCGCAAGTCCGACGTACTCGACTGCCAGTGGCTGCAGCAACTGCACAGCTTTGGTCTGCTTCACAAAGCGCACCGGCCGGACGCTGCAGTCTGCGCACTCAGGGAGATGTCCCGGCTTCGGGATGTCACCACCGAGGAGCGGGCCCGCCATATCCAGCGCATGCAAAAAGCCCTGATCCAGATGAACGTGCAACTCACGCAGGTGCTCGCCGATATCGTCGGCGAGACGGGCCTGAAGATCATCCGCGCCATCGTCGCGGGCGAGAGAAACCGGGATGAACTGGCCAAGTTGCGGAACTACCGGGTACACGCCACCCATGCCGAGATTGCCAAGGCGCTCGAGGGCACGTGGAGCCGGGAACATCTCTTCAGCCTCGCCCACGAACTCAAGGCTTACGACTTTGCCAGCAGCCAGATCGCGAGTCTGGACATCGAGATCGAAGTGTTGCTCACCCAGATGAAGGCGTTTGACAAGACGCCCAGTCAGAACCCAAACAAGGGGCGCCGAAAGAACACGCTTGACTTTGATGGCAGGCGAGCGCTGTTGAATGTGTGTGGCGTGGACTTGACCGAAGCCCCCGGCATCGATGTGGGCACTGCCTTGACCATTGTCTCGGAACTCGGCAGTGATCTGTCGCGCTTTTCCACAGGCAAGCGCTTCTGCTCGTGGCTGGGGCTTTGTCCCGGCACGCGCATCTCGGGTAATAAACGCTTGTCGGGTGCCACCAAGCGCATTCCGAACCGGGTGGCGCGGGCGCTGAAGCTTTCCGCGTTCGGCTTGATCAGGTCGTCCTGCGCAATGGGTGCCTATTACCGGCGGATGAGTCTGAAGATGGGATCGCCCAAAGCGATTACGGCGGTGGCGCATAAGCTCGCGCGCATCGTCTATGCGATGCTGACGGGACAGCAAGCGTTCGTCAAAGAGAACCTGGCGCAGCATGATGCGCGCTACCAACAACGATGTATCAAGGCGCTGCAAAAACGTGCGCAAGAATTCGGCATGACGCTCACACCAAGCGCTGTTTCCGGACCCGTTGTGAACGCTTCCCCGACATAATCACCTTGGTAACTCATTGAAATACCATGCTAAAAAAGCTGTTTTTTGAGAGGCATCGAAGGGCAAAGCGCAGTGCGCTGAATCAATAGCTCAGGAGGCCAGCGCATCGACACCTCAGTGCGAACAGGAGTTTCTTGAAGTTCCCACTTCGGCGCCAGCTGCAACACCGTCCCGGCGCGCTCCGTATCAAATTTATATGCGGAGGCTTGACGCACTGCATCGCCTTCAAGGCTCTGCCACCCGCCCTAGCCGACGATCTTCCAGGATAAATCGGCTGCCTTGCTCCGCGATCATGATTGTGGGCGAGTTGGTGTTACCGGATGTAATGGTCGGCATGATTGACGCATCGACGACGCGCAAGCGGGCAATGCCGTGCACGCGAAGGCGCGCATCGACCACCGCGCCAACGTCTGACGCCGGCCCCATCTTGCAAGTGCCCACCGGGTGGAAAATGGTCGTGCCAATATTACCAACAGCATGCGCCATCTCCACATCGCTTTGCTGTTCCGCGCCGGGCAGGAATTCTGCTGGTCGATACTTTGCCAAGGCGGGCGCTGCTGCAATTTTGCGTGTGAGTTTCATGGAGTCGATAGCGACCTTGCGGTCACAATCGGTAGATAGGTAATTGGGTTGGATGAGTGGGTGGCTGTGAGGGTCCGGCCCCGCGATCCGTACGTAGCCGCGGCTCTCCGGCCGCAAATTGCAGACGCTGGCGGTGAACGCGGGGAATGGATGGGGTGGATCGCCGAACTTGTCGAGTGACAATGGCTGGATGTGGTATTCAATATTCGCGGAAGCTTGTTCAGGATCCGATTTGGCGAATGCGCCAAGCTGCGACGGCGCCATCGTTAGCGGTCCGGTTCGATATAGGGCGTATTGGATTGCCATCTGCGCCTTGCCAAACAGGCTGTTGGACCACTCGTTCAAAGTGCGTACGCCTTGCACTTTGAATGCCATACGCAGTTGCAGGTGATCCTGCAAGTTTTCGCCCACGCCAAGCAATTCATGGGCGACAGTTACACCGTGTCCTCGCAACAGGCTGCCCGGCCCGACGCCCGACAATTGCAGCAATTGTGGCGAGTTGATTGCACCAGCGGCAAGAATAGTTTCAGCTAACGCGTCGGCGTGGAAAATTTCTTTGTTACGCGTGAATTCGACGCCTGTTGCTTCCCGCCTGCCGTCGCGCAAGAGAAAACGAATTCCGGTGACGTGCACATTGGTGAGTACCGTCAGATTCGCCCGCGGCATCGCCGGTCGCAAGAATGCCTTGGACGCGTTCCAGCGCACACCGGTGCGTTGATTCACTTGAAAACGCGCTGAGCCGAAATTATCGCCACCGTTGAAATCCGCGATTTTCGGAATACCGCACTGTTCCGCCGCATCGCGCCATGCGTTCAGGATCTCCCAATCCAGCCGCTGTTCTTCGACCCGCCATTCGCCGCCCGCGCCGTGCAAGTCGCTGGCTCCGGCGTAGTGATCTTCCGAGCCCTTGAAAATCGGAAATACATCGCGCCACGACCAACCAGGGTTGCCACCTGCCGCCCAGGCATCGTAGTCGTTCGCTTGTCCGCGCATATAGACCATCGCGTTGATGGACGAGCAGCCGCCCAGTACTTTGCCGCGGGCGTACAAAATTGACCGACCGTTCAAGCCTTCGCAGGGCTCTGTGCGATAGCACCAGTCGGTACGCGGATTGCCGATACAGTAAAGATAGCCAACCGGGATATGAATCCAGATCCAGTCGTCCTTGCCGCCAGCTTCAAGCAACAGCACGCGGATAGTGGGGTCGGCTGAGAGACGATTGGCCAGTACGCAGCCCGCAGTGCCCGCACCGACGATGATGTAGTCGAATTTTCCAAACAAATTGCTCATGGCACTTTTTGTTGTGTGACGAGACGCTAGAATAGTGCGAAAAGCGGCTGTCCACAAATGCGGGCACGGCACGGGCAATTAAAAAGGGGGTAGCTCAGTTGGCAGCATTCGAGACAGTTGGCGCGTGGTGGGTGCAACACGGTAAGCGCAGCCTCGCGCTGCTGGCGATCGCAATTGTGGTATTTTCGTTTTTGTGGAGTTTCCCCAACCGCAACCAATCCCTCATTAGCTTGTTGGAGCGCTTGTCATTTGATGTGCAAATGACATTGATGCGCAATTTGTTTCCGCGTCCTGCCAAAGTCGAACCGGTGTTGATCGGCATTGATGACGCGTCCGAAGATGTTTTCGAAGAGCCGCTTGCAATGTGGCATCAACATCTGGGTAAAACCATGCGTGCGCTTGCGGCGGTTAAGCCGTTGGTCGTCGGCGTAGACATTCAATTGCCGCCAAGATCGTTCGACAAGATCATGCCTGGTCTCGACCGCGCTTTACTGACAGGAATGCTCGAACTCAAACAGGCTGCGCCGCTGGTTGTCGCGCATACGGTTGACCGTCTGGGCTTCATCGCCCCCATACATATTCCGTTTTTGCGCATGTTGGGTGATGAAACATTTGCCATCGACAAAGTGATCGAGGATCCGGACAGAGTTGCGCGCCGCTTCTCCGAGACGAGCGTGGTCAACGTCGGAACCTTCCCCGTGTTTGCGGCAGAAATCGCGCGCAAGGCCGGAAAGCAGTCTGCAGAAGGCTTTGTAGACTATTCCATCGGTGGGTTGGTCCGCTACGTTCCCCTGCAACATGTGCTGCTGTGGCAGGACACCAACAATCTAAGTGAATTAAAACGTCAGTTTGGCGGAAAGGTCGTGTTGATCGGCTCGGTACAGCGCGTCATAGACCGTTGGAAACTACCCGTCGGAATTTCTGACTGGGAGCGTGGTGGTTCGACGGACGATCCAGACAAGCTAAACCTCAACCAATCCGGCGTGGTTTTTCACTATCAGGTGCTACGCAATCTGCTTGGAGATGGCTTGCTGGTGCCATTGTCCGGCGCTTGGGCGTGGAGCATCTGTGTCCTGTTATTTGTTTTCGTACTGGTTCCGTCGGAACGGCGCACCTATTTTCACGCTTTTGTTGTCGCGCCGCTGGTTTTG
Organism: Burkholderiales bacterium; assembly: GCA_038321965.1. Taxonomy (GTDB): domain Bacteria; phylum Pseudomonadota; class Gammaproteobacteria; order Burkholderiales; family Usitatibacteraceae; genus UKL13-2. The sequence goes on along the minus strand of JBBQFL010000039.1, from coordinate 8,535 downwards.
CTCGCACTGTCGATGTTGCTCATCACGTTCAACATATATATCCCCGCCGTAACCTTCACGCTGGTTCTGTGGGTTGCCGTTGGCGTGGGAGCGATGGCCGAGGGCATGGCGACCTTGGCTGAGCGAAATCGCATCAAGCAGTCTTTTTCCGGCAGCGTTTCGCCGGCGGTATTGCAGGAAATCCTCGCCGGTAATCTGGCCGGCGGTGTTTCATCCAAAACGGCAGAAGTGTGCGTGCTGTTCAGCGATATTCGCGGTTTTACGGGCATCTCAGAGTCATTGTCGCCGGAGGCGGTCACCTCTTTGCTCACGCGGTACTTTGACCGCATGGTCGGCTCGGTACATCGCTTCGATGGCACCATGGACAAGTTCATGGGTGACGGCATGATGGTCTTATTCGGCGCGCCGCGTAGCTTGGCGAATCCGTGCGAATCCGCCGTGCGATGTGCATTCGATATGGTCGAACAACTGCGAAAACTGAACGAAGAATTTGCCGGCGAAGGATTGCCGCCTGTCGCCATTGGAATAGGCATAAACTACGGAAAGGTCGTGGTCGGCAATATCGGTTCCACCGAACGTCACAATTACTCCGCCATCGGCGACGCCGTCAATGTCGCTTCGCGCGTTGAAGGGCTGACGAAAGAACTGAAATCGCCAATCGTGTTGACCGATACCGTGAAGGCGCAGCTGTCGGCAGGGTTTGAAATGATCGATTTTGGAGAACAGGCATTGCGTGGGCACAGTGCGATGCAGTTGTGGGGCGTGAAAGCGGTTGCAAAGGTTTAGCCGTACCAGTGATTTTTCTGGTCGTTGACAGTTTTGTAATTGAGGGAGGGCGGCATGAAAATTAAATATCTCTGTTTAGCAGTGGCGGCTTCAGCGTTCGCCTTGTGGGCGCATGCGCAGTCTGGCGGAATCGCATTTGTCACTGATGTAAAAGGTGACGCGGCCATGGACACTGGCAAGGCGACGCTGATGGCCGAAGTCAAGAAAGGCGCACGAATCAGTTGCACCAAAGATTGCGCCGTTGGCGTGATGTATCTCATTTCCGGCAAGGAATACGTTCTAAAGGGCCCCGGCGATTTTCTGGTCGGCGACAGTGAAGTTACTGCAAAAATTGGCTCCCCGCCAACGATGCGAGATACCAACTGGAAAGTTTCTTCAAAAGTTGTCGCACAAGTAGCCCAGACCTCGAGCGCCTCGATTCGAATGCGCAGCCTTGGAGGAGTGACAAAGACAGAAGCGTCGGCAGCGCCATTAGCTGAGCGCTTGATCTATCCTCGTGATACCACGGTGGCGACTTTGCAACCGGCGTTTCGCTGGGCTTCGGTCAACCAGAAGGGACCATTTGAGTTTGAATTGAAAGCGAATAACGGTGCCAAAGCCGTTTATAAAACCAAGGCGAATGCAACAACATTGGTATTGCCAAAGAATATTAAGCTGTTGCCGGACGCGGAGTACAACTGGATGGTAAAGGCCGGTGCGACCGAGGTCGGCATGACAACGTTCAAGACGTTACCTGCGCATTCGCTGGACCTGACTCAGAAGCGAAAGCCCAATGACAACGCGCAGTTTTCAGACTGGTTGCTCTATGCCTTGACGCTAAAAGATGTGGGGGCGGATCAGGATGCCAGCGAAATCTGGGCCAAGCTGGCCAAAGAAAGACCGGACTTGCCCGAATTAGCGGCACTGGCAAAGTAAGGCTGCACCAACCAACGACGTACCGGCTTCATTCGGCGCGCCGTTTGTCATATTGTGTAGAACTTATTGCAGCCAACGCGATTTGCGCAATAATCAGGCTCTAGAAATGATGGTGAGCATGCGCAACCTTTTACCTACTGGAATCTCTCGTTCAGGCAGATTCAGCTTTCTGCTGGTTTGTGCGCTTCTGCTTTTGCCAGTGACAGCCAGCCTTGCCGCAAACGATGACCGCGTCGCGCTGGTTATCGGCAATGATCAGTATCCCGCCGATCCCTTGCGTAACGCCGTCAATGACGCGCAAGCTGTTGCAAAAACGCTGAGTGACCTTGGCTTCAAGGTTCTGATCAAGACTAACGCCGATTACGCCACCATGCGTGGGGTTGCCGTCGAATTCGCACGGGTAATGGAAGGTGCGACCGCCGCCGTATTTTTTTACGCTGGACATGGCATTCAGTATCGCGGTCAAAACTATCTGGTGCCGGTGGATGCCAAGCTGACATCTGAGGCTTCGATTGCGTTCAATGCAATGCCGGTCACACAAATCCTCGACACCATGGACGAGGCGAAAGTCAGGCATAAATTTATCATCCTCGATGCCTGTCGTAACAACCCGTTCAGCACTGTATTCACGTCTACCGGATTGGCCAAGATTCAGGCGCCTGCTGGCACCATCGTTTCTTTCGCCGCCGCAGCGGGTCAAGTGGCGCCGGATGGTGCAGAAGGCGCTAACAGCCTTTATACCAGGACGATGATTCATGAAATGCTCAATCCGCGTTTGCAAGCCGCCGCCATGTTCCAGCGCGTGCAGACTCTGGTAGCGCAGGAGAGTATGAACAAGCAATTGCCGGAATTTCACAACACGCCGCTGTTTCGGGTGCCATTCTTTTTCGCCGAGGCCGGCAGTCACGTGGCCACCGCCGCGCCAGCTGCTACGCCAGCCTCCGGACTTTCAGGCGATGCCCAGGCGGCAATCGAAGGAGAGTTCTGGCGGAGCGCGCGTGAAGGCAGACGCATTGAGGGCTACCAGTTGTACGTGGAAAAATACCCGAACGGAAATTTTTCGTCGCTCGCGCGATTGGAAATTGATCGCCTGAAACGTGAAATGTTGCAGCAACAAGTTGCGGCGACGCCATTGTCTTCAGCCAACGTCGCGGCAGCGCCGGTGCTAGTGCCGGAGCCTGCGGCCGCGCGTGTCGTGCAGGACACTAGGCCATCACCCCCTGTTGAAGCGGCGTCCGGCGTAAATACCCAAAAGACGATCATTGCAAGTGCCCCAAATGCACCGCCAAGCCAAACTGGCGACTCGCGCGGCCTGGAGATCCGGCCCAGTGGCAACGTACCAAACCCACGAATGATGATTGAATCCACAGCGGCAAACCCTGCGGTAGGAGCACAGGCAAATACAAACTTCAGCGCCCCTGGCGCAGACAAAGTGGCCGCTATCGCGCCTGAACAGAGAACGTCGCTACCGCCACCGCCAACTGACAAAATGTTGTCGGGCGTTATCCCATTTCCGCTCGGTGCAAACTATACCGGCGAATACAAAGAAACCAAGGACAAGTTGCAGATTTTGCACGGGCAGGGAGAATTTACGTCGTCCAGTTTTCGATACAAGGGTGAATTTCGCGAAAACAAAAAACAAGGCAAAGGCACTTACATTTGGGCGAACGGGAATCGCTATGAAGGCGATTTTGTCGACGACGAGCCATCCGGACGCGGCAAATTTACCTTCGCCAGCGGCGATCAATATGAGGGTGAATATTCCAAAGGCGCCTTTAACGGCGCGGGAGTATTTATTGCTAGGAACGGTGACAAAACTGACAGTACCTTCGTCAATGGGCAGGCGCATGGAAAAGCAGTTTATATTTTTGCCAGTGGTGACAAATACGAAGGCCAAATGGTTGCGGGCAAGATGGCTGGCAAAGGCACGTTTACCACCAAGGGCGGCGACCGCTGGGAGGCAACTTTCGTCAATGATCGCGCGCATGGAAAGGGGGTGTATTACTTTTCCAACGGTGATCGTTACGAAGGCGATTTCACGGAAGGTGCGATGACTGGCAAAGGCTCATACTTCTATTCAACGGGCTACAAATCCGAGGGCACCTACGTAAACGCGCAGCTGAATGGCGAGGGCAAATTCTACTTCAACGATGGCGGCTGGTTCGAGGGCGTGTTTGAGAAGGGCTTGACGCGAGCAAAGGGATTTTCAGTATCCAAAGATGGCACTAAGCGCAGCGCAACCATGGTTGACGGTCAGGTAAAGCTGGATGGCAGTTAGTGTCTAATTGTATAAGTCTTGCTATATGCGAATCGTTTACGTCCCACGCGATGTCGTTGCAAACACTCACAATAGCGGTGCCTTTGCTGGGCGCATTGCAGCCCTGCGCGCCTAACCCCGTAGGCGCAAAAACGATTCTCGGGGTAACCCAGTCTTATGCCACTAGACACTAATCGCGCAGAGTGAGTATTGTGCTTGCCATCTTGCCCGGTACGACTGGTGAGAAGTCCATCGTGGTCGCGGACGAACACACGGCGCCTTTCGTCGGGTCCGGTCGCGTCAGGGTGCTGGCAACGCCGATAATGATTAACCTGTTTGAGGCGGCGGCGCTGACCGCAATTGAGCATCTATTGCCTGATGGCCATCAAAGTCTTGGTACGCATCTAGCTGTTTCGCATATTGCGGCCACGCCTGTTGGCATGCGTGTCACTGCGACCGCAGAAGTCATTGCCGTGGATGGCAGGTCCGTCAAATTCAAAGTAAGCGCAAGAGACGATCGCGATTTGATCGGCGAAGGCCTGCATGAGCGCGTCATTGTCAATGTTGCCAAATTCGATTTGCGGGTTCAGGAAAAAATCGCTGCTTGCAAAAAATAGATACGCTGGAACCTATATCAGGCGCGGGTCTCAGGCCTTTTCAGGAGGTCAAGCCTGCAGCGTTACAGCTTTGGCCGTTGAGCCGTTGGCGGGCGCATCAATTCAAGAATTTTTGGCAGTGCCGCGCGCGCCGCTTCCTCGCCTCGCTTGATGCACATCAGCCGATAAGCCTCGCTGATTCCAGCGTAGTAATTGAGGTCCGGGTGGATGAATACATCTGCCAAAGGGCGTTCTTGTTCGATAAGTGCCGCCCGTTTCCGGTCGCGTATCCGCCACGACACTGGTGCTTCGGCAGGCGTGCGCTCGAGATATGCAGAAACATCAACCGCGATCACGATTTCTGCACCCAGGTCGCGCGCCACACGTATCGGCACCGGTTGCGCTTCGTCGCCATCGTGATATTCGACGCCGCGAATTCGCACCGGTGCAAACTGGCTAGGGGTGGCGCTGGAGGCGCGCACGGCGGCACCGGTATTGCCACGTGTGAATACTGCAAGCACGTTGTTGTCTCGTCTCGCCGCCGTGACGGCCAGCTTGCGTTGAAATCCTTCGAGCGGTTTGCCATGGGTAAGCTCGCGTACGAAGGTTTCCAGTGCAGCGCCATTGCCAGTGAGGCCAGAGGTCGAAACGCCGATAAAACGTTTTGGATCAATCGCCATCGCTATTTTTTCGATTTCTGTGGCAGGGACGCCATTCGCATAAAGTGCGCCGATCAACGAGCCAACGCTCGCGCCCACGACCAGATCGGTTTGGATGCCATTGGCTTCAAGTACTTTGAGAACACCAACATGTGCAAATCCACGTGGACCTCCCGCACCCAGGACAAGTGCAACGCGCGGACGCTTGTCGGCAGGGTAGGGTACGAACTGTGGTGCATCGGGGCCATTGTAATCAGCAATACCCCCAGCGCAGCCGACCAAAAGCACAGCCAGTAATAGCTGTAATGCGCCAAAATTACGATTCGGGCAACGACCCAAAAGAAGTTGATGTGTTAGTGTAGAGTGCACTTAAATTTCCCAAAGCCGGTTTGAAAAATGATCAGCGCATACTACAACACGCGTGACTATTCTGAAGACACGCAGGCTTACTTTCCGGTTGGAAATTAAGTCTATGCAAGACGTCATCATTGTCGGCGGCGGTCACAACGGTCTGGTTTGTGCCTGTTACATCGCTGCCAAAGGCCGCCGAGTGCGGGTACTGGAACGCCGTCACGTGGTTGGTGGGGCGGCAGTTACCGAAGAGTTTCATCCCGGATTTCGCAATTCCACCGCGAGCTATACGGTAAGCCTGCTCAACCCCAAGATCATTCGCGATCTGAAATTGGTCGAGCACGGGCTACGCATTGTTGAGCGGCCATATTCTAATTTTCTACCGCTGGATGATCAGCAGTTTCTTAAAGTCGGCGGAGGTTTGGCTGCGACGCAAGCAGAGGTTGCGAAGTTTTCCAAGGCCGACGCAGAAAAATTGCCTGCCTACTACGCCATGCTGGACCGCGTCGCAGCAGTTTTGAAAGATCTGTTGCTTGAGACACCGCCCAACGTGGGCGGCGGCATTGCTGATCTGCTACAGGCATGGAAAGTGAGCAAGCGCTTCAAGGCGCTTAACATGGCGGCGCGCCGTGATGTGCTTGATTTGTTTACCAAGAGCGCGGGCGACGTGCTGGATGGCTTTTTTGAGTCTGCCCCCATCAAGGCGTGTTTTGGATTCGATAGTGTGGTCGGTAACTTTGCTTCGCCGTACACGCCCGGCTCGGCGTATGTACTGCTGCATCACGTATTCGGCGAGGTCAACGGCAAGCCAGGCATCTGGGGACACGCAATCGGCGGCATGGGGGCGATCACACAGGCCATGGCGAAAGAGGCTACCGCGCGAGGTGTGGAGATTTCGCTGGATGCGGCGGTGGCAGGCGTGCTGGTGAAGGGCGGTCGGGTAGTTGGCGTTTTGTTGGAAGATGGCAGTGAGCTTATGGCCAATTGCGTCGTATCCAATCTGAATCCGAAATTGTTGTTTCAGCGCTTGATCGAACCCGGCGCCGTCGATGCCGAATTCGATCAGCGAATCTCGGCGTACAAATGCGGATCGGGAACGTTTCGCATGAATGTCGCGCTGGCTGAATTACCCCACTTTACCTGCCATCCTGAACCAGGCCTGCATCACGCGTCGGGCATCATCATGGCGCCGTCATTGCAGTATATGGAGCAGGCTTACTTTGAAGCCAAAGTCTCAGGCTGGTCGCGCAAACCTATCGTTGAAATTCTCATTCCCAGCGTGGTTGACGATTCGCTTGCACCTAGCGGGCAGCATGTTGCGAGCTTGTTCTGTCAGCATGTTTCGCCCACACTACCAGGCGCTCGGAGCTGGGATGATCATCGCGAAGAAGTTGCGGACTTGATGATCGATACCGTTACGGGATTTGCACCGAATTTCAAATCCAGCGTCATTGCCAGACAGATTCATTCCCCGCTCGATCTTGAGCGCAAATTTGGGTTGATTGGCGGCGATATTTTTCATGGCGCGCTATCGCTTGACCAACTCTTCAGCGCCCGCCCGGTGCTGGGTTATGGCGATTACCGGACTCCAATCAAAGGGCTGTATCAATGCGGCGCGGGCACTCATCCCGGCGGCGGTGTTACGGGAATACCGGGGCACAACGCGGCGCGCGAAATACTACGGGATGGTAATTAGGCGCTGGTTAGCTCACGCCACATGCAATTCGGCCGCAGGGAGAACTCTGCATTCAGCATGCCAGTCGAAATGACAAATGTTACGGCTTCAGAACCTGACGATGATCATGTCCAATCAGGTTTGCGTTTCTCCAGAAATGCTGCAACACCCTCGCGTGCTTCAGGTTGCAAGAAATTGCATGCGATGGTTCTCGATGCATCCTGATAGGCCTCGACGAGGCCGAGTTCCATCTGCCGGTAGAAGAGCGCCTTCCCCGCCGCCAGCGTAGCGCGTGGTTTGGCTTTCAGGGATTCAGCCAACTTCATCGTTTCCGCTCGCAGCGCGGCGGCAGGTACGACGCGATTGACCAAGCCCCAATCGAGCGCCGTCGCTGCGTCGATGAATTCTCCCGTCATTAGCATTTCTGCCGCGCGTTTTCGCGAAATTGTGCGCGACAGCGGCACGGCAGGCGTCGAACAAAACAGACCTAGGTTGACGCCGGAAACGGCAAACCTCGCGTGATCGGCGGCAACGGCAAGATCGCATTGCGCAACAAGTTGGCATCCTGCAGCGGTTGCCATGCCATTTACCTCTGCGATCACCGGAACCGGTAGCGAGACAATTTTTAACATCAAGTCGGCGCAGAGCCGGAACAACGTCACGACGACGGCCTCATCATTCGCTGCATGCATCTCTTTAAGGTCGTGTCCCGCGCAAAACGCGTCGCCGTTTGCGGTAATGATCACCACGCGTGCCGACTGGTTCCGCGCAACCGCATCCAGAGCCGCATGTAACCCGTAAAGAGTATCAAGAGACAACGCATTGAACTGCCTGGGCCGGTTCAGGGTGAGTACGATGACGCCGTCGTCCAAGTCCGATATAACGAGCGGACCTTCCGGGGGAGTTGCATTTTTTTCCATTGTCAACCTATTTGCACTACATGAATTGGTCATGATACGCGGCTACGCTTGGACAATTCGTTGGCTTTGCAGACGCGCGCGTCGGGCGACGTATATGTGTTTTTTGTCGTGTAAATTTTTGCACTTTTACTTCTGGACGATGCGCGTAACATCCCCTGATCGTGCTGGTGAAAAGGTTTACAACGGTGTGGTCTAGGCTTAGTATTGATTGCTTGGCAAATGTATTGGCTTTCCCTAACGGATTACAGTATTTCGGGAGCAGGGAACAGCCTCACGCATCGCTCAATCCGGGCCATGGCCACCATGTCATACGCAGGCGGCACTGGCGCACCAGAATGGTAAAGCCCATGACAAGAATAAAACATTGCACGCGCGC